>NZ_CP109781.1:1195000-2054607 GCF_025908475.1 Brucella sp. MAB-22 | reverse complement strand
CTTTTCGATGATCGGCTCCGGAACCACTACTTCCTCGAAGACATGTTCTTCCGCTTCAGCAACGGTGAGTACAACTTCGTCCTCGGTGGCTTCGCCGATAACTTCGGGTGCGATCTCTGGCGCAGCCACAATCGGCTGCGGCGCGGGCGTTTCGACCTGAACGGTGGCAACAGGTTTCGGTGCAACCGTTTCAACTGGCGCAAGGGCAGCCGGTGTCTCTACGACTGGCTGAATCGGGGCAACTGCAGCTGGCTCCGGTTGCTTGTTCCATTCGCGAATACGGAACTGTGCCAGAATGGATTCAACGGTCGGCAAAGGCTTGCGCGGTTCTGCTGGAACAGCAGAAACCAGAGGCTCCGCCGGCACGATTGCCGTATCGATGTCGCAACCTTCCCAGAAAGCGAAGTCTGAAAGATAGGCAAAGGCCGATGGCTTGGCCGGATTTACAATGTCAGCCGCGACCGGTTCAACCGCAACTGGGGCTACTTCCAGAGCGGGCTCTGCAGAAGCTGCAACAACTGCCACAGGAACCGCAGGCATTGCGGGCGGCACCGGTGCTATTGGCGAGCGAACCATGCTCTGCGACACGGTCTTCTGCAATTGTGCGACAGCCATAGGCTGGGCTTCGGCAACCTTCTCGACGCTGATCTCTGGCGCAGCTTCAGCTTGAGTGCGCTCATTGATGCTCGGGAGTTCCTCGCCGCGACGACGCAAAAGCTCAACTTCTGGCGTGCGGGTAAAACGAACATTCGCACCGAGCGAAAAATGGATTTTCCAGGCATCGTCACTGGCGGGATTTTGACTGCCCGCCTGACCGCTAGGCTGCTTCGGGTCCTGAGCGTTCTCTGCACGATTTCCTGTAGACTGGGGGAAATTTTCTCTCAAATTACGCATGATACCTGAACCATAGATACTGTCGCCTGAATGAGCCCAAGTAATAAAAAATGAAGGTTAACAACCCCCTTCCGAAACGACCCAAAAGACAGAAATTTCTTGCGGGACATATATCCTCATGCATAGCCTCCCAAAGGCGATATTACCTTCGGTTGCATATATAAAATCAGCAATATCAATCTAATAAAGGTATTTCTTATATTGATTTATGCGCAATGCAACAATCAAGGGTAGTTTCCGCTACCTGTTAATTCTGCAGCCGTGAACGGCATCCGGCGGCAGAGAGTCGTCAAGTCCGAGACTCACCGATCAGTCCCGTGCGAGGGCGACGACCGGATCGAGTTTGGAGGCATTGCGAGCCGGAATAAAGCCGAATCCGATGCCGATCAGGCTCGAGCAGACAAGCGCAACCACGATGGAGGCGGGCGAATAGATGAGCTGGAACATCGAACTGAACTGCGCAAACAGCAGGCCGAATCCGGCAGCGATGAGAACACCAAGCACGCCACCGATCAGACAAACGAGAATCGCCTCGATCAGGAACTGCTGCAAAATATCGCTCTGGCGTGCGCCAATGGCCATGCGGACACCGATCTCGTTGATTCTTTCCGAAACGGCGACAAGCATGATGTTCATGACGCCGATACCACCGACAAAAAGCGATATGCCTGCAATGCTGGACACGAGAAGGGCAAGTGTCGCTGTCGTGGCCTGAATGGTCTTTTGCAGGCTGTCGGTATTGAAGACTGAGAAGTCCTTCTCGCCATGCCGTTTGGTCAGGAAAGCCGTAATCAGTTTTTCGGCTTCCGACGGGTCCATTGTGTCGGCGACGCGAACGAGGATCATCTGCAATGAACGTGAGCCGGTCATGCGTGTCTGCACAGTCGTGTAGGGCAGGTAGACTTCAAGCGTTTGCGCGCCACCCGGTCCGCGTTCCTCGGCCTTGACGACACCGACAATGCGCACTGGCACTTTGTTCAAAAGGATGATCTTGCCGATGACAGAGCCTACTTCATGGGGAAAGAGTGTCGTCTTGGCTGTTTCATCAACCACAGCCACCTGTTCCAGATCATCGACATTGCGCTGATCGAAAAACCGGCCTTCGAGCAACTTGCTGTTGCGTGTGACGAAATATTCCGCACCCACACCATTCACCGAAACGCTGACTTCCTTGTCGCCGACACGGATCGTTGAGCTCGTCGAACCGGATGGCGTCGCAGCCACCACATAGGGCAGTTTCGCGATCTCCTTGGCATCGTCCAGATTGAGCGTTGTGATCTGCGCGGCTTTCAGGTCACCAAATCCCCTGCCGGGACTGATGTAGAGCGTATTGGTGCCAAGATCGCTGATCCGCTCCAGAATCTGCCGCTGTGACCCTTGTCCCAGCGCCACGACGCAGACGACCGATGCTGTGCCGATAATGATGCCGAGCATCGTCAGAAACGTGCGCAGCCGATGCGCATTCATCGACCGGAGCGCCATTGCGAATGCCTCGTTGAAGCGGTCGCGAAGCCCGGCCAGTAGCCTCGGCTTGGCCTGCTGCTGCTCAACCGGCACAGACATCACTCGGCGCTCGGTCTCACCGTTACGTGTGTCGGAGATGATTTCGCCATCGCGAATTTCGATGATGCGCTGCGCCCGCGCTGCAACCTGCCGGTCATGCGTGACGATGACGATGGTGCGTCCTTCGCGGTTCAGTTCCTGAAGGATGCCAAGGACTTCCTCGCCGCTATGGCTGTCGAGCGCACCCGTGGGCTCGTCCGCCAGAATAACATCAGCATCGTTGATGAGGGCGCGGGCGATGGAAACGCGCTGCTGCTGGCCCCCGGAAAGCTGGCTGGGCCGGTGATGGGTGCGTTCGCCCATACCAAGCCGCTGAAGGATCATTTCAGCCTTTTCGCGCCGTTCCGCCTTTTTCTGGCCTGCATAAATGGCCGGGATCTCGACATTGCCTACGGCGTCCAGTTCACCAAGCAGATGATAGCGCTGAAAAATGAAACCGAAATGCTCACGCCGCAATTGTGCCAGCTCATCAGCTTCAAGTTCCGACGTAGCGCGACCGGAAATCAGATATTCGCCTTCCGACGGACGATCCAGACAGCCGAGAATATTCATCAGCGTGGATTTGCCCGAACCCGACGCACCAATGATCGCCACCATCTCTCCGCGCTCGATGGTCAGGTTCACATGGTTCAGAACCGTCGTGAAGTCGTCACCCGACGGATATTGTCGGGAAACGCCCTTGAGCGAGAGAAGCGGCGTATCGCTCATGTCAGAAACTGTCCGGGGCAGGAGCAGTAACCTGATTATCGGTCACGACCTTATCCCCCTCGTTCAGACCCGAACGGATTTCGGTGTTGACCTTGTCGGTAATGCCGGTTTCGACCGTGCGTTCTTCGATCTTGTTGGCGCTTGTCACCACGCGAACCGTGGCCTTGCCCGGTTCACTCGTGTCCTTGAGAGCGGTCACAGGCGCAATCAAGGCGTCTTTTGCCTTCGCAAGCAGAATATGAACTTCGGTCGTCATGTAGGTTCTGAGCAGCCCATCCGGATTGGGAACGCTGAAAATACCCTTGTAGTAAATGGCCGAGGCAGTCGCCGAGCTCGATGCGCTCACAGCCGTTGTCGTGAAGCTTTTGTCACTGACGATGGAATCCGGAGCCGGTTCAATTTTTTCCAACGTCGCGTCATAACGTTTCAGGTTTTGTCCCGATATGGTGAAATAAAGCGGCATTCCTTCGCGAACCTGAGTAACATCCGCTTCCGAAATATCCGCCTCGACGGTCATCGTGTCGAGCTGGCCGAGAATGGCGATCGTCGGCGCGCTTTGCTGCGCGTTGACGGTCTGGCCTTCCTGAACCACCGTCGCAAGGATCGTGCCGTCAATGGGCGCTGTGATGCGGGTATAAGCGAGATTGGTTTCGGCGATCTGGACGTCGACTTTCGCCGCCGCAATCGCCGCTTCGCTGTTGGCGACCTGTGCTTCCTTCGACTTTACGGTGCTGACTGCCTTGTCGTAATCCGCACGTGCAACGGCATTCTTGCCGATCATCATCTGGTTTCGCGCCAGATCCTGCCTGGCCAGCTCCAGATCGGCAAGGTTCTGTGCACGGGTGGCTTCGTTCTGGCGAAGCGACGCCTGGGCCTTGTTCAGCTCGTTCTGCTGATTGGTCGAGTCAATCAGGGCAACAACTTCGCCGGCCTTTATCTGCTGGCCCGGTTTCACTTTGAGCGAAAGAATGCGGCCTGTCGCCTGCGCGCCGATGGCAACCAGATTTTTAGGCCGCAAAGTACCCGTTGCAAGAACCGAACTTTCGATCTCGCCGCGCTTGATTTCAGTCGTGGCGGGCAGAGGTTCTTCTTTCGTGAGGGAGCGGACGACAAAATAGCCCACGATCAGCAATGCAATGAGGACGGCCAGCCACAGGCGCCAGCGAAAACGGCGTTTCGACTTGGGTTTCATAGTGGTCTCTTATCGGTTGTCAGCGGAGGAAGCGGCGGGGTCTTGACGATGCGTGGACCCGTATAGCCGTCAACGACTTCAGGTTTCGCAACATCAATGATGCCGTTCCAGCCACCACCCAGTGCTTTCTGCAGGGCGACATAATTCAGGACCAGATCGGTCCGGGCCTGACTAAGGTTGGTTTCTGCGCTCAGAAGGTCGCGCTGCGCCGTCAGCACATCAACGAAGCTCTTCGTGCCAGCTCTATATTGTTCCAGCGTCAGCTCGTTAATCTTGAGGCTGTTGCCAACGATTTTCTGTAGCTGCGCGGTGCGCAAACGGTTCTGGTTGAGCGATACGCTGGCATTCTCGACTTCGCTGAGCGCTATCAGGATGGACTTCCGATAGGCGATAAACGACTGGTCGCGTGCCGCTTTTGCCGCGTCGACATCCGCACTCAGCTGGCCGCCATGGAAGATCGGTACGCTCAAACTTGGACCGAAAGCCCAGCTGATTGTCGACAGTTTTCCAAGGTCACCGAAATTGGCGCCGCCGGTGTTGATGTTACCGGTGAGCGAAATGCTTGGATAGAGCAGGGCCTGCTTCTGGCCGATGCTGGCAGTTGAACTTGCATAATCGCGTTCCGCTGCGCGGACATCCGGGCGGCTGAGCAGCAAATCGGCAGGCAGGCCAGCTGAAATTTTGCGTGGGATCGCGGGTATCGGACGTGATTTGTCCAGAACACCCGCAAGTGTCGAAGAAGACCGGCCCGTCAACACTGACAACTGATTGAGATATTGGGCGTAGTTGATCCGCAGACCCGGTATCTGGGCTTCAGTCGATGCTGCCTGTGTCTCGGCGCTCAAAAGATCGACCTGCGAGATTTGTCCGGCTTCCAGCTGACTGCGCGTCAGTGCTACGGTCTGCCGCTGGGACGCCGCATTGCGCTGCGCAATGGCAATATTGGCCTGCGCACCGCGCAAGTTTGCATAGTTGGTTGCGATGTCGCCGATCAGCGTAACGAGCGCTGCCCGCAATTGCTCATTTGCGGATTCGACATTGTAGTAGGCTGCTTCCACACCGCGCCTGTTGCCGCCGAAAAGATCGAGTTCCCATTGGGTTTTGAAACCCATGCTCGACTGATTGGAGGCGAGAGTAGTTCCACTGTCAGATCGCGTGAAGCTTCCGCTTCCATCCAACTGCGGATAAAGCGCGCCACCGGCCGAGGTGTAATTGGCGCGGGTCTGCCGAACCTTCGCCTTCGCAGTAGCAACATCCGGGCTACCGGCAATTCCGTCCGCTATCAGCTGATCCAGAACCGGGTCTTTCAGGTTTTCCCACCAATCACCCAATTGAGGGGCACGCTTGTCAGCCTTGCTGTTCCAACCAGCAGGCGTCAGCACATTTGGCTTCTGATAGTCAGGACCAACGGTGACGCATGCTGCCAGCAATGGCAGGATACTTCCCAGTACAGTCAGGCGAACAAACAATGTCGTCAAAAAATTGGTCCTGAAATTTCAGCGCTGTCATCGATTCGGCATATGACTGCCCCGAAAACGAAGCGCCCTTATACCGGCAACGGTTGTGCCTAAGCAGCCCAAACTCGTGGGAGCGTGCCATGGGTCGCGCCGAGTCGCGGTTTTGCAGCATATTGCCATCCTTCGACTTCGACCATTAGGGAATGATCGAAGCCAAATGTGGCAATACACAGAAAATATCAGGATTTGATGTAGACCCCGTCAGAGGTTGTTGGGCCTAATCTTTGTTGCTTTCCAGCCAGTCGGCCAGCGAGCGACGGTTTGCGGCGCGTCCGCGCATAGGTTCAGCCATGCACATGGAGTTGAGGACGGCTTCCTCCGTGCATTCAACTGCTGCGCGAAACAGCGTATCGATACGGTTTTCGTTGAGCACTGCGATTTCAACCATATCACGCGTTTCATCATGGTCGAATGTCACAGCCGTTGAAAAGCCGATGGCGATATCACCGCTTCCGTGGCCCCAGAATGCACCGAGGCGTGCCAGTCCCGCGCCACAGCGGCGGGTCACGCGCTTCAACTGTCGGTGTTCCATCGGAACATCTGTCGCCAGCACCAGAATGACTGAACCTTTTTCCGGCTGTGCTTCGGCCTTCGGCGAAGGCCTGCGCCCGTCCGGAAGAACCAGATCACCGGCGCGGCCAAAATTGGTCAGCGCCAGAACACCGAGGTGATGCACCTTGCCGTCAAGTTCGAACTGGCGCGAGGATGTGCCGATGCCACCCTTGAAACCGAAACAGCTCATGCCGGTTCCTGCACCGACATTGCCTTCGCTAACGTCCGTTCCCGCAATCTGCAAGGCTTCCTGCGCATCGGCTTCCGTGACGGCCATGGCCTGAATGTCGTTGAGCGGACCGTCATTGCATTCCAGAACGACCGGATTGACGGTCGCCGTGGTGCGCCCGATATCGGGATTGCCTGCAATCGCCTCTCGGATCAACGCATTGGCGCAGGTTCCGACGCCAAATGTATTGGTGAGCAGGATCGGCGTTTCCAGCGTGCCCAGTTCCTCGACCTGCACGAGACCAGTGCTTTTGCCAAAACCATTGATGACATCGCAGGCGGCCAGCACCTTGCGACGATATATGTTACCGTCATGCGGGATGATTGCTGTCACGCCGGTATTGATATCGCCGTTGCGCAACGTGCGGTGCCCCACGCGCACGCCCGGCACATCGGTGATGGCGTTGTTTTCGCCCGGCTGCATGATGCCGCAGATGATGCCGTAGTCGCGTGCCTTGCCTGTCATGGTTTTTTCCGTGTGCTGGCCTCGATAATGCGCATGAGGAAAGCCCGCAGCAGCAGGCCTTCCTCTAGGATTCTATCGTTTTGCAGAAAACAGGTCTTGTTCGCAACCTCGCGAGCAAAACCCATTCGTTAGTTACGACTGAAGTACCGGCTCAGATCCCGTGCGAGCCATATCCATGTAGATCTCCTGCAAACGGCGGGTGATCGGCCCCGGCTTGCCGTCGGAAATCGTATGATCCTGAATGCCGATGATTGGCGTCACGAAGCTCGATGCGCTCGTGAGAAACGCTTCCTTGGCGGCCTTCGCCTCATCGACCGTGAACAGGCGCTCTTCAATGCGAAGGTGCTGTTCTTCCGCGATCTTGATCACGGCGCGACGCGTGCAGCCAGGGAGGATAGCGTGCGAATTCGGCCGCGTTACCAGCACATTGTCATTGGTGATGATGAATGCCGTCGATGAACCGCCTTCGGTAACGAAGCCGTCTTCAACCAGCCAGACTTCATGGTAGCCCTTGCTCTTGGCCTGTTTCTTTGCCAGCACCTGCGCCAGAAGCATGACGGTCTTGATGTCGCGGCGCGCCCAGCGCGTATCCGGTGCAACATCCACCCTTACGCCATTCTGGACCGACGGCGAATTGGCGAGGTTCTTGGCCTGCGTGAACATGACGAAATTCGGCTTGATGTCGTCAGTATAGACGAAATCGCGTTCGGCTTCGCCGCGCGTCACCTGCATATAGACGACGCCTTCATGCAGTTCATTGCGCTTCATCAGCTCGATCTGTGCGGCGCGAATGGCGTCCAGCGAAGCAGGCAACGGAATTCCGAGTTCCCTGACAGAGCGCTCCAGACGGGCGAGGTGAAGTTCGTTATCAACAAGGCGGCCATCGATGACAGCGCTGACTTCGTAAATACCGTCACCAAACAGAAAGCCGCGATCGAACACCGACACTTTCGCCTCGTTCTCAGCAACGAAAGCGCCGTTCAAATAAATTACCCTGGCCAAAACACGTCCTCGGACATCTATGTGATTGATTGTGCGCACCCCGAAAAACGTGAAGCGGTTTTCGGAACAGATGCGCGTTTAACAGTTTTGCCGGACGGTATGGAAAAAGCTTGGGAGCTGCCAATGCTATGTTTTGCAATCACTATGCAGAAATTGCATAAGGGGTAAGGCAGCAGGAAAAAGGTCTCGTTCAAGCCGAACCAAACATACTGCCCTATTGCCATACTGCCTTATTGCCCTTTGCTGGAAAGGCCCCGACCCAATGGAACTGAAATGGCTGGAAGACTTCATCGCGCTGGCGGCAACGTCCAGTTTCTCGCGCGCGGCGGATACCCGGCATGTGACGCAATCCGCGTTTTCCCGTCGCATCAAGCAGCTTGAACTCTGGCTTGGCGTTACTCTCGTCAATCGCGCGACTTTTCCTGCAGAGCTTACTCGCGAGGGACGAACCTTCCTGCCAGTCGCGCAGGATACCGTTCGCCAGTTCTACAACACACGCAAGGCGCTGCAGCCGAGCCGCGAGGTCCAAAACCCCGTCCTCACATTTTCAGCCTTGCACACGCTGACAGTCACATTCTTTCCGCACTGGCTGAAGCAGATCGATGACGATGTTGGCAGCATACGCTCTCTGCTCAGTCCGGATCGGGGTGGTTTCGAGGACAATATCGCGACGCTGACGGAAGGAGAGGTTCATTTCTTCCTGACCTATGCGCATAATTCCGTGCCGATCCTGATCGACCGCACGCAGTTTCCTTATATCGTGCTCGGCACGGAACGGCTGATGCCGGTCTCGCGCCCGTCTCCGACAGGCCCGATCCTTGATCATGCCGTAGCCAGCGGGGAGCCATTGCCATATCTGAGCTATGGTGACTTTTCCTTCTTTGGCGCTGCCCTGTCGCAGAAATTTGCATCCGGTACCGCGTTCAAGCGTCAGGTGGTTCACGAAAACACCATGTCGATCGGTCTGAAGGCCATGGCGCTTGCAGGCTGGGGGATGGCCTGGCTGCCCGAAAGCCTCATTTATGATGAACTGCAACGCGGCGAGCTAGTGCCAGCCTCAACTGATCCCTATTGGGATTTCACGGTCGAGGTCCGTATCTATCGTCACGATGCGGCACTTCCGGCCCATGCCGAGAGCTTCTGGGAATATTTGCAGGCAAAAGATCGGGCAATATCTGAAAAGGGCGATTGACAGCAGCCCATCGTCGGCGCTGTAAAAGGCAGCATATCTTCAGCCGGTAGCAGGGGACACATCACGGCATGAAAGTTACCATCGAACAGACGCTCGATCAGGCGGGTACGGGCGCATTTCAGCGCGGTCTTCTGGGTGTGTTTGGCCTTGTCTGGGCCGCCGACGCCATGCAGGTGCTGGCGGTCGGCTTTACTGGTGCTGCCATTGCAAAGACTTTTGACCTGACCGTCCCACAAGCATTGCAGACCGGCACGCTGTTCTTCCTTGGCATGCTGATCGGCGCGGCGGTCTTCGGGCGACTGGCGGATAAATACGGCCGCCGCCGCGTGCTTCTGATCACTGTCGCCTGCGATGCAGTTTTCGGACTGCTTTCGGCATTTGCGCCGAGTTTCGGTATTTTGCTCTTCCTGCGCTTCATGACGGGCGTGGCAGTCGGCGGAACATTGCCGGTCGACTATGCGATGATGGCCGAATTCCTTCCCGCCAAAAATCGCGGCCGTTGGCTCGTCATGCTCGAAGGTTTCTGGGCGGTCGGCACCGTTATCATTGCCCTTGCGGCATGGGCCACCAGCCTTGCAGGCGTAGAAGATGGATGGCGCTATATCTTCATCGTCACTGCTGCACCGGCGCTCATCGGCATCTGGCTGCGCCTCTGGGTGCCGGAATCCCCGATGCATCTTCTGAAATCGGGACGTCCGGAAGAAGCCAAATCGGTCATGAACCGCGTGCTTCGCCGTAATGGCAAACCGGAGTTACTGCCGAAGGCCCGGCTTGAAGCGCCCCTTATGGTGACAGGCGAAAAGCTTCTGTCGCCAAATCTGCGCCAGCGCACGCTGACGACGCTGGCAATCTGGTTTCTCGTTTCGGTGTCCTATTACGGTATTTTCACCTGGATACCGGCCAAGCTTGCCGGTGACGGTTTTGGCTTTGTCCGCGGCTACGGCTTCCTTGTCGTGGTTGCACTGGCCCAATTGCCGGGCTACGCCCTCGCCGCCTATGGCGTGGAAGCGTGGGGACGCAAGAAGACGCTGATCACCTTTCTGTTCATCAGCGCTGCGGCCTGTGCTCTCTTTACAGTGGCCAACAGTTCAGCGGTTGTCGGTGTATCCATTCTCATCATGAGCTTTGCCCTGCTTGGCACATGGGGCGCGCTCTATGCTTTTACGCCGGAACTTTATCCGACAGGATTGCGCGCAAGTGGAATGGGAGCGGCGGGCGCGATGGCTCGCCTTGGCGGCTTGCTTGCGCCGTCCGCGCTGGCACTCGTCATCAGCCAGAGCTTCTATGTCGCCGTGGCACTGTTTGCGGGACTTCTGGCGCTGGCAGGTATTATCGCCTTTTTCATCGATGTGGAGACACGGCAGAAAGCGTTGAACTAGAACATGTCTCCCAAAAAATGGGAACCGGTTTTGGGATAAAGAAATGTTAGGAAAAACAGCCCGGAGATCAATTTTATCTCCGGGCATATTATATATTATTTCAGTGATTTATGCCGTATTCTTTATCCATTGCTTTCGGTACGCAGCGTAGGCTTCATTGCCCGGTCTGAAAATCCTGCCGTGTTTCTCCGGAACCGTTGCACCTGCGAGCAATCCGGCACCAAGCGACGTGCCGGTCGATCCTGATACAGCTTCGACGTCTCGTCCCGTAAAATTCGCCAGCGCTTCAAGATAGACCGGGTTTCCGGCAAACGGCCCTTCGACGATAACCGGTCCATCGGCACCCAGCAGGTGGAGACAGGTTTCCGTCATCAGCGCCGCATAGATGCAGGCGGCAACATAGCGCTCTGCATCGCTGGCTGTGTCAGCATTGATCCAGCGAAGATTGGAACTCGGATAGGGGCCGCAACCCGGCACGGCTGACGGCAGCGCCATGATGTGCTGCACCAGAACCTTTGCTGCTATATCGGGCTGGTCGATGACCGGGGGAACGGTCAGTCCTTCCGTCATGATATCGAATTCGCGCCCGCCCATGTAACGGGCGGATGGAACAGCACGACCATAGGCATCGACATTGGCAAGCGTGTCGCGTTCCGGGTCAAGCCCGTCGAAATTGCCGCCAACGGCGAAACTGACCACCCACGTCCCGGTCGAGACGACCGAGAACGGGGCCTCCCGATCCATTAGATGCGCGAGCAGCGATGCATTGGAATCGTGAATGCCGCAATGAACCGGCACAGCTTTGCAAAGGCCGACCTCTGTTGCAATCTCGGGCAAAACTTCGCCCAACGCATCGAAGGCAGAGCGAAGTGGCGGGAGTTTTGCACGGATGCCCAGCCGGTCGACAAGAGGTGAGAAGGCGGATTCCTTCGGCAACCACAGATCCGTATGACAGCCGAGCGATGTCACTTCCGAAGCGGCAATGCCAGTCAGGCGCCATGCCCAATATTGTGGATAGGTGAATATGAAATGCGCCCGCGCAAAATCGGCGGGAAACGTCGTCTTCAGATAATGAAGCTGCGCACCGAGATTAAGGCCGAGCGACAGCGGTGGCGAGAATGTATCTTTGAAATCCGGCTTTATGTCAGCATAGGCTGCGAGGATTTCAGCCGGATAGTCGAGTTCATAGTCGAGGACAGGCATGGCCAGCGTGCCGTCCTTCGCGACGAGAACCGCCGCCGCGCCATGCGTGGTGATGGAAATGGCGTCGAAGCCCGGCTCTTTGACAAAAGCGGCAAGGCTTTTCAGGAAAAAGCGCCACAGAGCCTCGATGTCATAATGTGGATAGGGGCCATCGCACAGCACCGTATTGGAGATGCGGTTTGCGACGATTTCTTCGCCGCTTGCCGCATCAAGCACGACGACTTTGGCGTTGGTCTTGCCTATATCCAGAATGGCAATGCGCTTCATGGCATGTGAAACACTGGCTTGAGGTCCACGGAAACCGGCGAATTATCGGCATTCGTTGCCATGATATCCGCCATATGCGCCCACCACTTTTTCATTACCGGATGATCAGGCAGGGCGGCCATGCCGTGATTGGGCTTACGTGTCAGCACGCCGAACAGGGTACTGGTCTCTTCATCGAGATAGATCGCGTAATCCGACACGCCTGTCTCGTGCAGAAGGTCCACCAGTTCCGGCCATATCTCGTCATGCCGACGGCGGTATTCCGCTTCCATGCCAGGATTGAGCTTCATGCGAAATGCATAGCGTTCGCCAGTCATGCTGCGCGCCTTGTTTTGAACTGCCGGATGAGGATCGGCAGTGAAATGGTGACGATCAGCAGGAGGCCGATGAAGATCGACATGACGATGCCCGGCACATTGAGAAGCCCAAGCCCGAAGGTCACGAGACCCATCACGAAAGCGGCAATCACCACGCCGACAATTGTGCCCGAGCCGCCAAGGATCGACACGCCGCCCAGCACGACCATGGTGACGACTTCCAGTTCCCAGCCTTGCGCAATGGAGGGGCGCGTGGAGCCGAGGCGCGAGGTCAGGCAGACGGCGGCGATGCCGCTCATCACGCCCGTCATCAGGAAAAGCACGAATTTGGTTTTCTCGACCGGAATGCCGGAAAAGCGCGCCGCGAATTCATTATTGCCGATGGCATAGACGCGGCGACCGAAGCTGGTGGCATGCAGCAGTATGCCAGACAGCGCGGCGAACAGCACCAACAGCGCGAATTCGAAAGAGATCACCCAGAACACATAGCCCTGTCCGAAATAGGCAAAGCTTGCCGGGTAGCCGCCAAAGGCCTGATCACCCAGCACGATATAGGAAATGCCGCGGAAGAGGCTCATCGTGCCGATGGTCACGACGATGGACGGCAGTTTCAACCCGGCCACCAGCCCGCCATTGATCGCGCCACAGACAAGACCGGTGCCGATGCCGATCATCACGAGGCCGGGTGTGCCGACACCTGCCTGCGCCGCTGCCCCCATCGCCGTCGAGGCGAGCGCAATGATCGCGGCGACCGAAAGATCGATTTCGCCGGAAATAATGAGAAGCGTCATCGCAAAGGCGATCAATGCCTTTTCGGTGAAATTGAACGTGGCATCCGACAGGTTCCAGGCATTGAGGAAGTAGGGCGAGGCAAAGGAATTCGCGATGAAGATCGCAATTGCCACGCCAAGCAAAAGCATTTCCCAGCTTGCGAAGATGCGGGAGAATGGCGTTCCGAGCCGGTCGGGGATATGACGGCGCTGTTCATTATTCATGCCGCAACCTCCTCGTAAGTTTTTGCAGCCTTGTCGCGCAGGATGATGCGTCCGCGCCGCTTTTCCTGTCGTGCATTGAAGATCACGGCCAAGATGATAACAGAGCCGGAAATCGCCATCTGCCAGAAGGGCGATATGTCGATGACCGGCAGTGCGTTCTTGATGACGCCGAGGAACAGCGCACCGAGAACCGCACCGGTAACAGAGCCTATCCCGCCAAGTGTCGAGATACCGCCAATGACGCAGGCCGCAACGCTGTCGAGTTCGAATCCGGCTGCAACATCCACATAGGCGACGGCATAGCGTGACACCCAGAGATAGCCGCAAAGCCCGGCGAGCGCACCCGACAGCACGAAGGCGAAGAAGCGCGTGCGGCCCACATCGATCCCGGTATAGACGGCGGCGGTCGGGTTGCCGCCGGAGGCATAAAGGGCGCGACCGAAGAATGTCCGCGTCAGCAGCACATAGACGAGCGCGACGATCAGGATTGCTGTCCAGCCGAGGAGCGGCAGGCCAAGAAAGGGCGTGCGCGGCGTGTTGAGAAACGGCGCCGTCATCTGATGGGCATTCACCCACGCGCCGCCGGAGAGCACAAAGGCCATCCCGCGATAGATGGTGAGTGTGCCGAGCGTAACGACAATCGCCGGAATGTTGAGCTTCCAGACCAGAATGCCATTGATGGCGCCCAGAACCGCGCCGATGCCAATTGCCAGCACAATGAGAAACACGAGCGGCAGGCCCGGATAGGTCGCATTCAGCATAGCCACCGCCATGCCGGTAAAGGCGAGGTTGGCGGCGACCGACAGATCGATTGACTTGGTCAGGATCACCGCCATCTGTCCAAGCGCGACAATGATGAGGATGGACGTATCGTTGAAAATATTCGCCAGATTATGTGCGCTGGCAAAGCCCGGAGCGCGGCTTGCGAACAGCCCCACCAGAAGAGCGATAATGACAAGGAGCAGGATTTCGCGCTGCTTGAGCAACTGTTTCATCGTCTACTCCGTGTTTCCGGTGGCGGCGCGCACCAGCACTTCCGCGTCGAGGCTGGCGCGCTCAAAGATGCCTTCCATCAGCCCTTCGCGCATCACCATCACACGGTCAGACATGCCGATGATTTCCGGCAGTTCCGACGAGATCATGATGATACTGAGCCCTTCCGCCGCCAATTCGCTGATAAAGGCGTGAACCGCTGCCTTGGAACCGATATCGATGCCTTTGGTCGGCTCATCGAGAATGATGACCTTCGGATTGGTCGCGAGCCACTTGCCGATGACGACCTTCTGCTGGTTGCCTCCGGAAAGGGTTCCGACAGGGACCGAAAGCGCTGCTGCGCGCAGGTCGAAACGCTCGGCATATTTGCGCGCCAGCGCCAGCTCTTCCGCCATGCGCAGAAAACCATTGCGCGAGGTGCGGGCGAGTGACGGCAGCGATACATTCTGGAAGATCGGCAGTTGCAGCACGGCGCCATGGCGCCCGCGTTCTTCCGGCACATAGACGATGCCATGTGCCACCGCATCGCCGGGGCGGTGGATACTGATCTCGCGATCTTCAAGCGTCACGCGGCCACGCGACGGCTTAGTGATGCCGAACAGCGATTGTGCGAATTCCGAACGTCCAGCGCCGACAAGGCCGTAGACGCCAAGGATTTCGCCCTTGCGAAGCTCAAAGGAAATGTCGCGGAATTCAGTTGGATGCGAATAGTTTTCGACCTTGAGCACCGGCTTGCCGATGGCGACATCCTGCTTGGGGAAAGCCTGTTCGACAGACCGCCCGACCATCATGCGCACAATATCGTTCTGCCGCGTGTCGGCAAGCACACCGTGTCCAACCGCGTGACCGTCACGAAAAACGGCATAATTATCGGCGATTTCATAGACTTCATCGAATTTGTGGCTGATGAACAGGATGGCTTTGCCCTGTGCCTTCAGCCGCGCCACGATGCGGAACAGATCGTCCACTTCCTTGCGCGAGAGCGCTGCGGTCGGCTCATCCATGATGACGATGCGCGAATCCACCGACAGCGCCCGCGCAATCGCCACCAGATGGCGCTGGGCGATGGACAGTTCTTTCAGCTTGATGCGGGCATCGACCGTCGTTTCCAGCGAGGACAGCAGCGCCTGCGAGCGGGCATAGACGGCCTTCCAGTTGACGAAGCCGAATTTGGTGTGCGGCGCATGGCCGAGATAGATGTTTTCGCCCACCGACAATTCGTCGAAGAGCACGGTTTCCTGATGAATGGCCGTCACGCCATGATCGGTCGCATCCTGTGCGGTTGCGAAATGCACGGGCTTGCCGTCGATGCGGATTTCGCCTTCGTCGGGCTGGTAGATGCCAGTCAGGATTTTCACAAGCGTGGATTTGCCAGCGCCATTCTCTCCGATCAGCGCCGTCACCTTGCCGGGATAAAGCGCGATGTTCACGTCATCGAGCGCACGCACGCCCGGAAACGTCTTGGCTATGCCGCGCATTTCCAGAATGGGCTGATCCGTGGCGGAAAGCGTCCGCTCTCCGCCGGATGGGCCGCTGGATTGAAGGGCTGCATTCATCGCAGATACCTGAAATCGGGTTTGGAAAACGATAGGCGGCATTGAGCTTGCATATCCAATGCCGCTTTTTTGTACGCGCATCTTTTCCGAAAACCGGTTTCCACTTTTCGGATGCGCTTTCCGATCAGAAGACCTTGGAGAACTCGTCGATATTCGACGCGTCATAGACGAAAGGATCGCTCATTGCGGCTTCGCCGTTTTCGCCGATTTTGATCTTGCCCATGCGTCCGGCTTCGATTTCCGAGCCCGGCTTGCCATCGGCATCACCCTTTACGAGGTGGTAGGCAATCTGGGTTGCCGAATAGCCAAGGTCGATCGGGTTCCAGATGGCGAATTCCTTGGTTGCGCCCGACTTGATGGCGCCGGCCATTTCGGACGGAAGACCAAGGCCGGTCACATAGACATCACCAATCTTGCCCGCATCCTTTACGGCCTGCGAGGCAGCGAGAACGCCAACGGTGGTGGGGGCCACGATGACCTTCACATTTGGATTTGAAGTCAGCAAGCCTTGTGCTTCACGGTAGCTCTTGTCGGCCAGGTCGTCACCATAAACGGTGGTCACCAGATTGAGGCCGGGGAAGTCCTTGAGCTGCTGCTTCATCTCGCCAATCCAGATGTTCTGGTTGGTCGAGGTGGTGGTGGCAGACAGGATCGCGAAATCGCCCTTGCCGTCCGGCAGATGATCGGCTGCAAGCTTGAGGCACATCTTGCCGATCAGTTCGTTGGATGACGGGTTGAGGTGGACGATACGGCCTTCAGGTGCGACGCCCGAATCCCACGAGATCACCTTGATGCCGCGCTGTGCAGCTTTCTTCAGGGCAGGGACGACAGCATCCGGATCGTTGGCCGAAATGGCGATGGCGTCCACACCCTGCGCGATGAGGGAGTTGATGACCTCGATCTGACCTTCCGCCGTCGTGGTGGTCGGGCCGGTATAGATGACCTCTACGCCGCCCAGTTCCTCCGCAGCTTCCTGCGCGCCCTTGTTGGCAGCTTCAAAGAAGCCGTTGCCGAGCGACTTCGCAACAAGTCCGATCTTCATGTCGGCGGCCTGCGCATGGGCCGCCATGAAGGCAACAGCCAGCGCAGTTCCTAGTGCCAGTTTCTTGAAAAGTTTCATGTCTCATTCCTCCCAGTATAAAGACATATGTTTCGCTTGCTCCGGCTCAGGCCACCTCGGCGGAATCCTCCCGTGGGTCGCCCTTGCCGGCATTTGCGGAGACCTGCGCCACGATGAGCCGGATGCCCGCATTTTCCACCATGCGCCGCGCGTCGTCCGAAATGCCGTCATCGGTGATCAGTGTGCTGACCCGGTCGAGAGGGCAAAGGATGAGGCTGGAGCGGCGTGTGAATTTCGTTGAATCAACCATCAGAACAAGTTCGTCCGCCTGGCCCATCAGTTTCTGTTCGCTCTGGATGATCAGCGCATCGGATTCCATGACGCCGAGCGGACTGATCCCCTGACAGCCCATGAACATGCGCCGTCCGTAGAAATTACGAATAACGTCATTGTCGAAAGGCGACAGGATAAGGCTCTGGTCGCGATAGATCGCACCGCCGGGCACGATCACCGTGCTTTTTGACTGGCGTAGCAGATGTTCGGCGATAGCAAACGAATTGGTCAGCACCTGCAGGCGGCGCGGAGCAAGATAATGCACCATCTGGAAAGTCGTGGACCCGCCATTGATGATGATGCTGTCGCCTTCTTCGCAAAGCGCCACGGCTTCGCGAGCGATTGCACGTTTGCGGTCCGTGTTTTCGGTCTCCGAAACCTTGAAAGGACGGCCTGCGAGATTTCCGAACTGTGGCGGATGAATAGCCTCTGCGCCACCACGCACGCGCTTGATACGGCCCTGCATATGGAGCGAAGCAATATCCCGGCGAAGGGTCGCTTCCGACGCCTCCGTCAATTCCACCAGATCCTGAATGGTAATCACCGGCTTTTCCTGAACAGCACTCAGGATGATGCGGTGGCGCTCTCTTTCGTGCATGGCTCCTCCTTGTCTTTGTATCGGGCATAAATGTCGCTCATGTCAATCACAAACAATCATAATAGGGCGCAATAGTCACATTAATGATTGATTATGATCGTTTATGATTGACAGCAATTCGTTTGATACGTCATATCTGCCGCAACATGATCGCTGGCACATTGGACATGCATGCGGATGGACATGCAGACGTACAGGCGGCTTGCGATTCACCATAACAGAATTGGGAGGATGACATGGTGGCCCAGAGCAGACTTCTCGAAAACCGGTGGGATGATGCCAGAGCGGCAACGATGGATGAGCCGGGCAAGCTGCTTTATCGCTCCAATCTGCTCGGTTCCGACAAGCGCATCACCAATTACGGCGGCGGAAATACGTCCGCCAAGGTGGAGGAAACCGATCCGCTGACTGGCGAAAAAGTTCAGGTTCTCTGGGTTAAAGGTTCGGGCGGCGATGTCGGCACCATCAAGCTCGACGGTTTCGCCACGCTTTATCAGGATAAGCTGGATGCTCTGAAGGGCATCTATAAGGGCGTCGAGGACGAGGACCGCATGGTCGGTTTCCTGCCGCACTGCACCTTCAACCTCAATCCGCGCGCCGCTTCCATCGATACGCCGTTGCACGGATTTGTCGCCTTCAAGCATGTGGATCACATGCATCCCGATGCGATCATAGCAATCGCTGCATCCGAGAACTCTCGTGAACTGACTGCCGAGATTTTCGGCGGCGAAATCGGCTGGCTGCCATGGCGTCGTCCCGGTTTCCAGCTTGGCCTCGACCTTGAAGTCTTCGTGAAGTCAAATCCCAACGCTAAGGGCGTTATCCTTGAAAGTCATGGACTTTTCACTTGGGCCGATGATGCCAAAGTCTGTTATGAAACCACGCTTGCCATCATCAACAAGGCCATTGAATGGCTGGATCAGAAGACGGCAGGCAAGCCCGCTTTTGGCGGTGCTGTCACGCAGAGCCTCCCAGTTTCCGAGCGCCGTGCCATTGCAGCACGGCTGATGCCCGAAATTCGCGGACTTATCGGTAAGGATGAGCGCAAGCTCGGTCATTTCGATGATCAGGATGCCGTGCTGGAATTTGTAAATTCAAACGATCTGCGCCCGCTGGCAGCGCTTGGCACGTCCTGCCCGGATCACTTCCTGCGCACCAAAATCCGTCCGCTGGTCGTTAATTTCGACCCGGCCAAGCCCGATATCGATGCCGTGGTTGCCGGACTTGAGGGTGCACTGGAAGCCTATCGCGCCGACTACAAGCGCTATTACGAGGCGTGCAAGCATGACAATTCGCCGAAGATGCGCGATCCCAATCCGGTAATTTTCCTGATCCCCGGTGTCGGCATGCTGTCCTTCGCACGCGACAAGGCGACTGCGCGCATCGCCGGTGAGTTTTATGTCAACGCGATCAACGTGATGCGCGGTGCATCCGGCGTATCGGAATATCAGGGCCTGCCCGAACAGGAAGCCTTCGATATCGAATATTGGCTGCTTGAGGAAGCCAAGCTGCAGCGCATGCCAAAGCCGAAAAGCCTCGCGGGGCGCATTGCATTCATTACCGGCGGCGCTGGCGGCATCGGCTTTGCCACAGCAGAACGGCTTGCAGGCGAAGGTGCTTGCGTGGTTCTGGCGGATATTGACGCAGAATCGCTCAAATCCGCTCACGCCAATCTGTCAAAGCGTTATGGCGCCGATCAGGTTCGCAGCGTCGAGTTAAATGTGACCGACGAAAAGGGCGTCGCAAACGCTTTTGTCGAAGCCAGCGTCGAGCTGGGCGGCATCGACATTCTGGTTTCCAACGCTGGTATTGCATCATCCGCGCCGGTAGAAGCCACCGAACTTTCCATGTGGAACCGCAATATCGACATTTTGGCGACCGGCTACTTCCTCGTTTCACGGGAAGCGTTTCGCTTGTTCCGCCGCCAGAAAATCGGCGGCAATGTGGTATTTGTCGCCTCGAAGAACGGGCTTGCAGCTTCGCCCAATGCTTCGGCCTATTGCGCTGCAAAGGCCGCAGAAATCCATCTGGCGCGTTGTCTGGCGCTGGAAGGTGCAGATGCCGGAATCCGCGTCAATGTGGTCAACCCAGATGCGGTTCTGCGCGGCTCCAAGATATGGGACGGCGAGTGGCGCGAACAGCGTGCAGCATCCTCGAAGATTGATGTTTCCGAGCTTGAGGAACATTATCGCAAGCGCTCCATGCTGAAGCTGAATGTTTTCCCCGAAG
The DNA here is from genome assembly GCF_025908475.1 of Brucella sp. MAB-22. Taxonomy (NCBI): domain Bacteria; kingdom Pseudomonadati; phylum Pseudomonadota; class Alphaproteobacteria; order Hyphomicrobiales; family Brucellaceae; genus Brucella; species Brucella sp. MAB-22. Next base: position 2,034,363 of record NZ_CP109781.1, on the reverse strand, counting down.
ACATTGCCGAAGCCATTTACTTTCTTGCAAGCGATGCTTCGGCCAAGTCGACTGGCAACATCATCAATGTCGACGCCGGAAACCAGCAGAGCTTTCCGCGCTGACCATATAATCTGGACATTCTGGGAGGAACCATGTCCGAGCAACGCATTGCGGCCGATTTCATCGCCGAGCATAATTCCGGTTTTGAGAAATCATTGAAGAGCGATTATCAGGCGCTCGGCGAACAGCTTTTGCGCCGTGGCATCGAGATCGACACGATTACAGACAAGGTGGCGGCCTATTACGTGGCCGTACCTTCATGGGGCACAGGCACAGGCGGCACCCGCTTCGGGCGTTTCCCGGGCGGCGGCGAGCCGCGCGGCATTTTCGACAAGCTCGACGATTGCGCCGTCATCAACGAGCTTTGCCGTGCCACACCGAATGTTTCCCTGCATATTCCATGGGACAAGGCCGATCCGAAGAAGCTCAAAGCCCATGCCGAAGCGCTTGGTCTCGGCTTCGACGCCATGAACTCCAATACATTTGCCGACGGCGCAGACCAGAAGCTTTCCTACAAATTCGGGTCGCTTACCCATGTCGATCCGGCAGTGCGGGCGCAAGCCGTAGAGCACAATATCGAATGCATCGAAATCGGAAAAGCCATAGGTTCCAAAGCCTTGACCGTATGGCTGAGCGATGGCTCCAACTTTCCGGGTCAGCAGAATTTCACCCGCGCCTTTGAGCGCTATCTGGCTTCCATGGGTGAAATCTATCACGCACTACCCGACGACTGGCGCCTGTTCTCTGAGCATAAAATGTATGAACCGGCCTTCTACTCGACGGTGGTTCAGGACTGGGGCACCAATTATCTCATCGCCTCGACGCTAGGGCCAAAGGCGCAATGTCTGGTCGATCTCGGCCATCATGCGCCCAACACCAATATTGAAATGATCGTCGCGCGGCTGATCCAGTTCGGGAAACTTGGCGGATTCCATTTCAACGACAGCAAATATGGCGACGACGATCTCGATGCCGGTTCTATCGATCCGTATCGATTATTCCTTGTTTTCAATGAGTTGGTGGATGCAGATTATCGTGGTGTGGCCGACTTCCATCCGGCCCATATGATCGACCAGTCGCACAATGTGACCGACCCGCTGGAGAGCCTGATCTCATCCGCCAATGAAATCCGCCGTGCCTATGCGCAGGCGCTTCTGGTGGATCGTGAGGCACTGGAAACCTATCAGCAGGAAAACGATGCGCTGATGGCATCTGATACGCTGAAACGCGCCTATAGAACCGACGTCGAACCAATTCTCGCGGAAGCACGTCGCCGCACCGGCGGGGCCATCGAACCGATTGCCGCCTACCGAGCCAGTGGCTACCGCGATAAGGTTGCGAAGGAGCGTCCGGAGAGTAGAAGCGACGGCGGGGCGTTTAACTAAAACTCCACTTGCCACAAAACCGCCATATAATGAACGGTCCTTCGCCGCAATTAAAAGGCGATTTCTGTCGCTTGTCCGTTCCGAAAATCGCGTTTGGCAACTGTCAGCGCGATTTTCTGAATGTCAGATTGAGGCGAAACGGACCCAGTTTTTCATGCTCGCCGCGCTTCAGGGCGAGTATGCCATGATAGAAGAGACGTGAATGTCCGCCCCACACAACCACGTCACCGTGATGCAGGATATATTTCGCAATCGGGTCGGTTCGCTTCAACCCGCCGAACTGGAAAGTCGCAGGCAGACCGAGCGACACCGAAACAATCGGATTGTTGAAATCCTGCTCGTCCTTGTCCTGATGCAATGAAAGTTTCGCACCCGGTTCATAACGATTGATGAGACAGGCATCCGGCGCAAAATCAGGATAACCAGCTTCACGGGCAGCAGTTTGGGCAAGCGCGCGGAAGGCATCCGGCATGGTCGGCCAGAGAAGGCCGGTTTCCGGATCGTCGGTACTGTAGCGATAGCCGGTCCGGTCCGTGACCCAGCCGAATTCTCCACAATTCGTCATCGCAACCGACATGCGATATCCGCCCGGCGTGGTCATATGACGAAAGGGGGCCACGGCAGAAACATCGGCCACAGCTTTCAGAACGGCATTCTCACTTGGAAGCGCAAAGCCACGCAGAAGCACAGCGCCCGGCGCCAGGATTTCACGCGGTTCAATCTGGTCGAAAAGGTCTCTCATGAGACCTTTCTAGCATGAGATCAGGAGACAGCCTCCCGAAACCTGCTTTCAAACTCAAGCCAGCCCTGTGGCTTTCTCGAAAGAGCGCATGAAAAGATCATTTTCTTCCGGCGCACCGACACTGACGCGGATGAAAGTCGTGTAGCCCTGCTGCTTCCAAGGCTTCACGATGACGCCGTCTTCCAGCAGTTTTTCGGCAAACACAACAGAATCCGATTTCACGTCGATGAACAGAAAATTTCCCTTGGAGGGCGCAAAACGGATTTGTCGCTCGCTCAGGAAACCGGCCATCCGGTCCCGCTCGCTAAGCGCAAGCGCGATACCTTTTGCGAGATGGTCTTTATCCCGGCGCGCAACCAGCCCCGCAGCCTGTGCAATGCCATTGGCGTTGAAAGGCGTGCGGGCGCGGTCCAGAAACCCGCGCAAGTCCGGGTCGCTGACAAGCCCGAACCCGAGCCGCGCACCGGCCAGCCCATAAGCCTTGGAGAAGGTACGCAGCGCCACCCAGTGAAGGCCGCTGTCGCGCAGAAGTGTAGCGGCAGACGGATAATCGTCACCGGCTGCATATTCAGCATAAGCTTCGTCCACGACCAGCAACGTCTCCGGAGCAGCCGCATTGACAACGCGCTGCAAAGCCTCCGGTGTCAGCCAGGTCCCGACCGGATTGAGCGGATTTGCGAACATCACGAGACGCGGAGCGGTCGCAACCGCTGCCACCAGCGCATCAACGTCGACTTCAAGCGACGGCGTCACTTCAACCCGTTCGACACTTGCCCCCATGGTCGTCGCATAATCCTCGTGCAGCGGAAAGGACGGGTAAAGTGTGACCACCCGGTCGCGCGGCCGCAAAACGGTGCGGCAGATTACGCCGATCAGGTCTTCCGATCCGTTGCCGAGAATGATGCGGTCCTGCGGCCAATCGAACTCGATCGCAATTTCCTGCGCCAGTTCGCGTCCCGACGGGTCGGGGTAGAGCCGCAGCAGATCATGGGCACCGGAAAAGAGCGCCTGCACCTTGGGTGACGGTCCAAGCGGGTTCTCGTTGGAGCCGAGTTTTGCGATTGCCGGAGGATGATAGCGCGCCTCCACCTCGGCAATGGTGAGACCGGCATTATAGGGGCTGAGACCACGGATTTCGGGTCGAATCAGATCGCCAAACCGGGCATTTTCCTGCGCCATTCACGTTCTCCTCTGGTGCAGCGCGTCACTTGTCGCGCGCCTTTGGGAGAGAAGTTCTAAGACTAAAATCCAATTTTGTATATATATGTATAGACAAGTTATGAAAAAGATGTTCCTATGCTGGGGAGACCACAAAAAATTGCTAAACATTCGACCCGGAACAGTTAGAAGTTCGGGCAACAATATTGTTTTGCCAAAGGTCCGCAGGGGAACATGATGCAGGTTTTATCGCTTTTCGACCTAAGCGGGCGTAAAGCGCTGGTTACCGGTGCAAGCCGGGGACTGGGACAGGCCATTGCCGAAGCGCTAGCCTCGGCTGGTGCCGATGTCGCCATTACAGCGCGCAAGTCCGACGACCTCTCCGAAACGGCATCCCGTATCGCCGCCCATGGCCGCGCTTCGGCCACCCTTTCGCTCGATGTGCGCGATGTTGCCGCCTGTGGTGCCGCGGTCGCGCAAGCGGCGGAAGCTCTTGGCGGCCTCGATATTCTCGTCAACAATGCAGGCTATGAAGAAATCCGCCCCTCGCTCGATGTGGACGAGGCGCTCTGGGACCGTATCGTGGCGACCAATCTCAAAGGCGCGTTCTTCTGTGCGCAGGCTGCTGCCCGCCAGATGACAGACAGCGGAAAGGGGGGAGCGATCATCAATCTGTGCTCGTTGACCTCCTATGTCGGTGTGCCAACCGCCGCTCCCTACGGTTCTTCCAAATCCGGCCTCATGGGCATGACCCATGCTCTGGCGACAGAATGGGCGCCTTCCGGCATCCGCGTCAATGGCATTGCGCCGGGCTATTTCCGCACTGCCATGACCGATGTGTTTTACGAGAATGACGACTGGCAGACGGCGATGCTGGGCAAGATTCCGCAGGGCCGTTTCGGCGCAATGGAAGATGTTGCGGGCGCCGTGGTGTTTCTGGCAAGTGCCGCGTCGTCCTATGTCACGGGGCAGGTGATCCCGATTGACGGAGGCTACCTTGCATCCATCTGAGAACCTGCTCCAAAAGTCGCCCTGTGTGGCTGCAAATGGCAATTTGTCTACGTTCCGGTGCTCACGTACCTTCAAGTACGCTCCGCTCCGGTACTCGAAAATCACCATTTTCGCACACACATGCCGCTTTTTGATTCAGGTTCTGATATCCTTAAGTAGAACATCATCATACCGTGAAATAGCATTGAAATAACTTCATAAAGTACCTTCCGGTACTTTGACTGAAATGGGAAACAGTGATGAATACAACCGAAACCGGAACTGGCCGTATAGTCTCCAACGGACCGGCTGCCGTATCGGTCAACAATGTCAGCATGATCTATAAAGGCTTCCATGCCGTGCGTGCGGCATCTTTCGATCTCGCCAAGGGCCGTTTTCTGACCATTCTCGGGCCGTCCGGCTCCGGCAAGACGACGCTTCTCCGCCTCATCGCCGGTTTCCAGAAACCGAGCATCGGTGAAATATTCATCAACGATGAAGCTGTCAGCGCCGTGCCGCCGCACAAGCGTTCCATCGGCATGGTTTTCCAGAAGCTCGCACTTTTCCCGCATATGACGGCGGCCGAAAACGTCGCGTTTCCGCTGAAAATGCGCCGCTTCGATGCGCGTTCGATCCCTGAGCGCGTAGAGCGTTATCTCGACCTCGTTCGTCTGAACGGCCTCGGCGGACGGCGCGTGCACGAGCTTTCCGGTGGCCAGCAGCAGCGTGTCGCCATCGCGCGCGCCCTCGTTTTCGAACCGGACCTGCTTCTGCTCGACGAACCTCTGGCGGCACTCGACCGCAAGCTGCGCGAGGAAATGCAGCTTGAATTTCGCCGCATCCAGCGGGAACTTGGCGTTACGACCATCAATGTCACCCATGACCAGCGCGAAGCGCTCGTCGTATCTGACGAAATCATCGTCATGGATGGCGGTGAAATCCAGCAGATGGCGCAGCCATCCGAGACCTATCGCAACCCGTCCAACGCCTTTGTGGCGAACTTCATCGGCGTCACCAATTTCATTTCCGGCAAGGCATCGTCGCTCGACGGCAATCTCGTGCGGGTCGATGCAGGAATGGCTCTGGTAGGCATGGCAGGCGAGGGGCGCGGACCGGTTACCGCCAACGCAAATGTCTCGTGCGCAATCCGTGCCGAACAGATCCGTATCGGCGGCAGCGCCGCAGCGCATGCGGAACTCGATACCGTGCTTGAAGGCATCGTTACGGATGCGATCTTCGAGGGCGAACGCATCGTCTATGAATTGCGGGTTCCTGCGTTAGGAGACGTGTTGATGCGCGTCTTCGACCACGATCCCATCGGCCATAGCCAGTTTGCAGAAGGTGAAACCGTGCATCTTGGCTGGAACGCCCGCGATCTCATCGTCTTTGCCGTATGAACTAAAACGTTACGGGAAACTCCAGAGGAGAAACAAAATGAGCAATCTGAAGAAGCCTTTTCTGATACTCGACCGCCGCCGCTTCCTGCAGAGCGCAGGTGCTTTCGCCGCCGCAGCCGGCACGACATCGCTCGGCCTGTCGCGCGCATTCGCTGAAGAACCGGCAAAGCCGAAGGAACTGATCGTGCGCGCCTGGGGTGGCAGCTGGGTGGAGGCGCTTAAAGCGGGCGTGTCTGATCCATTTACCGCCAAGACCGGCATTTCCATCCGTCACGACCTGACGGAAGACAACGAAATCCAGCCGAAGCTCTGGGCTGCGGTCGCGCAGAAGCGTGTTCCGCCGATCCACGTCAACTGGGATACGACCACCAATGCGACCAAATCGGCATTGCGCGGCGTGACGGAAGACCTGTCGGACCTGTCCAATCTCAAGAACACCACCGATCTTGCCAAGCCGGTTGGTCTCGACGGCTATCCGATCGTCAACACATATGGCTATGTCTATGTGCTGGCCTATCGTCCGGAAGCCTTCCCGGATGGCCCGCCGAAGTCGTGGCACGCCCTGCTCGATCCGAAGTTCAAGGGCCGCATCGCGCTTTATAACGATGGCATCGGCTTCCACTTCCCGGCACAGGTTGCCGGTGGCGGCAAGCTTGAAGACATTCCGGGCAATATGCAGCCCGCATGGGATTTCATCACCAAGGTGAAGCAGCAGCAGCCGCTTCTCGGCGAAGACCCGGATTTCACCACCTGGTTCCAGAAGGGTGAAATCGATCTGGCCTGCACCATTTCCACCAATGCGCGCGAAGCCCAGAAGAACGGCGTCAAGATCGACTGGACCGTTCCGGAAGAGGGCGCGAAGTTCGACACCGACGGCCTTTGGATTCCAAAGGGCCTGCCGGAAAACGAGCTTTACTGGGCCAAGGAATATATCAATTTCGCCCTTACCAAGGATGCACAGCAGGTCTGGCTCGACGGCCTTGGCCTGCCGGGTGTCGTGCCGGGCCTGACCCCGCCCGCCGATCTGGTGAACGATCCGGCCTATCCGACCAAGGACGAGGATTTCAAACACCTCATCCGTATTTCGGCAAAGGTGCAGGTGGAAAACGAGAGCGAGTGGTTCTCGAAGTTCAAGGCCATCATGCAGGGCTGATCCAGCTATCATTACCGGAGCTGCCTTCAGGGGCAGCTCCCCAATCAGATAATCAGGAATTGAAACATGCGAGCGGCACGCACTGCCTATCCGGTTGTCTGGCGCATCATGGACGCGCTGGAAGCAATCGCAGCCTTTTTGTGGCCCGCGCGGTTCAATCGCGCCGTGCCTTATCTGATGCTGCTTCCGGCGATTGCTCTGGTCGGACTGCTGGTGCTGGGCTTGATCCAGATCGCGGATACCAGCCTGCGCACGCTCGACACTTCGACGTTCCTGATGTCGGACTATTACACGCTCGCCAATTACAAGCGCGCACTGACGGAAAGCCTCTTTGCAACCGTGGCATGGCGCAGCCTGTTCGGCTCGCTCGTCGTGACCGCATTCACGCTTCTTCTGGCATTTCCCTATGCCTATCTCATGGTGCGCACGCCATCGGCTGCATTGCGCAAATTCCTGCTGATCGCGCTGTTCCTGCCCTTCTTCATCGGTCAGGTCGTGCGCGCCTATGGCTGGCTCATCATTCTCGGTAATCAAGGCATGGTCAACGAAGCGCTTGGCCTTGTCGGTATCGCGCCAATGCGGCTGCTCTATAATTATCCGGCAGTTCTGTTCGGCCTCATTCAATATATGTTGCCATTCGCCGTGCTGATGCTGGCGCCAGCCCTGACGGCCATACCGGAGGAAATGGAAGCGGCGGCAAGCTCGCTCGGTGCGAACTGGCTGCGGACCTTCGCCCATGTTGTCCTGCCCATGGCCCGCCCGGGCCTGATCGGCGCGGGACTGGTGGTGATGACGCTGTCGCTCACCGATTTTGCCGTACCGGCTATTCTGGGCGGCGGGTCGCAGGATTTCATCGCCAATGCGATCTATGACCAGTTCTTCCGCACATCCGATCAGGGACTGGGCGCAACGCTTGCGCTGCTTCTCGTCGGCGTCGGTTCCATCCTCGTCGGGATCGTATTCACGTTGTTCGGGGCAGGCACACTTGCCGTGGGGAGGGCGCGCAAATGACCTCGCCACTGTCAAAATCCATCGTCATATGGACGTTCGTGATTGCCGTTCTGGTGCTGCTTTCCGCACCGACCATCGTGGTGCTTGGAGCTTCCTTCACATCGGGCAACATGATTACCTTTCCGCCAGAAGGGTTTTCGCTGAAATGGTATCAGAAGATCGCCGGAACGAGCGACCTCTGGGATGCATTCCTGCGCTCGCTCTATGTCTCCTTCATCTGCACCATTGTCGCCATTCCGGTCGGAACGCTCGCGGGCATAGCGCTGGCGAAATATGCCGTGCGGTTTGAAAAGACAATCCAGATTTATCTGCTGCTGCCCTTCACCATTCCGCTGATCGGTTCTGGTATTGGTCTCATGCTGGTCTTCGGTCAGGCCGGCATTCTGGGCCAGCTCTGGCCGGTGGGGATTGCAGCCTGCGTCATCAATCTGCCTTTCATGATCTGGGCGGTGACCGCAAGTGCCGCCAATCTCGATGCCGATCTGGAACTCGCCGCCGCCAATTGCGGAGCAGGGCCGATCTCGACCTTCTTCTTCGTCACCTTACCGGTCGTCGTGCCGGGCGTCATCAGCGGCTCGCTCTTGATGTTCATTCTGGCGCTGAACGAATTTCTGGTAAGCCTGCTTCTGGTCGATGCACGCATCGTGACGCTGCCGGTGCAGATCTACAATTCGATCCGGTCCATCATCACACCGGACCTTGCGGCCATCTCCGTCGTCTTCATCGCCTGTGCCGCTGCTGCTATCTTCCTGCTCGACCGGCTGGTCGGGCTCGACATCTTCCTCAAATCGAAATGACGGGTTGCGCCACCACCGCAACCAGCAAGGAGCCCATCATGTCCGATGTTTCTTTTCACGAACTGGCTAAACTGGACGACGCAGCGCGCGCCGAACTTCTCAAGCGCTCGGAAACCGATCTGTCCGGCTTTATTGAAAAGGCGAAGCCGATCATCGAAGCCGTTCGCACAGAAGGCGATGCGGCGCTTGTCCGCTTTGCGCGCGATCTCGACAAGGCTGAAGTCGATCCGGCGAACATCAAGGCGACGGAAGCCGAGTTCGATGCCGCTTTCGACAAGGTGGAAAAGGACGTGATCGAGGCGATCCAGTTCGGTATCGACAATATCCGCCATTTCCATGAGGAGCAGAAGCCAGAGGCCATGTGGCTGAAGGAAATGCGTCCCGGTGCCTTTGCAGGCGACCGCTTCACCCCGATCCGCTCCGTCGCGCTCTATATTCCGCGCGGCAAGGGGGCGTTTCCGTCCGTCACCATGATGACCGCCGTTCCGGCTGTGGTTGCTGGCGTGCCTGATCTTGCCATCGTCACCCCGCCGACGCCGGATGGTTCCGTCGATGCTGCCACGCTCGTTGCAGCACGCCTTGCCGGTGTGGAAACCGTCTACAAGGTTGGCGGTGCGCAGGCCGTTGCTGCCGTCGCCTATGGCACGGAAACGGTGAAACCGGCGCTCAAGATCGTTGGCCCCGGCAGCCCATGGGTGGTCGCAGCCAAGCGCCTGCTCGGCGGCGTCATCGATCCCGGCCTGCCTGCGGGCCCTTCAGAAGCCGTCATTTTCGCTGATGATACGGTGAAGGGCGGCCTTGCCGCGCTCGATCTGCTGATCGAGGCGGAACATGGCCCGGATTCGTCGGCATGGCTCGTCACGCACAGCCGCCGTGTCGCGGAAGAAGCGCTTGCCGCATTGCCGGACCATTGGGCACGCATGACCGAACAGCGCGTCGGCTTCTCCAAAACCGTGCTTACCGGCAAATATGGTGGCATCGTCCTGACGTCTTCCGTGGAAGAGAGCTACAAGTTCATCAACGACTATGCGCCGGAACATCTGGAGCTTCTTTCGACCGATCCGTTCGCGCATCTCGGCCACATCACCGAAGCTGCCGAAATCCTGATGGGGCCGCATACGCCGGTCGTCGTCGGCAATTTCGGCCTCGGCCCCAATGCCGTGCTGCCGACCAGCCGCTGGGCGCGCACCTATGGTCCGCTTTCGGTAACGGATTTCGTCAAGCGTTCGTCCATCGGCTATGTGACGGCTTCCGCCTATCCGGAATTTGCAAAACATGCCCGCACACTGGCGCGTTACGAAGGGTTCTCCTCACACGAGAACGCCGTGTCAGAAATCCGCAAGGATTACCTCTAGAAAGAGCCGGGGAGGCTGACGATGAAGGCTGTCCGGCTTTATGCGGCGAAGGATTTGCGGGTCGAGACAATCGACCCGCCGTCGCGGCCTAAGCCGGGCTGGGTCCGGCTGAAAGTGTCGGCTGCCGGTATCTGCGGCTCCGATCTGCATAATTTCATGACCGGGCAGTGGATCAGCCGGTCACCTTCGGTCGCAGGCCATGAATTTGCAGGTGTCGTGACTGAAACCGGTGCTGGCGTGACCGGCTTCAAACCCGGCGATACGGTGATCGCGGACTCCCGCTACTGGTGCGGCGAATGCCAGTCCTGCAAAAGCGGCAGGCACAATGTCTGCGAAACGCTGGGGTTCATCGGTGAAGTCTGCGATGGCGGTTTTGCCGAGGAGACAGCACTTCCTGCACGGCTCCTCGTTCATTACGATCCGGCCATCAACCCGGTGGTCGCCGCCATGGGCGAACCGCTTTCGGTGGCGTTGCACGCCATCCGCAAGCAGCGCGTACCGTCGGGCGAAGCGGTCCTCGTTGTGGGTTGCGGGCCGATCGGCGGGCTTGCAGCACTTCTTCTCTCCCGCCTGCATGACGGTCCTGTACTGGTCTGCGACCGCAACGAGCAGCGCGCCAGTCTTGTTTCAACTGTCACCGGCGCAACCAGGGTTCCACTCGACAAGGCGGCAATTGAAGCCGCACTCGATGGCCAGCCAATCCGCTATGCGATCGATGCCACCGGCAATATCGACGTCCTCAAGGCAACGCTCGACGTGCTTTCCGGCGGCGGTTCGCTGGCACTTGTTGGCATATCCCACGGCAGGATCGAGCTTGATCCGAATAGTCTGGTCGAGCGGGAGATCAGCCTGATCGGCTGCCATGCCTATCAGGACGAACTGCGTGAAATTGCAAAAATCCTGCCCGATCTTGAGGCGTCGCTGTTGCAGCTTGTCGACCGGGAAATTTCGCTCGATGAGGTTCCGGACGCCTATGCCCGGCTGATTGCCGGTGAAGCGGACGGCTTGAAAACGATCATACGGACAGGGATGTGACTCATGGGTGCTGGCGACAAATCAGAATCCCATCATGCCGCCGACATGGAACTGCCCGAAACCGCCGGGCCGCTCTATGAGAAGGTCAAGGCGCAGGTGCTGGACAACATCCGCTCCGGTCGCTGGCCCGGCAATCATCGCCTGCCTTCGGAACATGAACTGGTGGATGCACTCGGCATTTCCCGGATGACCGTCAACCGGGCCCTGCGCGAACTGACCGATCAGGGCATATTGAAACGTATTCAGGGCGTCGGCACTTTCGTCGCGCCCCCGAAGCCGGAAACGACGCTGATCGAAGTCGTCAACATCGCCAATGAAATCAAGGCGCGTGGCGGGCAGCACCGCGCCGAAGTCGTCACCCTCGACATTATCGAACCGACGCCCGAACTGCTCAATGCGTTCGAACTGCATAAGAGTATCCCCATCGCCCATTCGCTGATCGTGCACCTCGAAAACGAGGTGCCGGTGCAGCTTGAGGAGCGGTTCGTCAATACGAGCCTCGTGCAGCATTACGAATTGCAGGACTTCCGGGCTATCACGACTTACGATTATCTTCAGAAAAGCACCCCGATGACCGAGGTTGAGCAGGTCATTTCGGCGATAACACCAGACGCGGAAATTGCGCGTCTGCTGCGTCTCGATGATGGTATTGCCTGCCTGCTTCTGGACCGCCGGACATGGACGGGTGAAACGGTTGCGACCGTCAACAAGCTGATCTATGCCGGCAATCGTTACCGTCTTGGCAGCCGTTACAAGCCTGAAATCTATAGATAATCCAAACCACTTCGTAACGATCACATTTATCTGACCCAGTGCTTTTCACTGGTTGTGTTGACATTTGCTGATTCTCGTAACATTTATAGTTACATGAAAAGAGACAGCAAATTATCGGGCGTTCTGCACGTCCTTCTCCACATGGCGGAACATAAAGGGCCTGTCACATCGGAGGTTCTCGCCAAGGCCATGACCACCAATCCAGTCGTCGTGAGACGTGTCATGGGCGGCCTGCGTGAGCAGGGCTATGTTCGCTCGGAAAAGGGACATGGCGGCGGGTGGGAGATCGCCTGCGACCTTAATAAGGTTACCTTGCGCGACATTTACGAAGCTATCGGGGAACCAGCGCTTCTGGCCATGGGAAACCGCACCGAAATGCCGGGCTGTCTGGTGGAGCAGGCAGTCAATGCCTCGCTCAGCAAGGCATTCACCGACGCCGAAAACCTTCTTCTGGAGCGTTTTGGCGAGGTCACGCTCGCCATGCTGAGCGCGGATTTTCATCAGTGCGCGCTGGAGCGCGGCGTAACATTCGATCTGGAGAGCAGTCATGCATCATGATGCAATCATTATCGGCGGCAGCTTCGCTGGCTTGTCTGCCGCAACCTATCTGGCGCGGGGCAGGCGATCTGTCCGCGTGATCGACGCTGGAAAACCGCGCAACCGTTTCGCTGAACATTCGCATGGTTTCTTTGCGCAGGATGGCAGCAACCCGCTGTCCATGCTGGAAACGGCAAAAGCGCAGGTCGAAGCCTATCCGACTGTCAGGTTCACACAAGGGAAGGCCGTTTCCGGTAGTGGCGAAATCGACAACTTCGCGATCGAACTTGATAGCGGCGAAATCGTTGAAGGGCGCAGACTGATCCTTGCTTTCGGTATATCGGATGAACTGCCGGATATTCCCGGCCTCGCGGAGCGATGGGGCAATTCCGTCATTCATTGTCCTTATTGCCACGGCTATGAATTCAGCGACCGTCAGCTTGGCGTTCTCAATATGTCGCCGATGTCGGTGCATCAGGCCATGCTGATCTCCGAATGGGGATCGACAACCTTCTTCATTGACAAGGGACTGGAGCCGGATGCGGAGGCATTCGCAGAACTGGAACGGCGCGGCGTGAAGATAGAACGCAGCCCGGTCCGTGCGTTGCACGGCGAGGGGATCGACATTTCAGAGATCGAGCTTGAAGACGGGCGACTGGTCCCACTCAATGCGCTTTACATCGGGCCACGCAATTGGCTGAACAGCCAGATTGCCGGCACGTTAGGCTGCGCAATGGATGAACTGCCACTCGGCAGAACGATACAGACAGACGGGTTGAAGACGACAACGGTGCCAGGCATTTTTGCGGCGGGCGATATTACCCGTGGCGCGCACAGCGTCGCCTGGTCGGTCGCTGATGGCGTGACGGCAGGAACTGCAGCGCATCGATCTCTGGTGTTTTAGCCTCCCAATTTGTTGCAATCTGGCTACATTGGCACACCTGTCTGCGGCCGTTATATATCAGCCCCTTGCTTACACGCTCCAGTCCTGCAAATTCAGCGTTCGTGGCCCTTTCCGCAGTAGGGATTCTAGGGCCGGATCGAGGAATCCATGGTCACCGGGTCAGTTAACTCAAGACCGCTCGCAGGCATCGCGCTTGCTTGCGGCGGTTACGCCTGTTTCGCCCTTCAGGACGCGATGGTAAAATGGCTCGTCGCGACCTATCAGGTGCCGCAGATATTGTTCATGCGCAGTCTGGTGATCGTAGTCATTACCGGCGTACTGATACGCTATCGCCGCCATCCGTCCATTTTCCGAAGTCCTTATCGCAACACCATCGTCCTTCGTGCCGCACTTATGCTTGGCGCGTGGTTGCTGTTCTACAATGCGGCCCGCCATCTCGAGCTGGCAGAACTGACCACGCTTTATTTCTCCGCACCGATCATGGTCATGTTCCTGTCGATCCTCGTGCTCAAGGAGAAAATCGGACCGGGGAGGTGGATCGCCTGCGCCGTCGGGTTTGTCGGTGTAACGGTTGCTGCTAATCCCACCCATTCGCCCAATCTCATTCCCGCCGCCATGTGCATCGTGGCAGGTTTCTGCTGGGCGTGGAGCACGATCCTGGTCCGGCTCGTCAGCCGCAGCTAAACCACGATGACGCAGATGTATGCCACCGGCCTGCTTTTCGGTCTGGCCTGCGCGCTGTCCTTTCCGTGGACATGGCAGGACCCCGATCTCTCCGGCTGGCTTCTGATGATCAGTCTGGGACTTGTATCGACGCTCGGCCAGTTCCTTCTCTATGAAGGATTTCGCCATGCACCCGCCTCGGCGCTGGCGCCAGTGGAATATAGCGGGCTCATCTGGGCCTTTATCTACGGTTATCTCATCTGGGCGGAGGTTCCGGCAGCAAATGTGTTTGCCGGTGCATTCCTCATCGTGCTGGCAAGCCTGCTGCTCATCGCCTGGGAGCAGCGACAGGCAAACCTGCGCAAACGCCGCGCCCCCTGTTGAGAGCCCACTCCAAAACTCGCCCTGTGTGGCTGCAAATGGCAACTTGTCTCCGTTCCGGTACTATGTACCCAAAAGTACATTGTGCTCCGGTACTCGAAAATCACCATTCTCGCACACACATGCCGCTTTTGGATTCAGCCTCTAAGGCGCGGCCGCGTCACTCTTGAAGCGATGTCAAACCGCTTCTGCGGTCTGCCCGAGCGGTAGTGGGAACAGTCTGTCATATGCAATGTTGAACACAAACGCATAGACCAGATAGAAAACGACAATCGCTATATCCATCACAAGGGCGGCAATCAGCGAAATTCCCAGATACCAGGCGATGAACGGGATCAGCAGCACGATCAACCCGGCTTCAAAAAGGATTGCATGAAGAACACGGACGGCCATGCTCTTGTTGACGCTACCCGTGAAACGCAGCATCGCTTTGTCAAAGCCCAGATTGAACAGAAAATTCCACACGGTTGCGGTGGTTGCCGAAACAACCCCGATCACGCCCATCTCTGCTGCAGGCTTGTCCAGAATGAAGGCGGAACCGGGTATGAAGATCGCCAGACCGATGATTTCGAACATCGTTGCGTGGCGGACACGGTCCATAAAACTGCGCATTTCCTTTAATCCCTGTTGTTAATGCGCGTGCTTCTATCTTATTCTGGCGATAAGAAAAGTTAGATACTATCTGGATTTGCGATAAATGAGTATCGAACTCGAACAGCTAGAAGCCTTTGTGGCCTCAGCGGATCACGGCTCGTTCTCCGCTGCTGCGCGATATTTGCGTAAGGCGCAGTCCGCCGTCAGTGTGCTGGTTTCCTCGCTGGAAGACGATCTTGACGTCAAGCTGTTCAGCCGTGCATCCCGCAATCCTGTGCTCACGGAGGCGGGTGCGAGGCTGTTGCCGGAAGCGCGGTTGCTGCTTGCCCGGCGTGAACATCTGATTTCCGTCGCCAGAAATTTCGGCGATCATGTTGAAAGCCGTCTCGTGGTCGCAATCGACGAGCTTTATCCCGAACCGGCTATCGCGACGCTGTTCGCAGCCTTCGCGCAGGAATACCCGCATGTCGAACTGGAGCTGACTTTTCCGCCGTCAACGGCAATAAGCGGGCTTGTGCTGGAAGGAAAGGCGGACCTCGGCGTGATGTGGCACGCCGAACAGATGCCGGATGAACTTGGCTTCCACACCATCGGATGGGTGCCTCTGGTTCTCGTCTGCGGGCGAGAGCATCCACTGGCTCATACGGCGGTCAGCTGGGAAGATTTGAGATCGTTTCGCCAGATCATGGCCCGAAAGCACAGCGATACGGCTGAAAGCCGTCGTCTGCGAGTGGGTGCCGAGGTCTGGTGGGTGGAGAGCCACTGGGTCATCCTGCAAATCCTCACGCGAGGGATCGGCTGGGCATTTATTCCCGAGCATATCTTGCAGGATTCACCGCTGGCGCCGGAACTCGTTATTCCGAAACTGCAGTTCGACGAAGGTGCGCATCCGGTCGCGCTTGAGCTGATCTGGAACAAGCGGCGACGGCAGGGGCCAGCCGCGCAATGGCTGCAGGAGCGCTTTGCCAAGAGCCGCTTTTGAACTTCCGGCGACGAAGGTGCAAAGGGCAGGGAATACAATACCCTGCCCAACGCGGATTATACCTTTGCGGCTTCCACGAAACGTGGATCGAAAGTTTGCGCAAATGAGATATCCGCACTTGCCAGTTCCGGATCGAGCGCCTTGAGCATTTCGAACAGGCTCTTGAAGCCGTCTTCCGCAATCAGGCCCTTCTCGGAATACATGGCGCGGGACTTCTCGAAGCCGGTCTTGTAAAGCTCGCGGTCGCCCAGCAGATACTCTTCCGGCACAGCATCAGCCACGTCATCGGCAGAAGCCTTGTGAATCCAGTTCAGCGACTTGACGAAAGCGTTGACAACCCGCTGCGTCGTTACCGGATTTGCATCGATGAAGCTCTGCTGCACATAAACGGTCGCGGCCGGATTGGTGCCACCGAAAAGCTGGCGCGTGCCTTCTTCGGTGCGCGTATCCAGAAGCAAGGTGATGTCGCCATCCACTTCCAGTCGCGTGATGACCGGGTCAAGATGGACGAGGGCTGCAATTTCGCCCTTCTTGACGGCTGCGACCGCGCTTGCGCCACCGCCGACACCGATGATTGAAGCGGCATCTGCTGCCAGACCGTTCTTGATGAGCGCATATTGCAGCAGCAGCGAGGTTGAAGAGCCCGGCGCCGTGACACCGACATTCTGGCCCTTGAGATCGGCAATCGTCTTGATTTCGCCTGCGAGGTCCTTGCGCACGCCGATGCAGATGCCCGGAAAGCGGCCAAGCTCGCAGACGGCCTTGATGTCCTGTCCCTTGTTCTGCATGCGAATGGTGTGTTCGTATGCGCCGGTTACCACATCGACCGAACCGCCGATCAGCGCCTGCAGGGACTTTGCGCCGCCACCAAAATCATTGATGGTCGCCTTGATGCCTTCTTCCTCAAAGAAACCCTTGCGCTCGGCAATGGTGAGGGGAAGGTAATAGAAGAGCGGCTTGCCACCAACACCGAACATCAGCTCCGGCTTTTCCGGCGTCGCAGATGCATCCTGCGCATAGGCAGGCAGGCGCGAGGCAATACCCGCAAGCCCGAAGGCTGCGGCGCCCAGCAGTATATCTCTACGTGTTGTTCTCATGGTTTCCTCCTTGAATCCTCTTAACCGTTGTGTCCGGCAGCTTTCGGGCGCCAGACAAGCAGGCGTTCCTCAACGATCGTTACACACCAGTCGATAATCAGCACGAACCCGGTCAGCACCAGCATGCCGGCAAAGACACCGGTGACGTCGAACACGCCTTCCGCCTGATGGATCAGGTAGCCAAGCCCTGCCGACGAGCCGAGATATTCGCCGACAACCGCGCCGACGACGGCAAAGCCGACAGCCGTATGCAGGCTTGAAAACATCCAAGACAGCGCCGATGGCAGATAGACATTGCGCAGAAGCTGGCGCTCGTTCATGCCAAGCATACGCGCATTGGCGAGCACTGTCTGGTTCACTTCCTTCACGCCCTGATAGACGTTGAAGAAGACGATGAAGAAGACCAGTGAGACGCCGAGCGCCACCTTTGACCAGATGCCGAGGCCGAGCCACAGCGCGAAGATCGGCGCCAGCACGACGCGCGGCAACGAATTGGCAGCCTTCACATAAGGGTCGAAGATCGCCGCGAGCAGGGGCTTACGTGCAAACCAGAACCCGATCAGCACGCCGCCAATTGCGCCAATGGCAAAGGCCAGCATGGCTTCAAGCAACGTGATGCCGAGGTGATACCAGATCGTTCCATCAGCGAACCATTTATAGATGCGCAGCGCCACATCGCCCGGCGTCGCAAAGAAGAACTTCGCCTTGGCCGGATTGCCTAGCAGATGGGTGGCGGTGAAGAGGTGCCAGACCAGAATAACGGCGACAGCCACGCTGAGCTGCGCCAGAAACAGCATAGGCTTTTTCATTTCTTTTCCCCGCTCGTCTGCTGATAGCCCTTGAGAACCTCTTCCTTGAGCGCGCTCCATATTTCGCGATGAATTTCGTGAAATTTGTCGTCGAGACGAATTTCGGAAATCTCGCGCGGGCGGGCGAGGGGGATTTTATATTCGGCCATGATGCGGGCACGCGGCCCGGCGGACATGATGACGACGCGATCCGCCAGCGCGATGGCCTCTTCCAGATCGTGGGTCACGAACATGACCGCCTTCTTGTCCTGCGACCACAGGTCCAGCAGAAGGTCGCCCATGATAACCCGCGTCTGCGCGTCGAGGGGGCCGAAGGGTTCATCCATCAGCAGATATTTCGGATTGCGGATCAGCACCTGCGCAAGGCCGACGCGCTTGCGCTGTCCACCCGACAGCATATGCGGATAGCGGTCGCCGAAACTTGCAAGACCGACGCGGCCGAGCCACTCACGGGCCTGTTCGCGCGCCTGAGCCTTCGAGGTGCCTGCAATTTCCAGCCCGATGGAGACATTGTCCAAGACAGTCTTCCAGGGCATGAGGGCATCCTGCTGGAAAAGATAACCTGCCTTGCGATTGAGACCCTGCAGCCGCTGGCCGCTGATTTCGACCGTACCGCTGGCTGGTACGAGAAGCCCGGCAACGGCATTGAGCAATGTGGATTTTCCGCAGCCGGTCGGACCGACAATCGCCACGAACTCGTTTTCAGCAACTTCAAGATTGCTTTCGGCGACAGCATCGAAGCGGCCGCCATCGGCCAGCTTGAACGAAATCTGCACATCCTTGAGCGCGATTGCGGTCTTGCGTGTTGCTTCCGGCTGAATACGGCTTGGTTCGGCGCTCATCGCTCGTCACATCCGGTGAACTGACGATGTGCTTTGCCATAACGGCTCATATTTCCGCTCCTTTTCGGGTAGCGCCTCATGAATGGGGGAACAGACAAGACGCGGAATCTTGCCATCTAAAATGAGACGCAAAAATTTGCGATAGAGTCCCTTCGTATAACGTCCCGGTAAGAACATGCAACGAAAAGCGGACAACGCATTTCATTCTGTCGACAATAATATGTCTATACGAAATATTATTGCGATCAGCCGCGCCAGGTCAAGAAACGCTTCTCGATCTGCCCGATGATGAAATTGACGATCAGTCCCATCACCGACAGGATTGTGACTCCGGCAAACAGCTTTTCAAGATCGTAGAGCGATCCGGCTTCAAGGATATAGGAACCGACGCCGAACTGGGCGCCGAGCATTTCGGCTGCAACCAGCAGAATGATGGCGATGGAGATCGACACTCGCAGCCCGGACAGGATCGCAGGAAATGCGCCGGGCAGGATGATCTTGCGCACGATCGACCACCATCCGAGACCGAAGCTCTGGCCCATGCGCACAAGCGAACGATCCACATTATCGACCGCGCCGTAAGTGGCGACGACGGTGGGCGTAAAGGTGCCGAAGGCAATGAGCATATATTTCGACATTTCATCGATGCCAAACCAGATCACGAAGAGTGGCAGGAGTGCGATCTTGGGTATCGGAAAGAGGGCGGCAACGAGCGGCACCAGACCGGCGCGGACATAGCTGAACAAGCCGATCATTACCCCGAGACTCACACCGACCGCGATGCCAAGACTGGCACCGACAACAAGCCGCCGCAGCGATGGTAGCAGATGCTGCCACAGAAGGCCCGTCTGCCAGAGCTGGACGAAGGTTTCCAGCACGGCGGACGGGCGTGGCAATGTCAGATTGGATATGAAGCCGCTTCGGGTTCCGATTTCCGCCAGCGCCAGCAGCGCTATAAACAGGATCAGGGCCATGTGGCGCACCGGCTGAGGTGCGAAACCGCCACCTCGGAAAGGAACCGGGCGAACATCCTGGCTGGACTGCTTCATTTCTGCGATCTCAACCATTGATCAACTCCTGATCTGCTGCCTGCGCTTCCGCCCGCATCAGCTCCCAGAGCTGCTTCTGCTTTTCTTCCAGAACGGGGTCGCCAAGATGACGCTCGGAAAGGGGAAGATCGATGTCGACAATCTCCCTGATCCGTCCCGGCCGTCGCGACAGCACCACCACCCGATGACCGAGCCGCACCGCCTCGTTGAGATTGTGCGTGACATAGACTGAGGTGAATGGCTGGCGCGTCCACAGCGCAATCAGGTCGTCCATCAGCAGTTCCCGTGTCTGGCTATCGAGCGCCGACAAGGGCTCATCCATCAGCATGACGGCAGGACGTACCGACAAGGCGCGTGCAATCGCCACGCGCTGGCGCATGCCACCCGAAAGCTGCTTCGGTAATGCCTGTCGGAAATCTGACAGCCGGGTGCGCTCCAGAACATTGGTTACGATCCTGTCCATTTCCGCCCGGCCTAGACCGTGATCCTCCAGCACCAGCTTGATATTTCCTTCCACGCTGCGCCAGGGCAAGAGGGCAAAATGCTGGAAAACATAGGTGAGGGGATTGAGTGAATCTTTCGGCGGCGAGCCGATCTGCAGCACTTCACCCGAGGATGGCCGCTCAAGACCGCCCAGAAAACGCAAGAGCGTGGACTTTCCGCAGCCCGAAGGGCCGATCAGGCAGACGATCTGCCCCTGCGGGATGGTAAGCGATATATCTTTGAGAACTTCGACCGGACCATAGGAATGGCTGATATTTTTCAGTTGCAGATCCATTTCAACTCCAGTCAGAAAGTCCGCCCTTCGACGTTAGAGCGCGTTTCGATATGATTGGATCAAATCCGCGCTCTATCTCGTTGTTTTGACGCGCATCCCGGTTTGGAATACCTGTCGTCGGGCTTTGCGCCCGACAAAACCTGTCGGGCACTGAATGTTCAGTTTCAACCAGCCTTAGCCAGTCTCAAATTGTCTTGACGTAGGATGTGTCGAACAGCTTTTCCTGTGTGACGGCTTCCTTGACCATGCCTTCGGAGCGGAACCAGTCGAGCTGCTCCACGCAGCTGTTGAGCGACAAGGCCAGCCCCTTGTTGATGCGCATAGCACCATCGATCAGGTTCTGTTTTGCCGTCTCGAACGGGCTGTCGCTTTCGACATATTTGTGCACGATCTTTGCAATGTCGTCGCGCGCTGCATCGTCTGCAGTGTTGTCGATAAAGGCCGCATTATAATCGTCGATTGCCTTGGAATAGGCTTTGACGAAGGCTTCGGTCATGGCGCGCTCGTCGGACGCATTCTTAGTAGACGTGAATGCTGTCGTGACCTGATAATCCGGCGCATAATCGGAGACGAGACCGATCTGCTTTGCAGCGCCCTCACGGATGAGCTTCTTGGCGATATTGGGCTGGATGGCCCAGGAATCGATCTGCCCGGTCGACAGGGCACCGACAACAGCGCCGAGCTTCTGCAATGGGCGCAGCTGGATTTCAGAAAGAGGAATATTGTTGGCCTTGGCAATCTTGTGCGCCATGAAATGGAATGACGATCCTGCCGTGGTGATGCCAAAACTGTGTCCCGCCAGCTTGGACGGTTCCGTCAGCCCGCCTTCATAGGCCTTGTTGGAGGCCAGAATGACATTGCCGGTAATGCCTTTTTCTTCTGCAAGCGCACCGCCGATGACCTTGATCGCACCCTTGTCGGCCAAACTGATCAGACCGCCGCTCATTGCCGTCACACCGAAATCGGCATCGCCGGATGCGATGGCGACAGCCATGGGCTGGGCGGCTTCGAAGAACTTCAACTCGATATCGAGACCAGCATCTTTGAAATAGCCACGCTCGTGCGCGATATAGCTCGGCGCATGGCTCGCCAGATGGAGAACGGCCAGATTTCGCGTCGCGGCGCGGGCAGGGGAGCCGAAAGCCGTGCTGATGCCCAACGCACCAAGTCCCATCAATGTCTGACGGCGTGTCAGGGTGAAATCCATTCCGGTTCTCCTCCGATGCGGGTGTCAGCCTGGCGCAACAGATTTCCTGCTAGGCCCGGCAAACAAAATTTCATTACGTCTCTGCCACGGAAAAATATGGAAGATTGCTTTCGCATAAAGCCACATAGCGGGATTTTCAATAAGATTAACGGTCTCGTACTTGTTCTGCCGCCAATGCACCGGCATCGATTCTCCGCAGAAACGGGTCTAACCCAGCCAGTATTGGACCTGAAGCCATCTCAGGCAGAAGATGCCCGCCAGCCAGTCCTTCGCCGTCAACATCGATGGCCCAGTCTGCCCATATATCGAGCGGTTCGCGCCCGCCGCCATAGCGTCGGCCTTGTTCCCAGAAAACCAGAACCGGCGCATGAATGCGCCGTCCTGCCGCCCGATCCGCAAGATCGTCAGCTTCGTCCACACCTGCGCCTGCGCGGTAATCCTCGCATATCCAGTGCCGGACTTCCGCACTGTCAAAGGCTTCCCGATAATCCGCAAGTGCAAGCGGATGCAGCTTGTTGAGACCATGCGCCATCTTCTGCAAGGTTGTATCGATCATGAAACGAGGATTGCCGGAAAGAAGCATTTCAGGCAGCGGTTCGGGCTGTGCCAGCATGAACCAGTGCCACGCCCCCATGCCGAAAGCCTTGCTGGCGCCTTCCCACATTTCCGGAGTCGGTACGACCGTCACGGATACCAGTCCAACCACCTTGTCCGGGTGATCCAGTGCCATGCGATAGGCGACACGCCCACCGCGATCATGCCCAATCACAACAAACCGCTCATGCCCGAGCGCCTGCATCAACGCGACCAGACTAGCGGCCATCCGGCGTTTTGATCCGGCACCAACCGGATTGGACGTGATGCGGCTTCGTCCATAGCCCGGCAGATCAGGCACGACGACTGTGCGGGAGCGGGCGAGTTCAGGGGCAATGCGATGCCATGCAGCCATGGTTTCCGGATAACCGTGCAGCAACAGAACCGGCAGGCCTTTACCACCAGTCATGACCGCAAAACGAACATCATTCGTTTCCACTTCCCGCATCTCAAAGCCGGGAAAGAGCTGCTCGATTGCTGGTTTCATACCCCACCGTTTTGATCTCGTCGGAAACCGATTCAGTTGAAAGTGCTATGCTAGAGCATTTCCTGTTTTGATTGAAACATTGGAATCAGGCCACCGCGCAACCCGTCCGCGCGATGGCCATACAACCAGCCTCTATTTCATTTGCTTTGAAGAGACAGCCAGCGGGTTGCGTGTATGTTCATCAGATTGTCGCTGTAGCCTTCAACCTTGTCTGCCACGAGCGCTTGTGATGAAGGATAGAGCAGTGGGATGACCGGAACCTCTTTCAGCAGAATGCGCTCAGCCTGAGCAAGGGTTTCAGCCCGCGCTCCGGTGTCGGTCATCGTTTCCGATTTTGTAATCAGCGCGTCATAATCCTTGTTCGACCAATCGGAATTATTGAAATAATTGTCGGTCGTGAACATGCTCAGGAAGGAATAGGCGTCGTTGTAATCGCCGATCCATGCCTGATAGGCAAAATCATACATGCCTTTTTCATGCAGATAGTTGAAATAAGTCGCGCCTTCGACTTCGTCCTGTGAAGCATTGATGCCAATATTCTTGAGCATGTCTGCGATAGCAATCATCGTGTTCTTGTTGTTGACCGAAGTGGCATAGCGCAGCTTGACCGACAGGCTTCCCGGTGCGACACCGGCCTCCTTCAGCAATTCCCTGGCCTTGTCCTCACGATCCAGAATATCGAGATTCATGTAATCCAGCCGGGGCGCGTCCACGACATAGTTTTCAGTACCGGGAGGCACCATCGAATAACCCGGCATCATCATGCCACGCCGGATTTCATTGGCCAGAAACTTGCGATCAATCGCCATCGATATGGCTTCACGGACACGAGGATCGCGCAGCTTACTATCCGGTTCGCCTCTGACACTGACATAAAAGGTGCCGAAATAGGGGGCGACACGCAGATTATGCCCCAGATTGGACTTGATGTAGTCCATCTGCTCGGCGGGGACCGTACCGCAAATGTCGATCTCCCCGGCCTCAAACCGGCGCATGCACGACGCCGGTTGCTCGAATGGAATCCAGTTCACCACGTCGATCTTTACATTGGATGCATCCCAGTAGTTCGGGTTTTTCTTCATGACGATCTGCGCATTTGGTGTGAAGCTGGCCAATGTATAAGCACCGTTCGACACCATGTTTCCCGCCAGAGTGAACTTGTCGCCATATTTCTCGACGGCTTTCCTGTTTAGCGGCAAGGTCGTCTGATGGGTCAGCAGTGAGAGGAAATAAGGGGTAGGGGACGTAAGCGTGATTTTCAGCGTGCGGTCGTCAAGCGCCTCGACGCCCAGCTGATCCAGTGGGAGCTTGCCGGTATTGATTTCCCTGGCGTTCTTGATCGCATAGAGAACATTGGCATAACCCGCACCAGTCTTCGGGTCGATGATACGGTGCAGCGAATATTCGAAATCACCTGCGGTAACCGGATCGCCGTTCGACCATTTTGCACCCGCGCGCAAATGGAACGTATAGGTCAGTCCGTCGGGAGAAATATCCCACGACTGCGCCACACCCGGTATCAGCTCGCCCTTTGCATCTTCGGTAACAAGCCCCTCATAGAGATCACGCAACAAAGCGCTTTCATTGACCGTCGTTGTACGGTGCTGATCCAGTGTTGATGGATCGCTGCCGCTATCACGGTTCAACACGGTTCCAGCTGACGCGACGGTAACCAACAAAAAACAGCAAGCGCCTGCAAGAAAGAAACTGCGATGCATAAAACCCTCCCATTGATGGCGCGACCCCGATCCGGAGTCGCCAGACGCATCGACTGTATATTTCTTGTTCTAATCTTACTATTTTAAGTAATAACTCCCTAATTATTGTGATAATTACTTTAATAGCACACATATAAGCACGCACTATAATTCGCTTATTAGAATTTGCGATTATAGAAAACATTTTTATGTTTTACCTTGACGACGTTTTAGGCCGGGAAAGTATTTCCGGTCATATTTTTATATTTGTGAGGGGACATGAAGTTTACTTTATCGCTGGCAGGCTGCATTGCGACGGCATGCAGTGCATCTGCAGCCTATGGTGCTGACGCAGTCATCGCGCCGGAACCGGAATCGACACAATACGTCCGGGTTTGTGACGCATACGGCGCGGGATATTTTTATATTCCCGGAACTGAAACATGCCTGCGGATACATGGCTATGTCCGCTATCTTATGCAGGGCGGGGACGATGTTTATGGCCGCGGCTTCACTGACAAGGACGGCACACCTCATCTCCAGCGCAACAGCAAGCGCGATAGCTGGGACAATTCTGCCCGTTTCACATTGCGTGCCAGCACGGCATCCGAAACGGAGCTCGGCACACTAAAAACCTATGCGGAAACCCGTTTTCAGTGGGGCAATGGCAAGGATTCCGGCTCCACCGGCTCGTTGCGCGTTGCATATATCGATCTGGCGGGACTGCGTGTCGGCCTCGATTTTTCGACGTTCATATCCTTCGTGGGATATCTCGGCGACGTCTTTAACGATGATGTGATCCTTGCAGGCGGCTATCGTACAGGCTTGATCAGCTATACCTACTCCGGCAGCAACGGCATTTCGGCGATCCTGTCGCTGGAACAGGGCAACAATCTCGATACAGATAAGCAATATGGCTTTGATGGCACTATCAGTGACTATACCCCGCACATCGTTGGTGGTCTGAAATATGCCCAAGACTGGGGCGCGGTCATTACAGTTGCTGCATACGATGCCCGGAACGAAAAATGGGCGGGCAAGCTGCGTGGCAATCTCAACATCAATGACAAGCTGTCCGTATGGGCCATGGGTGGCTTTAAGTCCAACAAAGACAGCTATATGGACGTCAAAGGCGACAACGGACAAGTTGCAGGCCAGGTTCGCGCGATCAATAGTTTCTACGGCCAATGGGGCGGCGACTGGGCTGCCTGGGGTGGCGGTGCTTACAAAATATCCGACAAGGCCATCATCAATGCCCAGCTTTCCTACGATGCCACAGACACGTTCTACACGACGGCAAACGTCGCTTACGAACTGGTTCCTGGCTTCACGGTCACGCCCGAAATCTCTTACGTGCGCTGGCGTGACAAAAAGTCTGTCCTTAACGGGTCAGACGCGTGGCAAGGCCTGATCGCGCTCCAGCGGACATTCTGAGACAAACAGAAAGAGGCGCCTGAAAAGGCGCTTCTTTTCATGAGTGATCAAGTTTCCCTTGGTCTCAACATAAATCAGATAATATGTATTATGGAACTAACCCATATCCATCTGTCTTGAAACATCGCGACAATCGCTTGCGGCGCTGTCGACATCTGAGCCCTGAATATTCGCGGCACCAAGCACTAGAGAAATGGCACTGAAAACGAGCATGTAACTTCCAGCGAATCGGACCGTTTTTCCACCTCGTTTCAGCTGACATTCAAACGTCGCAAACGGCGGAAATTACGGCGTTTTTCGGGCGCGCTCAGCGAGCATTTCTACTTTGTAAATCCGGCGAAAACCCATAGTTCCGTACCAGAATTCGAGCACTTAATTCGCTCAAGAAAATGTGAATATGTTAATTAAGTCAAAGTGTTGATAAGTTCTCTTGCAAGTGGCGCGCTTATCCATAAGATGCGGGCCATTTCAAAAATTTCAAAGGAGGGGTTCTCAAATGTATCGTAAATTTCTACTGACGGGTGTGTGTCTTCTGGCTCTGGCTGGCGCAGCTTCGGCTGAAGTCGTTCTCAATCGCGGCAACGACACTGATCCGGCGACACTGGACCATCACCGCACCTCGACGGTGGCTGAAGGCAATGTCATGCGCGACTTGTATGACGGCCTGACTATTCAGAACGCAAACGGCGAAGCAGTTCCGGGCGTAGCCAAATCCTGGGATGTTTCCGAAGACGGTACGGTCTACACCTTCCATCTGCGCGATGACGCAAAATGGTCGAACGGCGATCCGGTCACGGCCGGTGATTTCCAGTTCACCTTCCGTCGCCTGATGGACCCGAAGACAGCCGCCGGGTACGCCAGCATGCTGTTCATCATCAAGAATGCCGAAGATATTGCCGGTGGCAAGAAGCCGACTGACCAGCTCGGCGTTGAAGCCGTCGATGACCATACGCTCAAGGTCACGTTGAACGCCCCTGCTCCGTATTTCCTTGAGCTTCTGACCCACCAGACCGGCTTCCCGATGAACCAGAAAAGCGTCGAGGAAAATGGCGACAAGTTCACCACGCCCGGCAAGATGGTGACGAACGGCGCCTATATGCTGGAAAGCTTCACACCGAACGACAAGATCGTGATGAAGAAGAATCCGTATTACTATGAAGCGGATCAGGTGAAGATCGATACGGTCAACTGGATACCGTTCGAGGATCGCGCAAGCTGCATGCGCCGTTTTGAGGCGAAGGAAGTGCAGATTTGCTCCGACGTTCCGGCCGAGCAGATGGACTATGTGAAGAAGAACCTTTCCAAGGAATTCCGCATGGCGCCTTATCTCGGCGTCTATTATCTGCCGGTAAAGGGCAAGACCGCCGACAGCAAGCTGAAGGACCCACGCGTCCGTCAGGCGATTTCCATGGCCATCGACCGTGATTTCATTGCCGATCAGGTCTGGCAGGGCACCATGCTTCCGGGCTATTCGATGGTTCCTCCGGGCATCGCCAATTATGTGAAGGATGCGCCGAAGCTCGACTATTCCGACGACATGCTGGAACGCGAAGACAAGGCCAAGGAACTGTTGAAGGAAGCTGGCGTCGAACCGAACACGCTTTCGATCGAACTGCTTTATAACACTTCGGAAAACAACAAGAATACCATGGCCGCCATCGCCGATCAGCTCGGCAATATCGGCGTCAAGGCTTCACTGAACGAGACCGAAGGTGCGACCTACTTCAACTTCATGCGCGACGATGGCCCGTTCGATATCGCGCGTGCAGGCTGGATCGGTGACTATAACGATCCGCAGAACTTCCTTTTCATCAGCCAGAGCAATGTGAGCTTCAACTATTCCAAGGTGAAGAACGCCGACTACGATGCGCTGATGGCAAAGGCGGAAAAAATTCTCGATCTCAACGAGCGCGCCAAGACGCTGGCTGAAGCTGAAAAGCTGAAGCTCGATGAGATGAGCAATATCCCGATCCTCTATTATTCGTCGCGCGCCCTTGTTTCGGACAAGATCGACGGTTGGAACGACAACCTCATGGACAGCCACAAGACGCGCTGGCTCTCGTTTAAACAATAAATTTTCAGCTTGGGCTGCGCCTGTTGGCGCGGCCCTTTTCTCTTCCGGCAGTTCCGGAGGGCCCTCTTTTGTCGGGGCTAACATTTTTTAATAAGCATATGGGAGTTTTCAATGGTTCGCGGATTCTTGATGACAGGCGTTTGCCTGATGGCGCTAGCCGGTGCCGCATCGGCAGAAACAGTGCTCAACCGGGGCAACGATACTGATCCCGCCACGCTGGACCAGCACCATACAACCACCGTTTCGGAAAACCGTGTTCTGCGCGACCTTTATGAAGGTTTGTTGGCGCAAAACGAGAAGGGCGAAGCCATTCCCGGAGCGGCTGCATCGTGGGATATTTCCGAAGACGGCCTCACCTACACATTCCATATGCGCGAAAATGCCAAGTGGTCGAACGGCGATCCCGTAACTGCTGGCGATTTCGAGTTTTCCTTCCGCCGCATCATGGACCCGAAGACGGCTGCCGGCTATGCCAGCGTCCTCTACGCCATTAAGAATGCCGAGGAAGTTGCCACCGGCAAGATGCCGGTCGATCAGCTTGGCGTGAAGGCGCTTGACGACAAGACGCTGCAAATCACTCTCAAGAACCCTGCCCCTTATTTCCTCGAACTTCTCACTCATCAGACCGGTTTCCCGGTCAACAAAAAGGCTGTCGAGAAGTTCGGCGACAAGTTCACCCTGCCCGGCAACATGGTGACCAATGGCGCCTATACGCTTGTCAGCTTCACTCCCAATGACAAGATCTCCATGAAGAAGAACCCGAATTACTGGGATGCTTCCAATGTGAAGATCGATGCGGTGAACTGGATACCGTTCGAGGATCGCGCAAGCTGCATGCGCCGCTTCGAGGCGAAGGAAGTCGATATCTGTTCCGATGTTCCTGCCGAACAGATGGACTATGTGAAAAAGAACCTCGGCGGTCAGTTCCGCCTCGCTCCCTATCTTGGCATCTATTATGTCGACATCAAAGGCGAGCCATCGAGCAAGCTGCGCGATCCGCGCGTGCGCAAGGCCATATCGATGGCCGTCGATCGTGAGTTCCTCGCCAATGAAGTCTGGCGTGGCGTGATGCTGCCAGCCAGTTCCATGGTGCCGCCCGGCATTGCGAATTACGTCAAGGACGCGCCGAAGCTGGATTTCGCCGACGAAGATGTGCTGGACCGCGAAGATAAAGCCAAGGAATTGCTGCACGAAGCCGGTGTCCAACCGGGTGGCCTTTCCGTGACGCTGCGCTACAACACCTCGGAAAACCACAAGAATACCATGGCAGCGCTTGCCAACATGCTGGGCAATATCGGCATCAAGGCAACGCTCAACGAAGTCGAAGGCGCCACCTTCTACAACTACCTTCAGGAAAAGGGGATGTTCGACATCACCCGTGATGGCTGGATCGGCGATT
The DNA here is from genome assembly GCF_025908475.1 of Brucella sp. MAB-22. NCBI lineage: Bacteria > Pseudomonadati > Pseudomonadota > Alphaproteobacteria > Hyphomicrobiales > Brucellaceae > Brucella > Brucella sp. MAB-22. Next base: position 2,004,996 of record NZ_CP109781.1, on the reverse strand, counting down.
ACAACGATCCGAATTCGTTCCTGGAGCTTTATACCACCGGCAATTACTTCAATTATGCCGAATGGTCGAACAAGGATTACGACGCGCTGATGGCGAAATCCGCAACCACGACCGATCTCGCCGAGCGCGCAAAAATCCTCGCTGAAGCAGAGAAGATACTGCTCGGGGACGGGGCCGTCGTGCCGCTGATGTATTATTCGTCCACCGCTCTCGTTGCCGACCGTGTTCAGGGTTACGAAGATAACCTCATGAATTCGCACGGCACGCGCTGGTTATCGACAAAGAACTAAAAACAAAATGAAACACGCCCTTAGTGGGATTTGCCGGATCGTTCAAAGCGATCCGGCAAAGAAGGGAAAAGAACATGCTGGGCTATACGCTCCGACGATTGGGTAGTGCGATACCCACGATATTCATCATCATCACGCTGACGTTCTTTCTGATCCGGCTTGCGCCCGGCGGACCTTTTGACCTTGAAAGGCCGATTGATCCACTGATCCTGGAGAACCTCAAGAAGGCCTATAATATGGATGCGCCGCTGTGGCAGCAGTATCTGATTTATCTGGGCAATCTTCTGCACGGCGATCTTGGACCGAGCTTCACGCGACGCGACTTCTCGGTAAACGATCTTTTCGCTTCCGGCCTGCCGGTTTCGATCATGCTCGGCACACTCGGCCTGACGCTTGCAGCGATCATCGGAACATTTCTCGGCACGCTGGCAGCGCTGAAGCAGAACTCAGCTGTCGACTATTTCGTCGTCGCGCTGGCTACATTCGGCATCACCACGCCCAACTTCGTCGTGGCCCCTCTCCTCAGCCTTCTGTTCGGCGTCATTCTCGGATGGGTTCCGGCGGGCGGCTGGTCGTCGGCCAATATAACCTACTGGATATTGCCGGTCCTGACGCTTGCATTGCCGCAGGTCGGCGTCATTGCGCGTCTCGTGCGTGGCGCGACGATTGAGGCATTGCGCGCCAATCACGTGCGCACCGCGCGCGCCTATGGCCTGCCGTCACGGGTGGTTGTGGGTGTGCATGCCTTGCGTGCCGCCATGCTCCCCGCCGTATCCTATCTCGGCCCGACGGCTGCAGCCCTGCTCACAGGTTCGGTCGTGGTCGAGACGATCTTCGGCATTCCCGGCATCGGTCGTTACTTCGTGCAGGGCGCGCTTAGCCGCGATTACACCCTCGTCATGGGAACCGTTGTTGTCATTTCGGTCTTCGTCGTGGTGTTCAACCTGATCGTCGATCTTCTTTATGCATGGCTTGATCCGAGGGTTCGCTATGACTGATCTTACTGTACCGACGGAAACAGCCCGGCTGGAAGTTCCGAGCCGCTCGCTCTGGCAGGACGCATGGTTGCGCCTGCGCAAGAACAAGGCTGCCGTGGCAAGCGCTATCGTCCTTTTTCTGATGGCTTTTCTGGGCATTTTCGGCCCGATGCTGAGCCCGCACCCCTATGATAAGATTTATCCGCAGTTCGTGCGTGTGGCACCGAGCCTCGAAGCCTATCCGCGTGAAGATACAATCATGCCGGGTCTTGAACGCGAACTTGCCCGGGCGCGGCTGAAAGCTGCCGGCGAGCCGGAACTGAACGGCAACAATGTCGTTGTCGACTTTACCGCACAGCGTCCGACGGACGAGCGTGTGCTGCGTTATTTCCAGCGCTCCGACCTGTTCAGCAATCCGAAAATCGAGATCGCTACTGACGGGCTGTCGGGCAAGCTGACCCTCGACGTGGCGCGCAATTATTTCCTGCTCGGCACCGATAATCTGGGCCGCGATCTGATGACGCGCATCTTCATCGGTGTGCGCATGTCGCTTGCCATCGGCCTGCTTGCCTCGGCGATGGCACTGGTTCTGGGCGTGTCCTATGGCGCTGTCTCCGGTTATCTCGGCGGGCGCATCGATAATGTGATGATGCGGCTCGTGGATATTCTCTATTCGCTGCCCTTCATCTTCTTTGTGATATTGATGCTCGTCTTCTTCGGGCGATCCATTTTCATCATCTTCATCGCCATCGGCGCGACGGAATGGCTGGATATGGCGCGCATCGTGCGCGGACAGACATTGAGCCTCAAACGTCAGGAATTTGTGCAGGCTGCGGAAGCGTTAGGCGCGACACGGCGCGGTGTCATCACCCGCCACATCATTCCGAATGCGCTCGGCCCGGTCATCGTTTTCGTGACGTTGCTGGTGCCGAAGGCAATCCTGCTCGAAAGTCTCCTCTCCTTCCTCGGTCTCGGTGTTCAGGACCCCCTCACCTCTCTGGGGCTGCTGATTTCCGAAGGTGCCCAGAACATGCGCGGCGCAAGCTGGCAATTGATCTGGCCTGCCGCAACGCTGACCATCATCCTGTTTGCGCTGAACTTCCTTGGCGATGGCCTGCGCGACAGCCTTGACCCGAAGGATCGCTGAGATGACGAGTGAAAACATTCTGAGCGTGCGCGACCTGAGGGTCACATTCGACACGCATGACGGTCCGGTAGAGGCAGTGCGCGGCATCAATCTCGATGTCAAAGCCGGTGAAACCATCGCCATTGTCGGCGAGTCCGGTTCAGGCAAGAGCCAGACGACCATGGCAATGATGGGGCTTCTGGCCCAGAACGGCAAGGCAACCGGCCAGGCGCTCTATCGCGGTCAGGATCTGATCGGCATGTCCGAAAAGAAACTGAACAATATCCGCGGCGCAAAGATCACCATGATCTTTCAGGAGCCGATGACGTCGCTCGATCCGCTTTACCGCATCGGCGACCAGCTTGCCGAGCCGCTTCGCTATCATCGCGGCATGAACAAGAAGCAGGCGCGCCCGCGTATTCTTGAACTGCTCAAGCTGGTTGGCATTCCGGAGCCTGAGCGCCGCATCGACAGCTATCCCTATGAGCTGTCGGGCGGGCAGCGTCAGCGTGTCATGATCGCCATGGCGCTCGCCAACGAGCCGGATATCCTGATTGCGGACGAACCGACGACCGCGCTGGATGTCACCATTCAGGCGCAGATTCTCGATCTTTTGGCCGATCTGCAGAAACGGTTGGGCATGGCAGTGGTCTTCATCACGCACGATCTTGGTATCGTGCGGCGCTTTGCCGACCGGGTCTATGTGATGCGTTCGGGCGAAGTGGTTGAAACCAACGAAACGGAAAAGCTCTTCACCGCACCGGAGCATCCCTATACGAAGATGCTGCTCGATGCGGAGCCGGAAGGCGAAAAAGCCCCTCCCCGTGACGACGCGCCGGTGCTTGTTCGCGCCGACAATGTGAAGGTCAATTTTCTTATCAGCAAACCATGGCTCGGCGCTGCGAACTATCTCACCGCCGTCAACAATGTCTCGCTGACATTGAAAGAAGGCCAGACCATCGGCATTGTGGGTGAATCCGGTTCCGGCAAGTCCACGCTCGGTCGCGCCATTCTGCGTCTTCTCCCATCAGAAGGCCGCATCGCTTATCTCGGCAAGGAATTGCCGACGGAATCGCAGGCGATGCGTCCGAAACGCCGCGAATTGCAGCTCGTTTTTCAGGATCCTTTTGGCTCGCTCAGCCCGCGCATGACGGTGGGACGCATCATCACTGAAGGGCTTCTGATCCACGAACCGAACCTTTCGGCGAAAGAGCGTGATCGCCGCGCGCAGGATGCCCTGCGGGAAGTCGGCATGGACCCGGCCATGCGCAATCGCTATCCGCACGAATTTTCCGGCGGCCAGCGCCAGCGCATCGCCATTGCGCGCACGATGATCCTGAAACCGCGCGTGATCGTGCTCGACGAACCGACAAGCGCGCTCGATCGTTCGGTGCAGAAGCAGATCGTCGCCCTGTTGCGCGACCTGCAGAAAGACCACGGCTTGTCCTATCTCTTCATCAGCCACGACATGGCGGTCGTGCGGGCCGTTTCGGACTATGTGATTGTGATGAAGAACGGAAAGATTGTCGAACAGGGCGATACCGAACAGGTCTTCGATCACCCGCGCGAAGATTATACCAAGGCTCTGATGGCGGCGGCGCTCAGCGAAGAGCGCTTCGGTACGTGATGTAATGACGGAATGAAAAGCGAAAGGGCCTGATTTCAGGCCCTTTTCATTTGAAAGAAGCTCAAGCGACGCTGTGCAGTTCGGTGCAGACCTTGTTGCGGCCCAGATGCTTGGCACGATAGAGCGCCGCATCTGCCCTGCGGAAGACCGTTTGGAAATCTTCGTTACCCGGCATGCAGAAAGCGATGCCTGCGCTGGTCGTCGTTGAGAAATCTCCAGCCGAAGCCTCGAACACGATCGCCGAAAAGGCTTTCCGGATCGTGTCGGCCAAGGCAAGAACATCGCTATTATGTTGCTGCCTCAGGATCAGAACGAACTCCTCACCGCCGATGCGGGAGATGAGAGCCTGACCTTTGACATGACTACGCAGAACGCCGGAGAACGTGTACAGCACTTCATCCCCGACGATGTGGCCATGCGTATCATTGATGGATTTAAAAGCATCAAGGTCGAAGATCACGACTGAATCCCCGAGCTGCAGTTCATTATCGTCCAGCACGTCATAAAGCGCACGCCGGTTCAGCAATCCAGTCAGGCTGTCGGTGCGCGCCTCGTTGGCATGACGACGCGCAATGCGCGACTGGGTGAAATTCAGCGACAGCGCGCCAATGCCCGTAATGCCTATGATTGCAGTGATGGCATTGATATCTTCGGCCCAATTGCTTGGGATCGTAGTCATGACCCACTGTTGTTGATGCAGGATGACAGCGCCGCACAGAAAGAATGAAATCGCTGTCCGGGTATAAAGAACGATCATGCCAATGACCGGGACCGGCGCTTCCCGATAGACATGGAAATATTCTTTCGCCGTCAGCAGGAGCAACAGGGCCGAAGTCAGATTGAAGATCGCCGTGCCAGTGCCCGTCTGTCCGGCCAGAATGGGCAGCGTCGTCGCGCATATGACAGCAATCGCCAGAACGATCAGAAAGCTCCGTTGTATCGGACGTCCGGAAATCTGCCGTGACCCGACAATCAGGAAGATGAAACCGACACTCTCCAGAGCGAAGGCGACAATGGAGGCCGTAGCCAGCGGCAAAGGCCCCGCATAGTAAAGTACTGCCCCCGTGCCGAGCAGGATCATGCCAAGGCAGCCCCAGAGCAGAAATTTGTCACGCGAGTTCTGATACCAGACGCTGAGAATCGTCAGTCCTACTGCCAGAGAGCAGATACCTGTCGCAAAAAACAAAGTGTTCTGGTCGAGTCCCAAAGCTGCACTTCCCCCGCTGCATAGCCAAGTGTAGTTCAGCTCTTGATAATAAGCGATAAGCAATATGTTTAAATCGATCAACCATCAGTCGACATGATGCCATATCTATACAGAACAGATGAGCTATGGTTAATAATCGCCATACATGGCTTTGGTAAAAGAGGTCGAGATGTTGAAAATTGCATTGCTGGCAGGCAGCCTGACACTTCTTGCAGCACCATCGTCTTTCGCCGACGAACAGACAATCGAAGGCGTGGGCCTCGGCAGGGAAATCACCTGCACCTCCGGCGATGTCGGGATTTACGGTGCGGAAAATAACGTCAAGCTCAAGGGAGAATGCGGCCATGTCACCATACATGGCGTTTCTCATACAGTGACGTTCGAAAACGCCCGGAAGCTTTCGGTATCCGGCACGGACAACACGGTTTCGGGCGGAGCAACGCAAAATCTGATCGTTGAAGTGTCGAACAATCAGGTAACCGCCACCTTGAAGAAAGGAACGGATCCTTCAATTCTGGAGGTTTCCGGCGCGGAGAATATCGTCAACGTGAAGGTCGATGGGCCTTCGCAGTTCGATGTCAGCGGCGCGAACCATCAGGTGACCTGGTCGCTTGCAGGCGGTTCCGCCGAACCGACGATCTCGATCTCCGGCGCCGATAACGATGTAACCAAGGCTGAATGAAAATGATCTGCGCGGCACCGTGGTCTGGCGCCGCGCAGATTATCGATTTCAGGCTGCCAGCGAAGCCATATCGATGACAAAGCGGTAGCGTACGTCGCTCTTCAGAACGCGTTCATAGGCTTCGTTGATCTCCTGAATGTTGATCTTCTCGATTTCCGAAACGATGTTGTGCTGGCCGCAGAAGTCCAGCATTTCCTGCGTTTCCTTGATCGACCCGATCATCGATCCTGCAAGCGACTTGCGGCCGGGAATGAGCGAAAACGCATGCACCGGCACCATGTCTTCGGGAACGCCAACGACAACCATCGTTCCGTTTACCTTAAGCAGGCCAAGATAGGCATTCCAGTCGATGGCGACGCCAACCGTGCAGATGATGAGATCGAACGATCCTGCCAGCTTTTCGAAAGTGGTCGCGTCGCTGGTCGCATAATATTCATGAGCGCCGAGCTTGAGGCCATCTTCCTTCTTGGAAAGTGACTGGCTTAGAACCGTAACATGCGCACCCATGGCATTGGCGAGTTTGACGCCCATGTGTCCGAGTCCACCCATGCCGACGATCGCCACACGCTTGCCGGGACCTGCATTCCAGTGACGCAGCGGCGAATAGAGGGTGATGCCTGCACAGAGCAACGGTGCTGCCGCATCGAGCGGAAGATTGTCAGGCATGGAAAGGACATAGCCTTCCTTGACGACGATATGGTCGGAATATCCGCCCTGCGTCCGCGCCTTTCCTTCGGTGTCGAAGGTGTTGTAGGTCTGGATGAGGCCCGGAAGATAATGCTCATTGTCGACATCCCGGCTGGCGCAGCCAACACAGGAATCCACGAAACAGCCGACGCCTACCTTGTCGCCGACCTTGAACTTGGTAACCGCATCACCGACCGCGGTGACGACACCTGCGATTTCGTGCCCCGGAACGATGGGATAAACTGCGTTCTTCCATTCATTGCGGACGGTATGGATGTCGGAATGGCAAACGCCGCAATACTGGATCGAGATGACCACGTCATCTGCATTGGGCTCGCGCCGTTCAAAAGTGAACGGAACCAACGGCTCATCTGCATCCGTAGCAGCGTAACCTCTTGCTATGGCCATGATAGACTCCATTTATTGGATTGGGGAAGCAGGCAGAATATGCCGGAAGCAAGGGCAGAAGCGGTAGACCGATCCTGCAAGCTTCTTGCACGATCCTGCAAAACTGCCTGCTTCACGATTGCCGATGCATGCCTGCCTGATCAATAATTGCTGTATTCTATCTCATCTGAAGCGGATCACCTATGACGTCACTGAACGACACCTACGAGGAACTTGCCGCGCTGGCGGAGCGTTTCACCGCACAGGACGGTGAATACCGAACGCCGATCGAAGGTCTGGGGATCAGCAGGCGGACGACGCCGAGCATACCGTGCCACAGCAGCTATCGGCCCTGTCTCGCCATGGTGTTGCAGGGCGCGAAATCCCTGCGTCTCGGCTCCGAGACGATCAATTATACCAAGGGCGAATATCTGGTGACGTCGCTGGACCTGCCCGTCACATGGCGGGTGGTCGAAGCTAGCCCGGAAGCACCACATCTGTGTCTGGCGCTTGCCATCGACAGCGAAAAGCTCACCGACCTGATCGGGCGCGCCGACGTTCGCAGGCACGTGATGGCAGATGGCGATCAATGGGGCATTACCGTCAATGCAGCGCCTGCTGGACTGCTGGATGCGGCTCTGCGCCTGCTGCGCCTTCTTGACAATCCCGAGGATATTCCGGTGATGGCCCCCCTGATCGAACAGGAAATCCTTTATCGCCTTCTGACTGGTCCCGGCGGCGAGCGTTTGATCAACATCGCAACCGCCGACAGTCAGGCCAACCGGATAGCACGGGCTATCGGGTGGCTTCGGCAGAACTTCGCAGCGCCATTGCGGATTGAACAGCTTGCCGAACACGTCAATATGAGCGCGTCGTCATTTCATCATCATTTCAAGGCGATTACGGCAATGACGCCGGTTCAGTATCAAAAGCAACTGCGTCTGAACGAGGCACGCAGGCTGATGCTGGTCGAGCGTCTGGATGCTGGTACGGCTGGCCATCGCGTCGGCTATCAAAGCCCGTCGCAGTTCAGCCGCGAATATAGCCGCTTCTATGGAAACCCGCCGATGCGTGACATCGAAGCGGCTTAGATAGCAGAACGGCGGAACTTTCGTTCCGCCGTTCTATTGTTAGTGCCCTTGGCTGTTGCGGACCGCCGCGACATCTGTCGCCTTTACCGGTCCTGCACTGTTACCCCATGCCGAGCGGACGAATGTTGCCAGTTCGGCGACTTCATCATCCGACAGGCGGTCGGCATAACCCTGCATCACCAGACGCATCGGACGCTTCGCCGTGGACGGAACCTCGGCGCCATGCAGGATGATCGAGATCAGCGGTTTCGTCTCCGAACCTGTCACAAGATCATTACCGGCAAGCTCAGGAAAGATTTCCGGCGCGCCCTTGCCCGTCACGAAGTGGCAGGCGGCGCAGTTATCGATGTAGAGACGTGCGCCCAGAGGCATATCCGGAGAAGCTTCCGTCAGCATCTTTGTCGTTGCTTCACCGGCCGCATCGGCCGGAGCCGCTGGCAGCGCCATCGACGCCTTTGAAGCGAAGCTCTGCGGCACTTCGACAGCCGCACCGTCGATCCCCTTCAGGAAAGCGGCCATCGCCAGATTGTCTGCATCGGTGAGATGCTGCAGCGAATGCTCGACAGCGAGGCCCATTTCGCCATTGGCTGTTGAATGGGAATTGCGGCCTGTTGCGAGATAGGTTGCCAGCTCCTCGATGGACCATTTCTGCGGAGCGGAATTGGCACCGCGCAGAGACGGCGCATTCCAGCCATCGACAACACCGCCGATGAGGAAGTCCTTGTCACCGACCTGCGTGCCGCTCTGCGCCATCAGCGGATTGCGTGGGCTGTGGCAGGCAGCACAGTGTGCCGGTCCTTCGACCAGATACTGTCCGCGATCCTCTGCTTCCGACTTGCCGGCGGCCTTGAAGCCCGCTTCTTGGCCGAGAGCCAGCCAGTTCCAGGCGCGAATGCCAAAACGCATGTTGAACGGGAAGCCGAGCTTGGTTTCCTGAACGACATTGTTCACCGGCTCCACCTGATGCATGAAATAATCATACAGAGCGCGGACATCTTCTTCCGTCAGCTTGCGATAGTTCTCATATGGCATTGCTGGATAAAGATGCGAGCCGTCGGCACGAATGCCATCATAGAGAGCGGCGCGAAACTGATCGAGTGTCCAGTTTCCAATGCCGGTTTCCTTATCCGGAGTGATGTTGGTCGTCCAGATCGTACCCATCGGGCTTGCAATCGGGCGGCCACCGGCAAAGGGCTTGCCGCCTTCCGCCGTATGGCAGGCCATGCAGTCGGAGGCATACATGACATATTCGCCCTGCCCTTCGGCAGGCTTCCAGTCTGCGGCCAGTTCCTTGGTCGGTTTAGTCAGTTGTACCGGCACGAAGATGAAGGCCAGCAGTGCGACAATACCGATGACGACCAGAGCGCCGATTATGCGAAGAAAAGTTTTCATCACCATTCTCCTCAGATCAGCGGACGCGGATTGGACAGATATTGCGTGCGGATCGCATGCGCAGTCGAATAGGCAAGCCCGCCGAGCAGGCCTGTCGGATTGTACTGCGTGTTCTGCACGAAATTGCCCGCGCCGGTCATGAACACATTGTGCTTGTCCCATGCCTGCGAGTAGCGGTTGACCACGCCCTCCCGCGGGTTTTCCGACATGCTATGGCCACCCGTATTGTGCGTCGTCTGATAGGGACGCACGTCATATTGCGCGCCTTCCTTCTTGAAGGACGACTGCATCAGGTCCGGGTTCATCGTCTTGGCCAGTTCTTCCATCTTGGTCTTCATGTACTGGGTCATCCGGATATCATTCGGATTCCAGTTGAAGGTCATGCGCATGAGCGGGCGACCGTGACGATCCTTGTAGGTTGGGTCCAGATCGAGATGGTTAGTCCTGTAAGCCATATGCGAGCCATGGCTGCCGATGGACATGGCATGGCCGTACCATTCGGCAATGGCCTTCTTCCATGCACCGCCCCAGCCCGGCGTACCGGACGGCAGTGGCATACTGCGGATCGGCTGGCCGTTGGTCTGGCCTGCGCGCCAGTACGAACCGCCGATGAAGCCTTCTCGTCCGAAATCGATCTGGTTGACACCGAAATCGTCGATGCACATGCCGTTCGCGCCGGTGCCGATGAACGGATTGAACTCTTCATCCTTGAAGAAGAGCGTCACGCCGCCATTCATCTGATAGGCATAATTACGACCGGTCACACCTTCGCCCGTTGCCGGATCGTATGGCTGGCCGATGCCGGAAAGCAGCGCCAGATGCACGTTGTTGAGCGAGAAGGACGCAAGAATAACAATATCTGCGGGCTGGAACACTTCCTCCTGCGTCGCCTCGTCGAAATAGGTCACGCCCGTAGCCGTCTTGCCGTCTGGCGCCATCTCGACACGCAGAACTTCCGACTCCGTGCGATAGGAGAAGTTCGGCATGCGCTTCAGCGCATCGAGGATTGCTGTCTGAGGCGAAGACTTGGAATACTGGTAGCAGCCGAAGCGCTCGCAGAAACCGCAATGGTTGCACGGTCCCATCTGCATGCCATATTCATTGACATAGGCCGTCGACGCGATGCCGCCGGGCGACGGGAACGGATGATACCCCATGCCCTGCGCGGCATCGGCAAACTTCCGGCCGTCCCAGGTCGTGTGCATCGGTGGCATGGGATAGTCGTTTGAGCGCCATCCCTCAAACGGATTACCGCCTTGGGCGATCTTGCCCTTGAGGTTGCCAGCCTTCCCGGAGATACCGGCAATACGCTCGAAACGGTCGAAGAACGGTTCCAACTCGTCGTAATGGATCGGATAATCGCCCAGAAGCATGTCTTCCGGAATGATCTGTTCGCCCCAGCGTTCCCTTACATAGGAGCGCAGGCGCAGCTCTTCCGGCTGCGGACGCCAGTTCAGGCCGTTCCAGTGCGTGCCCGCTCCGCCAACGCCGTTACCAGGCAGAAACGAACCAAAACTGCGATACGGCAATGCAACTTCATTCTCGTTGCGTCGGATCGTGACCGTCTGCTGGCTGGCGCGCTGCATCAGCTTGAGGCGCACACCATATTTTAGCTCGTCGATCATGTTGGGATACTTGAAATCGGGGACCGTGTTCTGGTCGTGACCGCGCTCAAGCGCAACGATTTCAAGCCCTTCCTGAGCCAGTTCCATGGCCAGAATAGCGCCGGTCCAGCCGAGGCCGACAACGACCACGTCTTTTTTCTTTTCCTGACGTGCCATTGTTAAGCCCTCTCGCCCTTGATCGAAACTGGGCCTAACGGGTAGCGAACATTGTAGCGTTCGACCCATTCCTTGTAGCTGCCGCGCGCGCCGGGGAAGCCGATATAGCTCCAGGCCTGCATGCCGTGATTGCCGCCATACATCGGATCGGCGAAATAGCCTTCCTTGGTGTTCTGCAACAGGACTGTGAAGAAGTCGCGCAGTTCAGGCTGCAAACCGACCTCCCCCTTCTGCAGCGAGGTCAGCGCCGCATCTTGCTGTTCCGCCGTCAAGGCCGAGAACGCAGCGCCATGCTTCTGCTCGCACCACGCATTGAAGGCAGGAATACCCTGCCTGTAAATCTGCGCAGGGTTGAGCGGCGTCTGCCAGCCGCGCGTCGGATCGGCGGACGCATCGTGGGGACCAACCATGTACCAGTCATCCGCGCGACCGTAATCACCGGCAAGCTGGAGATCGATGAAGACAGGAACACGGGCTTCGATAGCGCCTGGACCATCGCCTTCAGACGGGATCAGTCTTGCCGTTGCGGCGAGAATGAAAGCCCATTCGACTTCATTGAAATATTGACGTTCATATTCTTCGAGTGGAACCGGGGGAGTTTGTGGTTCCGCTTTAGCTGAGACAGCGAGCCCTGAAAGCATCACGCTTGCCGCGGAGGCTTTCAGAAAACTGCGACGACTCGGATATCCGGGAAGGTCGGTCATTGTCGTTTCCTGCCGATTAGGTGGGTAAGACTTTTGGAGGTGTTTCCGAGAAAATTCCACGATACGCAGATGAGAAACATACGCTCTGGATACACAAGCCTCCAGAATTGTTCAAACAACTTGTACCCTAGTTGTGCATAACCAACCTGCGTTCGCTATAAGACTAGAGCCTTAGCGCAATCCGAAAAGGCCCGGAGAATGACGAAAATCCGGTCGAATGACGCCGAGGCGCGGGCAGTTTTCACAATCACGTGAAGACAATCCCTGCCCGCCACATATTGCCCGGTCTTGCAGTTACGATCACCCATCAAAGCTGAATTGGGTTCGCCTGACCGGAACCGGCAGCAGCTTTTCACGTTGAAAGCGATGGCCGGAAGTGGCCATTATGGTGCTGTCGCGGTTTGCACGCGACTGGAGTGAAACGAAGGGAGGTCAGAAAAATGAAGGCACGCACAGCGACTGTCGGTGATCTTGAAAGCGTTTTTCACGACCTTTCGAGGCGTATGGCGATCGAATATATCGCCGCCGGCAAGGATACTAAAGCCGCTTATGACAACCTGATGATGAACCTGCGGGAAGGCCGTGCACATGCTTTGCTGCAGGACGGCAAGGTGGTTGCTATCATCGCCTGGCATGAGGGCGACGGTGCCACCGATACGCTTTTTGCGGCGAAGGAAGAATTTTTCAACCGAAATACCGTGCGTTTCTGCAAGCAGCATATCCGGCAGATCCAGGCTTTGGCCGGTGATCTGCCAATCCATTCACGAAGCTGGCTCGACCGATCCGACATCGTAAAATGGTTCAAGATCATTGGTTACCAAGAAAAAGGAACCGACAATGGTGCCCGCCTCTTCGAACTGCCTGCCCGCCGTGACGGCATAGTTGCAGCATGACACCTCGCCACCGGAGCAAGTTCCGGTGGCGTTTCTATCCCTCGCCTGTTTGAAGCAACAACCGAATTCCGTTTTTCGTTTTCTGTGAATACAAAGTAAAATCAAAGACATAAAATAATTACTGGAGCCAATTGCGAGTCTCGCATGAGTTGCGGGGAAAGATCGCTTCTTTCAAGCCTTTAACGCATTCCTGACGATTAGCCGTTATTTGGAAAGATGACTGCCATTCGGGGGAAATCATGGCTTGGAAATTCATGCTTGCAAGTGCCGTTCTTGCCGTAACTCGAACGATGCCGAGGGGTTTCGTTGCGCCCACGGGACCAGCTGTGGTCTCCGATAATGCAATGGAAATGGAACTGAAACCCGCACCGATCAATCCTGACTGGGTGCTGGACGGCACTCCGCAGGCGCGCTCCAGCGAGCAATCAGCAAGCCGGGACGGAGCCGCCTATACGGCCATCTGGGATTGCACCGCAGGCACTTTCCGCTGGTATTTCGGCTGGGATGAAACCGTCTATATTCTGGAAGGTGAAGTGCACGTTACCGACGCTGACGGCGGCACGCGCACCTTGCGGGCTGGCGACGTTGCCTATTTCCGGGGCGGCACATGGGCAACCTGGAAAATCGACAATTATCTGCGCAAGGTCGCCTTCATGCGGCGCACTTTGCCTGCACCCGCTTCGTTCCTCTATCGCGCCAGCGACGCGGTGAAACGGCGGCTAGGACGCCGCAAGAGCGGCGCGCTGAACTGATTACCGGTTTGTGATCGGGATGGGCGCCGCATCCGCGCCCATCACGTTGACGAACAGTCCGATATTTCAGTATAAATCAATGACGGCTTTCGCCGTACATGATGGGAATGGGGTTCTCCCGAAACTGCCAGCAATTGGCTGATGACTCCTGCTTGAATTGAAACAGGAGAAGAGTGCGTCGCAAGACCTCTCGAAGTGAGATATTCTATCGAATTTCCAGACGTCACCGACTAATCTCTATCCATTATTGAAATGGACACAGAACAATGCAAGCAACCCTCATGGTAGCGCTCGGTGGAGCGATCGGAAGTGTCGCGCGGTATTGGCTGGCCCTCTTGATGCTGCCGATAAGCCGCGAACTTCCCTGGGGCACCATCGTCATCAATATTGCCGGCTCTTTTGCAATCTCGTTCTTCGGTGCGCTGACACTGGAGCAAGGCCGTTTTCCCATACCGGAAATCTGGCGCCTCGCCTTCATGGTCGGCGTGTGCGGTGGCTTCACCACTTTCTCGTCTTTCAGCCTGCAAACGATGGATCTTCTGCGCGCTGGACAACCCGGCAAAGCCCTGTTCAATATCGGTTTTTCGGTTGTGCTTTGCCTGATCGCCGTGTGGCTCGGGCTGCTTGCCGCAGAACGCTTCAATGGTGGTATCGAACAGGTTGCGCAGAATGTAATCGAAGAAGAAGCATCATAAGCTTCACATACGATTGCAACAGCAACGGTCGGTGTTAACGCGTGCCGTCCGGCTGTGGGCGCACAACGCGCTCTAAATATTTGTTTTCACGCGCATCTTATCCGAAAACCGTTTCACACTTTTCGGGATGAGCTCTAATGGACGCACGTGTGAAAGTGGCCCGGCTTTCAGATCCACGGCTCATATGAAAACACCCTCCATTTGCTATATTATGCAAATAAAAAATGAAGATATATTGACTTTGACGACTTTCATTTACTTAAAACGAATCAATTACTGGCCATAAATTAAGTTTTATGATATGTTTTACCTATATTATATTTTAGGATTTATAAATATGGGACTTGATACATTCTCTGTTCTTCAATCTCTTGCATTGTTTGCAGTCGTAATAGTGATAATGTTCATGATATTTATCGGCATAAATACCAATGGAACATTGTGATTTAATCACGACCTGCTTCACTGGAACGTATCTGGAAAAATGTGAAACAATTTCCGGGACAAAAGAAGACAGAACACTTGCTATAGCTCCGGAAAATATGTGCGACGCGACCTCTCAACGCTTTCCGTCACTAAATTTCTCGGTTGCGAAATCCAGGAAACTCCTGAGCTTGGGCGTCATCTGTCGATCTGAAGCATAAAGCGCATGCAGGGCGCGCGATGGGGGTTCGTATTCAGGGAGAAGCCGGATCAGCTTTCCTGACGATATCTCATCGGCAACCAGTTCATACGGTTGAAAGAGGATGCCCATACCAGAAAGCGCTGCAGCACGCAGTGCTTCACCGCTGTTGGCACAGAAACGACCTGTGATTGAAATAGTCACCTCTCCTTCCGGCCCAATGAATGACCAATGAGTGCGGAGCGATGAATGCGTGAAGATCAGGCATTCATGTTCGACCAGATCCTGCGGTGTCTTCAGGCTGCTTGCAGAATCCATATAGGCAGGCGCAGCACATAGAATAAGGCGATAGGGCGCAAGACGCTTGGCGATAAGGCTGCTGTCGGGGAGATCGCCAGCACGAAAAATCACGTCAAACCCCTCCTCCACCAAATCGACATTTCGGTTCGTAAGATTGAGGTCTACCGACACCTCGGGATGCCGCCTGAGATATTCCGAAAGTTCGGGCGCAAGCGCATGGCTTCCAAAAGTCACCGGAGCACTGACGCGAAGCCTTCCCCTTGGTTCAGACCTTGTCTCCGCCATCAATGCTTCGGCAAGGTCCATTTCCGCCAGAATGTTCTTCGCGCGCTCGTAGAACACTTGCCCGCTATCAGTAAGGCTTTGCCGACGCGTCGTCCTTGTCAGCAGTCTTACACCCAGTCCGAGCTCCAAGGCACGTATCTGCTTGCCGGCAAGCTGTGACGACATCTCCAACTCGTGTGCCGCCGACGAGATGGACCCGGATTCGACTGCCTTTACGAAGACTCTCATGCCAGTCAACCGATCCATTACAAACAATCCGTTTCTATTATTGAAAAGTATGAACCATTTTATCCTCAGTGTTTCATAACTACAATATGCATGAAGCTGCCATTATCCCGCGATCGACCGGGACAGCACCATTTAGAAGGAAAGGCACCAAGCCATGCAACCCGTCTCTGATACAACAAGCACCGCGATCCGTCCCAGCGCACAGCAACCAACTGTAGTCCTCGTGCATGGAGCATGGGCCGATGGATCGACGTGGAGCCGACTGATCTCCCTGCTGCAGGAAAAAGGCGTGAATGTCGTAGCCGTACAGAACCCGTTGACCTCCCTGGAGGACGACATCGCGACCACCCGGCGCGCGCTTGAAAGACTGCAAGGCCCTGTTGTGCTGGTCGGCTGGTCATATGGTGGAGCCGTGATTACCGAAGCCGGCCAGAACGACAATGTGAAAGCACTTGTTTATGTGGCGGCCTTCGCGCTTTCCGAAGGTATGTCGGTCAACCAGACGGCCAAGGATTACCCGCCCCCTTCCGGTTTTAATCACGTCCAAGCCGACGAGGATGGCTTCCTGACATTGACATTGGAAGGTGTGCAGCAGCATCTTGCTCAAGACGTCGCGCCTGCACAAACCAAGGTGATATTCGCTACACAGCACCCAACCCACGTCAGTAGTTTCGATGGCAAGGTGTCCGTGGCTGCGTGGACGACGAAACCGTCCTGGTATGTGGTGAGTGAACAGGATCGCATGATCCAACCAGATCTCCAGACAGCAATGGCGCAGAAAATCTCCGCAAAGGTGACTACTCTGCCAGCCGGGCACGCACCGCACATTTCCCAACCGTCGGAAGTCGCAGAAGTTATTCTTGAGGCGATTGCCCATGTTACCCAGTAAAGAGAAGTTCGCTTCAGAACAGGCCACCACCACACGAAGCCTGCCCCCAAACCGGGGCGGCTTTTTGCGTCTTACCAGAAATGTTGATGGAAGCAGGCTCTGGACCGTGCAGCTTGCACCGAAGCACCCGTTGCTCGCAACCGGAGTAACGCGATCGGCTTCGGTTTGGAAACGATAGGCGGCGGCTAGTGCCAGCGTTTAGATTTTATACTGAAATGGCGGAGGGGGTGTCTGTCATTCGAACTTATGAGTAATTCCGAGTAATTCCGATAACTCAATAAAATCAATAATTTCGTATCATTTTCGTGCCGGTCATCTGCGCTTAGTTCCGATGGGTTCCGACATGCATTTGTGGGTAGGTATGTGGGTACCAAAGTATACTTTTGGTTCTACTCTCATAAACTCAAAAATGGTGTACGTGAAATTCTTTCATTTTCAATAGACTCAAGCATCTCAACAGCTTAATATCACTACTTCTAATCCCATTTTTTGAGGTCTGAAATGGCCAGCGTCATCAACAGATTAAGCGCCGCAATGGTCGCCAAAGCACTTCCCGCAGGCATGTATAATGATGGCGGCGGGCTGTATTTGCAGGTCGCCAAGGGCGGCACCAAGTCTTGGATTTTCCGCTTCATGCTTGCTGGCCGTGCCCGCGAAATGGGACTTGGCTCCATCCACGATTTTTCACTTCGGGAAGCCCGGGAACGGGCGCGAGAAGCTCGGCAACTTACGGCGGATGGAATAGACCCAATTGAGGCACGCCGAGAACGCCAAGCCACCACGCGAGCGAAGGCCGCGAACGAAATCTCCTTCGCGGATGCCGCCGAACGCTACATCAAGGCGCACGCGGCAGGCTGGAAAAATGCCAAGCACGCGGACCAGTGGCGCAACACCCTCAAAACCTACGCCTACCCCGTCATCGGCTCCCTATCAGTCGCCAGCATCGACACCGCCCATATCACTAAAATCATCGAGCCGATCTGGGCAGAAAAAACCGAAACCGCGAGCCGTGTACGCGGACGTATTGAGTTGGTGTTGGATTGGGCCAAAGCGCGCCATTACCGGAACGGCGAAAACCCTGCTCGTTGGCGCGGCCACCTAGACAAGCTGCTTCCCGCCCGGTCCAAGGTTTCCAAAGTTCGGCATCACCCAGCCATGACGTACACCGACCTCCCCTCCTTCATGCCCCGGCTCCGAGAGGTATCGGGCATAGCCGCCCGCGCCCTTGAGTTCACAATCCTCACCGCTGTCCGCACGTCCGAAGCCATCGGCGCAACCGACGCCGAGTTCGACTTAGTCGAGAAGGTCTGGACGATCCCGGCAGAGCGCATGAAAGCGGATAAGCCGCACCGCGTCCCTCTTTGCGACCGCGCCGTAGAAATCCTGCAATCAACGCCGAGGGAAGCCCACAGCCCTTACGTGTTCCCCGGCGCGAAACGAGGTAAGCCGTTGAGCAACATGGCAATGCTAGAAGTTCTTCGAGGAATGGACGGCACTGAGGGACTAACCGTTCATGGCTTTCGCTCCACATTCAGGGATTGGGCGGCGGAGCGTTCCAGCTTCCCTCGCGAGATTGCCGAAGCCGCGCTCGCCCACACCGTCCGCGACAAAACCGAGGCGGCATATCAGCGTGGCGACATGCTGGAAAAGCGACGCAGGCTCATGAGCGCGTGGGCTGACTACGTTTCCACGACTCCTGCATCCGGCAACAATGTATTGGCGATTGGTAAATTATAGCGAGTAAAAAACGACGCAAGAACTGCACTGTCAGAAATTAACGATAGTAGGCGAAACAAGCAGCGGTAGCCGCCATTTCGTTGAACGTAACCTGTCGTTGCGATAAATTTGAATGGGTAATGCCTATGGGGGGGCACCATGCAACAGGCACAAACACACCTCTATTTCAGTATTCGCCCATCTTTGATTGCGTGGATTTCCGCTGGAATAATCGCTTTACTAGTATTTCTGCACTCCGTGGTCATGGTGTGCTGGTACACAAAAGCTTGTGGCATTGCGATGGAGCCGATTAATCGCGTCGGCCATATGTTTGACCTCAACCGAGAAATGAACGTTCCGACGTGGTTTTCTGTACTTCAGCTATTTGCAACCGCCTGCGCGCTCGCATTGGTCGCGTGGGTCCAGCGCCTCAAATCACTTCCTTCGACTGCGTGGTGGGGCTTGTCAGCGATCTTCTTCTATATGTCGCTCGACGAGGGAACGGACATGCACGGCTTATGGCGAGCGGATAATTACGCCATCCCCGGCACCGCCCATCCATTTTTCTCATGGATCATTCCGGCTGCTTTCGTTGTGATCGTTGTCGGAGTTATTTTCGTCCGCTGGTTATTCGCACTGCCCCGACGCACAGCAAGCCTGTTCGTCCTTGCAGGAGCGGTTTTTGTGACCGGCGCTCTGGTCTTCGAGGGTATTGGAGCGTTCTTGGCTGACGAAACCTTTTTCAATGCGTCCTACCTCGTCGTTTCAACAATCGAAGAGACGCTGGAAATGTCGGGCGTTCTAATTATGCTTTTCGCAGTGCTCGAATATCTGGAAGACCAAGGCGTTAGGCTTGCGCTCGCCCCCGAGCCATACGACTGAAAAATTCACACAAAATTTGCGAGGGACATGGTCAGGCAGATGGGGGGTGGCATCCGGCGAAGTAGCCCTCGCCGTTTGCACAATGCAAAGGGGGGATGGGGCCTCGGCCTACCCAGCTTTTTGGTCGTTGAGTCGATAGCGTCCCTTGGCGACGCGAACGAATAGCGCAACATCGGGCGACTGCTTGTCGGTGCAATGGTCAGCGAGGAACTCGAAATAGCGAGGATAGGCCCAGCCGGGTGCAACCCGTCGCACATCTAAGGCGCGAAACGGCTCCGCCAGTTCCCCCTTCCGCACGGCCATGCAGACTGCCGAATAAATGTCAGTCCCACCCAGTCCCATAATAGAACACAATAAGCAATGAAACTCGGTGGGGCAAGGCTGGACCATACCGATCTTCGCCCCGCATTCGGCGCATGGCGCGATATTTCATTCGATGGATAGAACTACCGGCAATCATTGCCGCGCTTGATGGCGGCACCATTCCGTCCCGTTTCCCGATACATTCTATCCGTGGCTAGCCATGCCATGCGACGCCCGCCCACATGCATATGGCTCAACCTCACAGCACCGTATTCCCGCGCAGTATCAATAGGGCAAGCCCTAGCGATTCTCGGAAAAAAGCCAACTGGTGGTATCACACACATTGGAGTTGACTTTTTGATACACCAGTATCACAGTCTTATAGAGTTATGTGAGACTATCGGAGTCCGTCATGTCCACCGCCGCAATCGTTGGCTACGCCCGCACATCAACCACCGACCAGAAAGCTGGACTTGAAGCCCAGCTCCGCGATCTGTCAACCGCAGGTGCTTCGCGCATATTCCAAGAGGAGTTGTCGTCTGTAGCTACCAAGCGCCCGGAGCTGGAGCGGGCGCTGGATTACGTACGCGAGGGCGACACGCTTATCGTCACCAAGCTTGACCGCCTTGCACGATCCGTCGCAGACCTCGTGGCAATTACAGAGACGCTTCGCACAAAGGGGGTGGCACTCCGCATCCTATCGATGAACCTCGACACCGCCACACCGACCGGCAAGCTGATGCTGAATTTGCTGGGGTCAATTGCCGAGTTTGAACGGGAATTGATGCTGGAACGGCAGCGCGAGGGGATCGCGAAGGCCAAAGCCGAGGGGAAATATAAGGGGCGAGCGCCGACTGCGCGGGCGAAAGCGGAGGATGTGCTGCGGCTGAAGGCCGGAGGGATGACGGCGGACGCCATCGCGACGAAGCTGGGGATCGGGCGGGCGAGTGTGTTTAGGATTTTGCGGGAGTATCTACGCTCAGATAAAAATATTTCGAACGGATCGGCGTCATAGACTCTGTAGGATATAGACCTAGGCGGCGTGGACGAATTTGAGCCAGTATCTTGCGGTAGCAATATGAACCATGCTGATGAAGCTCTCGGCGAGTTGGTCGTATCGAGTAGCAATGGCGCGGTTGATTTTCAGTCTGCCAAACATCCGTTCGATTAGGTTGCGCTGTTTATACAGCGTGCGATCATATTCAATCTTCACGCGGCGGTTTGCTCTGCCAGGAATGACGGGCTTGATATTGCGGCTGGCAAGATCATCACGAATGGCATCCGCATCATATCCCTTGTCAGCAAGAAGCGCCTGTGGCGCTTGCTCGGGTAAGCTGATCAGAGTGTCGTAAGCCTTGCAATCTGCGGCTTCGCCAACCGTCAGATGGAAGGCAAGCGGTCTTCCTCTGGCATCAGCCAGACAGTGAAGTTTACTGGTGAACCCGCCCCGCGAGCGGCCAAGAGCGCGTCGATGAATCCCCCCTTTCCGCCCGCTGCCGAAATATGGGCCCGAACTGTGGTGCTATCGATGCTGTAGTGGCCGCTGTCAGCCATGATCTCAGCGAGCGTGATCGAAACAGCCTCCCAGACCCCGGCTTCGCTCCAACGCCGAAACCGCCGATAGATCGTATTCCAATTGCCGTATTTGGGTGGGACATCCCGCCAAGGCGTCCCGCAGCGAAGTCTCCAAAGTATGCCGTTGATGATCGCACGATTTTGCTCCGGACGACGACCGCGTCCCCGATTGACTGCTTCAATCGGCAATAAATCCTTCAGAACACGCCATTCGGATTCGCTCAGATCGCCTCGGCTCATGACTGCCTCCAAAAAGCAGTCTTGAATCAAGCTGCGATCAATTCGTCAACCAATTCGTCCACGCCGCCTAGTAGGGCATTTCCCCATCTGAATGAATCGAAGGGGCTGTGATAACTAGTTCGAGCCTGATCACACTGCCTGCGGATGGAGGTCGCTCACAATGCCCCTTTACGGCGACCGCAATTCTCATAAAATGGAGTTCGCCCTTACTAAGTATGACTTGGTTGGTTAACATCGCGAATGCACCTTGTTCAAACTGCGTAACGCCCGGTCAGCAAAAGGCGTAATCATTAGCAAGAGGTCATTGTATCGCTTTCTTATTCGGCACGATTAAACTTTATAAATGACAACAGAACTGCAACCAGTAGGGTATGCATGTATGGACGCTGCATCAGGGCTAGTGGCGGCGAATGGCTCACCACAAGGTCATCACGACAACGGCGCTTGTTGCCACGCTGCGAGACACAGGGCTGTTTGGGCCGCTTGTCGTCGGCGGATCAAACCAATGGTAAGCGGCATGAAGCTCATATTCATGTCGCCAATACAGTTCAGGCTCCAATCTCAAAGAAAAAGTGTTCTCCAAACTGGAAACCCTTCTGCAAAAATCCGTAAACCGGACCGTCCGCGCGCTGGCAAGATGAGAATGAAAAATGTTAAACTCATCATCTCATAGGAATCTCAAAGCGACTTCTTATCCTCCGGCACAATCCAAAATTAAATGGAAGCGCTTCAATATAGTCACCCCATAATTGCAAATATAAATTCAAATACCTAGCCACAAGTAAAGTTCCCCTATGTAAACAGCAAAATCTCTGTTTTCCAATGCGCCGCCTTTATGTATTACACCAGAAACATTATTATCAGTATCAAGCAACGGACCGCCCGACATACCTTGTGCGAGTTTCTGAGTGACTTCAATATAATTAACAGCGGACTTAACAGGGCGCGAACTCACCGTACCTGGACGAATGTTTAATTTATCGCCGGGACCAAATCCAGGATACCCTGCGGCAATCAGTTCTTCACCAATCTGGGCGTCTTTGAGCGATCTTTGTAGTTCAAAGTATTCAACGCTCGGTATATTGTGTTCAATAATAGCCAAGTCCCTATGAGAGCAAATACTCTTTATTTTTCCAGAAAATTTATTTGAGGGTTTGGAAGGGTGATATACTTCAATTTCAGTTGAACCTTCAACACAGTGTGCAGCAGTAACCAAACCAACTGACTCTAAAAAGAACGCGCTGCCTTGGCACATTTCTCCATCAAAATGTTCAATAACCCAAACAGCCCGATCCCTCATCTCTGCCTGCGTTGGTTGAATTTTTATCGTCGATTTAGCGAAGGATCTATTGAATCGAGCAGCCAGCCCGCGAAAAATAGGATCAGACACTCCTTTAATGTGGCCAAGCCAAGCAATCTTACCGCGCAAATAATCTTCTATATTCGCATTGGAAGAAAATCTTGACATTAACTCCTTTTGCGCATCCTTCAGACCAATAGTTTCAATCTTATACAGAGCGGCTCTAACATTCCGAATGAATTTTCTGTCGATATTTAATACTTCATTGACCCGAATACCAGTAACTGTTCTTCGTGAGTGCTTGTCCGCATAATGAGCTTTGTTGTCGTTCAACGTGAATCCGTTGGAAGTAAACAAGTTTCTTAATCCTTCCGAAAGCTGAATTACCGGAAAATGCCCTGCTCTTGGAACAGATTCTGCAAAGAGAAGACTTAAAGGCTGATGGCTTGAAAAAGTTATATCGTCAGCATATCTCGTGTATATACATCTCGTCCGCTTCGCAAAAGCTTGAAGATTTTTATCCAAGCGAAAACATATCATATTAGATATCAACGGACTACTTGGTGCTCCCTGTGGAAGGCAGCCATCGTTACAGCAAATCCATGTGATCGCTGCACTTACATTCTCATCAAGGCCGATTGCCTCCAAAAGACCACGCACTCGACTTTCCGTTATCGACGGAAAAAAATCCTTGATATCAATATTTAAAATATACTTTTGTTTTATGTGTGATTGCGCATTCGTCTTAACGGATCGATGTGAAACGAATCCGTGAACGGAATTCCTCGGTTTATAAATTTTCGCAAGCTGTATAGAAATTTTCTTTTGTAGCATTTTTAATCGGTAATTCGGCGAATTAATCGTTCTTTTTTTGCTTTTTCCCTTTGAAATATCGAATTTTCTATACATTCTTCCACGAAACCAACGAATTTTATTTAGCTCATTCGGAGACATCTCCAAATATGCTAATAGTTGGTTTAGATTGCTGAGAGGAAGCGGAAGGCTAACGCGCGATTGACCGCCAAATATATAAAATGGATTGTGCACGAGGTCCCCCTTCCAATCACCCCCGTTGCGCCATTACATCATGGGGCGTAACGATTCTATATTCGACGTTAGCTCTTACGCCGCAGTTACTACAGCGCGTATGCGAGGGGAGACCTCGTAGGCGCTCTCTAGCAAATTGAATTCAATTCGGAAAGATGGCATCTGTGAGCAACCAAAGATTAGCAGGTCCAGAGCGCGTTACGAAAAGAGTGAAACGGTTTTGGATAAGACGCGCATGAGAACAAATATTAGATCGGTTCCGATGATCCTGTCGAAACAGGAGCCGCCCAGTTCACGGCTGTGAAGGTTAAAAAATCAGACCGTGCCGAGCGCGTATATTTATATCCTGTCCCACGCCATCCAATCCTGGAAAAAGATTTCTGCGATCAATTCCCATACCGAACAGTGTGGATCGTAAGCGTACAGCATACTTCCCAAGTATAACTATTTTTACAAATCCGCGAATTGATTGGCTACCTGTCGTAAAAGTATTTCCAATATCAGTCCGTTGATCAAGCGGCACAAACGGCAGGTTCTTTGGTCCGTATGGATGAAATGTAAAGATAGACTTCTGCGCAGGAATACGTCGATCAATCGCAGGTGGTTGCATAGCTATCACGTTATGAGGCCCTACACTCAACACTTCTTCGGGTAAGTGCTGCGCGTCGGGGGCAATCATATATACGGCTACATCTATGTTCGCATCAGCCTGTTCTACCGCAAAGAAAAGCGCAACTAGCGGATCCTGCGACCAATCAAGCAGGCGAGTCGGGACTCCAAAATGCTGTGCGATCACACGGTCATTGCTGAAACTACGCCTTATCGGCGGAATATAGGGAAGTCCTTCACGAAAAAACAGTTCGATACACTGTTGTTCGTATAGATCGTAGCTCTTTGAAAGCGTCTCAGCACCGATATTGGGTTGCTTTCCGCGATAAAGCGCAGGAAGCAACCCCCACTGACAGTTGCCTTGTCCTCGAAAAAGATGCCGATAGCTACCGGGCTGGCTTTCGATTATTGCGAGGTAAGATGCCAACGAAGCATCTGGCAGTTCTACCGTTCTCATGTTGAAATATTCGCCCACCCAAAATTACTTCGATTCCCTCTGAATATAGCTCAAACATTAGTTCATTGAGCAGTCGTAGGAGAAGCAAAAATTTATCGTCCCATGGGTGTAACGCAACCGCTATTTCTAGTAAAAATCACAAGGTTGCCGCCGCGTCGACGTATTGATGGCGTGGAGTGTGGATCGACTATGCCGCTCGCTACAGGGCCTCGTCGCCTTCCTTTCCGCCCTCCGCGTCGATCTATTCCTCCACCCGCGGAGGATCGACACCACCACCCCGGCGGGTAAAGCTATGTTCCAGATGATGGGCGTGTTTGCGGAATTTGAGCGGGCAATGATTAGCGAGCGCGTCAAGGCAGGATTGTCCACCGCCCGCGCAAAGGGGAAAAAGCTGGGTAGACCCGGCCTTTCGGCGGTCACCGAAGCGGCAATCCTCCGTGACCTTCGCGGCGAGGCCCCGGCCTCGCTCCGCACCCTCGCGGCCAAGCATGGAGTTAGCGTCGGCACAGTGCACCGGCTAAGCCGGGAGCTTAATACCGAGCCGCTTTAAGCCGCTCCGCCAGCCCTGCCGTTGACATTTCCAAGACGGGTCTATCGACGCTCTCAGTCCAGCCCGCTTCGCTGGGGGGCCACTTGCCTTCAGCAATCAGAGCGAGACGCGCCTTAGCACGGCCAAGGCGTTCCGCCGTCTGCTTGGTTACATTCAGAGAAGCCGCAGGGGGTGGCGCTACGCGCCGGGCCTCCACCTTCCGCAGCAGCTTCAACGCCTCCAGCCGCAAATCCGTTGATTGTTCCTCATCCTCGGCCACCCCGATTAAATATCGGTGGGTGAGGTCGTAGACCCCTTGCGGCGCTTCATACTCAATAATGGCTTTCGCGGCCTCGACGCACTTGGCCTCTGCCACCTCGGTCGAGGTCATGATTTGTAACAGCGCGGCGAGTGCGGGGCTTAGGATTTCACCGGCTTCGCCGTTATCCTTTGTCATGGGGCATACCCTTTCTTTTTGTGTTCGAGCGAAGTTGGGCGGCGCGAGCACCTCATTTTCGGCAAACTGGTGCGCTCGCGCCGTAAACAGCCCTATTTTTTGGACCATACCTAGCTGACGCCAAGGGCGATTTCGTGCGCTACCCGGTTAGAGCAAATCGGTCGGGTTGGTAAAAAATATAACATTTTCAATGATATAGAACACAATCCTAACCCCTAACCGCTCTAACTTCAGTTGATTAATGGTATTGTGTTTTGCGATAGACTTTTTAGAACTATGGGTCTAACGGGTAATGTGCGGTTATACGGTTAGGATTTATTAAAACATTGATTTAATTGTCTTTTTCATATCCCTTTACCGCCGTCCGCCCGATCCAAAGCGGCTTCGGCCCATCCCACCCCAGCCTGCGCATACATGCCGCCACCCGCTTATTCTCCCGCATCGCCACCTCACGCATATCCTTCATGAGGATTTGCCCGAAGATTGCCTGCGTCGTGATCCGCTGCTTGCCCTCGGCAACCTTGGCGAACCTCGGCAGGAGCGCAGCGAGCGTATCTTCCCACGGGTCAGCTTCAACTCGCGCCTTCGCCCGCTCGGCAGCAACCGCCCAAAGATGCGCGGGGATAGTTACCGGATCAGCTTCGCCGGGTTCCGCTGCTGCCGCCTCGGCCCAAAGCAGATCACGCACTTTGCGCAACGCGGGGAGGTCAATTTTCCCGGCGCGCACTGGCCAGAACCTCCGGTTTCCGGTCGGGTCTTTCAGATATGTCGCGTCATTCGTCGTTCCGATTAGGATACAACGGCGCGGTACCTCTTCCGTTGACTTACCATAGGCTTTCCGGCCCCGATCGTGGGTTTTGGAGATAAATTGCTTTGCATACTGGACGGCTGCTTGACTTAGCCCGCTCATTTCCGGCGCTTCCACGATCCATTTCCCCCCAAGTATCTCCATGTGCTCCTTGTAGCTTTGGCGGAAATCCAGCGCGTCGGTGAAATTATCATCTCCGCCCGCCAGAACCTTTACTACCGCAGACTTCCCCAGCCCTTGATCCCCTTCCAGCACGAGCATCGCGTCAAACTTGCAACCCGGACGCCGCACACGACGCACCCCGGCAATCAAAACCGCGCGACCAATCGCCCTTGTCAGTTCATCATCCTCTGCACCGAGATATACCGAAAGCCAAGTATTTAGCCTCGGCGTCCCATCCCACGTCAGCCCATCGAGATATTCCCGCACCGGATCGAACGAATTCTCCAGTGCCAGAACTCGAGTTGCATCCTCGATGAAACCCTGCCTCGGATCGAACCCGAACCGCTCCACCACGGCATTCCGCATCTTCAGCGCGGTGTCGGAAAACGGCTCTCCGCTCGGTTTCCCATACCCCTCGAATTCTATACGGTCGTGAAATACATCATATTTCGGGCGAACGCCGAGGGAAGTGATCGCGATCTTTGCATTTGCGAGCGACGGCTCGTAATCCTCTGCATTGCCCCTGCGAATAAAACCCGGACCGTTTTTCGCGCCCGGCGTCTGTTTCCGGGTCAGTTGCGTAGCAAACGCGTCAACCGCCCTCGGCTTCGCGGGTGCAGGCGGAAGAATTTCGCCCAACCCCAAATCCTCCAAGCGCAGCGGCTTTTCACTCTTCCCTTCGTCACCCATGACGCGCACCTTTCTCACGGCTCAACAATATCCGAAGTCCCTCATAGAGCTTGTCGTACGCGCTCTGGGCGCGAGCCGTTGGTATGTCCTCGACCAATTCCAACGCATCGAAAATCAGCATCCATGCTTGGGCGAATGCATCATCGACCGGCTGCGAGCCACTGCGTCGCGCCCGAGCTTCATCCAGTGAAACAATATTATTCATCACTCACCTCCGGGGCTTCTACCTCGCTTGAGAAAAGTAAAGGGGCCGAACCAATCCGGCACTCATTGGTTCGGCCCCGGCGCGCACCCACGGACTAGGGGCGCAGCCTCAATTCGCTCGCCGTTTCCGCAGGGCTTCTTCCGCCTTCGCCACCAAGTCCGACACATCCGGCGTCGGCTCGCCCAGCACCCGCAGCGTGGTCATTGTCGCGACAAGCCGCTCAACCAACGGTAACGCCTTGCATTCCGCCAGCCAGTCCTCAGCCCGCGCCAGCACCAGCCCACGGAAAGCGACCTCGGCATCCGTCCATCCTGCGGAAGCCAGCATTTCTAGCGCTCGCATCACCTCGGTCCAGTTTGTATCGTCAAGATGGCGGAGAACCTGTCGCGCCACAGCATCCGGCTCACCCCGGCTAAACCGCAGTTCCCGGAGCATTTCTTCGGCGGTCGCGGCCATCACCTATCTCCCTCATCCGGTTTCACGGTGCTGGTGAACAGGCGGCTCGCTGCCGACTCCACACCGCCATAGGTCTCCAGCCCATGCGTCGGCGCACCCCTTTCCGCGCCTCGGTCATATGCGCCCGTAGCGGTGGAGTCGGCAAAAGCGTTGATGACATTGAGGGAATGCTCGGACATGGGCAGATTGCTACGCAGGTAGTGCTCAAGCACTTCCCGGTGCCCGACCAGTTTATGATCCTGAATGTACCGGGCAACGCGCTCGTGCTCTTCTGGGTAAAGCGCAGCCGACTGCTGATAGCGGTACGCAATCTGGTCCAGTTGTTGGCGGGTGAAGAGGCGGGCGCTGGCGGCGTGATAAAAGTCTTCGGATTTCATCGGGCTTGCTCCTTTTGAGCGAACGCTGCGAGCCACGCCTCGACCTTGGGATGGCTGTACATAATTGACTGGAGTTCCTGCGGGGCATCGGGGAAAGCAGCAAAGACCGACGCCCGCACAGCTTCGCGAGCCTTCGTCCGTTCCATCTCCCGCTTGTGCATTGCAGCGCAATCGCTGATGCCCAGCGCCACCGTGTCCGAGGACTTGTCGTACTCCGGCACCGTCTGCCCGTTCAAATGATCGGTCGCTGAAATGCCGGGGCCAGATCGAAAACTTCCGAGCTTGGCCTCCAGCCGAGCGCTTTCGATCTTGTCATCTGAAATATAGTTCATGGCTTTCGTCTCCTAAAGTTACGCGCTCGCTGCGCCGCTTCGTTCGATGCAATTCTCCTGCCACGCCGCAATCGCATCCTCATCCCAGCCAACGGCGCGGGGGCCGAGTCGGACGGGTTTCGGAAACCAGCCATCCCGCATACCCTCATAAATGGTGGAGGTGGAAAGGCCAGTTGCTTTGCGGACTTCCGGTAGTCTAATGAACGTTTTCATTTGATAAATCCATGTTTTACTTACGGTTATTTCCGATATGCTTTAGTAAAACATGATACATTCCGACGGTCTATACTTAACCAAATCGGTTGATACATATGACCCCCAGCCAATACACAGGAAAAACCATCGATCACATTTTCGTGATATTTATTAATTGTTTGTGAGCCATATAAACCTGAAGTGATTGCTTCACGAATATTTTCTACCTATTTAGCAAAATGGGAAAGAGTCTCGGCCCAGCTAGCAATTCAATGTTTGAATTTTTGCAAAAGATTTGACCGGCAAAAATTGCCGAATAACTGCTTCGTCACTGCAATGGCCTTCAGGTTTATATGGCTGCTAACATTTTGTTATTGTATGGCCCAAAGACTCGAACGACGGCAAACGCTGAAAAGACTCGTCCGATAAGAAATTGGATTCAGGTTCGTAAGGCTAATGGCACCGTGCCATTGTATGGTTCAAAGACTCGGATGCCGCTAAGCGCAAGAAGACTTGCCCGAAACGAAATCGGTTTCAGGTTCGTATGGTCGCTTTCGAACGGAAAGGGGCCATACAGGCCTGTCGCGAGAGTAAACGTTGAAAGGTTTATCGGAAAGGAGCGTGGGTAAAGGTTGGTATGGTCCTACGCATGAAGCGTAAAGCCATACAGGACTGAAGCAACAACGAACGCTGAAGAGACTCGCCCGCGATGAAATTGGGGCATGTTTAATATGGCTTATCACATCATGTGACGAACCATACGAGACTCGGACGACTATCCCGCCTTCAGGTTGGTATGGCTTTATGCATCATGCATACAACCATACAGGACTCAGGCGAGGCTAGACGCTTAAAGGCGCCAGCGCGCAGGCAAGGCGTTCCGACTCCCTCAATTTTCATGCTTTGTGTCGGATCGCGACTAGGCAGACACACACGCCAATCCGTCGACGCATCGACAACAACGGTTAATTTCCAATTGTGGGTAGATCCGTGGTATGACTTCGCGATGCTACGTTTTACGCAATAATTTCAATAACTTAAAGTGAAATATGGCGGAGGGGGTGTCCTACGAATTATTGTGCTAATTAATTGTTTTAATTTTCTTTTAATATAAGATATTTCGTTCTGTATCCGGATTTGTATCCGGCTAGAATCTTGAGTTTAAGTGAAATCAATTCAAGCCAAATGGAAATCGGTCGCAAGGTTCAATGTGATTTCAGTAACCATTGATGGTGTTTAGTGAAGCGTTGTACTCCTCGCAGAATCGCCGTCAGTACGATTAAGCGCTACACGCTCTTAGGCTTTTAGAAGTCATCTTGAATTGAGGGGATTTTGTCAATCCTCGAGCTACACCACTCACATATCTGCTCTATAAGGGGGGCGCTTAACCAATGCTGAATTTCCGCGCCGGGCGACAACAATCTTAAACGATCTAAAAGTAGACCATTAACGATATTGGTGCTGAGCCGATATTCTTGGTCAGTCAATGAGAAGGGCATCGCAAAACCTTTCTTCGGATCGCAAGTAAAAATAATTATACGCTTCCAGATATCCAAATCAGGGGTTTTACGCTTCTCAGTCCAGTTGGCCCCGCTCGCGCACTGAAAAAGGTAGATCGGAAATCCGGCTCGGTCATCTCCAAAGGCACGATAACAAAGAATATCTAATCCCGCCTCATTTTCAGAACCCCGCACCCAGTGATTAAGATCACCTAACCCTTCCCGCAAGTGTCCGGCGCACCTTTCAGCAACTGCACCTAAGCCAGCCGCTTCTTGTTTGGACCATCCGGTCTTCACCACTTCCCAACCAGCCATCGTTAACCGAACCGATTCGACGCTCAAGTCTTCAAATAGCACCCCCTGCTCTGTGTAATCAGAACCAAAGTGCTGTCGCCAACTTCGGTAAGATGGCAATAAAGATAAGATCAAACAGAATGAATATGGCGCATAGTCACTCCACTCCCCTTTAGAAACTATTCGCATCTGATCTTCGACAACAAACGGATAACCTTGTCCTAATATCCTTTGTCTTCTTTCGATACAGAGACGGACATCAGTTGCAAAATCCCAAGCTTTCTCCTGCGAAGTATAGAAGTTGCTTTCAAGAAGTATATCGACGATATCAGATAGCGAACTTTCCCCATCGAGGAAAAGTACAGATGCCTCTACCCAATCGCTAATAAGCTCAACATTATCGGCTACGTAAGGCCCCTTTTTCCGAAAGCCTTCTTCTGGGAGACTCATCATTTTGCGGAATACTTTGTCAAAAGATCGGAGTAAATCTCCGGAAAAGATCGGAGCAACTGGAATGAATCCTGACCTAACCGAGAAACTGCTTGCCTAACAGATGTATCATCAGCATAAAGATGAACACGGCTCAAAGCCGCCTCAATATCATCCGCAGCAGAGTCAATTAATCGTGCAATTTCTGGCGCATCTCCGCCGGCAAGTTGAAAAGCAGTATCGAATCTAGGTTCGACCGTTCTTTCCAAGTATTCAACAGCCTTTTCACTTTCAAGTATGTGCCCGAAGTTATCCACTTGACGGGAGTCAGCGACCAGAGGTGGAACTTTTTCATTGCCAAACAGCCAACGCGAAAAATTCACCAAATGAGCAAGTTTGTCACTCGGAACCGGTCTTTTGGCTGCTTTAGGTTCGGCCAAAACGTCAATATTCAGATACGTTTTTACCCCCTCAGTTCTCAAAGACAGGAACAAAACACTAAATCGCTCCTCGACTTTATCAATAGAAATTCCTTCAACTTCTTCCATTTGCAACAGAAGACGATATGAAATATAATTTTGCCTTATAGTTGGCGTTTTGCTGCCAATTTTACGCATCACTTCTTGGTAAGAATAGCCATTCTCATCAATAAGCTTTGCTATATACTCAGCCTTTTCGGCGGGAGGCCACTCTTTAATACCGGTGACATGCCGAAACCCCAGAAATACATCGATATCTTGACGTGAATCTGCAACTAAGTATGGAACGCTATCAAACAGATCTTTGGGAATTTTTCCCGATTCAATGATTTGCTTCCATTTACGATCTACATCATCGCCTTGAGCGGCAGCCTGCAGCAGCTTCAAAGAAGCTAGCCGCCTGTTACCCTCAACAACGACCAGTCGTTCACTACCATAAAGCTCTTCCTTTACGACCAAAAGAGCTTCTTGTACCCAAAAGCCGCTCTCCATAAAAGAAACAGCAAGTTCGTCTAATGTCCAATCTCGCATGAGTTTCAATATACGAGCTTGTGGGACTTTTGGACCAGTATTGCTACGCCCTAATCGAGGATTCAACGGGTCCAGAAACAAGTCGTCAACTTTGGCGAATTCTAGCTTCTGATGAACGGCCATTAACTCACAAAAGCCATTACTGGCTCTCCATTCTTGTCAGTTTCGACTTCGATATCGTCGAGATCCGATACTAAATTTGGTTGCACACTCAGCAAACGCCTCGCGACTTGATTAATGACCTTAACGTTTACGGCGTTTCCGAACGCTTTAAAAGCCGCAGAATTGTGGTTTGGTAAAAATTGTAGATGATCCATGCTCTGCAGTCTCGCACACTCTCTGACAGACATAAACCGGCGCTCCCAAGCGATGACTGGAAGTTGGCTAGTTGTAAGAGCAACTAAAGAAGGCGAAACTGTAGGACGCTTGACTCGAATACCGGACGCTCGAAATTGAATAACAGTATTCCAGATATTTCTACCTCCATCCTTCCAATTCCATTCAAGTTTCTGAAAACTTGGAGCAAAATCAAGAATTTTTGGTAACCACTTATCAATAACCTTATTGTTGTCTGTATAAAATTTCCTGTTCTGACGAATGAAATTCTTTTTCCATGCCGGAAACTCTACTTGCTCTAAAGCTGCATAAGTCGGGATTGATAATCGCATTTCATCAGGCGTCAAACCTGACAACTCTCTTCCAAAGGCGCCCTTATACTCCTGAATTTTGAAACCCAAGGCGTGAGGTGTTTCGTTTTCGAACGGATAGGTGGCCCCAAACTCCATGGCCCATATCGGAAAAGATGGAATCGCCACTTCTGAAGGTAGTGTATTTAGCAGCTCCTGCCATGCATTCAAATACTCGATAAACCTAGCGTTTAATCGTTTAGCGGAAGCGGCATGAGGCTCCAGAATAGAACGAATAGACAGATCATCTCTATTGACACTCGCTCCAGGCCAATCAAATTGGCGCAAAGGTTCCATCGATCCTATAATGATCGCTCTTTCGCGTGCTTGAGGCACACCGAACATATGGGGCGAAAGAATTTTTGCGTGAACATCCGAGTATCCGTGACTCCTCAAGGCTTGCTCCATTTCAGCCCATGTACGTCCCTTATCGTGACGAAGTAAATTTGGAACATTCTCAAGAATAAAATAGTTAGGGCGATGATGTCCGATAATCGATAAAACGTGACTGAAAAGATCGCCCCATTTTGGACAATTTGTGCCAAGTTGATCGCCCGCTTTTGAAAATGGTTGACACGGAAATCCTGCGCATAGAACATCATGCTCC
This sequence comes from Brucella sp. MAB-22, assembly GCF_025908475.1. Taxonomy (NCBI): domain Bacteria; kingdom Pseudomonadati; phylum Pseudomonadota; class Alphaproteobacteria; order Hyphomicrobiales; family Brucellaceae; genus Brucella; species Brucella sp. MAB-22. The sequence goes on along the minus strand of NZ_CP109781.1, from coordinate 1,971,516 downwards.
GGAATGTCACTTAGAGCTACATTGCGGATGTCTCCCGCTGGTTCTATTCCAAAATTTTTTGAGTATAATTCACGTAAGTCGGGTTGTAGTTCCGACGCAAAAACACAGTTGTGGCCAAGCTGTTCAAGTGCCAGATGAAATCCGCCAAGCCCCGCAAATAGATCGATGAAACGCAGATTATTACTGTTCATCCGGACACCGTACTCCAGCTCCGAAACCATCGCACTCAATGAATTTCGCACCTAAATCTTCCAAAACAGTTCTTATATCGCGCAAAGTTCGCTCATAGGGTTCACGTCTCCCTGTCTCGAAATCTGCCAGTGTGGTAGAGGAGATTCGCGCTCTTTGTGCGAGATCAATTCTATTTAATCCCAGTCCGGCACGGGCCATTCGACATTGTGATGGGCTTATCGCCATAACAGCAACCTTGGCAAAATTTCACTATGTTGGATTTTAGTAACGATTTATCCGACAAATCATAGTGGCTATGCATTCACAATCGAGTTTCTCACCATTTATTCCAACTCATCTGCAGCCTACGACAGACAGGCACCACAAACGACGGTCGCGCCCCTAGGTTTTTCAGAAGAGCGCAAGGGGCAAAATACAGGCCAGCGAGGTGAGCGTCCTAGATTAGCCTTAATATTGATAACCGCAGACCAACGCCGGTTATGAAAGCGCGGTTTTCTTTTCTGGCAAAACGGTGACGGTAAATTAGTTGCCGCTTTCAAGCCTGCGGTGTTTGCTACCGAGGGTGCGCCCTTCGCTCAGCAAAAGTGCTTGAGGAAAAACACAGCGGCTTGGTTGCTTGGAACAGAGAAGCTGACCCAGACATTGGCGAATAGGTTCAGCCTGCCATTCTGCTTCAGTACGGCGGCATCTCAGATATAGAATGAGGGTGCCACAGTGGTTGAAACGATAAAGCCCCGCCGAAGCGGGGCATTATTACTTCTGAAACCAAGCAAGCAGTTTCATTGTGTTCTCATAGAGCGAGACGACGCCAATTAGCACAGCAAGCACGGCAAGAATGACCCACCGCATAAAACGGCCAATTGTGCGCATTGATCTGATCAGATCCAGCCCGTGCTTCATCAAGTCAATATCTTCCTCGCGAAGCTGGGAGAGAAACTCGCGGGTTTCTTCGGGTAATTCGATCAGCTTGCCAGCTGTGGATGCTTCCGGATCCATTGGCATCACCTCATTCCCCCGCCAAGCCATCATAAAAATCAGCGCACCGATCTGTGCGCGCATTCTGTCGATCAAGCGCCTGCCGTTCGCGTTTGAGCACTGATCGAACTTCTGCCCCATCGATCAGCGCTGCATGCTGTTCTTTTCTGCGGCAGTCATCGGGATAGGCTGGCAATTGCCGTTCTGAATGCGCCTGCCCCGCCTGTTCAGCCGCTTCCTGCAAAAGCCTGTTATTTGCGCAGGAACTCAATGTCATCGCGATCAAGCAGGCAAAACCGCCCCGCATCAGCAAGCCGCTTTTCATAGTCGGCAATCTCCTGTTCCGTTTGTTCAATGCGTGCGGCTTCAGCTTCGCGAGCGTTGCGCAGCTGCACTTGATAGGCTTCGATAACGAGAGCATTTGCGCGCCTGATGGATTTGAGCTGATCGAGTTCAGCCTTTAACGCCAGCGCCTGAAATTCAGGAACCAAGCCTTTTTTCGCCTGCCCCTCGAAAACAGCTCCGACATAGGGAAGATCCTTGAGAACCGGCACGCCGTTAAAATAGATCGCGGACAACACGATCCCGACGGCGCAGCCAGCGGCTATCTTGAGGTAGTCCAGCAGGCCGAACATCACAGACCTGCCAGACAGAGTTCCAACTCACCGATGCGCTGAGCGTCACCCAGTTCGCGGCGCTTTTTCAGACCATCCACGACCTTGCCCCCGGCGCGATTGAAAGCGGTCATCGCGTTGCAGGCTGCACGCCATTGCCGTTCACTCATGCGGCGGGCGGCGGTCGACTTGCAGGCCGCACCAGTCCCAATGTTATAGGAGAGATCCAGCATCGACGCCTGCACGCTGATAGGTGCCTGATCAAAAGTCCGGATACACTTGCGCAGCGGTTGCCTGAAATCGTTCTCCAGACGTGTGATGAGTTTCTCGCGGCACTGCTTGTCAGTGTAATAGTCACCTTTCTTGACATCTTTGGTTTCGCCGAGACATACGGTCCAGACTTTGCCGAGCTTGTCGTAATAGGCCTGGTTTTCCATTCCCTCCCATGGGGCGGTCAGATAAGTCGCCGTCAAAGCGACGAGCCCCAACCCAGACGCCAGAGCAGCTTTTGCGCGTTTACTCGCCATTTCGAAATACCTTCTGAGAAACAAGGCGCATCACAAAGGCTGCGACCACCACGAAGAAGGTCAGCAACGCGAACACGCCGGAGGGGATGGGGAAAGTGTCACCAAGGAGCGGCAACACGGCTTCAATGCCGGTTAGAACACCGGCAAGCAGGATCAGGCGGACAGACCACGCCTTTCGCAAGACGTGTCGCCAATCGGGCACAAGCTGCATGACAGCCTCTATTTGACGATGGATATGAGAGAGATTTTCAGCTGCAGGCTGACATTGTCGTAGGCGACATAGCTCCAGCCGATCCAGCAACCGCAGATCCTGCCGAAGACCTTGAAGCGGGCGCGATACGAGAAAAACAATCGGCCATTCGCGTCTCGATACACACCCTCATAGAATGTGCCGGGTTTCGACCAGTCAATGCCGCCGCTGTCGATCTGATAAACGGTGGTCACGCCATCTAACCTGAAACCGAGCACATTGGCCGCAAAGCCATAAGCCGGGTTTCGCATGATCCATCGTGTTCGCTGCCACCACAGTTTGAAGCCCTTGGCTTGCGGCCATCCAAGCTGATGTTGCCCGCCGTCCAGGTCGTCATCATGCGTGTGAAAAAGCGAGAATGGGTACGGCAGAACCGAAATCCCCGCCAACACTGAACAGAACGCCAATATCGGTGCGATCAGGATCGCTACCAGCTTGGCAATAAGCAGCAAGATCCCGTAGATCGCCCACTTGATGAAGACGACCGGATAATTCCGGATAATGTATTTCATGATTGCCCCGTTGGAAATTCGAGCGGCGCTAGGCGCGACCTATACCCATGCCCATAGGTGACCCGCCCGTCGTCGAGGTTGCGGGCGCTTGCGGTTTAGGATCCGGCACCGCAGGCGTTTTAGGACTGTTCTCGTTTGTTTTCGACGTGCTGGCAGCAGTCGACTTTTTCTTATCCTTGGATGCCTTGCTGGCGACCGGCTTTAGCTTCGCTTCGATATCGGTCATATATCCCGACTTGCTGATGCGGTGGGTTGCTGTCTCGATAATGAATTCGATGCCGTCAATTTCCGGCCGCACATTCTGGTAGGAAAACGGCGCGCCTGCCCGAATGGTCGGATCGCCAAACACTGTGACAAAGGTTTTGACAGTTTCCGCCTTGAGGCTTTCAGCCTTGGACTTCGCAGCCTTTTTCGCTTCGGCTTCCGTGCTGAAATTTTCCTTCACCGTAAAATCGGCAGTGCCTTCCTCGTCGCTGTCTTCCTCGACCTCGACCGTCTCAGCTTTGGCGCGGTCGCGAACCTTTGCGCGCACTGTTTTGACTTTCTTGCGATAGGCGAAGTTGATGCGACATGTGCCCTGCACGATCTCGAATGGCCCGACGACAATAGGCGTCAGATCCTTTCCGCTCGCTGACTTCCCGCTACCACGCTTCGCAAAAATCAGCTTGCCATCCTTGACCGAGAACAAAGCACCGTGAATGCGTGCCAGACGCTCGCATACATGCACGTCGCTCTCATCCTGCTGTCCGAACCAGTCGTACTTGTGCGAAGCGACCTCGTCGTCGATGACAGGCTGCAAACCGTTTTCGGAGGCGATTTGCTGCAGGATCTCGGCAACAGTCTTTTCATCCCAGTGGCGGGAGCGGCTTTGCTTGAACTTGTCGCGGATATTCGCCCCTCGCCCGCGAATGTTCATGCCGTAAGGAAGGCAGCGGATCTCTGGGTCATCTACAGTGAACGCACCGAAAGGGAGTATGCCGGTCTCTGCATAGCCAAGCGACACCTCAATCTTGTCACCCTTTTTAGGGATGGCGGCGAACGGGTTGCCATCATTCAGGTCGACATCAATCGAGTCCGAGCCGACACCCTCTTTGTCGGTGACAGTCAGCGAGATAAGCCGTTCATTCACAATGGACGCGACGGCTTTGCCGTTGACTTTTATTTCAAAGGCTGGAGTCTTCATGAAGCACCTAGTGCTGAACTTTGATTAAACCGGGGGGAAAATGAGGAAGCTATTTGTTTCTACTGCGCTGCTGAGTAGCATCGTTCAAATCGGCGCTGCGACGGCAGATAATAATAGGCCGACACCTCAAGCAGTGACGGCTGCGATGGCAATGGTCAAAATTGTAAGCCAAGACATCAAGAGGGATCCAGAGAACCCAAGGGTTTTAGTACAAATCAAAAATGACAGCGACCTTGCTTTCAGCTGGATCACTGTATCTTGTCGCATCATGAAAGGTGACAAGTTCCTCGACGTAGCGGAAGCATACATTACAAATGTTCAGCCAGGGGAAACCGTCGGAGAACAGGCAACCTATTCCGCAACACCAGAGAACAATGAAGCTGATCGCGCTATTTGCAGACCCGCAATTGGCTTGTAGGCTAATCCCATAGTGCAATTAGCGGTTGGTTTTGATCTGCTCGCAAAGCATCGGGAAGATTAATTTTTGTACCAATTGGCAACCGATGCGGCAGCGCCGCCAACCCGGGATTAGCTTCCAAAACCCGCTCGACATAGCCGCTTTCGTCGCCATAGACCTTACGGCAGATAGCGTCGACCATTTCGCCTTGTATCGTTGTGTAAACGCGCGCCATGGCATCACCCGAACAATGATTGAATGACAGAAATCGGCGAGAAACTGCCGCCAGTGTAGCGCTTAAGCTGGATGCGGAAAACATCCATACGCGGCTGTCCAAGAGCAGTGTGATAAGATTGATCTTCGCTAATACCTTCGATCACGTGCATGCCGTAGACATTTCCGGCTAATGTAATAAGCGGCAATACAGTTCCGGCAACAGCCGCCCCGCGAAGGCCTTCAAGAACAGCCAATCCGCCGAACTCATGCGGGAACAACACTCCTTCAATTGTCGTGCGATCATCATCGCCGCCTGTCCATTGGAGTCGGTTCAACCCGCCTACAGTGTTGATGTCGGCCCAACGGGTGGAAAGGTCACGCTTCAATCCCCGGTAACCGAACCGAAGGGAATGAAACATGAAAGGCCCTAAGCACATCGGAATTGCCATTACATTCCCCCGTCGGAATATGCGCCGCCAGACGCCGCACGGAATTGAGCCGCGACTGCTTGTGCTGTCTGAGATGCGATCTGTTCCGGAGAAGCGCCGGTCTGCACGTTCATATGAACCGTCACCACTGGAGCAGGCTGCGGATTGGTAACCCGCACATCTTGCGTTCCACTCGGCATGGTCTGTACCGGCGTAGCAACTGAAACAGATGGCGTCCCAACCAACGAAACATCAGCCGGCCCCTTTGCACCTGCAATGCCAGCCGTAGGAGACGGCGCGGTCAATGCGCTCCACAGCGCACCGAAACTAAACGGTTGGGACGCGTTTTGCGCGGGCTGATTTGGCAGAGGCGCGGCTGGTAACACTTGCCCCGTACCAGTACCTGCTTTGGTCCTTTGTTCGTTGGACTTCTGTACGAAAAATTCCGGGTTTATGTAGCGAGGATCGGACGGCCCTTTTGCTTCAAGCCCCTTGTAGAGACCATAGGCCATAAGCCCCCATATGCCACCACGGGCCACCATACCCCCGGTGCCACCGCCAGCACCAAGAATTCGGCTTAACCATCCAGCACCAGCACCACCAGCAGCTGCAGCGCCACCGCCAACCGCTGTAGAAGCGGCACCAGCCGCCGCCGTTCCTGCGATCAGGTTTCGCAGGTTTAGGAGCGGACCGGAAACCGCCAACAAACCACCAGCAATCATAGCCCAGTCAACCATTGAAAGTTTGGCCAGATTATCCGCGAACTCACCAATGCTGTTAGCACCCTTGACGGCATCAATCAGCGTGATAGCAGCGGAAGATACAAGGGCGATCTTCCCAAATGGGGACATAGCTAAACGGGTGATACCGCGCCCCAAAGTCAGCATCGCTGCGCCGGTAGCGGCAATGCCGAGTGCACTTATCACGGTCGCAGAACCAGACATCTTGCTGAGAGCTTCCGAGATATTCCCGGCAGCGCCTAACAGATCCCCTTCCCCAATATCTTTGGCGAAGGCTTTCAGGTCTAGACCAATCTTGCGGAAATTGTTCGAGAGCTTAGCCAGATCAATCATGCGCTGATCGACCTGCGTGCCGTCGCCTTCAAAGGCCTTGCCAAACAGAAGATCACCGAGATCATTGATTAGCTGGCGTGTTCCGCCCTCGCCCCCATAACCGAAACCGCTCATTAAGCCCTTGACGGCCATTTCGATCTTGTCGATGACGCCCACACGTTTATCCAGCGTGTCCAGCACATCGCCTATACCAAGGCTCATATCCTTGATCGTCGGCAACCAGCTATCACCAACGCCGATGCCATAAGCTTTGATCTTGTTTCCAAGCAACTGCAAAGCATTCGCCGTCGTTTCGGCGCGAACCATATATTCCTGAAATGCGGATCCGCTGTAGTTCGACTCAGTGCCGATCATCGCAAGCTCGCGGCGCAGCTCTTTCGTATCGGCAATGATCGGCATGAGCGCTCGCGCCTCATCACCGAACAAGGCAGAAGCGATGCTGATATGCTGATCTTTCGGTAGCTGCTGGATCCGCTCGATCACGTTCAACGTGGTCTTGAGCGCATCTTTCTGCATGTTCTTCGATACCTTGACGGAATCGAGGCCGAGCTTTGCGAATGCCAAACGCTGTGACTTTGTTGCCTGCTCACCTTTCGTCAGTGCGCGCCCCATGTTGCGGAACGAAGTTGCCGCGACTTCCGCCTCAGCACCTGCCGAAATCATGGACGCGCCGAAAGCGAGCGTCTGGGTATCGGAAAAGCCGAACATCTTGCCGGTCGCAGCAACCCGCTTGTCAAACTCCACGAGGTCGCGAGCAGCCGAGGCGGTATTGTTTGCGAGGTGATTGATGGCGTCAGCGTGTAAACCGATCTGGTCGACGTTAAAGCCAAGCTGGGTCTTGATCTTTGCTAGCGCATCACCGGTTTCCCCCTGCGACGTATCCCACGCCACGCTGACCTTTGCAGCCATTTCAGAGAACTTTGTCAGCTCCTGCAACGCAACGCCTGACTGACCAGCAGCAGCATAGATCGAGGCAAGCCCATCGGCAGTTACCGGGAGTTCCTTCGATAGTCCGAGGATCTCGGATCGAACGACGGACAATTGCGCAGGCGTGCCGTCGACGACCTTGCGGACATCGGCGAAAGCTTCCTCGAATTTCATAGCAGCGCCGACGGTTCCGCCGATACCTTCACGAACACCGACATAACCGGCCCCGATGGCGACGAGATTACGAGCCAACGCCCCGACGGAAAAGCCGCCGCCCGCCCCCATGATCGCGGACGTCGTTCTGCTGGCACGACGGTTGAGACCGTCGAGCGCAGCAGCAACACCGCGAGCGGGCCCGGTGATCTGATCGACAAGCGAAACAACAAGCTTGGAACTCAGGACAGCCATTATTTTCTCTTTGCTTTCATCAGATCGACGGCCTCATCACGCCACAGCAAGACTTCCTGCGGCGTCATTTCCAGAAACGTCGATATCGGGGTGTAAAGGTTCTGGCTAAGCCAGATTGTCAGGCGTCGCCATCCGAGGTGCCCTGCCGCAAAAAAGGCGACACCACCTTTGTGCAACGCTCGTAGTCGGTCACGCTAAATTCGGCCACCTCCGGATAGGTGGATCCGGATAGCTGGGCGATCATCAGTGCCATAACCTGATTGTTGCCTCCGCCTTTGGCCACGTTTTCGACGGCGATGAGGTCTGCCAGCTTAGGCTCGCGAAACTCAATCTGGTTGGTATTCGTGCCACCAAGCTTATAAGACTTGGAAAGCAAGACTGTGTTTTTATCAGTCATGTTGTCGTGTCCTTGAAACTACGCTGATTACGCGAGAAGTGCGCTGCGGATGGATTGAGTGCGCGACGTGCCGCCGATGGACACATCAAACGGCGTCATTTCGATCAGGGTCGCCCCTTCGACTTCCAGCTTGTAATAACGAAGCGTGATCGAGAAATCGTTCTCGGCCATGTCACCCGGCTTCCAGGCGCCATGATCGTTCTTGATGAGGCGACCGCGAATATAGGCAGTTGCGTTGACGACGGTGCCATCCTCGTGCACGAGCGCACCGGTCACCATGAACTCGCGCTCGGAACCGACTTCCAGGCCGAACAACGTGATAACCTGAGGATCAAAGCCAGAGAGCTTGAAACTAGCCTCCATTTTTTCATAACCCATCGGAATATCGATCGGCAGCACCATACCGGCGTTGCGCAGTTCCTCGACCTTTTCCGTCGGAACCGGCAGCGTGATCTCGCTGGCCTGCCCGATCTTCGAAACGCGGTCTGCAAAAATGGTGCAGTTCCGCAGGATATAACGCGGCATGTCAGACATGAGCCTAACCCCTTAATGACGTTGAAGTGGGAGAAGTGGAGCGGATCGGCTGGTAGTTAGCCAGCCGATCCGGAAGTGATTTCCTGCGCAACCTGGTTGAGCAACAGCGTGTAGCTGGCGATATTGCGATATGCCGTAATACGGATATCAACCATCGGTGCAGGCGGTTCGAACTTCACACCAAGCTTGATGATGCCTTGTGCCATATCGTTGTCGGTGTTCGTGTCCAGCAGCCAGCAGTCATGACCGGGCAGTATTGCGCCTTCGGCTTCCATCTGCCGGAGGAAAGCGCGCCCGCCCTCGACCATGAATTTCAGATTGGCGCGGGAGAACGGCTTGTCGACAAATTCGAGATATGCCTTCTCCAGCGCTTCATTTATTGCGTCAGCAGTTCGCCGCACAGAAATGAATTGCCAGAGAAGCTCTGCCGCGCAAGTCCAGACACCCCAGAGCCGGAAGCCTGTATTATCGATATTGACGATAGTGTTGATACGGTTTTCATTGAGGTAGTTCGACTGGTCGCCATATTCGATAGGACGATTGACGCCGACAATGCCGGAAATACCGACGTTCGAGCCGGACCACCAGAAACCTTGCTCCAGATCCATTTTCGCCTGCTTGGCGGCGAAGATCGGCGAGGATGGAGCCGGAACGTTGGCATCAAGTTCCGTGTCGTACTTCAAGACTTTCGGATCGCAGATTGCGATGCGCCCCGAATTGATCAGCCCACGATACTGCACTGCAGCCTGATCGGTCGTGTCCGGCCCGTCGACATAAGCAACAGCTTTCAGCTTTTCCGCCACACCCATCAACTCGGCAACAACCGGGTTCATAACAGAACCGATATTGGCGGTTGCGGTTGCGTCCTTGGATCCAGCCTTGCCAGTGATCGTAACCGTCGGCGTGCCGGTATAGCCATAACCAGCCTTGCGAACGATGATCGCGGTGATTGCCCCCTCGGCGACAACAGCCTCAGCGACTGCACCGGATCCTGCCCCGGTAACCGCAACCGTTGTGGTGTCAGCATCGTAACCGGTTCCGCCTGCGGTCACATTGATTGAGGCAATGCCGTCGGCTGGCGAGGTCTGAGTGAAGCCTGGAGCAATAAGCAACTTTGGCTTATAGAGACCGTCCGACGATGCGCGCCGGAATGCATGGACACCGGTAAAGGCGGTCTGGTCGCCGATAAGGTTCGACCATGTTTCCGCCGTCGTCTCGCCTTCCTCAACTCGAACCACAATAATCGGACAGCCGACCTGGTCGAAAATGCTGTCGATAGCGTTTTTCAGCGTACCTGCATTGCCGAGTGTTGCTGCGTCCTGCGGGCGCAGGATCTGCACCGGCTTATTCAACGGGAACGCAAGTACGTCCGCATTCGGCGCAGTACCGATAAGGCCGATGACGGCAGTGCGCGCAATACGCACCAGAAGTGGAGTTTCGGCACTTTCGAATACACGCGTGCCATGGTGAAAGGACACAGATGCCATAGCGGCACTCCTTTTGTTAAGACGGATTAGGGTGGACGATAGTAAGCTAGGCGCAACGCGAGGATTGCGGCCTCGAACGCCGTGTCAGCTGTCAATAGCCATGACAAGTCGCCTAAGTTAGTGGTGAAGAATTAGAACTTGCAGCTGCGCAACAACGACAAACCGCATTGGTTGTCGCGCCATGGCAAATACAGATGGTATTCGCCAATTATTTGAATACGGCTTTCAGATACGGGAGACGCGAACCTACCCCCGCAACAGCAAAGCTGATAAGAACCGTGAAGGCTGATAACAGCGAGATTGATTTCAACGCCCCGATAGGCGGAAGAACTCGTGGGATCCATATTTGTAGTGTTTCAAGCACGATCGGATGCAAAACGTAAACGCCGAGAGTAACAGAGCTAAGGCTAGTCAGAACCGAAGTTCTCTTTAGTGGTATTCGAAGGAAAATCGAATAAACACATACAGACATAACTATCACGGTGGGGCTGAGATAATTGTAGAGATAAAGACCGGAACCATTTGGCCCATACAGATCCACCAACAACCAAGTGCCCACTACGGTAGCGATAAAAGATAACACTGCCCCAACCAAAGCAATTCGTAGCGGCAATGGCCTTCGACTAACTGGCCCACCAATAAGGTAATAGCCGATGAAAGGCAGAAACCAGCTAAATGCCGTCATTCTTCTATCTGTTATCGTCCAAACCGCACATGCAACAGCCAAACAGACCAATCCCGTTACAAGAAGCTGGCGATCACCTACAGCTTTACCATAAGCTGCAAACGCTGGAGTAAAGAGATAAAGCCCCCCGATCAGAAACAGAAAATACAAATGGTAGTACGGTTGACCCGCCAAGAAGCGCATTGCGATATCATTAGCGCTTTGCACGCCGGAATAAGCGAAAAACACTGCGCTCCAGAAAACAACGACTAAGGATAGCCGGCGAAACCTCCTCCCCAGAAAAGCGCTACCGTGTGTGTTATTGGGGCCAACATTTAATGCACCGCTCAGCAGGACGAAGACTGGCACACACCAACGAACAGCAGAGTCCACAGCGTTTGCAAAATGCCATTGGTATAATGGGATGCTCCCGTACTGATACAGATATCCTGCAGCCGCATGTAACACTATTACAGCACAGCAAGCGAGGACACGAGCCAAATCGAACGGCGCGTTGCGGTCTGTCATCTCACCCCTCTGCCTGCTAGCGACCATCGATGCCTAACCGCAAAACCTCACGATGGCAACAGAGCTTATGTTCTATCGGGTTCTCGCCTCGCCAGAAGAAGTTACAGTTTCGGCCAAGCTATAACGTCTAACACTGCTCGCGCTGCCACTTCATTTTCGGCCTCGTCAACGTCACGTTTTGAGCCGAGACGAACACTTTCAATTGCGGCACCAACTTGTTGCCATCGACTAAAGGCAATCAATACTGTGTCAGCAACATCCGCTAGCGTTGGCCCTGTAATACCGATTTCGGATGAAAGGACTGGATAATCCTCTGACTGCGGGCTAGCGGCAGCTTTAAATGCTCGCGCCTCATCCACCTTCTGTTGATACGTCATGGCCTGCCCATTGCCTGGCGTGATGTATTTCAAGCGTTCGTTTTCGGCCTCAGCATCAATCTTCGCCTTCAAGTGAATCTTCAATTGCGAAAGCGAAATTGACGATAAGTCCACATCGAGAGCTTTCTCCATCTGCGCGCTTAGCTCGTTCGGCCAACTTAATTTACCATCACTATAGATACACTCAGCCGCTAGAGATGGGTTTCGATTCGCGAATGCCGTCACTTCATTTTCGGTCATAAGAGTATGCATTAGACTGTGCCTCCGAATGAAGCTGAAAAGACATGCCCGTAATCGGCATTAATCGTTGATGGATTGAGATTCATAGTTGAGCTGCTAGATTGCACGACCATTAGTGAAAGCACGTCACCTTGCTGACACAACAGCGAAGTGGACATCGCGAGAATTCGCCCTCTCGAATTGACAGCAGCCTCGGCAACATTCACTCCATTTCTGCGCAAAGTCAGATTTGTTCGCTCTGCCACGTCCTCGAAGAAGAAATTTGCGAAAACGTTCCAGATCCCGCGCTTTGGTATGGTAGCTTGTCCATTCGCGGCATTATACATTCCCGAACTATCAAATTCAGTTTGGTCCAGAATGACAGTCGTGGGTGTAATCGACGGTATACTCGTGACAGCCGTGTGCTTGGCTTTGAAGCCTAACGCCTGCGTAGGAAGTCGGGAAAGCGAAGACAGTATCCATTTTCCGAGGTTCGCAGAATAGATTAGCAAAGCGGGAACATTCGCAACCATATCTCCCGACCGGACAGCAACACCATCAGCGCCCGATATTGCTTTCGCGCCGGTTCCGTTAAGATTGAATGTCGCACCCGCATTTGGGGCGAAATTCGGACTCACTATAACTGTAAAACCATCATAGAGTTGATCTGGCACCACTGATAATGTGCCCGTCATCGCGCTGGATGTCCCCCCGACTATTGCAAAATTCCAGCGACCCGACTGAACATCTAACGCCAGCTTTTCTATGTATACGCCACCAACTTTTTCAAAGATGCGACCATTCGGAAGACTTATACCATGTCCCTCTGGCGGCGTCAGAATTGCCCAACCAGCAGATGTGTATTCAGCTATTTTTCCAGATTGACCATTCCAGGCCCCCGTTGCGCCCGCTGGGACATAATACACGTCTCCGATTGATGGCGCTGCTGGAGGCGCAGAAACTGACATCGATATGACAGGCAACCAAGGCAATCGGCTCAATCTCTGCAACGCAACCTTGAACGATGGGTCAACGACAATCGTGATCGCTGCAATGTTCGAGAATGCGACCTCCAGTCGAATAGTGCCTTCGACCGTCTGTCCGCTCGACGGGATTGGTTTGCTGATAGGAGGATCGTAGCGAGCGATAGCAATCAGATCGCCATCCTGATCAATCAGGCCTGCTTCCCGAATTGTGAATGGCCCTTCTGAGGCCTCCAGAAAAATATCGAAGTACGCCACATTCGATGCGCCCACCACAGTGCCATGACCAGAAATCGCCTTGCGTGCAACTTCATGGTAAAGCGCAGTTTCGCCGCCCGACGGAACGGTTGTGCCGTCACCGATTGCGATGTGAGTAATGACAACGGAAGTACCGTTGGCAAGCGCCGCCGCTTCCTTCGCGCGGCCAAGGTTCGTCATCAAAGCGAACGTGTTTTGAGCCATAGTCTTAAACCTTGTAATGAGCAGTTGCCGATATGAAGGCGCACGGCGCACCGGCAATAAAACTGGATGCCCTTAATACGGGCGGTTCGAACGCGAACGGATGGGCAATTGCTGTCAGATTAGTTCGGGGCAATGCACCGATGTAGGTCGTGCCACGGGCCTGTATGACTGCGCGGGTTCCAAACACGCGTGATTTTGGCTTGGCAGCATCAACCGATGCGATTGCCGCCGCTTGTGCCTCAAGATCAAAAACCGGACTGCCATTGCGATAAAGGATTTCCACACGGAATGTTCCGCGCCTCGAACCATCCTCCCACCACTCGACAATGCGGGTTTCCAGCTCAAATGCTGCCAGCGCTCGCTCAACCGCACCACGCGTACCCTTGAGACGATGCACCATAGGAGAAGCAGCAATAACCCGGCGCTGTTGCGCTTCGGGCCAGTCAGCCGACCAGACATCAACCGACACACCCATTGCCAGATATGGCAACAGAACCTTCGGACACGTGGCAGGATTCCAGATCGTCGCGACAACGGCGGGATCTACCGTCGCAATCCGTGCCAGTTCGGCAGCGAGCAATGCGACAGTGAGTGGCGAAGAACGCGCAGGAAGAATGGAAAGCGCGAGATCTACGACGGCGTCAATCGCTTCACCTGGCGTCATTGCCACGATCCTTGCGTTTGAACCGTATTGACCGTGATTGCGCCGACTTGTCCGACACCTTTCGAACCCGGCTCGATATCAGCCGCAGGCGAAACCACCTCAACAGTCACATTGTCGTCGACCGCTGCGCGACCGCCGATAACCTCGCGCTGCACGGCCAAACCGATACGACGGCGAGACGCGGCATATGCAGTCAGTCGCTTTTTCGCTTCCGCCGCCATCGCCGACACGTCGACACCCGGTGCATAATAAAGAGTGACCTCGATATCGTAAGGCGTAACGGTCGCAGGCTCGATGCGGACATTGTCACCAATTGGCCGAACGTCCTTCGGCGTCACCGCCTCGAACGCCCGGTTCAACAACGTTTGATCTGTAGGGCCGTAGGTAACCGTCGGAAGAATTACGACGAGTATTTCAGGTGCTAGCACCGGATCGCCGGTAGCCCGACCGGAAAACGGGTTCGGGATCAGCCCCATTGAATAGGCGTCTGCATGAAGTCCATTCGTATAGGTTGCAGCATCTTCCTCGGAATAGACCGCAACATCGGCGATATCCCGTTTTCCATCCAGCTCCAGAGCATGAAACGCATATGCACCTTCCGGCCCTGCGGTCGAAAACGCTTCAAACGCGAGCAGGATGCGGGCGCGGAAAATGTCGTCGAGTTCGACCCATTTCCCCAGAACCGGATCCCATTGCGAATTTTCCGGCTGATCGTCCTCGGCATTGTCGTAGACAAGACGCGAAATACCGGCATAGGTCGCTGCGATATGGTCAAGGTCGCCGCCGATGGCAGTCGCCAGAGACAAGGCGCGGATTGCTTCATTGACCCGCTGGCGAAACTTCATTTCCTGATAGCCGCCGCCTTCCGAAAAGGCGATCACCATGGGATCGGTTTCCAGCTTCTCAACATCGTAAGAAACGCCGAACCGTTCCAGCGCGGCAATCAGGTATTCGTCGCGTGAGCTTTTGATTTCCTCGAAATCCACCGCGACGACGCTTGGAACATCGCCAAGGTCAGCCAGGTTCGGCGCAACAAAGCGGCTCATGACATAGTCCTTGCTATTGTGATGTTCGTGGAGGTCTCGCCTTCGGTCACGGAAAAATCGCCCTTGTGACCATTCGGGTAATAGACACCCCGTATCTGGAGATCGATGACGCCCTGCTCGGTCAGGTTGCCGATGTTTATGCCGGTGACCGCGAAGCGCGGCTCCCATTTCGCAATAGCCATGGCGCAAGCCGAATAGATGCCGAGAATGACGCGATCATTCATCGGTCTATCGATCAGTCCCATCAGCTCGGAACCGAAGTCCCGACGCATCACCCGAGATCCAACCAGCGTTGTCAGAATGACCTCAATCGACTGCCGAACATGGTCAAAGCCCGCCAGCAGTGAACCGTCCACGTTCGAAAAGCCGAGGGATGACATGGCCTATTCCTTAACCGGACGAACAGTCTTTTGCCGGTCGGACGGCTTTTCCAGCTGATGACCGTAGGGAGCCATAAATTGCTTGGCCACGGCATCTGGCATTTCCTGCTCGGCAGCTTTGGCTATGTAGTAAGTGCCGCCGTAAAAGCCGCTTTCCTTCACGATGACTTTCATCACCTGTTCTCCTTTGGTCAGTCGCACGACCACTTGGTCGCGCCAGAAATGAGACTTGCGCCACAACCCGTCGTGTCGCCGGTTCGCGCCACGGGATCGCCTTCGCAGATGAACTTCGATGATCCCGACACAATCGGCGTAACGCCATGACCGGGAATGGGGCAGGAATGCAGATCGCCTTTTCTGGCAATGAGCTTTCCCTCGCATATCCACTTGTCAGCGGACGAAATTACGGTGCCACCATGACTGGATGTATCACCGAGACGAACGATCAGTGGCATCAGGCAAGGTTTCCGTTGGAGGCTGTAAAAGTGATACTCGCCGCATCAATCGTGACAGTGTCGTCACTGATGAAAAAGCGGACACCGCCCTTGACGATCACCGCGTCCGGCCCGTCGTGCGGGCGCGGGTTTGCATTCGAGTGCGTCGAGAAATCAATGACGGCATCAGTTAGGTCACCGCTTTCCGACATGACATCGACCTGCTGTCCGACCGTTGGCGGGATATGGGTCGATATCCCGCCCGCTGCGATTTCCTTCCACGGGATCCAGCCGGTTCGGAACGGTTGATCGCCGCCCTCGATTTTCACACGAGCGACGCCTTTGCCATGGTCGATCTCATCGATCACGCCGGTTCGACGATGATTAGCCAAACGACGTTCAACCTCGAACAGTCGGCGCTGCATCTCGACGAGGACATCAGCAAGAGATTCAGCCATCAGATTTTCTCGAAATCGACCCGCGAAATGTCCGGTTCTGTCGCTTCCGCTGCGAGCGGCGGCACATCGCAAAGCGCCCTCGCCTCATCCAGCGTGAAACCAAACCGTCGACGTTGCTCTATGGAGTTAAGCTGGATGACGGCCAAGCCCATCAGTTCTTGCAGTTTCTGCAAATACGGATGCTGTACCGCTTCCATCTGATCGAGCAGTTTTTGCCATACAGAAGTCGATGCAACCGGCTCGCCGTAAACCGGATCCGGAAGCAAGTCGCAGGTGATGCTTTGCTGATGCGCTGCCATACGGGTGCCAGTCTCGGCATCTGCCGTTCGCCTGCGCTCAACCTTGACGATATCACGAACAAGGATACGCCAGATCTCGGCCCACGGATTATCTGGATCCATCAACGCGGCGATAGACTGTCTATCGACAACATCAAGAAACAATTCGAAGGCAGAGTCAGTTGCGGGTATTCCAGGAATGATCGTGCTTTCACCAGTCTCCTGATTGGTTTCGACCATCGACGCTGCGACGCCGGTTTCAATCAAAAGTTCAGTAAGTCCGTTCTGCCAGAGTCGTCGCGCACTACTCAGATCTTCGGCCTTCGATCCGTCGGTATAGACCGATATAAAGGGTTTCTCCTGATCGGTGCGAAGGCTACCGTCCGCCCCGACGTCAATCGATCCAATTTCACTGTCGAGAACATTGGAACCGACCGAGGTCGCACCGTTAAGCGCCCCGATTGTCGCGATACGCAGTGCAATTCGACCTATAGACATCAGATCTGCCCCAGTTTCACGACGATGAGATTGCTATATCGATCCGACACTGCGGCGACTTCAAACCAAGGCTTTCCCGCCCTATCATTCGCGCGGACCTTGTCGCCAACCTCCGGATCAGGACCGGTGTAGGTTGAACGATCCAGGAACAGTTCGGCCTCGCCCAACGACAGCCGAGATCTATATGTCCCGGTAGGACCGGGAGCGCGCGAGTCATCGCCACCGACATGCAGGAGCGCGTTAATCTCAATCGATGGCCGATCAGGATCCACGACCTGCTTTTTCATGAAAGACAGGCGAACCGACTCGCCATAGCTACGTGCCATCTTTTGATCGACCATAGCTTCCAGTTTTCGCCAGTTCGCCATGTCGCTTACACCGAAAGACGCACCGCGCCGAAGTCGGATGGGTTCGCCGCCGCCTCGGTAGCGTGACCGATGAAGGTATTGCCGGTCGCTGTCGTCGAGATATTCTTGTCAGCGGCAACGTAATAGACCTTGGCACCAACGGCCCACGCTTGCGCGGAAACCTTCGGCAAGGCGAAAACGCCCCTGGTTGCGATTTCCACATCTTCGCCAGCTTTTGCGGAGAACTGGGCAACGCCGAACAGATCGCCGACAACAACCAGGTCGCCAGAATTCACGTCAGCTGGAGCCGGAACGGTGACGCTGTCACCTGGCTGAATATAGTTTTTCATGGGAGTTTTTCCTTATGAAGGATCAGAACGGAAAGGATGGCGGGTCCAAACGACCCGCCTGCTGTCGATCAGGCTCCGGCGTTCTTGTAGCCAAAGCGATAGTCGGTCGCGCCACAGCCGAAGTCGTGTTCAACTGACATGCTGAAACCCTGACGCCCGAACGGCTCATCCATACGCACGCGCGGTGCCTCGTAGCCTTCCAGATAACCCCAGCGGTAGTTCGAGCCTGCCGAAGGTTCGCCAAACAGATGCCACGCATTGCCCTGGATCTGGTTCGACTCAATCAGCTCGAACTTGCCGGAGAAAATATTGACGGTCGAAACCGTCGCGGGCGTAATCGAAGCCAGAAGCTTTTCGGCTTCGGTCAGCTTGTCGGGGCCAACCAGCATGATGCGAGCGGCATTCGACAGCAACGGATTGCCGTCCAGGCTCTTTTGCTTGCTCATGGCCTTCCGGCCATCACCGACACTGTCGACGGTAATTGCGGACGGAGTACCGGCAAGGTTCTTGTGATCCGCGTGGAACACCGACTTGCCGTCTGCAAGGTTACCGTTGAAGGCACCCGCATAGAAAGTGACTTCCTCAAACAGCGCGACAGAAGCGCCATAGCTGGTAAGAAGATCAGAGATTGCGCCCAGATCATCATTGATCAGCATCTGACGGCTGACGTTCAGAGCGATGGCGTAGCTGAATGCCTGTACCTGCTCCTTGCCTTCGCCGAACGAGCCATATTTGATCTCGCCGTTCTCCAGCACCTTTTTCAGGAGTGGGAAATCACCGACCTTCACAGTGGTGTCAGGACGGAAGTCACGGAAGTTGCGTTGACGCGCAAAGCGTCGGAACGTTGGCTGGGCAAGCGCATAGCGCTGTTCGAGAGTTCGGTTGACCGCACCTTCGAAGATTGCCGGGAAATCGGAGGTCGAATGCGAAGCGCGCGTAAACACATCGTCGATGTCGCGGGCATTCATCATGCGACGACCGCGATAGTTGACGCTCTCTGCAGCCAGATCGACAAGGCCCATGCCCATATATTGGCGAGCAGCTGCAGAAGGGCCAGCCTGCGGCGTCGGTGCACCGAGGCCATAAGCGAGCGCCTCAATCTGGGCAGATCGACGAGTAACCGCCTCATCATGAACCACATCGACACGTACACGGCTGTCTGTTGGGCTCTGGCGCTCATTCGAAACCATATGATCGAGGAGCAAGCTGCGGAAAGTCTCGACCGGCGTGCCAGAGCGAACATGCTCGCGACCAAGATCCGGAAAACCGGAACGTGTAGCCAGATCCTCAATAGTGCTGGACCGCTCACGCTCGGCGCGCACGCCTTCGTCGACTGCAGCTCGGACGGCCGGATCGACTGGCGACGCGTTGCGCTGTTCGTTTTCCATCCGGGTAATATCCGAACGGACCTGATCGGCCTCAGCCAGAATGGTGGCATGTTCCTGCTCGATTGCCCGAACCGCATCTTCATCGAGATCATCGGTAATGCGCGCGCGGGTAGCTTCCGCACGGTCGGTGATTTCTTTCAGCTTCGAACGCAGGCCCAGCAAGGCAACGTTGGCACCGATCAGGTGCATTCCGTCAGGCTGTACGAATGCACGATAATCGAGGGATGCTGCATGCGATGGATCTGCGGCGAACAACGCCATAGCCAGACCGACGCAGATAAATGCGGCGACGGTCGCGAAAATGTAAGCACCCTTATTCATGGTGTGCGTTTCCTTCTATGTACCGGGCAAAACAAGCGCCGTCGCCCTGCAACCCCGGAGAATTGCAGGCGGCAAACTGGAAATGGGTGATTGCTGGATTAAGTGAGGCGGCGGACAGCTTCCGCCATTCTCATCCGCGCTGAGGCCGCAAACGTCGATACGGGCTTGCGGTCGATCAAAAGCGGGAATGTATCGGTTTGATTGCGCACCTGTGCGCCGGGATCTGCCGGAACCGTCACGAACGAAATTTCGTTCGGCGTCCAACGTTCGACGAATACCTTTTCGACCTCACCCTTTTTCTGGGCTTCCTCGATCCGGATCTTGTCGATGGAATAGCCGACCGACACATTTTTGATGATGCCATCGGAGACCAGACCGAACATACGGTCGGCGCGCTCGTCGATCCCGGCTTTTGGAAACCGGACCTTAGCTTTACCCTCGCCGCCTTCAACCCACGCCCGCTCGACAACCGCGACCTGCGAAAAGGTCGACCAGACAGAATGACTATCCAGAACCGGCGCACCGGCATTCATCCGCGACAGATCGATTGCCTTGTCGCTGACAAGCAGGATCTCGTCGAACGGAACAACCGTATCCCAGCCTACATAACGGCGACGGCGAACAGTTGCGCCGGTAGTCCATACCAGATCCAGCGTGCGTGTCTCGGTATCGACACCGGATGGCAGCAGCCGGACTTCCTGCATCTGCATGGGCAGACTGTCCGGCATCTTGCGCAGGTTAAGTTTCGTCATCGTTTTCGTCCTTCTCAGGAGGATCGTCGGTATTGACGGGCTGCTGGACCTGACCGGCCTGCGATATGCGGCGCGGATCGCTGTCCAGGATGATGCCTCGCTTGTCGAGCTTGGCGTTGTCCGACTCTATTTCGTCCAGCACATCATCAGTGTTTTCACCGGTCTCGGCGATTGCCGATGAGAGCGAGCGGAAACCGGCGCGAACTTCCTTGATCCTGGCATTCACATCTTTCAGCGGATCCGCTGAGTAGAAACGCGGCGGCGACCATTCAACCGCCACAGTGGGAGTGTTGATCTTACCGGCAAGGTAGGCAGCCTCACAGAACCAGTCCCACATCGGCTGCAACAGCATCGGTATGATGACCTGCCATTGCAGCATTGAGATCATGCGCCGGAAGCCTTCCAGGCCGATCTTGCTCGACGAGTAGTTGACCTTGTCGAGCCGACCGGTCATGAGCGCATAAGGAACGCGCCAGCCAGCTGCGATAGTATGCAGCATCGAAGCTTTATAAGGATCGTAGCTGTCGGTAACGGCAGGCTGCGAGAATTTCAAATCTCGCCCGCCCACAGCGTTGTAGAACATACCCGGCGTGAACTTTTCGACACGCTGCCCGTGCACATTGTAAATGCCCGGTGCCGTCGCTTCGCCATCCCTACCGGTCGGCGGCAATCCAATCGTGTCGTCAATGTCACCGCCGGTCATCACCCCGACGATGCAGGCTTCGAGACGCTTTCTGACAAGCTCTGACTGCTCATACTCGGCGAGGTCGAATGTATCGTCCATCGCTGGCGTCCCCCATGGAACGCCCCTGACCTGCGTGCGCTGTTTTTCGAAGACATGCGCAATATCAGCTGCCGGGACAGGCTTCGAAACTATGGTCGATTGCGGGTCAAAAAAGCTGTTTCCGGGGTGAGATCCGAACATCCAGTAGGCGCGCTTGCGGCCTATCGCATCGAACTCGATCCCCTGAATTGCCTTGCCGCCGCCAGATAATACCCCTTCCTTGGTACTATCGAGCAGGTCCGATTCAATCACCTGCAGCTGCAGCGGAACCGGCAATCCATCTTCCAACCTGCGGCGGCGGCGACGTACAATACCGTCACCGCTTTCAAACATCTCTCGAACCGTCAGGGCAACGATGCCGTTGAAGTCGAGATCGCCATCAGCATCGCAAACCTTGCTCCATTCCTGGAACAGTTTGATTGCTTCCTTGTTCTTCGAGCGCGGGATAATGCCGTCGCCGATGGCATGGCTGACCAGCTCGGAGACAGCTTTCGCCGCATAGGGATTGTTGCGGACCAGATCCCGCATACGGTCGCGAAGCTTGCGACCGGCGCGAGCGATCTCGGCATCTGCCGATGTCGACTTTGCGCGACGGCCTGATTTCAGGCGATTGGTTTCCGCACCGGAATAGCTGCGCTGGACAATTTCCATTGCAGCGCGGTGACGGACACGACGCAGCCCCGCCTCCGGCGACACGTAGCCGATGGCCTTATCAAGAATGTTCCCAATGCCCATTAGTCTAACGCCGCCAGAATAGTGCGAGGGCCGCGTGATTTACGGGCCCGAAGATCCGCAAGCGCTTCCCGCATATCTTTCAAGGAATGATATTCCACTTCACGGCGGGTGCCGCCTGAGTGGAATATGACTTTCTTCGCGCCGGTCAGAATAGCTTCCTCTAGCGCTGCGATCTGATCGTCTATTGTCGCCATGACTATAACCACTCCGAAGGTGCGATCTGTGGAAGGGATGAAACAGGTTTGATTTCCGGTGGCGTCGACAACTCGCCCTCACGGTGTGCCCAGTTCGCATTCACCATCTGGCGAGCGGCGAAGGCATAAACCGTGCAGTCGAGAGCTTCGTGTCGTCGCCCCGGCACCGGCACGAATTGCCGAACCGTTTGTCCGCGCGAGTATTTGACTACCAGTTGCTCACCTACGAGCTGTTCAAACCAGACAACAGGCAGAGCTTTCGAAAAGCGCATGGAACCTGCGCGCGCGAGCCGACCGAAAATGTGGCTCTTGATGCCGTCGACACCGACGATGAACAGCTTTCCACCCTTGACGGTGGACTTGGATTTCTCAATCCATGGCCGGTTGCCGCCTACGCCCTTGATCGCAAACACGCGCCTACGGAACCGTGGGAATGCATAACGATAGACAGTTTCCATCGTTTCGCCGTCCGAGCTGTCGATGCAGGTGGCATCGACCTTGATCTTGCCGCCGAGCGGGTGATCCCATTGCGTGCCGAGCGCGACATCCAATTCCGACCAAGTTGTGTGATCGTCGTATCGCCCCCAAATCACCTCATGTCCGAGGGCGTAAGGAATCCCTTCTTTGTCCCAACCTATGAAGGTGATTTCCAATCGATCATCCTGCACGTCCACGCCTGCGGTGATGATAAGAACCTGAACAGGAATGCCGGTCGTGGCCGTCGCATCGTCATCGTCTGGAGTTTCCGCAACCAGGCTGAAATCTTCGGCGCGGCTCGCAAGCTCGATATCATCCAGCTCGTCGGTGTTTTCCTTCCAGCCTTGCGCGAGGATCGTGTTGATGAACGTTTGAAGCTTCGACGGATCATTCTTCGCGCCGACAAACTCTTTCGCCAACCGACCCCAAGACGCATTCGGTAGCAAGGATATCAGGGCATTCATCCGAAACCCTGCATGGTCCTTTACTTCCGGTTTCAGTGCCCGCCAGCGACCATTCGCAACCATGCCGGGTTTATGACGCTCATCGATAACCGAGCCGCATTCCCGGCAAACATAGTAAGCTTTCTCCGGCTCACCTTCCGGCCATTGAATATCGGACCACTGGATCTCATGGAAGTGTCCGCACTCAGGGCAAGGCACCTCATAAATTCGCTTATCCGACTGCTCATAGGATTGCAGCACATGGCTGGTTTCCTCATAAACTGGCGTCGACCCCATTACGATCTTGCGATCCGCAAACGACAGGGTGCGGCGCTCGGCGAGCAGGATCGGCGACCCTTCCTTGGTCGCCGACATGCCGTCCGCTTCGTCGATAAACAGGATGCGCACATTATGGCGGCGCAGGTTGCGCGGTGCCTTCGCAGCAATGACTTTCAGAAAGCCGCCTGGAAAGCGCCGGGAAAGCAGAGTGTTTCTGCCGCCCTCATCCACATCGCCGGTCAACAATCCGTTGAGTGCGGGCGAGGCATCAAAGATCGGCTCGACATCCGAAACCATATAGTCGCGGCAGTCAGCCTCAGTAGGCAGGAGCGAAAGGATCGGCGACGGATCGTTCGAACAGAAACTGGCCATCGCACTTGTCAGAAGCGTCGTGAAGCCGACGCGCACCGGCTTTACCAGTGTGACACGCTCAAGCGCGCTGTCGCCGATAGCGTCTGCAATCTCGCGCTGCGGTGGCCAGAGCCTCACCCGACCCGTCAGCGACGATACGCCCTCCGGCAGGTAAACTGTCTGCTCAATCCATTCCGAGAGCTTCAGTTTCGGTGGCGGCGTCAGGGCTTCCCATACTGCCCGCCGCGTGATCGCCAGAGCCGTCGTCATCGTCCTTTTCACCAAGCTCTGTAAGTGCCGTGCGAATTTCCTCGTCGATCAGATCGACATCGAAAGTGGTAAGGTGGGGCAGCATCTGGCGGCATCTGGATGGAACCGCCATCATCACGTTTCGGACGCGTCGGGCTATCGAAACCCATTCGTTGCGAACCTCGGCAATCGGGACCAGTTCCTTGCGCATTGCCGCGTTGCGCATTGCTGCCTGGTCGGCTTGCTCGCGTGCCAGTCGGGCACGTTCTGTGGAGAGCGCGTCGACATTGTCACCGCCTCGACCTGCCGCGATCCCGCGCAGATGCTCGCAATAGAGCTGAACTGATTTGCGCAGGTCGAAGCGATTCCGACCTGTCTTCACAATGATTCCACGCTCGACGTAATCGGATATTGCCCGCTTTGAAACGCCGAGGATCTCTGCGAGATCTGCCGCTGTTATCCCAGCTTCGTTTTCAGGCTGTTCGTCATCCTCCACCGGATCTTGCACCGGCAAAAGTGGCTGCGCGGCCTGATCGACGTGCTTCTTGTGCGATTTGGCAGCAAAACTGGGGCTGACATTGAACTTTTCCGCTGCCTGCCGGACGGTATGGCCTTCCTCAATGAAAGCTATGACCTGCTGGCGCAGCTCGTCTGAATACCCTTTGGCCATGTGATTCCGATTCCATTCAAAGGGCGGTGGAATCCCCCTGTAAAAATTCGCAGAGACCGAAATCCCGCAGTCGCGCTCACCCGCTCCGGTCACAGACCGGGGAAAGGACCCAATGGAGGGGGTGGAAGGGGTTGACCGGGTCGGTCGGGTGCCCTGCCCTGATCGGCAGCCTATGGCAGCAACTTCTTGATCGCTGCGTCGACACGCTCTTGAAGCAAGGGCGCTGCCATACGTTCAAATGCAACCTTGGTTGATCCCTTGGTCATTTCCACTGGGATAAACACATCCGACCGGGTGTAGGTAATACGACTGCCTGACTTGTTAAGCCGGTGAAAGACGTGTCCGTAAAACTTTGGCACATCCTGTCGGTTCGGAAACTTGCCACCCTTCATAAACGAACCCGCGAAAACCTTGCGCTGTCCGAATGGCTTGGCCGAGACACCCTTGCGGGTTTCCTTTGGCGACAGGTATTTCAGGCGAATGTTACCGCCTCGCGTGACCATATCGTAAGAAAGCTTGCCGGGTCTTGCGACACCGGGATCGCCGATTGCTTTGACGATGGTCCTACGCTGCAAGCCGGTCTGTTTCGTCAGTGCACGAACAACTTGCGTCTTCGCCCTGTTGCCAACCTGATTGACGATGCGTGGCAGCACTTTAGGAAATCGGGTGTTCAACTGATCAAGCCTGCTACCAAACAGTGACAGGTGCTTGTCAGCCCAGTGCGCCGTTATCGTTGCCATGAGCTGCCTCTATAGAAAATGGAAAGAGCGCCTCATGGGCGCTCAATGGTATCGGTGATTGGTAGGCATAGCTTACGCACTGACCCTGAATCGGTGTCTCAAGTTTGAGACTGTCAGGGCGGGGTCCGACCGGCGTACCAACCTCAGAACTTTCGTTCCCGCTGTCTAGGCGTTTTCAGAGGCTCACTACAGGATCATCGGATTATCCGTGAGCCGAATACGCTCACAAAGGTTCGAGGATTGCAAGAGGCATAATTGCTGGCGTCGATCTTCCAAAGAAATCGATATCAACCACCGCGTTACCCTTTCCATCGTGACCGCCCGAAACAATCTCTCCATTGCGCCCGGCAAATATCCCATCGCGAATATGAACTTTCATACCTCGCTTGAATACAGCTTGCGGCACCTCATGATCAAAATGGCCGTTCTCTGCTTTCTCGTTGAAAGACAATACCTTATCGTCTGAAACGAGATGAGGGTTTTCATAACCTCCAAGTATCCCAGCAACATACTCGAAGCCCATTAATGCAGCCATCGTGTCATTTGAAATGATGCAGCGGGCGAAGATGTAACCAATGAAAATAGGTTCTTTTCTAGGTGGGATAACACGATGACGCTTGCGTATTTCCTTGCCCAATTTCATGGGGACAAGCGTTTCGATATCGGCATCCAATAGAGCATTGCCCACAGCGATTTCACGACCAGTCATCACTTTCAGCACCAGCCAAGGAGAATCATCACCGGCCCGAATCGCTGCCTTAGCATTCTCAATGCGCCTGCGTTTTCTTTCTTCAATGGACTTATCGAGCTTTGCATAGCATCGCGACAGGTCGATATGCGCTGCCTGATCAATCAAACGCTTATCTGCCATCATCATCACCCAATCCCCTCAAAGCAATCTCGAACCCGTTCAACCCTTCCGGTCCACCTGCCGGGAAATAAACCCATTCGGCATTGCCCGTATCAGGCAACCAAGGCCAACCGCGCTCAATGTGAAAAGCTTCCCAAGCCTTCCATTCATCGCCACCGATGCGAACCTGCACGAGAAGATCCTTGATTGCCTGCAAGCGAACAGGAACAAGCGCACCGCGACGGTTTGCAGCTCGTTCGAACAATTCATTCACAGCCGGGAAACCTTGCCGTGCCTGCTTTTCGCGAAGAAGGGCCTCAGCCGTAAAGCGTCCGCTTTCTGAGAGGTCCCGCTCGAATGCATTCAGTGAGACAGCCTGCGTTGGACCATTCAGCAAAAGCTCATAGACGCGTGCGCCCCAAATCTTGCCAAGTTGCGGCGCTGGCACCGAACCCGATTGTTCGACCGGCGCTTTCGCTGGCAGCTTTTCCCAACGCTTTTCTCGAAGATAGACCGCATAGGAGCATACAACCTTGCGTCCAATGGCCTTAGCGGCCTCGACGTAACGAGCCGCACCATCCGAAGCCGCGATGCGATCTTCCGGCGAGAGCGTATTCCAGACCCGGAACGCGTCAGGCTCGCTGTCTGTGACCGCAGTCGGCCAAACGTGGAAAGCCTTTTTGAATGCACGCTCAATGGCCTTCCGGTTTTCCCTGCTTTCCTGCTCGCTCTCGCGCTCTCTCTCAGATAATGGTTTATCTGATGGTTCTATGACGGTTCGGGTGACACCGTGACACCCGTCGGCGTCGTCAATGTCACCCGTCTCAGCCGCCGTTGTCACGGGTGACACCGTGTCACCGGTGACACCATGACACCCGTCGGCAGCAATATCAGTGTCCGGCAGACCGTGAAGCACCTTCATGTTGAAGTTGTATCGGGTCGTTTCACCCGGACGCCCGCTTGCTGTAGAGACAACAATAAGCAGGTTTTCATCAACAAAATCGCGCAAAAGACGCTGCACTGTGCGTTCCGACATATCGGTTTCACGCGCCAATTTGCCTACAGACGGCCAAATGCCGCGCCCGTTGTCGTCCGCAAAGTCAGCCAGACGAACCGCAAGCATCTTCCGGCTTGATGAGCCTAGCTGTTTTTTGAATATCCGTGACATGACGGCAATACTCATTGTCCCACCCTTAGCCATGCTTCGAAAGCAGCGCGCAGATCCCGCCAGCGATCAGCCGCAGCGCTGTTTTCGTTCAATTCTTTTCTGGATTGTATTTTCAGGATCGTGCGCAGCTTTTCCGCTGCCCGTTCCTTTGTTAAAGGCCACTCAAGGCCGTGCCGTTGCTCAAGAAATGCCTTGAACGCGTCGTCGTCACACTTCATTGCAGCCTCAGCTGCATAGTTCTGCAAACGGCGCTGTCCGCCTTGCTTTGGCCCACGCTGTCGCATCGCAACAATTGCCCGATCAACCAATTCGAGCATAATTGTCACCATGCGCGGCGCACTTACGATGAAATCAATCTCGTCAAATGTCGCGCCGGGATGGAACGTGGCGACCTTATTAAGCTCGCCATGTCGCGTCTTTGCCTCAACGAACGAAGCATCACCCTCGCAGCAAAGCTGCCAGTCAGCGCCTTCCAACGCCGCCAGTTTCGCGCGTATGCGGCGCAGATCAGAAGCATCAGCGCTCATGACGGCACCTGCTCGGATAACAGCAGCAGTCGTCCTTCGGCGTGCTTCAATGCAGCGCCGCGAACGTTTCCACGAAAACGCGTCTGATGCATGGCAGCATAAAAGCAAACGAGATACTCGCTACCAGCATCGAACTTGTGTCGAGCGCAGGCGCTTTCCAGCACGTGCCGATACTTCAACATGATTGAGATCGGACACGTCAGCAGTACAACGGCGCGCTCAGCGTCGGTCCCGGCATCGTTCATTACGCGAAGAATGGGGAGCATCGTGTCGGTCATGGCACAACCCGCCCATTCGCCTCATGCCCCCATACATCCCAGCCCTTTCGCGGGCCGCGAGCGTTAAGCTCAAGCTTCGCAACATCGGGATAAAATTTCTCAATCTGTTCCGCGAAATAAGCAGGCTTTGCAGAGTGCTTGCCCTTTTTCTCGCGATGAACGGTCGGGGGCAGCATTTCCGGCAACGGGCACGCAATGTCGCCCCGGCGACCAATCAACAACAATTCGTGCTGATCGCGCCCCCAGTAACCATTGCCTATGTCAACTTTGTCCCAAATCCAGTGATGAACGTATTTGAAGCCGCACGCTTCCATCACACGCAGGGCATCAGGAAGCATCGGATTAGTAGCCCATAGAAACAATACAGCAGGATTGTTGCCGCCGATCAGCTCGACCATTTCCGCCGCGATGTCGTCCGTGGTCATTGTCGGATAATGATTTTCGGCGCTTTTCTCGCCGCCTGTAACATCGGAGTGAACCCGGAATTTCCACGCCGGATCTGCATAATAAACCGAATAGATACGATCCAACTTGGCTGGCGCAGTTGCTTTTCCCAAATCGGCGATCATCGCCATATTTGTCAGGCGAACAGCATGCTTGACCTTTTGTTGGTGCGTGCGGATTTCCTTGCTTTCGCCCCGAATGCGCTTTTCATCCGCAAGAGCGCCCTCGATGTAGGCGATCTGTGCCAGATCGTTCGGAAGCTTTTTGAGCCGATCCAGTGTCACGCCATTGTCGAGACGCGTTCCCCGCAGCAGGCGCAGTGCCGCTTCGCAAATCTTCTCACCGCGTTCGGCGTCGCGCTGGATAGACCGCTCCGTTTTGCCGTCAGTTCCGCCGTCGCAGCGACAAAACTGCGGCGTTCTTGTCGTTCGATCAAGTCGCCAAGTTGGCGGCTTGATTTCGGTCGCCGCCATGTTGTGTTTCCGGATATTTGAGCAGGTAAAGTTCTTTGCGCCGAAAGGTGAAGACGGCCCGATCAGCAGCCGTCAATTCCGAACGTGCTAGATTTTCATCGATTTCCCACAACTCGGAATCAAGCTTGCTTTCATCACGAATAAAGCCGGAACTTCCAGCCAGCCCAACTGCCGGGCAGCTTCCAGACGGTGGGCACCAGCTGATAGTACGAACGGTAAATCGTCCTCACCGACCCGAACCGTGATCGGTGTGCGCATGCCCAGTTTCGGCAAAGGACTGCTTGAGCGCTTCAACCTTGGATGCATCAACCTCGCGCAAGCGGTCGCGAACATCGATATCGGCAATCTTGATATGGACAGGTGCATCCATGTCAGCGCCCTTCCGCCAGATAAATGGCTATAAAAAATGGAGAAGCCGCCATCAGATTGATCAGGACAGCGACAATGACAGGGATAAGAAAATCGTGCTTAAGCAGGCGCTTGATCATTGTCGCACCGCCCGCAAGGGTTCCAACCCTTCAAGCTTGCGCAACTCGTCAACCAGTTTCCGCACCCGGCGGCGAGGAATAGGACGCCATTGACCGCCGTTTTGAGAGTAGTGACAGCGCCAGCCCTGCATGCGAAGGCGAATACCAAAGCGATGCAGATAGCAGTTGAAGTATTCAACGCTCCCGCTTACTTCCGGCTCGAACCGCCGGGGAGCGCCATTGTCAGCGATCCATTGATCAACAAGGCTTGAGACGGAAACCATCGTTAAGCCCCCACCTTGCGCAGCAGGTCTTGAAGCGCCCGCATTGCTTCGCGCGCTTCCTTGGCGATGGTCTTGCGTTCGCCAGCATCAATGCGACCATCTGCCAGAGCTGCAAGAACAGCCTGCGAAACGTCCATCGTTTCAGACATGACGCGGTGCGCATCCATTGCCGTCAGCGGCGTGTGATCACCGTCAATCACAGCATTGGCAGCAACCAGTTCATAACCAAGCAATTCCGCAGCTTGTTTAATAATCGTCGGGGATTTCGCTTTGCGATCAACCTCGATAGCAACATCAAGCGGCATGAAACTGTCGTGATGCTCATCATTGAATGATGCATACTTGGAAAGCGTCGAAGTACCGACGCGGGTAAATGGCAGAATGCAGCTAATGCCACCCGCCAACGCATAAGCGCCATCGGTTGCAGACTTAAGCGAACGCTGTTCTTGCTCGGAAATAGTGCGCACGAAACACCCCCCTGAAAATTTCAAGGAAAAAAAGTCGTCAAAGGATTCGGTGAAACTCTCAGGCCGCGCCGTTAAAGCTTGACCATCTACTCGAAACGAGGCGGACCACAGGTCCAACGCTTATGAAAGGATGCGAATGATGGTTTCATGGCGCTGCCACCAAGTCGGAATTTACGGTCGGGGCGCGCTGCCCAGCATTGTTACAGCGCGCCCCAGCTTCGCCACTGGGGAGGTCAGCAGGCGAAACGCAGTCATTAGCAGGAGCAGCGACAGATCGTTCTTTCAGCCAGCCCATCGCACGCTCGAAGATGCCTGTTGATAGATCGCGCTTACCGGCGATCAAATCGTCGATATGTCCGCCGCGACCAAACAGTGTCTTTGAAACAGACGAACGTGACACCCCCGCCAATTCGCAATAGCGATCAGCTTCTGAGATGAGATCTTCGATGAGCCTGCTTTTCACTGATGACACCGCCAACATTCCTCTTTCTGCTAATAATGCGGAACATAGGGGACATATTTCCCCATTGTCAACGGATAATTGTCCCCCTTACGGACAAATCGTTGAGGACGATAATCCCCGTATGGAAAACACTATTCAACAGCGCATTCGAGAGCGCCTTGAAGCTCTTGATCTGACACCAGAACAAGCCAGTCGAAAAGCTGGATTGGATAAGACTTATTTGCGCAAATTGTTTGAGCGCCCATCCGCATCACCACGCGGCAATACGCTCGAAGCGCTCGCAAAAGCGCTGGAAGTTGATATCGCACACCTCGTATCTACAGGCGATTCGGTAGTAGAAAAGGTTAGTAGCGACATCACTAACAACGACGTGAAAAACGCGAACGTTAACCCACCGTCAAGGCAAGTAATGCCAAATGATGTTCCCGTACTTGGAACCGCTGCGGGGTCCGTGGAAGGAGCATTTCAATTGGTTGACGGTGTTATTGACTATGTGAGACGCCCCCCGGCTCTTATGAACTCCCGCGACATTTATTCCATTTTTGTAGAAGGGTCCTCAATGTACCCGGAGCATAAACATGGAGACCTTCGGTTCATTAATCCGCACAAACCCGCACGCGTTGGCGATAGTATTGTTATCCAGATTAAGAACGATGGTCGCCTTACTTACGATGCCATGATTGGCCATCTCGTAAAGCGCACCGCTACACAGCTAGTCATAGGAAAACTTAACCCTGAGATGTCCCTAACGTACTCGTTGGACGACATTGTCAGCGTGCATAAAGTGCTAGACATGAACGAACTATTCGGCGTCTAGGGACAAATTTCCTTTTTCATGTTGACAGGGGACATTTGTCCCCTCTATACCATTACTCGCCCCCACGGAGCAGATCGTGCCGGTTGAGTAGTGAGTAACGGCTCGATCTCTCCTCTTTGGGCTTAACAGCAATGGAGATCGCCGTGATTAAAGTTCAGCCAAAAACAATTTCAAAGACCGCCCCCACTTGCCGTGACAATGTGATTGTCAAAATGGCCGACGCAATGCGCGTGCTGGCATTTTCTGGCGACAACGTTTCCCCTGACACACTTGCGCACCACGGCTTTTCCCGTGAAGTCGTCGACCGGTTCGGCGAACGCGCCGCAACGCTCGCACGCCGTCTTTCGGTTCGTCAGGTTGCCAGCCATGTATAAGGAAATCAGTTTTCAGACAGAAGTCGACGGCGGATTTCATCTTCCTACCGCTTACAGATCTCACGCACGCCAGCTCGATCATATGGTCGCGATTGCCACGCTGATTGCAGGTAGCGTGTGTGCGGCGATCTTGGCTGTAAACATTTTCGGCTGATCGCACCAATTGTCCGCAGGCGGGCCAAATCCAGTAATCCTGCAACTGATTGCAGATGATGCCCGGCAAGCAGTGCTCGACACATTTCAAGAGCAATGGCGAGAAGTACGGACAATCGGATTTTCCCCTGACGAAACCTTAGACGCACTCATTTACGGGCTTCTACGGGCGACAGTGGACCTGATTACGCACACCGCCGCGCCAGATAGGCGCGAAGCAATCCCGCGCATAGCGGCAGAGAGACTAATCCAGGCATTTCAATTAGCCCGCGAGAGGGAGATTCATGACAGCAACAATACACTTCACGATAGAGCGACGCGCCCTCCTTCCAGCTCTTGCAGTGGCTAACCGCACCGTTGAAAAGAAGCCGACTGTCCCAATTCTGGGCAATGTACTGATCCAGTGCGAAAACGGCCATCTGACAGTCTCAGGTACAAACCTTGACGTGGAAGTTAAGGCGCGTGCCGTGCAGGGAGGCGTTTCGGACTTCCCAGCATTTACGGTTTCTTCCGGCCTGCTGCACAGCGCAGTCAGCAAACTCCCGGATGGCTGCGAGATTGAGTTTGAAGGCGATGACGCTGTTATTAACATCAGAGCCGGTCGCTCGAAGCTTCAAGTTCCGGTTCTACCAGCTTCTGACTTCCCGGAGATACCGGGCAGCAACTTTCCGCACGCGTTTAACTTGCCCGCAAATGACCTATCGCGAGCACTTTCAAATGTTGGGTTCGCAGTTTCAACCGAAGAGTCGCGATACTATCTCAACGGCATATTTATGCATGGGGATGAAGGTAAGCTGAACTTTGTCGCGACTGATGGACACCAGTTCGCCTATTTGAAAATCAAGGCTCCCGATGGCTGCGACGGCATGCCGGGAGTTATCATTCCACGTGGCATTTTCAATCTTCTTTCACACTGCACGAAAGCGGGTGGCGATACTGTCATCAGCCTGTCGGACCGAAAGATACGCTTCGCGTTTCAGGATGGCGTGACTGTCACTTCAAAACTCGTCGATGGTACGTATCCCGATTATCAGCGCATTATCCCGACGCGCAACGACAGACTCTATCACGTAGACCGTGAAGCGCTGCTTGAAGCGGTTGGCCGCGTCAGTCTGGTCGTTGGTGAGAAATCCGACGCCATTAAATTCGCATTCGGCGCGGATGATGTGCGGCTAGAAATCGAAAACCCGCTGGCTGGCAACATGGAAGACGCGGTGTCGCTCTCGGAAAGCCATCCAGAAGATATCAGTATCGGCCTTAGCTACAAATACTGCACCAACGTACTCAGTGCGATTGGCTCTGAGGAAGTACGGTTCGCGCTCGAAGCGTCGAACAGCCCATGCCTTATTTCGCCCGTGCAAGACCCTGAAGCGGGCGACCCTCCCCTGTTCATCATCATGCCAATGCGTTGATTGGAGCGCGGAAACCATGACGACTAAAGCAAAGCCTACCGAAACCGCAATCCGGTACGCAATCGAATACGCGTTACGCAGCGAGACCATCACAGCTGAAGTGACTGATGACTGTGGAGGATCGACGCACCAGACCGTTTATATGACGGCGTCTGATCTCGAACCGTTCGTGACGCGAATGCTGCAAGAACTTCAAGTGATCTGAGGTGTCCGCCATGAAAGTCACAGTCGAATGGCACAATGCCGGTCCCCACACGATCTACGGAAAGCTTGAGGCGCGTCTGGGCAGAATACCAACTGACAAGGAGGCGTCGGACGAGGTGAAGCGCATATTGCGGGAGGCAAAACAATGACACCTTGGACATGGTTTGCTGGCAATCTTGACGATGATGTCTATGATCTTGCCGAAGCGGACACCCGCGAAAAGGTGATCACAGCCGCTCTTGATGCTTCAACTGGATGGCTAAAGCCCGGCGATCAGCTCCGCATCGTTGAAGCGCGAACCAGCACTGCGAAGAAATATGAAGGCTCAGACTTCGTGCCGTTTCTTCGGACGAGGAATGCGGAAATTATTTATTTGGAGGGCGGCGCATCATGATCGCCATCGCCCAGCATATTCAGATAGTTGGTGATTTCCTGCGCTTCATCTCGCCGAAGATTGCAACAAAATTGGCCGTTCAGCTTGGCAGGCTCGCCTGTGGAAAGCCTAACAACGGTCCACGTTCCATCCGGCTCTTGCCGTTCGTTGAAGTGAATTTTCGTCATGGCAGTGTCAGTTCGTTGATATGCCAGACAGATAAGTTTGCGCGTGCGCGTTTCAAGCCATCAAGGAGAGCAAAATAAAATGCAGGCACAGATTTCAGCCGCACAGCAAAGAAACCTTGATCACATTCAAGCACCAAGGCTACTTGATGTTAATGACGTGAAACGCCTCACAACACTCGGAAAGACAACGATTTACCAGTATGTGAAAGACGATAAATTCCCCAAGCCACTGCGCTTGGGCGCTAATAAAATTAGATGGCGAGAGGATGAGGTTGTAGCATGGTTGCAATCCCTCCCACGCGCCTGAGAAGCTAACGTTTTGGCCCCAGTAACAGTTCTCCTGCTGGGGCCATCTTTTCAAGCAGCAAATCCGCCCAAAGCTGTGCAAGCTCACGTCTTCGACCGAGGTACATTGCTCGATTGTACGCAGCCTCAACTTTGTCTTTCGGAACATGTGCGAGCATTAAGTCGATTAACGCCCGATCATTAGGGTAGTGCTCGTTCATCACTGTGGAGAATGTCGATCTCCAACCATGCGGCACATGCTTTCCAGACAGATGCGCCCGCTTTAACAGGTAACTCAATGCGTTCTCAGACATGGGTTTAAATCTGTGCCTGACGTTAGGAAATACGTACGGCGCGCCCCATGATTCCTTTTTGATGGCTTCAATGACTTCAACAGCTTGCTTCGACAGTGGAACAAGATGATCCCGACGCTCATCATCCTTGTGTGCAAGCTTCAGCTTCATACGAGATGCCGGTATGTGCCACACCGGATTCTCTTCATCGAGGTCCGAGAACTCGGTCCAAGGAGTTGTGATTAGGGTGCCAGGTCGGACTGCGGTTAAGGCAAGTAGCCGCATTGCCAATTTAGTAACCGGATGAGCTGTTTCAGCCTCAGCTTTATTCAGAACATCGCGAGCATCCTTGAGAGTGATAACGGCTGGCTGCTTTCCTTTGCGCAGTGGAGCCAAAGCACCTTTGACAATATGCGCGGGATCATTCGATGCGCGACCGGATGATATGCCATAGACGAAGACCGCCGAAATTCGCTGCCTAACCCGCTTTGCCGTCTCGATTGCAGTTTTCTCGATCTCACGAAGCAAACGTAGAACGTCAGGAGCCGTCACATCATCAGGATGTTTGTTGCCGATATGAGGGAAAACTCGCGTTTCCAAGCTCTCTATTACATCATCCGCATGGCGCTTTACCCACATCGGTTTTTGCAGCTCGAACCACTCACGCGCTAAATGCTCGAAGGTAATACCGAGTGTATTGGATGAGGGCTGATTCGGAGACGCTTTTGGATCGCCTCCCCCCTTTACGATTCGACGTTTCTCATCGCGTAAATCACGAGCATCTGACAGTGATAATTCTGGATAAGAGCCAAGAGAAAGCAGATGCTCCTTGCCGTCACGCTGATAACGAAAGCGCCAAAGCTTTGATCCAGAGTTGGAAACGAGAAGAAAAAGCCCCTTCGAGTCGCTTAATTTGTACGGCTTTTCACTTGGCTTGGCTTTTTTGATTTGAACTTCCGTCAGCATCCCCACCTCACAATGTGCGCAAGCAGAGGATAGCCGTATCCGGTTTTCGCTTTTACGATATCCGATTTGTATCCGACTTGATGCCGACTTCCAGCAACTCCGCCCGAACGCGCTTGAAGCGGAATATACGATGAAATCCCAAGTTTACAACGGTTTTCGAACCAGAATGAACGTGTGTGAATTCGCCTGAAAGGGTATATGGCGGAGGGGGTGGGATTCGAACCCACGGTACAGTCTCCTGCACGCCGGTTTTCAAGACCGGTGCCTTAAACCGCTCGGCCACCCCTCCAGACAATTGTTTTATCTATGCTTTTCACAAGTCTGGAAAAACAGCAAATCGCAGCAAGCTATCGATTTGCGCCCAATTGCTTAGCGAGTGACTTCTTAGCAGCTTTTCTTGCGGCGTCAACGTGCACTGTTTCATTTGCCAGCATTCTGAACAACACGGAACGAAACCGGCAGCGGATACCGATCACAATAGCTCGATCCAGCCTCCAAAACCTAACTTTCAATGTTACTGCCATGGCCAGCGGTTAAATGCGCTCTAAGTTCTTTGGCGCAGCCTCAATTGCAGATTGCCGTTCCGGCATCATTCAACACGGAGGATTCCCCATGCAGCACAAAATCCAGGAGAATATGGAAGTCATCGGCGCCGATGGCGTGCATGTCGGCACGGTCGATCGCGTCGAAGATAACCGCATCAAGCTGAAGAAAACCGATAATTCCGGCATGCACAGCGACCATCATCATTATATCGAACTCGGTTTTGTCGCCGATATCGAAGGTGACAAGGTCAGGCTGTCGGCCAATGCCGATGTTGCTGTAACCTTGGAAGAGGAAGCATCCGGTCGCCCAGTCGATCTTTGAAGCAATATCCAAGGCCGCTCATAACACGGGGCCAATGGCAGCCGTGTTATGAGACAAACTCCCCTCACCTGCTTCCCATTCTCGGTCCTGGCGCATTGTTGCAGATCGAGACTTCGATCTGTTAGAAATTCAATGCCAAAACGCCGCAAGGAAGCAACCAGACTTGTCCTTTGCCACATTGCGGCTTAAACTTGAGTTTAATAATCAAAATAAGAAAAAGGGAAGCTATGAGTCTGGATTCTGTTAAGGCATTTTTTGCGGCCAAAGCGCCTGAAATCGAAGTGATTGAGCTGTCGACGAGCACCGCCACTGTTGTTCTCGCCGCCGAAGCGCATGGCGTGGAACCGGGACAGATCGCCAAGACGCTTTCTTTTTCCGCCAAAGACCAGACCATTCTTATTGTCACCCGTGGCGATGCGCGTATCGATAATCGCAAGTTCAAGGATCAGTTCGGAACCAAGCCTCGTATGCTTGATGCCGAGACCGTTCTTGCCGAAACCAGCCATCCGGTCGGAGGCGTATGTCCGTTCGGTCTGCCGAGCGCATTGCCCGTTTACTGCGATGTATCGCTGAAGAATTTCGAGGAAGTCGTGCCCGCTGCCGGAGCGACCAACAGTGCCGTGCGCATCGCTCCGCACAAAATGGCTGAGCTGGTCAGCGCCGAATGGATAGACGTTTGCCAGTAGGTCAGAATGGGCTTTTGCAGCGGGTCTGGGAGGAACTCGCGGTTATTTGATACCGGTAACAACTTTTCCCCTTTAAAGGTGAGAAAAGACTTCATATATTTTAAGAATGATTCTAAAGTGGGTTAAGAAACATATATATCCGCTTTAGCGCATGATCCGATCGAGCCTTGAACCTTTCCGGATCGCAAATGCGACAAGACCAGAATTTTGGAGCAGTTCCGAAACAGGGATAAACCGCTTTCGGTTTGGAATTGCGAACTCAAGGATTGGAGCATCGCGTCCTCGGCATCGAGGTTGCAGTTGTTCCGAGACGTGTTGAAAGGAACAGTGATGCGTCTTACCCGCCAGACGAATTATGCCGTTCGTATGCTCATGTATTGTGCTGCCAATGACGGCAAGCTCAGCCGCATTCCGGAAATCGCACGCGCCTACGGCGTTTCTGAGCTGTTTTTGTTCAAGATTCTTCAGCCGCTCGTTGAACATGGGCTGGTGGAAACTGTACGTGGCCGCAATGGAGGCGTGCGCCTCGGACGTGCAGCACAGGACATTTCGCTGTTCGATGTTGTGCGTGTGACCGAAGAAAACTTCGCCATGGCGGAGTGCTTCGAGAACGATGCCACCGAATGCCCACTGGTCGACAGCTGCGCACTCAATTCAGCGCTGCGCGAGGCACTCAATGCATTCTTCGCCGTGCTGATGAAGTACAGCATCGCAGACCTCGTCAAGGCGCGCCCGAATGTGCGGCACCTGCTTGGTCTCGATGAAATGGAAGAAGCGCGCGTAGCGAGCTGATAATTCAGCGCGAAGCTTGAAATAAAAAAGGTCCGGCTTAGAGCCGGACCTTTTTTATTCTGCGGCTGCGCGATAGGCAGACTGGGGCAATACAAAAGGCACCCCCTTTTCCGGCGGGACACCCACCCGCAACGTGCATTCATAAACACGTTCGAGCCTCTCGTCGGTCAGTGCTTCGCGCGGTGTGCCCATCACATCAAGCTTGCCTCTGTTCATGACCGCAATACGGTCGGCGAACATGGCAGTCAGGTTGAGATCATGCAGGATAGCAATCACCCCGCCGCCCGCTGCCGCGAAATCTCTCGCAATCTCCATCACCACAATCTGGTGACGTATATCGAGACTTGAAATCGGCTCATCCAGAAAAAGATAGCGCGCCTCACCATCCACAACCGGTTTCCAGACCTGACAAAGAACACGGGCAAGCTGCACGCGCTGCTGTTCTCCGCCGGAAAGTTCCTGATAAAGCCGACCGCCGAAGCCAGCGAGATCAACCCTTTGCAAAGCGAGATCGGGCAAGCGCTTTTCTTCTTCGCGAGAAACCCCACTATAGCCGCCGGTGAGCCCGATCTTCACGATCTCGCGGACCGTGAAGGGAAACGACAAGGCGCTTGCCTGTGGAAGCACCGCCCGCCGCGCCGCCATCTGCCACGGCTTGATTTCAGCGAAGGAGCGGCCGTCCAGATAGGCTGTTCCCGTGTAAGCGACGTCACCGGCAAGCGCACGCAACAGCGTAGTTTTGCCAGAACCGTTCGGCCCGACAATTGCGGTCACCTCGCCCGGATTAGCGGAGAAGGCGATATCGCTGATGATGGTCTTGCCTGACAGGCTTACGCCCAATGCTTTTGTTTCAATCATGATAGCCTCACAGATCGAGCAGGCCGCGCTGGCGCAGCAATATCCAGAGGAAGAACGGCGCGCCAAAAAGTGCGGTGATGATGCCAATCGGCAATTCTGCCGGGGCCACAATCGTCCGACTTACCGCATCCGCCAGAAGCAGAAGCGTTGCGCCGAGCAGCGCCGACGCTGGCAGGAGATAGCGATGGTCCGGACCAATGCTGAGGCGCAGCATATGCGGCACCACAATGCCGACAAAGCCGATCCCACCAGCAACGGCGACAGTCGCGCCGGTAGCTGCCGCTACGGTAACGATAGCGATGTTTTTGATGCGTTGCACCTGAATGCCGAGATGACCGGCTGCAGCCTCGCCCAACGCCAGTGCGTTGAGACCACGCGCAAGCAATGGCGAAACCACCAGAATGATGGCGATGATTGGTCCCGCAGCGCCAATCTTGGCCCAGGTGGAACCTGCAAGCGAACCAAGCCCCCAGAATGTCAGGTCGCGCAACTGTCGATCATCGGCCAGATAGATGAGCGCGCCGGTCGCAGCGCCCGCCAGGGCGCCAAGTGCAATACCTGCGAGCAGCATGGTAGCAACAGACGTACGGCCCCGACGCGTCGCGACACGATAGAGCAGCAAGGTGCTGGCAAGCCCGCCCAGAAATGCAGCCAGAGGCAAGGCATAGACGCCAAGGATCGCAATAACGGGAGCAAGAAAAGTGCCGCCCAGAACAATCATCGATACCGCGCCAAGTCCAGCCCCGGCGGACACCCCGACGAGACCCGGATCGGCCAGAGGATTGCGGAAAAGGCCCTGCATCACGGCACCGGAAACCGCCAACCCCGCTCCTATCAGCATACCCATGACGATACGCGGCAGGCGGATCTCCATGATGATCAGGTGATCGCGACGGAATGCATCCGCGCCTTCGGCTGCGCCGGAGGAGGTCAGAGCGCGCAGAACCGAAAGCACGGATGCATCCGAAGCGCCTGCTGTCAGGCTGAACAAAGCCGCGATGCATAAAGCAACGGCGAGCAATATGATGGTGAACCGTGCACGTGCGGCACGGTCTCCCGTGATGTCACCTTCTGAGGTGGTGACTTCATTTTCTGATTGACGCGCTGCAAAGCGCTGTTCGCGCGCTACGCGACCTTGGCTGGTCATTTCGAATAATCCTTACAATCAGACTTGCGTGCTCTTCAATCCAGCAAGTCTGATTATGTTATTGCGCTGCAGAGGCGCCATAGAGTTTTGCTGACAGGTCCCGAATGGCAGAACCAGTTCGAGGCCCAAATCCCAACAGATACGACGCTTCCATCGAAACGACATTCTTGTTACGCCCTGCCGGTGTTGCAGCGATAATGGGATTCTTCAACAGCGATTCCGGCGTCATCCCGTCCGCTCCCGTATCCATCATCAGGATCATATCGGGCGCGGCCTTCTCGACGGCTTCGTCGGTCAGCTGCTTATATCCGTGAAATTCGGTGATGACGTTTTCACCACCGGCAAGCTCAATCATGCCATCGGCCGCAGTGCCTGTGCCCGAAGCCATCATGCGCCCGCCGGGCGCCGACAGAACGAAAAGTACACGCTTGCGCGAACTGTGGCCAGCTGCGGCCTTCTCAGCCGCTTCGATATCGCGTGAGACTTCGCTCGCAAGCGCCCTGGCCTTCTCTTCCAGACCGAGAGCCTCGCCCACGATCTCGATTTTCTTGACGACGCTTTCGCCGGTATAGGTTTCCGGCACAACGATCATTGGCACAGACGCTTTCTTCAAAACATCGAGCGTATCCTGTGGGCCGCTGCCTTCAAGGAGCAGAATGCCGGTTGGATTGACCGAGAGCACACCTTCTGGTGCAAGCTGACGCATATATCCGATATCCGGCAGCTTCTTTACCGCGTCGGGATAGGCGCTTGTCTGGTCGCGCGCGGCGAGCATCTTTTCTGCGCCAAGAGCGTAGACGATTTCCGTCAGCGAGCCGCCGACGGAAACGATGCGCGACGTATCGCCGAAATGGTCGACGGCTTCTGCGCGTGCAGCACCACCAGCTGCCAGCGACAAAGCGATGGCAGCCAGAGCAGCTCCGCGACTGAAGCGCAAGGAAATGAACGACATTGCCGTCACCTTATGCAGCGGAAGACTGCGGCAGACGCGGAAGGTTTTCCGCGATCATGCGCCAGTCGGCTAGTTCGGCTTCGCCTTCATGACGCTCACCAAAGAACTGAACAATCAGTTCGCCATTGGCATCA
Organism: Brucella sp. MAB-22; assembly: GCF_025908475.1. Classification (NCBI taxonomy): domain Bacteria; kingdom Pseudomonadati; phylum Pseudomonadota; class Alphaproteobacteria; order Hyphomicrobiales; family Brucellaceae; genus Brucella; species Brucella sp. MAB-22. The sequence goes on along the minus strand of NZ_CP109781.1, from coordinate 1,930,403 downwards.
TAGGCCTCCAGCGACGTCACATGCCCGTCCTTCGTCGGCTTGCGCACAACCCAGACGTCAGCGATGTGATCGAGGCGCAGATGCATATGGAACGTCGGGTCCAGCACGTTCAGCCACGGGCCCATCATCTTGATTTCATGGATTGGGCCAGTGTGAATCTGGATGCAGCCACGGCTTCCGACAAAGCACATGATGGGCAGCTTTTCCTGCACCGCATGGTTCATCATGGCCTCGACCGATGACGTATCGACACGCCAGGCGAAATCATGACCGGCAAGATGCACAGCCTGATGGCGGTCCACACCGAAATCCTTCAACAGGCCAACGAACTGGTGCACATCGGTGAGTGCGCCCCAGCGTTCGCGGAATGCGTCGATATCGAGAAGCGATACGTCTGCCTTCGGTCCCTTTGTTGCAAGCGCACTGGTCTCAACAGCTGGCGACTGATCGTCCAGCAGCAAATCGGCGACAAGAGCCTCATAGGCTTCAACGTTCGAAGCTGGGCGCAGATGAATCTTGAAAACCGCCTCGCCCGTGGCATCGAAAAATTGCAGGCTGCGACGCGTTGCTTCGCCATCCTGCTTGGCAACGGCAAAACCGTGAACCCAATGCTTCGGGAAAATACGAAGGTCGATTTCCTTGCCGAGCGCCAGCGAAGCATGTTGGCCCCAGATCGTCTTCTCAAAAGGCCCGATCTTTTCATGAACGACGCTCTCATTACGCGTCAGCGCCATGATTTCGCCGACAGCAGCAATGCGATTCAACAGCGTTTCAACATCGGCGCGAATACGCCGCGCCGAAATGGGGGCTGCTATATCCTGTCCGCAATGCGCTGCTACAAAATCGGCTTCTGATACACCGAGGCTCTGCGCAAAATCACGTTCGCGCATTTTCGGATTATCAGCCCGTGCCTTGAGGATCTGCTCTGGGGAGGGCTTGGAATGGGTCGTCATCTGATGGTTGCCTACTTGTTTAGGATGAGCTTGCCTTGGCGGGTGATCTTGAGACGATAGAGCGAACCGCCGTGCTCTATGCCCACTTCCCGGGAGCCGTCGAAGAGTTCGCGACTGCCATAGGTTTTCAATTGCGGCTCAAGACCACCTTCGCCGAAGCGAGGTTTCGCCTGAGCTGGGACAGACCCGGTTGAATCGCTGCGGAGCTGGCTTTCAGGAATGCGATTTGCGGCTCGTTCGGAAACGGGTCCGCGTGGTAACCGCACCTGCATGTCGATATGGATTCGCCTGTTCATTTTCTCGCCTCAGCATCGACTTTCCACACGGTGATGACAGCAAATTTGTTTTGTTGACATCAACAGTCATGTTTATTAATCACTGCATTACTGGAATAATCGAGTCAAGTTTAAATCTCGCTTTTTCCGCGCAAGCCCGGAAGAAATCCTCTTCCCAGCCAGCACGCGCCTTCTCCCGAGGGGGAAGTCATAAACAATTGAATTTTTTAATTTCTTCGTCACCCATCGGGTCGGCGAAGCGCGTCTGGGTCATGAAGGAAACATTGGAAATGCGGGCGACTGGTGGGGTTCACAAACGGTCAATTCTGGCGAGCACGGGGCTTGCTGTCATTCTTGTGGCGTTGACGTCACAAGCCTTTGCGCAGGAACAGAAAGCTTCTGAAGAAGAAGCTGGCGTCGCGTTGAAGACGATCACCATTCGCAGAGCGAACGACGCTCAGGCGCCGACTTCCGTTGCGGCACCGGTTGGCAGGGTTGACCGCGAAGAGATCAATCGTTTCGGCGGCGCGAAGCTCGACGACGTGTTGCGCGGCACCGCTGGCGTGTTTACCTTGCAGAATGCTTCCAATCCCGGCGTTGCGGTCAATATTCGCGGTTTTGAAGGCTCCGGCCGCGTCAACATGATGATCGACGGCGTACCGCAGAGCTACCGCAACACCGCGCACGATGCGCAGGGTTATGCCTATATCGACCCGAACCTGTTATCTGAAATCGACGTGGCGCGCGGCGCTGTGACGACCGAAGGCGGCACTGGCCTTGCAGGCAGCGTCAATTTCCGCACGCTCGGCGTCGATGATGTCATTCTGGATGGCAAGGACAAGGGTGTTCTCGGCCGCGCTTCCTGGGGTAGCAATGGAACCGGCTTCTCCGAAATGCTGGCCGGTGCCGCCCGCGTCAATTCCATCGGGATTGTTGCGGCCATCAGTCGTCACGACTCCAACGATTACAAGAACGGCGACGGCGTGACCGTCGAGAAAACCGGCGAAGAACTGACTTCCGGCCTGTTCAAAGCTGAGTTCGGCCTTGGCGAAGACCAGAAGCTGACACTTGGTGGCGTGCTCTACAACAACCACTACGGAACATATGCGAACGGCTACCGTCCGGGAACCTATACGATCTACGATATGTTCCTGCAGAACCGCACGTTCTTCGCACAGTACAACTACAATCCGTCCGACAACGATCTCATCGGCCTCGACGTCAACCTCTACCACAACAGCACATTGCAGAACTGGGAAGACGGCAATGGTAGCTTCGTAGGACGGCAGGTTTCGACCGAAACCACCGGCATGACGGCCTCGAACACGTCGCGCTTCACCTTCGGCGAAGTGGCGGTCGCGTGGAAGAACGGCTTTGAAATCAACCGCGACACCGCTGGCGGCACCAAAACGGGCGTCAACCCGACGGATGCTACGTCCAATCGCGGCGCAGTCTTCTCGGAAGCGACCTGGAATTATCAGGCCCTGCAGGTCGTCACCGGCCTCCGCTATGATTATTTCAAGCTCGAAAGCGAAGACAGTTCGATCTCGAACAGCGATAGCGAGTTCAGCCCCAAGGTCACCGTTGCCTATAACCTGACCGACTGGTTGCAGCCCTACATCACCTATGCGCATTCCATGCGTTCGCCCAGCCTGCAGGAAACATTCCTCGGTGGCGTGGCGCATACTGGAACCGGGATGATGCACGGCAATCCCAACCTTCGTCCTGAAAAGCAGCGCGGCTGGGAATTCGGCGTCAATATCGCTCGCGATGGCATCCTGACTGCTGAAGACGGACTACGCCTCAAGGCTAATTACTACACGATGCGTGTTGAGGATTACATCACAGCTGCATCCGACTACAGCCAGTTCATCAATGTCGACGGCACTTCGACAGTGAAAGGCTTCGAACTCGACGCGCGTTATGATGCGGGCTTCGCGTTCGGTGGCATTGCTTATACGCATTCCACCTCTGAACTGCCTGAGCAGACAGCTGGCATGGGCGCAAACCAGTATTTGCCGGAAGATGTCGTAACGGTTACCGCCGGTGCGCGTTTCTTCGAGCGCAAGCTCGAAAGCGGTCTGCGCGTTCAGCACGTTTCGAGCGGCAAAAGCATCAGCGGAAACGACACCGATCCCTACACGCTGGTCGACGTCTTCGCGAAATACAAGTTCACCGAAACGGTCGATCTTTCGCTTCAGGTGCTGAACATCGCCGACAAGGAATATACCCCTGCCCTCAGCACTTATGGTTCTGGTCGCGGACGTACATTCCTCGTCTCGACACAGTTCCAGTTCTAAAACTTTGGGAGGCGTTCTCGCCTCCCGTTCATGATCGTCACATCTTCGAAGACCGACCAACCTGACCGCGGCGGCCTTCTGATCCCGAGATGTGACGCGGCGGGTGCGGCCCCTACCGCTGCACTCGCCAAAAGTTATATAAAGTAGCCAATCCCAAACCTGATGGAAAAGGATCAGCAATGTTCATAGCCATGAATCGCTTCAAGGTTCGCGTCGGCAGCGAAGCCGACTTCGAGACCGTATGGAAAAACCGCGACTCGAAACTGTCCGAACTTCCCGGTTTCGAGAGTTTTCACCTTCTCCGCGGTGCGACCAATGAAGAGGAAGGCTACACGCTTTATGCTTCGCACACGGTCTGGCGCAACCGCGATGATTTCGTCGCCTGGACCAAGTCCGAACAGTTTCGCGATGCGCATCGCAACGCCGGAGACAACAAGCCGCTCTATCTGGGACCTCCGCAGTTTGAAGGCTTCAGCGCCGTTCTCGGCTCCTGACGCACGGTAGAAACGCCTATCCACAAGGTGCGGCGAAATAGCGCATAATGTCATAGCGGCGCCATTCGGAGGCCGCTATGACGATAGTAAAGCACCAATTATCTTTTAAAGATGGGTAGTTAACTCATATTTAGAATGATTCTAACTTATTGATTTTTAGAACATTTCAAAAACATAAAAATTGACAGAACGGAGCCCTACCGGCCATAACCTGACTTAATTTGGTGGGTTTTATAAACGCCACTTAAGTAATGCCTTTAATGTTCGGGCCTTTAACCCTTGCAGTTGGAGGAACCATTGACCGGTTCAGTTCGGCCTTGCGCCACGAGTGAAATAAAGCTGCCAGTTTTTCAGGTCAGCAACACAGTTGAAGTAAAGAGTGAGCCGGTAAAGTCTCTCCAGTCGACGCTTTTTGCGTCTGATTTCTGCTTTTCGGGCATGGGAGATACTTCCTCATGCTAGTCTGCAGCTGTAACGTTATTACCGATAAAGACATTGAAGCCGTTGTTATTGAGCTTCTGGATCAGGATTGCTGGCAACTTATAGTTCCTGGCACCGTCTATAATGTCATGTCCAAACGCGGCCGTTGCTGTGGCTGCTTCCCAAACGTCGTGGAAACGATCATAAGGGTGACTGAAGAGTATCATCTTCGTCATAACCAAATGGACGAAAACGTGGTCCAGTTCATGGATCGTGTACGTTCTCTACGCGACATTCGGGAGTTCATGGAATGAAAGGCGAACCAAAGGTCATCGAGCGGCTTAACGAGGCATTGTTCCTCGAGCTTGGCGCTGTAAACCAGTACTGGCTTCACTACCGCCTCCTCAACGACTGGGGCTTCACGCGTCTTGCCAAGAAGGAACGTGAAGAATCCATCGAAGAAATGCATCACGCAGACAAGCTGATTGACCGCATTATCTTCCTCGAAGGTCACCCGAACCTGCAGACCGTAGCTCCGCTGCGCATCGGCCAGAACGTCAAGGAAGTTCTCGAAGCCGACCTTGCAGGTGAGTACGACGCACGCGCTTCTTACAAGAAGTCCCGCGAAATCTGCGACGAACTCGGCGACTATGTTTCCAAGCAGCTTTTCGATGAGCTTCTGGCGGATGAGGAAGGTCATATCGACTTCCTCGAAACCCAGCTCGACCTCCTCGCCAAGATCGGCGAAGAGCGTTATGGCCAGCTCAATGCGGCTCCAGCCGATCAGGCTGAGTAAGCCAAATCCGCTTTGCGAATGGAAGCCGGGGCTTTGCGCTCCGGCTTTTTTTATCATCTCAACTTTACCGTTGCCCCTTTATCGTGATATTGCGCGCGCAATTTCCGATATTTTGCAAGGTTCTCCCAATGAGCGCACCGCGCGTCAGTTTCGTTTCTCTTGGCTGCCCGAAGGCGCTTGTCGATTCCGAACGCATCATCACCAGCCTTCGCTCCGAGGGCTATGAAATCTCCCGCAAGCACGACGGCGCCGATCTGGTGATCGTCAATACCTGCGGCTTTCTTGATTCCGCACGCGATGAATCGCTGGATGCCATTGGCCTTGCTCTCAACGAGAACGGCAAGGTCATCGTAACCGGCTGCCTTGGCGCAGAACCCGATGTCATCCGTGAGCGGCATCCGAACGTGCTGGCCATCACCGGTCCGCAGGCTTATGAAAGCGTGATGAGCGCGGTGCATGAAGCCGTCCCTCCCGCGCACGATCCATTTGTGGACCTGGTGCCGCCGCAGGGTGTGAAGCTGACCCCGCGCCATTACGCCTACCTCAAAATCTCCGAAGGCTGCTCAAACCGCTGCTCCTTCTGCATCATTCCGGCGCTGCGCGGCGATCTGGTATCACGCCCGATCGATTCTGTGCTGCGTGAAGCGGAAAAGCTGGTCAATGCAGGCGTGAAGGAAATCCTCGTCATCTCGCAGGATACGAGCGCCTATGGCCTCGACATCAAGTATCAGGAAGCCATGTGGCAGGACCGCACGGTTCGCACCAAATTCCTCGACCTCTCACGTGAACTGGGCGATATGGGCGTGTGGGTGCGTATGCACTACGTATACCCTTACCCGCATGTCGATGAAGTCATTCCGCTGATGGCTGAAGGCAAGATTCTGCCTTATCTGGATATTCCTTTCCAGCACGCCTCCCCGGCGGTTCTGAAGAACATGCGCCGTCCGGCACATCACGAAAAGACCTCGCGCCGCATTCAGGCCTGGCGTGAGACCTGCCCGGATCTGGCCGTGCGTTCCACCTTTATCGTCGGCTATCCCGGCGAAACGGAAGAAGATTTCCAAATACTTCTCGACTGGCTCGATGAAGCCAAGATCGAACGCGCGGGCTGCTTCAAATATGAACCGGTCAAGGGTGCAAAGGCCAATGATCTTGGTCTCGAGCAGGTGCCGGAAGAAATCAAGGAAGCCCGCTGGCATCGTTTCATGGCCAAGCAGCAGCAGATTTCAACCAATCTCCTCAAGAAGAAAGTTGGCAAGCGCCTGCCGGTCATCATTGATGAAGCAAACGGCACGACGGCCAAAGGCCGTACGCGCTACGACGCTCCGGAAATCGACGGCAGCGTTCATATCCAGTCGCGCCGCCCACTACGCGTCGGCGACATCGTAACGGTGAAGATCGAGGCGAGCGACGCTTACGATCTGCATGGTATCGCGGTCTGATGGCGGCGGAAGCTGCCATAGCGATCAGAAAAGCCGCCGCGGCTGACGTGGCGGCAATTGTCGCCATGCTCGCCGATGACGCGCTCGGCGCACAGCGCGAAGATGCGAGCCTCCCCTTGCGAGATTCCTATCGCAGTGCCTTTGTGGCGATCGATTCCGATCCCAATCAGCTCCTGGCTGTCGTTGAATATGATGGCGAGGTCATTGGTTGCATGCAAATCAGCTTTATACCCGGCCTGTCGCGGATGGGCATGTGGCGCGGACAGATCGAAAGCGTGCGGATTGCGAGCCATATTCGTGGCGGCGGAGTAGGCCGTCAGATGATCGTTTGGGCAATCGAGCAATGCCGTGAACGCGGCTGCGGCCTTGTGCAACTGACGACCGATAAGTCGCGTTCCGACGCGCTGCGTTTTTATCAGTCGCTCGGCTTCACCGATAGTCATGAGGGACTTAAGCTATCGCTTTAACAAATAGCTTCAATATTTTGTAAGAAAATAAAAAGGGCGCTTTGAGCGCCCTTCTTTGCTTCTGTATGGAACCGCTTACTGCGGCAGCTTGTCGTCCACGCCAGCGACGTAGAAATTGAGGCCAAGCAAGGTCTTGTCGTCAGCCTGCTCGCCTTCTTTCAGCCAGACGGAACCGTCCTGCTTCGTGATCGGACCGGTGAAAGGCTTCAGTTCGCCCGACTTGATCTTGGCTTCGGTTTCTTCGGCCAATTTCTTCACATCGTCCGGCATGTTGGTATAAGGCGCCATCTTCACGAGGCCTTCCTTCATGCCCCACCAGATGTTCTGGCTCTTCCACGAACCGTCGAGAGCAGCCTTGGCGCGGTCGATGTAGTAAGGGCCCCACTCGTCCACGACAGCGGTAAGCTGCGTGTCAGGCGCAAACTTGATCATGTCCGAAGCCTGACCGAAAGCCTTGATGCCGCGATCATGCGCCACCTGAATGGCAGCGGTGGAATCGGTGTGTTGGGTGATGATGTCCACACCCTGGTCGATCAGCGCCTTGGCCGCATCAGCTTCCTTGCCCGGATCGAACCACGAATTGACCCAGATCACCTTGACCTTGAAGTCGGGATTAACCGACTGCGCGCCGAGCATGAACGCATTGATGCCCTGAACGACTTCCGGCACCGGTACGGAGGCGATGTAACCGGCAACACCCTTGGTCGACATCTTGGCGGCGATCACGCCCTGCACATAACGGCCTTCATAGAAGCGCGCATTATAGGCAGACATGTTGTCGGCAGTCTTGTAGCCGGTCGCATGTTCGAACTTCACGTCCGGGAATTTCTTGGCAACCTTGAGGGTCGGGTCCATATAGCCGAACGACGTCGTGAAGATCAGCTTGTTGCCAGCACGCGCCAGACGTTCGATGGAACGTTCAGCATCGGCACCTTCCGGAACGCTTTCCAGAAAGGTGGTTTCGATCTTGTCGCCAAGTGCCTCGACCAGCTCCTTGCGGGCCTGATCGTGCTGATAGGTCCAGCCAAAATCGCCCGGAGGTCCGATATAAATGAAACCGATCTTCAGTTTTTCTTCTGCATGCGCCGCGCCGCCGAGCATAAAGCTCGCCGCAGTGGCAATCGCCATAAGCGTCTTTTTCATGTTCCCTGCACTCCTTGTTTTTACCCTCTAACCAAAACGAAAACCCTTGGGACGGTTTACGTCTACCCCCTCAGCCGTTCGTTCTACCGGTCTGGCACGAACGGCTTGCCGAGCGAAGCCGGCGTATTCATCATCGTCAGGCGCTTGTTGCGCGATATGATGACCAGCACCACAATCGTCGCGAGATAAGGCAGCGCAGACAGGAACTGCGATGGCAGGCCAAAGCCCAGCGCCTGCGCGTGAAGCTGACCGATGGTCACCGCACCGAACAAGTAAGCGCCGATCAATACGCGCCATGGCCGCCACGATGCGAACACGACAAGCGCAAGTGCGATCCAGCCACGACCGGCCGTCATGTTTTCCACCCATTGCGGCACGTAGACGAGTGACAATTGCGCTCCTGCAAGACCGGCACAAGCACCGCCGAACAAAACCGCCAGAAAGCGCGTGCGCACCACATGCACGCCGAGCGCATGGGCCGAGCCGTGGCTGTCACCGATGGCGCGCAATGTAAGCCCTGCCCGCGTGCGGAACAGAAACCATGCCACGCCGACGACCAGCAGGATCGAAAGATAGAAGATCGGATCCTGCCCGAAGAAGAACCGCCCGACAAGCGGCAGATCGGTCAGATAGGGAATATGGATGGCTTCAAGCCGGACACCGGGAAGCCCGACAAAGCTTTCGCCGAGCAAGGCCGATGCTCCAACGCCAAGGATCGTCAACGCCAGCCCGGTTGCGACCTGATTGGTGACGAGTATGAGCGTCAGAAAGCCAAAAATAGCGGAGAAAAGCGCACCGACCAGAACGGCGGCAAACAAGCCTAACCAGGCCGAGCCGGTCATTTGTGCAATGGCGAAGCCGGACACGGCCCCCATCAGCATCATGCCCTCGACACCAAGATTGAGCACGCCGGAACGTTCAACAACCAGTTCGCCGATGGCAGCGATCAGGAGCGGCGTCGCTGCTGTTGCAATTGTGAGAAGAATAGCCTGCGTCAAATCCATGGGATCAGGCCTTTCCCGCTTGGCGACCGGATATGAAGCGAATGCGATAAAGGATGAGTGTATCGCAAGCGAGAACGAAGAACAGGATCATGCCCTGAAACACGCGCGCAGATTTTTCGGAGATGCCGATAGCAACCTGTGCAGCTTCGCCTCCAAGATAGGAAAGCGCCAACACCAGACCGGCTGCTATCGCCCCCAGCGGATTGAGGCGTCCCAGAAACGCGACGATGATCGCCGTAAAACCGTAGCCCGGAGATATGGCCGGACGAAGCTGACCGATGGCACCGGAGGTTTCCGCGATGCCCGCGAGACCGGCAAGGGCACCGGAAACCGCAAAGACGAAGAACACCATCTTGCCCGCGCTGAAACCCGCGAAACGCCCGGCTCTCGGACTTTGGCCGATCACCTTGACCTCGAAACCCTTCAGCGTGTGCTTGAGCAGGAGCCAGACGACAACCGCTGCAACGAGCGCAAAGATGAAGCCCCAATGCGCGCGGCCCGATGCGCTCCAGATTTCCGGCAGAATGGCGCTATCGTTGAACTGACGGGTTTCCGGGAAATTATATCCTTCCGGGTTGCGCCATGGCCCGCGCACGAGCCAGTCGAGGAACAGCTGCGCGACATAGACAAGCATAAGGCTGGTCAGGATTTCATTGGTATTGAAGCGCACTTTCAGCAAAGCGGGAATGGATGCATAGGCCGCGCCGCCTGCCATCCCCATCAGCATCATCAGGGGCAAAACCACCCAAGACTGCAGTTCAGGGAACATAACGGGCAAGATCGATCCCGCTATGGCACCGGCGATGAACTGCCCCTCGGCACCGATATTCCAGTTGTTGGACAGAAAGCAGACGCAGAGGCCGACTGCGATCAGGATCAGCGGCGCAGCCTTCACGAGCAATTCATGCCAAGACCAGATGTCGAACAAAGGCTCGACAAAGAAGACATAAAGCGCATGCAACGGATCCTTGCCCATCAGCGCAAAAGCAAGTCCGCCGAAAATCAGCGTCAACGACAGTGCCAGCAATGGTGACAAGGCGCTGAAAAGTCTCGACGGCTGCGGGCGTTTGACGAGTTCAATCCGCATCATGCAGTTCCCGCCTCTCCTGAGATACCGCCCATCAAAAGACCGATCTTTTCCAGCGTTACATCGGCAATCGGCAGAGGATCGGAGAGCTGGCCATGATTCATCACGGCAATGCGGTCACTGATTTCAAGAAGCTCATCAAGGTCCTGACTGATGACGAGAACTGCCGAACCGGAGCGCGCAAGATCCACAAGTGCCTGCCGGATATGTGCTGCGGCACCGGCATCCACGCCCCATGTCGGCTGGTTCACAACCATGACCAATGGTGAGCGATCAAGCTCGCGCCCGATGATGAATTTCTGCAGGTTTCCGCCAGAAAGTGCAGATGCGGGCGGATTTTCAGCACTCTTGCGCACATCCATCCGTTCAATGATGCGTTTTGCAGCCGATCGAAGCGCGCTCTCTGCGATCAGCTTCATCTTGCCGCCACGCAGGAACATCTTTGCGTCGGTCTTGTATCGCGACAAGAACAGATTGTCGGTCAGCGTCATGGTCGGAACAGCACCGTGACCAAGCCGCTCCTCCGGCACGAAGGCTGCCCCCATCATGCGGCGGTCGCTGATGCCGGCCTTGCCTGCATCCTTCCCGCGAAAGCGCACATTCGATGGATTTGACTGCAGCACTTCACCCGAAACAGCTTCGAAGAATTCACCTTGCCCGTTGCCTGCAACACCGGCAATGCCAACGACTTCGCCTGCGGCGACCGAGAGAGAAATATCTTTCAATGCCGTCGAAAATGGCCCACGCGGCGGTTGCGACAGTGACTTGATTTCAAAAAGCGCTTCATTACCGACATCTACCGCCGCCGCGATGGGACTGCGTGCCACAACATTGATATCATTACCGACCATCATACGGGCGAGCGACGCGGCGGTTTCCTTGCGCGGATCGCAATGTGCAACGACCTTGCCATGCCGCAACACGGTTGCGCGGTCACAGAGGCGTTTCACTTCCTCCAGACGATGGCTGATATAGAGGATCGACTTGCCTTCGGCTTTCAGGCGCTCCAGCGTTTCAAACAACTTGTCGGCTTCTTGCGGCGTCAGCACCGAAGTCGGCTCATCAAGGATGATGAGATCCGGCTCCTGAAGAAGACAGCGCACGATTTCGATACGCTGACGTTCGCCGACGGACAGATCACCAACATGGGCCTGCGGGTCGACCGGAAGACCGTAAGTCCTGCCAACCTCACGCGCACGCTTCGCAACGTCTGAAAGCGGTAGCGAACGGTCGAGCGACAAGGCAATGTTCTCAGCGGCAGTTAGTGAGTCGAACAGCGAAAAATGCTGAAAAACCATGCCTATGCCAAGTTTTCTTGCGGCGGCAGGTTCATCTATCGTGACAGGTTGCCCCTTCCAGACGATTTCGCCTTCAAGTGGCTGCAACGCGCCGAACAACATTTTCACAAAGGTTGATTTTCCGGCGCCGTTTTCACCCAGAAGCGCGTGAATTTCGCCTTCCCCGATGGTGAGATCGACACCATCGCAGGCCCGCAGCTGACCAAATACTTTCGTGAGCCGGCGGACATCCAGAAGAGGCCGGTCGGTTAAAGGCGCTGTCATTGTTCCCCAAAATTATATTTTTGAGCGACCTTATCCAGCAACTCTGCTCTTGAAAAGCCCAAAAGCAAGCAGCGGTGGACATATACACACTGCTGCAATCATCAGCCCGATCATGGAAGCAGAATGGTGGTTCCCGTCGTCTTGCGGGCTTCCAGATCCTCATGCGCCTTGCCCGCATCCTTGAGCGCATAGGTCTGGTTGATCTCGATCTTGACGGCTCCGCTTCCGACCACGTCGAAAAGCTCTGCTGCCGTCTTTTCGAGGTCCACCCGCTTGGCGATATAATTGAACAGCGTAGGACGCGTGGCAAAGAGCGAACCCTTCTGCGCCAGAATGCCGAGATCAAACGGCGGAATGACACCCGACGATTGGCCAAAGCAGGCAAACATGCCAAGCGGCTTCAACACGTCGAGCGAGCCCATATAGGTATCGCGCCCAACAGAATCATAGACAACGTCGACACCCGCTCCGCCCGTCAGTTCCTTCACCTTTTCGACAAAGTTCTCGGTGCGGTAATTGATGACATGGTCGTAGCCATGCTTTCTGGCCAACGCGATCTTTTCTTCCGATCCCGCCGTGCCGATGACGGTGGCGCCAAGATGCTTTGCCCATTGTCCGGCAATCAAGCCTACCCCGCCAGCAGCGGCATGAAACAGGATCGTCTGCCCCGGCTCCACCTTGAATGTACGCCGCAGAAGATATTGCGCCGTCATGCCTTTCAGCATCATGGAGGCGGCGGTTTTCAGATCGACATTATCCGGAACCTTGACCAGCCGGTCCGCTGGCAGAATGCGCTCGTCTGCATAGGAGCCCGGTGTCGCCACATAGGCAACACGGTCACCGACACGAACACCCTCAACGCCCGGACCAACCGCAATGACTGTGCCCGCGCCTTCATTGCCAGGCGTGAAAGGCATCTGGGCTGCCTTGTAAAGCCCGGTGCGGAAATAAACGTCGATGAAGTTCAGACCGACGGCTTCATGGCGCACTTTTGCCTCACCCGGACCGGGTTCGCCTATCTCGATCTGTTCATACTTCATGACTTCCGGCCCACCGGTCTGATGGACGCGAATGGCATTGATCATCATGCTTCTCCACTCTTCTTTGCGGCAGCGGCTTTCTCGGCCGCGATGACGGTCGCAGTCCGCCCCAATCCTGGGAAAAACTGCATGACAGCGCCGATGAAGTAGATGTAGAGGCCCGTCACGGAGATACCGACGCGAACCCACAACGGCGCGTCCAGAGTATAATAGAGCGCAGCCGCGCCAAAGGCACACCAGAGCAGGAAAACCGTCAGATTAAGCGGTCGCAGGCGCACAACGCGCACTGGATGCAGGAAATTGATCGGCAGGAACGACAGGATTGCCGATACGACAACGGTTGCGAAAGCGACCCACTCGCCCGGTTTGACGATGAAAAGCGTAAAGACCACCATGTTCCAGACGACCGGGAACCCCTTGAAGAAGTTCTCCTTCGTCTTCATGCCGGTATCGGCATAATAGATCGCGCTCGAAACCACGATGATCGCGCCGGATATGAAGGACAGATATGTCCCCATGAACCCGCTTTGATAAAGCGCGAAAGCCGGTATCAGAACATAGGTGACATAGTCGATGATGTTGTCGAGAAGCTCGCCAGACCAGTTCGGCAGAACATATTTGACTTCAAGCTTGCGCGCGATGGGGCCATCGATGCCGTCGACGAAAAGCGCCAGCCCCAGCCACCACCACATCGCCGTATAGCGCCCATCACTGGCCGCCACGATGGAAAGGAACGCCAGAAACGAACCCGATGCCGTCAGAAGATGAACCGAAAACGCCTTGGCTTGCGGCGCGGTGACTTTTTTGGCTTTGAGTTTTCCGGTCAGTTTGGTTTTCACGCCGTCCGCCATTTCAGTTTGTCGCCGCGCATATCCCGCCGAAGATAATCCCCGCATCGGCTCAAAAATCGGAATCGCTTTTTGAAAAGCACGATGCGTAGATTCAACAAGTTAGAGCGTCCTTTGTGCGTCCGCAAGGACGCACGGCGCTCTAAGGCAGCGAGTAAATTTCATCAAACGGGGAACGCGTACACCAAACAAACTGACGTCCCCAACCCTCAAGATCGTTGAATAGCTTCTCCCCCAGGAAAAGCCATGATCCTGCAGCAGCTTTCCCTGAATAAGCACAAAAGAGCAAGTAAGGCGTGAGGCAAATCCGCCATAATCCCACGGAAGAATGGCCTTTTGGCTGCAATTCGGTTTAAGTGCGGCTCAAACGCATCCGTCTGGAATCATCAGACAATGCGATATGCATAGCGAACGGTCACGAGGTCTGCACTGTCGGACCAGGGATGAAACACGATGAACGATCTTGTTGTGAACAAGCCTCTCACTGACATTGTCATCAGCGGCAGCGGGCCTGCCGGGATGATGGCAGCGCTGGCGCTTGGCGCAAAAGGCTATCGCACCGTGTTGCTTGGACCGGAGACCGACAAGGGCGATCGTCGCACCACCGCCCTCATGATGCCTGCCATCAGACTGTTGGAGGGACTGGGCGTCTGGTCGGATATCGAGCCGGAAGCGGCACCGCTCGCTTCCATGCGCATTATAGACGCCACGCGACGGCTCGTGAGAAGCCCTGTCGTCACCTTCCGTGCGGGCGAGATCGATGAGACTGCGTTCGGCTACAATATCCCCAATGCCGTTTTGAACGAGAAACTGGCTGAGGCCGTTTCCCGCAATCCGAATATCCAACGCATCAATGCCTCCGTCATCGAATACCGCCACAATGGCGACCACGTGACCATCACCCTTTCGGGCGGTGACACATTGCATACGCGGCTGGTCGTGGCAGCCGACGGGCGCAATTCCATGGCTCGCGAAGCGGCAGGCATCCGCACACGCCGCTGGAGCTATCCGCAGACAGCCGTTGTGCTTTCCTTCTCGCATAGTGTCGACCACGAGAATATTTCGACGGAATTCCACACCGAAGAAGGCCCCTTCACTCAGGTGCCGTTGAAAGGCAAGCGCTCAAGCCTCGTCTGGGTGGTCAATCCCGGTCGCGCCGAAGCACTGCTTGCGCTTGACGAAGCCACGCTCGCTCAGCGTGTCGAGGATATGATGCAGTCCATGCTCGGCAAGATTAACCTCGAGATCAAGCCGCAAGCCTGGCCCCTTTCCGGCCTCGTGCCCCATGTCTTTGCGGCCAAGCGCACGATCCTGATTGGTGAAGCCGCGCATGTGTTTCCACCGATTGGCGCACAAGGCCTCAATCTGGGTTCCCGCGATGTCGAAACGCTGGTCAAGGCTATCGAAAGCGATCTTGTCGACCCGGGCTCAAATCGGGTTATTCGCGCCTATGACCGCGCAAGACGTCCGGATATTCTAGCCCGCACCGGCTCTGTCGATGCGCTCAATCGTTCACTTCTCTCCGGCATGCTTCCGGCGCAGATCGTGCGTGGAGTGGGATTGGAAATGCTCCGCTCATTCGCACCGCTGCGCGCATTCTTCATGCGTGAGGGGCTTCGTCCTGGCAGCGGTTTCTCGCATCTGCTACCGAAACTGCCAAGCCTTCCACACCGAAGCGACGGCAAACGTTCCAGCTAACTTAATTTTCGGACCATCCGAGACATCGAACAGACAGAATTGCCGGTTACCGCCGACTTTAATTTGTCACGCGGTGAACTACATAATGTTGCATGGGTATGACACAGATAAAGCACGCGAAATTTCAGATCGGTCAGGTCGTCAAGCACCGGCTATTCCCCTTCCGCGGGGTTATCTTTGACGTAGACCCCGAATTTGCAAATACGGAGGAATGGTATGAGTCCATTCCGGAAGAAGCGCGCCCGCATCGCGACCAGCCGTTTTACCATCTGCTCGCGGAAAACGCGGAATCCGAATATGTCGCCTATGTATCGGAGCAGAACCTGGTGCCGGATTTAAGCGGCGAGCCTTTGCGCCATCCTCAGATCGAGGAGATGTTTGATCGACAGGACAATGGTTCCTATCGCGTAAAGTCGCAACATTCTAACTAATATAGCACTATCTTCTAAAGTGATGGTTCAAAAAAAAGGGCGCTCAAAGCGCCCCTTTTTCATAACACACTGGACAGACAGCAGCTTAGTTGGCTGCGCCCTTTGCCTTGTCCTGTTCAGCCTTCATCTTGGCTTCGAAATCCTTCTGGCGCTTCTGGACGGCGTCCTGAAGTTCCTTCTGGCGTTCTTCCAGTTCGGACTGCTTGAGAGCCGGGCCGGTCAGAGCGCCTGAGAAGCCGGTGAGTGCAACCGGAATCGGGTTCGGCTTGTTCTGATAGTTGACCGAAGTCAGGGTCAGCTTGCCGCCCTTCTTGAGCGCATTAATGAGATCGTCGGTCAGCGGAGCTTCTGCGATGCAGCGATCCGGGAAGCAGATGCCGTATTCAAGCTTGACCGGCTTGTTGTTGTCGATCTGGAGGCCGACGCCAGCAGGAATCAAACGACCGATAGGAACGGTCACCTGAAAGATCTTGCGGTTGATCTTGCCCTTGATCTCGATGAGGTTGACGGCGGTCAGGAGCTGGCCGGAATCTGCAGTGACAATGTTCTGCGTGTTGCAGATGTCATTGTCTTCCTGCTTCGAGCAAACCTTGAACCAGCCCTGTGGCGGCTGCTGCGCCGATGCAGGCATCGTCGCGGAGGCAAGCAGGGCGAACGCGCCAGCAATGGCAGATGCGGCAGCGATTGTCTTAGTGCTGGACATGATCAACAGGTTCCTTTCAACGCTCTGATCTATAGTTCCCGTTCTGTATTATAAGTCAGCGATAGACCGTCACTGGTTTTAAAATGCGGCAACAGCGTGACCTTGGGGATTTTAGCCCCCATCCGGACCCTTGCGGGCCCCAATCCGGAGCCGTGTTACAACGACTAGGGGTATGAATCCAGATGAGTTTCGTCTTTCCATGCCCGGAATCCGCCAAAATCTTTATTTTAGCCCCTACTGTCGCGTGACGGACACGCCCTAATTCCGCACTTAATGTACGATCATGCTAGTTTTCGGTTCCGAATCGACGCTTCCCGGCGCCGACCATCAAACTTATTTACAATGGACGATTGAAGTTGAACGGATTGATTGCCTTTCTCCGCAAAGTGGTTCTTGCGAGCCTTACCGGAGCTGTCGTCGGCGTGCTGCCGGCGCAGGCGATAGCCGAAGCACAGCCGGACTATGCGCTCTCCATGCATGGAGATGTGGCGCTGCCGGCTGACTTCACCCATTTCCCCTATGCAAATGCCGACGCCCCGAAGGGCGGCGCCATCACAATGGGCGTTGTCGGCACTTTCGACAGTCTCAACCCATTTGTTCTGAAAAGCATGCGTACGACAGCGCGCGGCCTGTTCGGGGATGTCGACCTCGGAAATCTGGTTTACGAAACGCTCATGCAGCGCTCGCGGGACGAACCCTTTACCCTTTACGGCCTGCTTGCTGAAAAGGTTGCGGTTGATCCGGACCGCAAATGGGTCGAATTCACCTTGAACCCGAAAGCGAAATGGTCGGACGGCCAGCCGGTGACGGTGGACGACGTTCTCTTCAGCTATGACATTCTGACGGAAAAGGGACGCCCTCCCTACAACAACCGGATGAGTCGGGTCGAGAAGATCGAAAAGACGGGGGAGCGCTCATTTCGCTTCACCTTCAACGACAAGTCGGATCGCGAATTTCCGATGCTGATTGCCTCATCGATGCCCGTGCTGCCAAAGCACGCCATTGATCGCGAAACCTTCGGCAATTCATCCCTGAAATCACCTATCGGCAGCGGCCCGTATCTCGTTTCCGGCGTGCAGCCCGGCCAGCGTATTATCTACAAGCGCAACCCTGACTACTGGGGCAAGGATCTGCCGTCGCAGCGCGGTCTCAACAACTTCGATACGTTGACGATTGAATATTACCGAAACGAGACATCCCTGTTTGAGTCTTTCAAGAAGGGGCTGCTGGATGTCTTCATCGAAGCAAACCCGACTCGATGGGAGAAGCTTTATGATTTCCCGGCTGTAAAACAGGGCCGTGTCATCAAGGACAGCTTTGAAAAAGGCACGCCAGCCAACATGTTCGGCTTCGTGTTCAACACGCGCCGTCCAATTTTCGCCGACCGTCGTGTCCGGCAGGCCCTGGGGCTGCTCTTCGACTTCGAATGGGCTAACCGCAACCTTTTCGCCGATCAGTACCGCCGCACGCAGAGTTTTTGGGAAGGATCGGAGCTTTCCTCCGTCGGCAAGCCTGCCGATGACCGCGAGAAGCAGTTGCTGAAACCATTCCCCGAAGCCGTTCGCGACGATGTCATGAATGGTACATGGCATCCGCCCGTAACGGACGGCAGCGGTCATGACCGCACGCCTGCAAAGAAAGCCTACGATCTCCTGACTGACGCGGGTTTTCAGTTTGAACACGGCCTCGCCGTTGATCCCTCTGGCAAGCCGCTTAAATTTGAGATCATGACGCGCTCGCCCGACGAGGAAAAAGTTGCGTTGGCTTACAAGCGCAATCTCGCGCGACTGGGCATCACAATCGAAATACGCACTGTGGACGACGCCCAATATCAGCAGCGCCTCCAGACATTCGACTACGACATGATTCTCGGAGCGCTGACCGGATCGCTTTCGCCCGGCAACGAACAATGGATGCGCTGGGGCGCAGCCTCGCGTGACGTTCAGGGAAGTTTCAACTATCCGGGCGTTGCTGATCCGGCAGTAGATGCGATGATTGAAGCACTGCTGGCAGCCAGAAGCCGCGCCGATTTCGTGAGTGCGGTCCGCGCCCTTGATCGTGTGCTTATCTCCGGGGATTACTACATTCCGCTTTACCACCTGCCCTATCAGTGGGTAGCGCGCTGGGATCGCATCGAGCATCCAAAGAAGACTTCGCTCTATGGCTATCAACTACCAACCTGGTGGCGCGCAAAGCCATGATCGGGCTTTAACGTTGATGTAATTCGCCCTACATGCACCCAATATATGATGAGTATTCAACCGGAGGCCGCGCCTCTGGTTCCCGTATGGAGACACTGCCATGGCCACCAGAAAGATAACTATCGATGTCGTGTCCGACGTCGTCTGCCCTTGGTGCTTTCTGGGGCGCAAGCGCCTTGAGGCGGCACTTGCCATGGTGCCGGATGTGGAGGCGGAAGTGCGCTGGCGTCCCTTCCAGCTCGATCCGACCCTGCCTCCGCAGGGAAAGGATCGCCAGACCTATATGCGAGAGAAATTCGGCACCGGCGGAAAGATTGATGACATCCACAAGCAGCTGACCCAGCTTGGTGAGGAAAACGGCATCGTCTTCGATTTCGATGCCATCGCCCGAGCGCCAAATACTCTGGACGCACATCGCGTCATCCATTGGGCAGCACAGGCTGCACCCGATACGCAGGACCGGATGGTCGGCATGTTGTTCTCGCTCTATTTCGAGCAGGGACAGGATATCGGCGACCACGAAGTGCTGGTTGATGCTGCGGCAAGCGTCGGCATGGATGCCGAAGTGGTGGCCCGGCTCCTGCAAAGTGAGGCAGACAAGGCAACGATTCGTGAGGAGATCGATACCGCCAGCCGCATCGGCGTGCGCGGCGTACCATGCTTCATCATCGATCAGAAATATGCCGTCATGGGCGCTCAGACGGCAGATGTCCTTGCTGACGCTATTCGCCAGACGGCTGAAGGCTTTGAGCCGGGGATTTCTGAAGATCGCTAAAAGACGCGAATCGGCGGGTTAACCCGCCGCGATCTTCGCCAGTTGCGTCATGATGACGGCAGAACCGTTGAGGCGCTTTTCCGGTGTCGGCCAGTCGCGGATGAAGACGATGCTCTGATCCGGCCTGATCTTGGCCATGGAGCCCTGTTCACCGATCATTTTCACCAGCCCGACCGGGTTGTTGAACGTCGCATGACGGAACTGGATGACCACGCCCTTCGGACCGGCATCGAGCTTCTCGACATTCGCACGGCGGCAGAGTGCCTTGATGTAAACGATCTTGAGCAGGTGCTGCACTTCATCCGGCATCGGACCAAAACGGTCAATGAGTTCCGCGCCGAAAGCATCTATATCCTGCGGCTCTTCCAGATCGGCGAGACGGCGATAAAGGCCGAGGCGCAATTGCAGGTCCGGCACATAGGCTTCGGGGATCATAACCGCCGTGCCAATAGCGATCTGCGGCGACCACTGGCTGTCTTCCACTTCGCCGGAACCCTTGAGCGTCGCAACGGCTTCTTCCAGCATCTGCTGGTAAAGCTCAAAACCGACTTCCTTGATATGGCCAGACTGTTCCTCGCCGAGCAGATTGCCTGCCCCGCGAATATCCATATCGTGGCTGGCAAGCTGGAAGCCTGCGCCCAGCGTGTCGAGCGACTGTAGAACCTTTAGGCGACGTTCCGCCATCTGCGTCAGCATCTTACCTGCCGGAAGTGTGAACAGCGCGAAAGCGCGCTGCTTCGAGCGACCAACACGACCGCGCAGCTGGTAGAGCTGTGCCAGACCGAACATATCGGCGCGGTGCACGATCATCGTGTTGGCCGTCGGAATATCGAGACCGGATTCCACAATGGTCGTGGACAGAAGCACATCATACTGGCCGTCATAGAAGGCGTTCATGATGTCATCGAGCACGCCCGGCGCCATCTGGCCATGGGCCACGGCGACTTTCAGTTCAGGCACATGCGTTTTAAGGAAGTCTTCGATGTCACCAAGATCGGAAATGCGCGGGCAGACGTAGAAACTCTGGCCGCCACGATAGCGTTCGCGCAAAAGCGTCTCGCGAATGACGAGCGGATCGAACGGTGAGACGAAGGTGCGCACCGCCATACGATCGACGGGTGGCGTGGTGATGAGCGACAGTTCGCGCACGCCGGTTAGCGCAAGCTGCAAAGTGCGCGGGATCGGCGTGGCGGACAATGTCAGCACATGCACGTCCGACTTCAGTTCCTTCAGCCGCTCCTTGTGCTTAACGCCGAAATGCTGCTCTTCATCGATGATGAGCAGACCGAGATTCTTGAATTTGATCGAGTTGCCGAGCAGCGCATGCGTGCCGACGACAATATCGACCGTTCCTTCTTCCAGTCCCTTTTTGGCAGCCGCAAGTTCTTTCGTGCCGACAAGACGCGAGGCATGGGCAAGATTGATCGGCAGACCATGGAAGCGCTTCGAGAAGGTCTTGAAATGCTGGCGCGACAGGAGCGTTGTCGGCACGACTATCGCCACTTGAACGCCACTCATCGCAGCAATGAAAGCAGCGCGCAGGGCTACTTCCGTCTTGCCGAAGCCGACATCACCGCAGATCAGGCGATCCATCGGCTTGCCAGCAGCCAGATCGTCCGCCACGGACTCGATTGCCGTCAGCTGGTCGTCGGTTTCATCATAGGGGAAGCGAGCAGAAAATTCGGCATAGAGACCATCTGGCGGCGTCATCACCGGCGCACCGCGCATCTGCCGTTCGGCAGCGATCTGGATCAGATGCCCGGCAATCTCAAGCAGGCGTTTCTTGAGCTTGGCCTTGCGCATCTGCCACGCGCCACCGCCAAGCTTGTCGAGAACCGCATCGGAGCCCTCCGAACCATAACGCGAGAGCAGTTCGATATTTTCAACCGGCAGGAACAGCCGGTCATCGCCCGCATAGTGAATTTCAAGACAGTCGTGGGGAGCGCCAGCGGCGGTAATGGTCTTGAGGCCAATGAAGCGACCGATACCGTGATCGACATGGACGACGATATCGCCAGCGTTTAGCGAGGCGACTTCCGAGATGAAATCCTGATCGCGCTTGCGGCGCTTGGAACGGCGGATAAGACGGTCACCCAGAATATCCTGCTCGGCCACGATGACGAGATCGCCCGCGTCGAATCCGCTCTCGACGGCCAGCACAGCCGCCGTTACCTTGTCGCGCGACAGCGCCTTGACGGTAGAAAGCCGGTCAACCGACTCGATCTTTTCCAGCCCATGTTCATCAAGGACCTGCAAAAGACGGTCGAGAGAACCTTCAGTCCAGGCAGCAACCAGCACTTTCTTGCCCGCTGCACGCAGTTCGGCAATATGCTTCACCACCGCTTCGAACAGGTTCACGTCGGTGGCGGCGCGCTCCTCGGCAAAGCTGCGGCCCTTGTGCACATCGGCATGAATAATCGTCCGCCCCGTAACCTCCGGCGCACCGAATGGCGTCAGGTCGATGCGCATACCTCCGGCCTCAGCGTGCTTCTCGACCTCTGATGGTGTGAGATAAAGCGTTTCCGGCTTGACCGGTTTGTAAGGCACGGCATCGCTGCCCGGCTCCTTGCCTTCGGCCTGCCTCAGCCGCGCCTCGTAGTGATCGACAACCATGGTGTGGCGCTCGGTCAGCGCCTCATGCACCAGATGGTCGAACACCACCGGCATATTGCCCGCATGGTCGAAGACGGTATCAAGCTTGTCGTAGAAAAGCGGCAGCCAGTGTTCCATGCCCGCAAAGCGACGACCTTCACTGATCGCCTGATAAAGCGCGTCATCGCGCTGCGGCGCACCGAACATCGCGACGTAATTCTTGCGGAAACGGCTGATCATGTCCGGCGAAAGCGTGATTTCGCTCATCGGCTGGAGCACGAACTCCTTGCGCGTGCCCGTGGTACGCTGCGAAGCCGGATCGAAAGCGCGGATCGATTCCAGTGTGTCGCCAAAGAAATCAAGCCGCAACGGCTCTTCTGCGCCGGGTGCATAAAGATCGAGAATACCACCACGAACGGCAAATTCGCCGATGTCGCGCACGGTGGAAACACGTTCGAAACCGTTGCGCTCCAGCCGGGATGCCAGATCGTTCATATCCAGCTGGTTGCCGGGACGCGCCGAAATCACCTGTTCGGCTATCGCCGCTTCCGGCGGCAGCTTTTGCAGAACGGCATTGGCTGTGGTGAGAATGATGGCAGGATGCGGTGCCTTTTTAAGTTGGGACAGCGCACTGAGTGCGGCGAGCCGACGTGCCGATGCGTCTGCGCCGGGCGATACGCGGTCATAAGGCAAACAATCCCATGCAGGCAGATGCAGAACCGGCATATCCGGCGCCACGAAACTCAAGACCTGCTCCAGATCGGCAATGCGCTGCCCGTCGCGCACGATATACATAATCGGTCCGCGTTCGCCGATCTCTTCCGCCAGACGAATGAGACAGAACGCCTCATAACCGTCGGCAACGCCGTCGATCACGATATGACGATTTGCCCCGAGTGCGCTGGAGGACTTGAGACCTAGTTTGCTGAAAACGGGCATGGGAACCTTGAACTCAGAATTCTATGCGGTCGCGGAACGCGACAATATCGCGGAACAAAGGCGTGTCATAATCTGCCGGGATCGGGCTTTCACCCGTCACCCATTTGAGAAGATCGCGGTCAAGCACTTCAAGAATATGCTCGAACTCATCGAGCTGCGGATCGGTGAAGCCGACAATATATTCATCCGCATATTGCCCGAGGATCAAATCCATCTCGCGCATACCGCGATGCCACGCGCGAAACAGAAGCTTGCGGCGCCGTACATCCAGATTTTCCGTCGCCAATGTGCTGCCAGTCATCCTCGGTAAGCTCCAATCATTCAAATTGCTGCTGGTATATAGCATCTGCGCCGCAAACGGGAACCCGTTTATCCAACAAGAACAAAAAGAGCACAGAAAGATTGCGCACCGCCCTTGCACCGCAGGACGAAGCAGTTAATGCTCAAGCCCATGCGCCCATCCATGCTCGATCCATTTTTTGCTTCCGTTCGTTCGCTTTCCGGCATTGGCCCGAAGGTTGCCGCCCTGCTTGGCAAACTGCTTGGCACCGACATACCGGGCGCGGAGCCCAAGGTCGGTCAGCTCCTGTTTCTGGCACCGCACAGCGTGATCGACCGACGCAATCGGCCTGGTATCGCGCTTGCTCAGGAAGGTGCAATCGTCACGCTGGAAGTCATTGTAGACCAGCATCAGCCTGCACCACCCGGGCGTGGTAATGTTCCGCATCGCGTCTTCGCTCATGACGACACCGGCGAAATCGCGCTGACCTTCTTCCATGCGCAATTGCCTTGGCTGCAAAAAATGCTGCCTGAAGGTGAAACTGTCATCGTCTCGGGCAAGGTGGAATGGTTCAACGGTCGCGCCTCCATGGTCCACCCGGACTATATTGCGAGCTTAGAAGATGCGGTCAATCTGCCGATGGTCGAGCCGGTCTATCCGCTGACCGCAGGTCTGTCGCCAAAGACATTGGCGCGCGCCGTCAAGGAAGCACTGACCCGCGTGCCTCCGCTGCCGGAATGGATCGACGGCCCGTTGCTGGCGCGGGAGCGCTTCACCAGTTTCCAGCAATCGCTGAACACGCTTCACCTGCCTGAAGACCCGTCGGATATCGCGCTTGAAAGCATTTCGCGGCGCAGGCTCGCATATGACGAGTTTCTGGCCGGACAATTGGCACTCGCCCTTGTTCGCGCGAAAACACGGCGGCTTTCCGGTCGTCCTCTGGAAGGTACAGGGCGCATCGTCGCCGAAATCATGCGCCACCTGCCCTATCGCTTGACCGAGGGGCAGGATCAGGCTGTTCGCGAAATCATCACAGATCTTAAATCGCCGGAGCGCATGTTGCGGCTTTTGCAGGGCGATGTCGGCTCCGGCAAGACGGTCGTTGGATTGCTTTCCATGGCCCACGCCGCAGAATCTGGTGGACAGTCAGCACTCATGGCGCCGACGGAAGTTCTCGCCCGTCAACATTTTGCAACCATCGCGCCGCTTGCAGAGAAAGCGGGACTGAAAACCGCCCTTCTGACCGGTCGCGAAAAGGGCCGTGACAGGAATGCAGTTCTCGAAGGATTAAAAACTGGCGAAATCGATATCGTCATCGGCACGCATGCGCTTTTTCAGGAAAAGGTCGAATATCACGACCTCGTTCTGGTCATCATCGATGAACAGCATCGTTTTGGCGTGCACCAACGTCTGATGCTGACCGCAAAGGGTTCTGCACCGGATATGCTGGTCATGACGGCTACACCTATTCCGCGTACCCTCGTCCTCACCGCCTTTGGCGATATGGACGTGTCGAAACTGACCGAGAAGCCTGCCGGACGCCAGCCCATCACGACCGCCATCGTGCCAATGGAGCGCATGGGCGAACTTGTCGAGCGCATCCGAAAAGCTGTGGCAGAAGGACAGAAAATCTACTGGATTTGCCCGCTCGTTGAAGAATCCGAAGTCGTTGAACTGACTTCGGCGGAGGAACGTTTCGAAAGCCTCAAACCCGTCTTTGGGGATCGCATCGGTCTCATCCATGGCCGCATGAGCGGGGCTGAAAAAGACGAAGCCATGCGGGCATTCAAGCAGGGCGAAACGCGGTTACTGGTCGCGACCACTGTGATCGAAGTAGGCGTAGATGTTCCCGATGCGACGATCATTGTTATCGAACATGCCGAACGTTTCGGCCTGTCGCAACTGCACCAGCTGCGCGGTCGCGTGGGGCGCGGCGACAAACCGTCAACGTGCTTGCCGCTTTACAAAGGCCCGTTGGGCGAAATCGCACAAGCCCGGCTGAAGGTCATGCGCGAGACGGAAGACGGTTTTCGTATCGCGGAAGAAGATTTGAAACTGCGTGGCGAAGGCGAATTGCTCGGCACGCGGCAATCCGGCACCCCAGGCTTCCGCTTGGCTTCCATCGAAGCGCATGGTGATCTTCTGGAAATCGCCCGCAAGGATGCGCGCTATATTCTGACAAGCGATCCCGATCTGGAGTCCGAACGCGGACAGGCGTTGCGCGTACTGCTTTATCTTTTCGGGCGTGACGAAGCTATCCGGCTGCTTCGAGCAGGATAACAAAATGGCGGCAATCAGCCGCCATTTCTATTAACTTATCGAGTTTTTGCTATAACAAGCTGAATTTACTCGACAGTTACCGACTTTGCGAGATTGCGTGGCTGATCGACATCCGTCCCCATCAGAACGGCTGTATGATAAGCCAGCATCTGGATCGGCAGCGCATAGACGAGCGGCGTGATGAATTCCGGCACATCCGGCAGAATGATGGTTGCCATCGTGTCGATACTTGCTGCCTCGGCACCCTTCTTGTCGGTGATGAGAATGATGCGACCGCCGCGTGCTGCAACTTCCTGCATGTTGGAAACGGTCTTCTCATAAAGACGGTCAGACGGCGCGATGACGATAACCGGCATGGTTTCATCGATCAGCGCAATCGGGCCGTGCTTCAACTCGCCGGCGGCATAGCCTTCAGCGTGGATATAAGAAATTTCCTTGAGCTTCAGCGCGCCTTCCATCGCCAGCGGGAAAGACGTGCCGCGACCGAGATAAAGCACATGATTGACCTTGGCCAGTTCATGGCAGACCGCAGCGATCTGGTCTTCAAGCTTCAGAACCTGATTGATGAAACGTGGCGCTTCGGAAAGCTGGCGTACCAGTTCCTGTTCCCGCTTATCATCGATTGCGCCGCGCGATTTTGCAGCCGCAATTACCAACGAGGCTATCGCCGAAAGCTGGCAGGTAAAGGCCTTGGTGGAAGCAACGCCAATTTCTGGGCCCGCGAGCGTCGGGAAAACGGCATCGGATTCCCGCGCAATGGTCGAGCCGGTGACGTTCACGACAGCGGCGATCTTCAATCCTTGCGACTTGCAGTAGCGCAGTGAAGCCAGCGTATCAGCCGTTTCACCCGACTGGGACACGAACATCGCCAGCGAATCCTTCGAGAGCGGCATTTCGCGATAGCGGAATTCGGAAGCGATATCGCTGTCGACCGGCAGTCGCGCGATCTGCTCGAACCAGTATTTGCCAACAGAAGCCGCATAGTAGGCCGTGCCGCAAGCCGAAATCGTCAGGCGATCGATCTTGCTGAAATCGATATCAATGGCTTCCTGACGAACCATGCCCGTCGTGAAGTCGAGATAATTGGCGAGCGTGTGGGAAATAACTTCCGGCTGCTCGAACATCTCTTTCTGCATGAAGTGACGATGATTGCCCTTGGAGACGAGCATATTCGCCGTCTGCGTCTTCTGGATCGGCCGCTCAACTTCGCTGTTGTTTTCGTCGTAAACTGTCACTCCCTTGCGCGTCAGCACGGCCCAGTCGCCATCTTCGAGATAGGCGATGGTATCCGTGAAAGGCGAAAGTGCGATAGCGTCGGAACCGAGGAACATTTCGCCCTCACCGTAACCGACGGCGAGTGGAGGCCCCTGGCGTGCTCCGATCAAGAGTTCTTCGTCACCCTCAAACAGGAAAGCGAGTGCGAAGGCACCATGCAGCATCGGCAGACTGTCGCGCACGGCTTCGACCGGAGACTTGCCTTTTACCAGTTCGCGGGTCACCAGATGCGCAACCGCTTCGGTATCGGTTTCCGTCTGGAACTTGTAGCCTTCCGCCTCTAGCATGGTGCGAAGCTCGGCGAAGTTTTCGATAATGCCGTTGTGGACGACCGCAAGACGCTCAGTAATGTGCGGATGCGCGTTGCGCTCCACAGGCTTGCCGTGCGTAGCCCAACGGGTATGGCCGATACCGATGATGCCGGGAAGCGGCTCTCCGGCCAGGCGCTTTTCCAGATTGACCAGCTTGCCTTCGGCACGGCGCCGGTCGAGCCGGCCGTTCTGTAGTGTGGCAATACCGGCAGAGTCGTAGCCGCGATATTCAAGCCGCTTCAGTGCATCCACAAGAAGCGGAGCGACTTCGTTATTTCCGATGATGCCGATAATTCCACACATAGGCTGCTCCAAATCCGACGTTCAGGCGTGTTACTTCGCGGTTTAAAGATTCTAAGGCAGAACGGCAACCCAGGGGATTGCCGTTCGGTTAAACAATTGGACGACTTATTTGGTCACGGTTTTAGCCGCTTTGATGGCAGCGTACTTCTCTCGCAGGATCTTCGCCCGCCCCTCTTTTGTTTCCTGCCGGGCACGACCGAAAGCCAGCGCATCGGCAGGGACATTGTCGGTAATCGTGCTGCCAGAGGCGATATAAGCATTGTCGCCGATTTCCACCGGCGCGACCAGTGAGCTGTTCGACCCGATAAATGCGTTTTCGCCGATCACCGTCTTGTATTTGTTGTAGCCGTCGTAATTGCAGGTGATCGTGCCAGCGCCGATATTGCTGGAGGCTCCCACAGTCGCATCGCCGATATAGGTTAGGTGATTGATCTTCGCGCCTTTGTGCAAGGTGGCATTTTTCACTTCGCAGAAGTTGCCAACCTTCGTCTTCTCACCGAGGTTTGCGCCCGGACGCAGGCGCGCAAACGGCCCGATTTCGGCCTTCGGTCCAACGTCAGCACCTTCCATATGCGAGAAGGAATGGATCAAGGCACCCGTCGCGACATGCACGCGAGGACCAAAAAACACGTTCGGCTCAACAATGACGTCGGCTTCGATCAGCGTATCATGCGAAAAGAAAACAGTTTCAGGTGCAATAAGCGTCACGCCTGCAAGCATCATCTCGCGGCGCTTGCGATCCTGCCAGATGGCTTCGGCTTCGGCCAGTTCAACACGATTGTTGATGCCGATGATATTATCGACAGGCACTTCGATGGCCGTCACGTTCATGCCCTTGCCATGGGCGATGGCGACAATATCGGTCAGATAATATTCGCCCTTGGCGTTGTTATTGTCCACCGCGTCCAGAAGCGCCAGGGCGTGTTGACCGCGAACCGCCATCAGCCCGCCATTGCAGAATCCGATCTGCTTCTGCTCTTCGGTTGCTTCCTTTTCCTCAATGATGGCGACAAGTTTGTCGCCTTTCTCGATGAGGCGACCGTAGCCATGTGGATTGTCTGGGCGGAAACCGATAACGACAACGTCTGCACCCTCGGCCAGTCGTTCGCGAGCTTTCTGCAGAGATTGCGCCTCGATCAGTGGCGTGTCGCCAAAAACGATGAGCAAATCGTCATAGCCGCGTTCGATCGCTTCGCGGGCAGCGAGAACCGCATGTGCCGTGCCCAGGCGTTCCTTCTGCTCGAAAGCCGACACCGGGCCTGCGTTCTTTTCCACTGCCGCCCGCACATCGTCGGCGCCACGCCCCACCACCAGCGCAATGTCGCTCTTTCCGGTCCCCTGAACCGCCGTGACCACGTGAGAGACCAGCGGCAAGCCTGCCACCTGATGCAGTACTTTGGGCAAGTTGGATTTCATGCGTGTGCCTTCGCCAGCAGCAAGTACGATGGAAAGGCAGGTACGGTCTGTCATGGTATCGTCCAGAAAATTGAGATGATTTTCGCTCTTAACATCAAAGCGTCTATGAAAACTTACGGGCTGCTGCCAAACCTTTAACCCAACCGCCCGAGCGCGGGGAAATTCTCAAGCAGCCAGAACGAGAAGGATTGCATGCCTCCGGTCAGGAACAGGACACCTGCAGCGACCAGAAGCGCGCCCATTGCTTTCTCCACCTTGCCGAGATGCACGCGGAAACGTGAAAGAAACCGCATGAATGCGCCGGAAAAAAGGGCGGCAATCAAAAACGGAATGCCAAGGCCAAGCGAATAGGTTGCCAGCAATAACGCGCCCTCACCAACCGTGCTGCTGCCGCCTGCAAGCGTCAGAATCGGCCCAAGAACAGGCCCGATGCACGGCGTCCAGCCGAAGGCGAATGCCAGTCCCATGACATAGGCTCCAAGCGGCGATGCCGGAGCGTTGCGTGCCTGAAAACGAGCTTCGCGGGACAGGAACGAGAAACGCAAGATGCCAAGAAAGTTCAGTCCCATCAATATGATGACGACGCCCGCAACGATTGCGATCTCCTGCTGCCATGCGCGCAGGAAGGCGCCGATGGACGAAGCTCCAGCGCCGAGCGCCACAAAAACAGTTGTGAAACCGAGAACAAAACAAATTGCCGCAAATGCCAACGAACGGCGCGCTGAAGGCGCGGCGGCAACGGCTGTCGCCTTATCTGCGCGAAAATCTTCTACGCTCACGCCCGCCATATAACACAGATAAGGCGGCACGAGCGGGAGAACACAGGGCGACAGGAACGACAGTGCACCGGCTCCGGCTGCGGTCATATATGAAATATCGAGCACCAATACCTCTTTCAGTTCATCAAATCGCTTGCGGTCTGGCCAAACCACAGGCTTATATAGACTAGATTCTGCTCTACTTAGAATATTTTCAATGCGGCATCTCGCTCGAACACAAGTTCGCCCTAAATCGAGATCATTGCGCGATTTATAATATATTGCTCCAACCGGACGACGTTCCTATGAGCCTTATTGATGATGAAGTGCCTTCAACACCACCTGCAACGTCGACAAGACATTCTGGCTGGCTCAAGCGATACCAACATTTTCTGTTTCCAATAGCGGGCATCGCCATTGCGCTGCTGGCGATCTATGTGCTGGAGAATCTGCTCCAGAATACGTCTCGCACGGAAACACTCGCTGCCTTCCACAACATTTCGTGGATGACACTTGGTTTAGCTGTGTTCTTCACAGTCCTGAGCTACGCAGCCGTCGCACTCTACGATGTGGTGGCTGTCGATACGATTGCGCCCAACCAAATACCGCGCCGCATCGCTGCCGTCGCAGGTGCTGCCGGCTACGCAATCTCCAACGCGCTTGGGTTTTCCCTGCTGACCGGCGGCGCATTGCGTTATCGCATCTATGCTGCGGAGGGTGTTAGCCTTGCCGATATCGGCAAGATTGTCGGGACATCATGGTTCGCAATCTGGTTCGCACTGATCATCATGGTCGGTGCAGCGCTTCTTATCGACCCGCAGGATGTTCCCTGGCTTTCCGCCATCGATTCCCGAATCGATATCGTCGCCGGTATCGCCATTCTGGGTGGCATCGGCTGGCTGATCTACTGGCTGTCGCATGGACAGCGTAGTTTTACGGTGGGTTCGTTCAGTCTGCGCCTGCCGAACTCAAAAGGCGCTCTGACCCAGATCTTTGCCGGGCTTGTGGATGTAGGCGCAGCTGCCGCTACACTCTATGTACTCATGCCTGCCGACGCAGTGCCAAGCTTTGCGGTTTTCGCGCTAGTCTATGTCATCGCCATCGTGCTGGGCATTGCCAGTCATGCTCCGGGCGGTCTAGGCGCATTTGAAGCGACAATCATTGCTGGACTCGGCCTAGGCGGGAAACCGGATGCAATTGCGGGGCTTCTCGCCTACCGTCTTATCTATACGGTTATGCCGCTCGTTGTAGCGACCGCAGGCATTCTCATATGGGAGATCATGCGGCGACGTCATATGCTCGGCAAGCAGGCGCGCTTCGCCAAACGTCTGGTCGAGCCACTCATCCCGAGCCTTTCTGCCAGCATCATCTTTCTCGGCGGCATCATTCTTCTGGTGTCCGGTGCGACACCAGACCTCCGCTACCGCGTAAAATTGCTCTCCGACATTGTTCCTGAATCTTTCATGGAAATGTCGCATCTTGCCGCCAGCCTCGTCGGAGTCGCGCTGCTGATCGTTGCGCGCGGTCTGTCTAAGCGGCTTGCACGTGCGTGGGTAGCAGCACTAATTCTCCTCCTCAGCGGCGCTGTCTTTTCCCTCGCCAAAGGCCTTGACTGGGAAGAAGCGACCATCCTTTGCATTTCTGCATTCACACTTTGGGGCTTCCGGGATTCGTTCTATCGCCGCCCGATTTCCGGACCGTTCGATTTAAGCTGGAACTGGATCGCGACCGTCGGCACGACGGTGCTTGTCTCAACATGGCTCGGCTTCTTCGTCTATCGTCACGTGGAATATTCCAATGACCTCTGGTGGGATTTCGCATGGAACGGCAATGCGCCCCGATTCTTGCGTGCGACTGTCCTTGTCTTCGCAGTGGTCGCTGCAGTAGGCCTTTACTCGATTATCAACCGGGCTGGTCACCGCAAACGCAAGGTGGATTATTCCATACCTGATGCCGTGCCGGATCTCGTTGCCCAATGGCCACATACGGATGCCGCTTTGGCAATGCTTGGTGACAAGCAATTCCTCCTCGCGCCAGACAAGAGCGCCTTCATCATGTATGCGCAATCAGGGGGCAGCCTGATTGCGCTTGGAGAACCCATAGGCCAGGGACAGACGGCTAAGGAGCTTGCATGGTCATTTCACGCACTGGCCGACGAACTTGCCCTGCGAACCGTATTCTACGGTGTTGGCCCGCAAAGCCTGCCCCTGTTTCTGGATATGGGACTGATTGCCCTGAAGCTCGGCGAAGTCGCCCGTGTTGATCTCACCAATTTCTCGCTCGATGGTCCGCGTCGCCAGCCATTCCGATATGCCGACCGCAAGATCGACAAGGACGGCCTGACGTTTGAAATCATTCCGGCGGCCGACGTACCACCACTCATTCCACGCCTGCGCGAGATTTCCGATGCGTGGCTCGATTTCAAGTCGGGCAGCGAGAAAGGCTTCTCGCTGGGGTACTTCGATGACGAATACATGAAACGCTTCGACGTCGCAGTGCTGAAAAGTGACGGAGAAATCGTGGCTTTCGCCAATATGTGGCGTGGTGCGGACAAGTATGAAATCACCGTCGACCTCATGCGCTACATGCCCAATGTACACAAGCTTCTTATGGACGCGCTGTTTGCAAAACTGCTGATGGCCAGCAAGGAAGAAGGTTACAAGTGGTTCAATCTTGGTGCCGCCCCGCTTTCCGGCCTGAGCGGCAGCAGGCTGGCATCCCGATGGAACCGCTTCGGCTCGTTCATCTACAAGCGTGGCGCGGACCTCTATCATTTTGATGGACTGAAAGCCTTCAAGGAAAAGTTCGATCCAGTCTGGACCCCGCATTACATGGTTTGTCCGGGCGGCCTGGAAACGCCGCGCGCGCTTCTCGATGCCACAACCCTCATCAATGGCAGTCCTCTGGAGTTCATCCGCAAATGACGAAAAGACGCGTTCTCTTCATTTTTCTTGGACTGGCGTTGGTGGCTGCGGTGGGCACGTATGGCGCAATGCATACAGGCAAGATCGCCCGACTCTGGACGAAAATCACCGATTCCGATGAACCGGTCATCCACGCCAGTGCTGAAAGACTGTCCAATATTCCGGTCTACATGCCGAAGAACGATCCCGTCGGCCTTGCGATTTTACTGAGTGACGAAGGAGGTATGAGCGACCGGGAGAAGAGCTTCATGGACGCCATGCTTGCCCGGAACATGATCGTTCTGCCGGTCGAACTCGGTCCGTGGCGCGCCGCCCTCGATAAGGAAGATGGCGATTGCAACTATCTGGACTCGGATTTCGAAGCCATCGCCAAGGAGGCTCTGCGTGGACTTGATTTGGGCGTCTATTTTCATCCCGTTCTGACAGGCGTTGGACAAGGCGCTACCATCGCATATGCCGCAGCCTCGGATTCTCCGGATGCGACGATTGCAGGTGCGGTATCGCTTGATCCGGTCCCGGCCAAGACCCGTCTGCCTTCCTGCACCGAGAAAGCCGACGCGACCAAGGCACCCGATGGCGGCTTCACCTATGGCTTCAACGCGGCAATTCCCGCCCCTGCCCTTGTGGTCGGTCCCAGCGGATCGCCGGTCAACAATCCGGTTACAGCCCGCCAGGAAAATGTCGCCGTGCTTCAATCCGCTCCGGAATTTCCTGCTCGCCTGAAAATGGCTGTCGACAATGTCGTCGCCATGGCGGATCAGGACGCCAAAAACGAAGCCCTGCCTATCGTCGATCTTCCCGCCAAAGGCGGCAAAGCCGATATGGTTGCCGTCTTTTATTCGGGTGATGGTGGCTGGCGAGATCTCGACAAATCCATTGGTGAATGGCTGCAGGCTCATGGCGTTCACGTGATCGGTGTGGATTCGCTTCGCTATTTCTGGTCGGAACGAACGCCGGAAGAAATAGCCAATGACACGACGGCCATGATCAAGAAGGCTGACCCGACGAACAAATTGCCGGTTGCAGTTCTGGGCTACTCATTCGGCGCCGATACATTCCCCTTTGCCTGGAAATATCTCGACCCTTCCATACAAGACCGGACGAAAATGATCGGGCTTCTCGGTGTCGAGACGACGACGACCTTCCAGGTTTCGATTGAAGGCTGGCTCGGAATGGATGGCGACAAGGATGTCGTTCCTGCTATCTCGACAATCCCGCTTGATCGGGTTGTTTGCGTCTATGGCGAAGAAGAAGACGATACCGCCTGCACAGCTGCCGAGCTCAAAGGGATGGAAGTCATGAAACTGGCCGGCGGTCATCATTTCGATGAAAATTATGAGCCAATTGCCGCCAGTCTTCTGGAAAAGATGCGCGTCCGCGCCGGATTGCCACCACGACCGGCCAGTTGATAATTAAGCCAGAGCTGGCGCCCGTCTTCCGGGCGCCAGCCTGTTGATTTAGCGCCCGACAGGTTTTTGACCGCCAAACCACCAGCGCACGGAATCAACCAGCAAGAATACAATCAGACTGATACCGACCAATGGCAGCGTCCAACCTACAAATACAGCAGCGATTGCGATCCCAATCTGTTGCGCGGCAGTGAGACGTCTCCAGCTTGCGATCAACGTTCTGGGCATTGATCCGGCAGGCGGGCGACGCTGCCACCAGATGCGATAGCCATAGACAATCATCACAATCAGCGAGAGGCCGAGCGCAGCCATCACGATCTGATTAGTGACCCCGAACAGGACACCCATATGGAGATCGATACCCCAGCGGATCAATTTTGCGATAAGCGGAAAACTCTCGAAGTCAGCTCGACTGATAACCTCCATATTTCGGGGGTCGAGAGCAATCGTATCCACTTGTGTCGGCCAGGAACGGTCATATTCACGCACCAGCCAGCCTTGATCCGATGAACGGGGCAGTCGGATTTCAAGCATCGGGGAATCGAGTCCTGCCTGTTGTGCAGCCAGATAAACACTATCCAGCTGTCCGACATGATCCTGCGCATCCCCTGTTCCGGACGGCATCGGCATGCCGCCATGGTCCTGATGCGCACTCTCTTGGCTAGATTCTGTCGCCTTATTCAGAACTGTCGAGACTGAAGGCGTAATCCAGCCAACCGCCGCTCTGAACTGATCAATCCTTTCCCCCGCCAATTGCGACCAGGTCATGCCGGTTGCCGAAAGGAACAAAAGACCGACAGCTATCCAGATACCGACCTGACTGTGAAAGCGACGGGTCTTCAGATGGAGATTTTTCGTTTGTTTTTGTTTTCGCCGGATCTTCCGATTCCACCACCAAAGCAGAGTGCCGCCTAGAGCCGCGATCCACAGCCAGGATGCAGCGAGTTCACTGTAGTAACGTCCAAAATCCCCGAGCATCAGATTGCGGTGTAGGTAGTCGATCGCCGCGCGAAACGGCAAGGTCCCACTTGTGCCATAGGCAACGAGGTCGCCCTTTACGGCCAGCGTGACGGGATCGATGAAGATTGCCCGGCTTTCAGATTCTCCCAATCCAGGCTGGGTGAACATGACCCGTGTATTCCAGCCGGGAGCAATTGAAGGCCTCACGGCAAAAAGTTTTGGGCCCTCGCCTATAAAGGTTTCGGCCGCCTTCACCTGGTCCGCCAATGGCTGCAAGGTTCCAAGCGATGCGGTACGCAACTGGTCACGGTAGATGTAGTTTTCAAGCTGAGGCGTCAGCACATAAAGCGTGCCCGTCACAGCTGCGATCAAGATAAAAGGACCGACAAACAAGCCGACATAGAAATGAAGCCGTGTGATGAAGGCCTGGAAGCCGGAGTTCGCAGAACTAGCGGTATTCGGTCGTGCTTGTACCCCAGCTTTTCCTTCAAGAAGCGTATCCGTCATGGAACCCTCCTTGAAAAACAGTCGAAGCACAGCACAGTGCGTGGGCAGCCAGCATTGGCTGCCGCGATAAAATCATGATTTTGCATCGATATCTCCAAACGATATGAAATTGCCGTCGCGGGGCGGCGGCGTCGTTTTCAAAGATCGTGCAAAGCGGGAGGCCCTCTGGCTTGAGCAGCCGTAACAAACTGACCAGGAGGTGCGCGAACCGCGAGAGGAAAAGCGACCGTGTCTTTCGCAACAATCGAATCGAAAGACACGGTGACAGGCTGTTCTGGCAATCCTGTCCCAATGGCACACGCGGCCTGACATAGGGTCGAGCAGCAATGTCTGGCGAGATCTTTCAGGGGAGCGTTCGCATCTGCCCGCGTCGTGTGGACTGAACAGATCACGGACGAGGGACCAGCGCTCCACGCCGCCATGGAAGCCTGCGCGTATGCCGTTACCAGCCCTTGCAGAAGAATAACAAGCGTCAGCGATACAACCCAAAGGGCGGTATCCGACCGATCGCCAACAATTCTTCTACGCAAGGTCATGATCGCTCATGGCATTCTTGCAATGCAAAGTCACTGCGACAAAGGTGAAATGAACCAATTTGAAGAGAAAGTGGTGAGCGCGCAGGGATTCGAACCCTGGACCTACTGATTAAAAGTCAGTTGCTCTACCGGCTGAGCTACGCGCTCCCTGTAGGAGCAAATCGCCCCCGGAAGTGCGGCGGAACATAAGGGCGGCTTACGGATTGGTCAACACCATAAAATCAGGTTTCTTCAACATAAATTCAAAAAAATCACAGGTTTGGGATACTCCATGCCAGACCGCCTCTTCCATATGCCGGTAAACAGGCGCTTTTCATGCTCGTTTGGATACTTAACACCCTGAGCAGAGGGGCGATTCTGAACCGCGAGGTGCCTAACCAGGACTATTCAGCTCCTGCTTCTCCGTGCCGGGCCTTGCCGCCCGCTCTTGCTACAGCTAGTTTCATTCCAATGACTTAATCTGCGTGGTGCTTCATGTCTCTGGCCACCAAGGCATTTTCTCATTTCCGACGTTCCTTGTCCGGCGTGGGTATCGCGCTCGGAACACTGTTTTTCGCCGCAGCCCTCACCCCCAGCCTTATCCCGCGAACCTACGTCATGCAGGGAATTCTCGGAGGGGTCGCCTTCGGAGCCGGTTATGGCATCGGCGTATTGTGGCGCTGGCTATGGCATTATCTGGAATTGCCTGAACCCCGGAATCGGCTGCGCAGTCGGGCCAATCTTGTGGTGGGTTTGGTTTGTCTCGCCGTGGCCGTCGTAGCACTCTATTTTGCCGCGGGCTGGCAGAACTCAGTTCGTGCAGTCATGGATATGGAGCCGGTGCCCAGCGCCTATCCAATGAGTGTCTCCGCGTTAGCTGTGCTGACATTTCTGGTTCTGCTAATTCTGGTTCGCCTTCTCATTCTACTAGGGAAATTCGTCTCCGCCAAAGTACAACTCGTTATGCCTCGCCGGTTAGCCAATGTCCTGGGCATTACGATCACTGTTGTGCTCATCTGGACCATCGCCAACGGCCTGCTCATCCAGTCCACTTTCAAGGTTCTGGATCGTTCGTTTCGCGAGTTTGACGCTCTGATCGAACCGGATCGCCCACAACCGACATCACCGAACGAGACTGGCAGCGCCGCTTCGCTTTTACACTGGAACGAGCTTGGGCGGGCTGGACGTGAGTTCGTTTCCTCGGGTCCCGGAGCTGCCGATATTGCTGCCTTGACTGGCGAAAAGGCTATAGACCCGATACGGGTCTATGCAGGTCTGCAAGTAGCCGATACGCCTGAACAACGAGCCGAACTAGCACTTGAGGAACTGAAGCGTCAGAACGGTTTTGAACGTTCTGTGCTGGTCGTCATCACTCCAACCGGTACAGGGTGGGTAGATCCAGCAGCCATGGACGGACTGGAGTTTCTGCACAATGGCGATGTGGCCAGCGTTGCCATGCAATATTCCTATCTTTCCAGTCCCTTGTCGTTGTTGTTCCAACCCGAATACGGAGCAGAAGCGTCCCGAGCTCTGTTCATAACCGTCTATAATTACTGGAAAGAACTTCCGCACGATCAGCGCCCACGTCTGTATCTCTATGGCTTGAGCCTTGGGGCGATGAATTCTGAAGTCTCAGCCGAGCTTTTCGAAATGCTTGACGATCCAATCAACGGTGCCTTGTGGAGCGGGCCACCTTTCCCGAGCAGGGATTGGAAAGCCATGACCAGACGAAGAAACCCTGGAACTCCAGAATGGCTACCAGTGTTCCGAGACGGCTCCTTTGCCCGTTTCATGAATCAGCATGGTGAAGCGCCGGGAAATGGAACCCGCTGGGGGCCGTTGCGGGTGGTGTATCTGCAATATGCCAGCGATCCGGTGACATTCTTCGACAGTCTATCGTTCTATCGTCAACCTGACTGGATGCAAGCACCGCGCGGACCGGATGTTTCACCGGAACTGCGGTGGTATCCTGTCGTGACCATGCTGCAATTGGCACTAGATATGGCTTTTGGGACCGCCACGCCGATAGGACACGGGCATGTTTATGCTCCGGAACACTATGTCAATGCGTGGTTGGAAGTCACCGACGTGACCGGATGGGACGCAGACAAGATCATGAGGCTAGAGCAGCACCTGCGCCAGAAAATGGACGGAGAAAACGTCGAAGGTTATGACCAGCGTGGCGGATAGAACACATCCCGAAAAGGGTGAAACGGTTTTCGGGATGTGCGTCAAACGTGACAGTCACGACCCAGCTGGTCTTTCTGCAACTATATCAATAGCCAGGTGACTTCTGCTGCGTCTGGGAACTGTTCAGGTTCAGCATGGGAATCGCCCCGTTCGGTAGCATCGTGCTTGGCAGCTGGCCGTCCCATCGTTCTGCTTGCGTCAGTGCGACAAGACCCGGATTGTCACGCAGTGCATCGCCACGCGCCTTGATCGCGGTTGCTTCCGCCTCGCCCTTTACCCGTATCGCTTCTGCGTCGGCTTCAGCCTGCAGACGAACCGCATCGGCCTGAGCCTGGGCTTCGGCACGGCGTGCATCTGCTTGAGCCTTTGCCTGCGTCACGGTGATTTCAGCCTGTACCTTTTCGCGCTCTGCATTCTGGCGGAGACGTTGCACTTCAACTTCGGCCAACATACGCTGTTCGATGGACTGCTCATAGGAGTCCGAAAAATCGATATTCTCGATCTGCACCGTGTCGATAATAACCGGACCGCGTACACTGCTCTGAATTGCCTCCGCAATTTCCTGATTGAGACGGCTACGCTCCTGAATGGCTTCCACAGCATTGAATTTGCCGAAAACAGTCTTGCTTTCCTCAAAAACGCGTCGCTCGACAAGGCGGGACAAGAGGCCGTCTTCACCGCCGTAGGTCGCGTAGACTTCCTCCACACGGTCTGGCGGAATGCGATAATTGACCGACAGGTTCATCGTAGCTGGTTGCTGATCGCGGCTATAGGCTTCCATGCTGTTATAGATCGCAGCCTTGGATTGCACCGATATTCGCACAATCGAATCGATCACCGGAATTTTGAAGCCCAGCCCCGGTTGTGCAACGCCGGAAACCGCCCCATAGCGCAAAACAACGCCGCGCTCACCTTCGTCAATCGTGTACCAGGAACCAAGTACTACGCTCAGTACGCCGAGTATAACTATACCGGCCAAAGCCTTGGGTAAAATCTGGCGCATCCCGTCTCCTTTAGCGCTTCATTATGAAATGGGGAGACCGAAGCGATTCAACAAATGCACCCCGGAATCTTATCCCGCCGCCTTTTAGAATGCACTGATATGGATGACAATTACTCACGGATACAGTTGATAGACTTAGTCCACAAAAACAAAGCCGCCCATGAAGGGCGGCTTCATTGAGTTTAACAAATTTCCACTGTCAGTATGGCGAATAACACTGCTGACGAGGACCGTTATACGGCTGGAAAGTGTTGTCGGAAGCCCGATAGGACCGATAACGATTATAACACCACTGGACATGCGAGTTGCTGTAACCGTAAGCAGGCGCGCGATAGACCGGTGGGGGCGGCGGAGCCGCAATTGCACCACCAATGATTGCGCCAGCGCCGAAAGCTGCGAGCGGATACCACCACCCATCATTGCTGCGACGATAGCCATGACGGTAGTGCCGATAACCGCGGTGTCCATTCCAATAGCCAGGTCCCGGACGATGAGGACGACCATGCCAGCCCGGACGATACCCAGGTCGGTGTCCACCCCAGTTTCCATGTCCTGGCCCGCGGCGCCAGCGGTCATCGCGAACCTGCTGAACATTCTCATTACTTGCCGCAGGCGCAGTTGGCATCACAGGTGCAGCCGAGACCGGAACCATTGCGCCGATCAGAAAGCTTGCACCGACGATGCCAACCATCATCTTTTTGAAGGTGTTCATCCTGTGCTTCTCCATTTCAATGATGCCATCATTGCTTTCCGTTTATGAATGCACGCTGAATATTGTCGGTAAATTATGTGCATGCCTTATTTTCACGTCGCAATGCATGGCCATTCCATCAATGATTTAACGAAAGAGCCAATGTTTTCGTTCGAGCTACTCCATTATTTTTGTTCGCAAATTAAGCGACAATGAGATAACTTGCGTGAATTAGGACAGCTTGTAAGCGTTTTCAGTGAGTGGGGTTTGCATTGGCAACAAGAGTACAGCCGTCCGTGAAAGTTTTGGGAGCATCTTTCTCCCAGGAAGCGAATCCCTTCACGGCAGCGGTTGAACTGACGCCCATGCCAATGCTCATCACAAATCCGCGTCTGCCGGACAATCCGATCATCTTTGCAAACGAGGCCTTCCAGAACCTCACTGGTTACGAGGCCGACGAAATCATCGGGAAAAACTGCCGCTTCCTTCAAGGCCCTGGCACAGACCCGAAACATGTCGAGATCATCCATAAGGCATTGGAAGCCGAACAGTCCGTTGAGATCGATATTCTCAATTATAAGAAATCTGGCGAGCCGTTCTGGAACCGACTTCATATCTCCCCGGTCAAAACCGAGAATGGCGAACTTCATCACTTTGTTTCGTCGCAGCTTGATGTGACGCTGGAACTCGGCAAACTGGTTGAGCTCGAAAAAGAACGCGAAACGCTCTCAATTGAAAAGCAGCGTAGCAGCGACCAACTCCAGTATATCGTTGAAGTGGCGAATGTCGGTTTCTGGACGCGGGATTACACGACCGGGGAGATTAGCTGCTCGGCCGAATATCGTCGCATTTTCGGACTGACGCCGGACGAACCAGTCAACTACGACAAGATCATCGACATGGTGGTGCTTGAAGACCGGATAACGCTTATCCAGCGTTCGCAGGAATCTTTTGCCACAGGCAAATCTTTCCGGGTTGAATATCGCATTACCAACAGGCTGGGACAGGTGCGCTGGGTGGAAACACGAGCCAAAGCTCTCCTCGGCAAATCACCTGCGCTTCTGGGTATCGTCATCGACGTCACCGAACGCAAAAAAGCCGAGGCTGACAAGGCACTTGTGACCCGCGAAATTTCGCACCGTTTCAAGAACTCAATGGCAATGGTGCAATCGATCGCCAACCAGACCTTGCGCAATGCCACCGATCCGCAAACCGCGAACGAACTATTCAGTGAGCGGCTGCGAGCGCTTAGTCAGGCTCATGACATGCTGCTTCGGGAGGACTGGACGGGCACAACGATCAGCCAGATCTGCGAAACTGCCCTCGCCCCTTTCAACAGCACGTTCGGTCATCGAATCCGAACCAGTGGTCCAGAACTCGTGGTAAGCGACCGTGTAACGGTTTCGCTTTCGCTTGGTTTGTACGAACTCGCGACCAATGCCGTGAAATACGGCGCGCTCTCCAATGAAAACGGCACGGTCCAATTCAGCTGGGATGTGCTCGAAAGGCAGGGCGAGCGAAAATTTCATATGCGCTGGGTTGAAGACGGAGGACCTGCAGTCGAACGCCCTACCCGTCGTGGCTTCGGCCAGCGGCTGCTCTATTCCGTTCTCACGGGCGAACTCAGGGCCAAATGCGACATCAACTTCGCGCCAGATGGACTGGTGATTGACGTCCTGGCCCCTATGACAGCGGATGTATTTCCGCAACTTGACAGTCTTTCCGACACACAAGCCGAGCCGGTATAAAAAGAGCAGCGAAATCGCTGCTCTTTTTCTTTGTTAGTTGTGCGGGCCGCGACGACGTGGCTCGATATAGATTCTGTCGCGATGACGATCACGATCATGGCGCCAGCGGCGATCACGATCCCGTTCGTGATAATAACGTGGTGAGTGACGATCCCATCCGCGACGATCATCCCGCCAGCGGCGATCCGTAACACAGCGACCGCTCGGCGTGCGAACCATGCCGCGACGGCAACGATAGTCGACCTGAATGGCCGAACCAGCGCTATTGGCGGCTACAGCCGAAATCGGAGCCGGAGCAACCGGTGTGCCTGCTTCAGCGACAGCGGTAACCGCAAAGAGCGCGAGAGCCGCAGAAATTAACGTAAATCTCATTCCGGAGTCCTTTCCAGAGATGGCCAGAATTGGAATCTTGCCCGCAGATAGGTAGGCCAAACAACCATTTGGTAAAGTCACTTAATCTTACGACGCTCTATCAATCTCGACCGCACTCTACAAAAAGCGCTGCCAATTAAACCCAATTACTAACCCGCCATTTTGCGGAGAGACTTTTTAAGAAAGTCGGGATATTAGGTGCCTGTTGAATTCGCACACAGCCCTTTCCAAGCAAAGGGAAAGCCGCAGAATCTCCAATCCGCGAGGCCGATCCGGCACCGGTCCAAAACCGGTAGCGGGCGAAGCTTTGCGGCCATCGCAAGGAGCAGGAACATGGACTATTCGACCTCTGAAATCGACACGACATGGGGATCGAAAACTGGACTGGGCGCAACCCAGACCGAATGGGTCGAGCTGGTCAGCGGCCTGCCCGAAGAACATGCTCTCTTTCTCCGTGATCTGATTGACCGTCACCGCGAGCAGTTTGTCGGTGTTTTCTATAATCGCCTTATGAACAATCGTGATGCAGCGACATTCCTGTCCCAGAAAATGGTGCAGGAACGTTTGCACAATTCACTGAGCGACTGGCTGTTGAAAATGTTCCAGAGAACAGCCGACGATGTTGAGGCATTCATTCGTGAACAGCGCAAGGTTGGCGAGGTTCACGCCCGCATCGATGTGCCTATCCACGTCGTCATGCAAGGCGCGCGCCTGCTGAAAAACGAAATCGTCCGTCAACTGAAACTGGAAACTGCCTCAAGAGAGGTTCTGGCGCGCCTGATCGTACATGTCAGCAATGCCATCGACATCGCTATCGAAATCATGAGCCAAGCCTTCGTCAAGGACGCGCGCGAAAGTGCCCAGACCGACGAAGCCTACCGGGCTTTCACGCTAAGTCACGATTTTCCGCTTGAACGCGAATCGCAACGTGCAGCGCTTATGGAGTGGAGCCAGTCGCTCCTCTTCAACCTCTACGGCAATTCCGATAGTCCGCTTCACTCCCTTGCAAGCTCGGATTTCGGATTGTGGTTGCAACACAAGGCTGATCTGATGTTCTCCAACTCCGGCACGTTGGAAAACATCCGCCGGAATGTAGAACATATCGACAATGTTCTCCTGCCAGCCATCAACAGCGCACGCAAAGACAACCCCGCCGGCCTTGCGGCTTCGTTGGCACTGTTTCAAACCAAGATCGGTGAAGTGAAATTCCTGCTGTCCGAATTGTTTCAGGCGGCCGCCGCGATGGAAACAGGTCGTGACCCACTGACACGTGCTCTAAACCGGCGTTTCATGCCTTCGATCCTCACTCGTGAAGTGCGCATGGCCTCGCAAAAGGCCATGGATCTGAGCGTTTTGATGATCGATATCGATCACTTCAAGAACATTAACGACACATACGGACACAGCAGTGGCGATGCAGTCCTTCAGCAGGTGGCCGAAGCGATCCTGTCGCTTTGCCGCCCGAGCGACTTCGTGTTCCGCTATGGTGGCGAAGAGTTTCTCGTCGCTCTCGTAGAAGCCGACGAGAACAAAGCTTTTACAATCGCCGAAGAGCTTCGCAAACAGATAGCACAACAACCGTTGAACCTTCCCGATGGCGCACGCCAGTCTGTAACGCTGTCCATCGGGGTTGCAGCATTCAACGGTCATCCCGATTATAGCCATCTCGTCAATGCCGCTGACCGCGCGCTTTATCGGGCCAAGCAGGCAGGACGCAATCGCTGTGAAAAGGAAGTGCCGCTCGCGATTCATTGATCGGGGAGGCATTTTGCCATCTGGCGGTTGCGCTGCAAAACCGCCATATGCTGCCATCATGACGAATAATTCCGCCTTCCCCATTTTCGAGACAGCTTCACAAAAGCCGCGCGAACGCGATGCGCTGGAGGTCCATTTCCTGCCGGTTCCGGCGGATGCGCCGCCAGTCGATTGGATCGTTGCCGAAGGGCTGACGGACTATGAGGAGGCCCTCGCCTTCATGGAAGCACGTGTTCAGGCCATTCGGGAAGGCACCGCAAACGAACTCGTGTGGCTGGTCGAGCATCCCTCGCTTTATACGGCGGGGACGAGCGCCAATGCAGACGATCTCCTGACCCCGAACAGTCTACCTGTCTTCAACACGGGACGCGGCGGAGAATATACCTATCACGGACCTGGCCAGCGCGTTGCCTATGTGATGCTCGACCTGAAACGCCGCCGCGAGGACGTGCGCGCCTTCGTGACAGCTCTTGAGCAGTGGATCATCGAGAGCCTTGCCGAGTTCAACGTCAAAGGCGAGCGTCGTGAGGATCGTGTCGGCGTATGGGTTACACGGCCTGAAAAGCCGCGTCTTGCCAATGGCGGCATGTGTGAAGACAAGATTGCTGCTATCGGCATCCGCCTCCGTCGCTGGGTGAGCTTTCACGGCATAGCCATCAATGTCGAACCCGATCTCAGCCATTATTCCGGCATCGTTCCTTGCGGAATTTCGGAACATGGC
This sequence comes from Brucella sp. MAB-22, assembly GCF_025908475.1. Classification (NCBI taxonomy): domain Bacteria; kingdom Pseudomonadati; phylum Pseudomonadota; class Alphaproteobacteria; order Hyphomicrobiales; family Brucellaceae; genus Brucella; species Brucella sp. MAB-22. Next base: position 1,885,815 of record NZ_CP109781.1, on the reverse strand, counting down.
GTTACCAGCCTTGTAGACCTTGGATTGCCGGTAACAATGGGCGACATGGACGTCGCTTTGGGAAGAGCGTTCGAGACGGTCTTCGGAGCCCGTCAGCTGAAATAGAGCATTTCCCGCAAAAGTGCGAAGCGGTTTTGCGTTGGATAAAGCATAAAATAAAGAGATAGAGCGGTCCCACGATTCCGTTTTAACTGGAACCGCTCTAGCTCTGCCTCAGGCCACGGCGTCGACTTTCACACGGCGCTCGCGCATGAAAACATAGAAGCCCGATCCGACGATGATCGCGATGCCGCACCATTTCGACGGTGTCGGGAAATCGCCGAACACGATCAGGCCGACCAGAACCGCATTGACGATTTCCAGATATTGGAACGGTGCCAGCATGGATGCCGGTGCCAGCTTGAACGCTTGCACGACCATCAAATGGCTGACGGTTCCGATCGTCCCCAAAAGCAGTAAAAGCAGCCAAGGCTGAATGCCTTGCGGCAGACCGAAACTCAGATCACCAAGCCCTGCCGCAGTTCCGAAAATCATGGCAACGCCAGCGAGCACCCACCCGCCCACACCCGCATAGAACTGCATGACCAGCGGGCTTTCCTTCGCACCGTATTTTCGGTTCAGGATCAGGTAGATGGCAAAGGTTACAGCTGTCGCCAACGGCAGAAGTGAGACAGCACCGAATATCTCGAAACTCGGCTGGATCACGATCATCGTGCCGATGAGACCGATGCCGACCGCGCTGAACCTTCTCCAGCCCACTTTTTCTTTCAGGAAAATTGCCGAAAAGAGCGTCAGAATAAGCGGCTCGGCGAAGAAGACGGCCATAGCATCAGCCAGCGGCATATATTTGACCGCCGTGAAGAAGCAGAGCCCACCAAACCCCATCAACGCGCCGCGAATGAGGTTGCCTGCCAGATATTGTGTTCGCAGCGCGGCGAAACCACCAACGATGAGCAGGATAAAGAACATCAGCCAGCATTGAATGAAAAAACGCATGAAGGTGACAGTGGCAGGAGGCATATTATCCACCATGGCGAGCCATTTGCCGATGGCATCCATCAGCGGCAGCAAAAGCACCGAGAGCACCATGATCGCCATGCCCTTTACGTGCGCTTCCATGCCGCTTGTCGCGCTGTTTTGCATTTCAAACTCTCGGTATTCTGAATATTCCCCGCTATCGCTCTATGCCAACTACTGCAGCGTTTCCATCCAATTTGATCGGAAATGTCCTGCTTGTTTGACTTTCGCCTTCTTTCTGGTGCAAATCAGTTCCGTTCTGAACAAAACCCTTTGAAAAAGCCGTGCGAAAACGGAACGTAAGGCGAACTTTAGTCGCCTTTCGTGAGCGCGCATGGCATCATTCAGTTGATTCGCGAACAGTATTTTCCGGTCGATGGCGAGCAGGCTCGGCAAAGACCTCCTGAAATTCAGATAGAGAGCTTTTCGGAACAGATGGACGATAGCAACGATCTCTTCTCGAGAGTGGTCAACAATGCCCGGGCCCGAGAACGGGAACAAGAACAGGGGCGCCAAGGGGAGAAACCCAGCGAAAAACCTGTGGCGCAGCCAGTGGCAGCGCCCTCGCTCTCTGTTCCAAAGCCGGTAACGGCCAAGGCGCCGCCTGCTTCATCGGCAGGCGACGACTATAACGCATCATCCATCCGCGTTCTGGAAGGTCTGGAGCCGGTGCGCCTGCGTCCCGGGATGTATATTGGCGGCACAGACGAGAAGGCGCTGCATCATCTCTTTGCTGAAGTCATCGACAACTCGATGGACGAAGCTGTCGCGGGACATGCCAATTTCATCGAAGTGAGCTTCGATGCCGACGGGTTTGTAACGGTTTCGGACAACGGACGTGGCATTCCTGTGGATGAACATCCCCAGGTTCCCGGGAAGTCCACGCTCGAAGTCATCATGACCAAACTGCACGCGGGCGGCAAGTTCGACGGCAAGGCCTATGAGACGTCAGGCGGTCTGCACGGCGTCGGTGTTTCTGTGGTGAATGCCCTTTCTGACATGCTGGAAGTGGAAGTCGCGCGCAATCGCCGTCTTTATCGCCAGCGTTTCTCGCGGGGTATTCCGCAAGGCGGGCTGGAAGAGCTCGGCGAAGTGCATAATCGTCGCGGTACTCGCGTCCGTTTCCATCCAGACCCTGATATTTTCGGCAAGACAGCCCAGTTCGATCCGCATCGTCTTTATCGCATGGCGCGGTCGAAAGCTTATCTGTTTGGCGGGGTTGAAATCCGCTGGAACTGCGATCCTTCCCTGCTCGACCCAAAGAAGGAAACACCTGAAAAGGCCGTGTTCCACTTCCCTGGTGGCCTGAAGGACTATCTTGAGGCATCGCTTGGTAAGGAACATCAGGTCACGCGCGAGATTTTCGCGGGCAAGACCGAGAAACAAGGTGGCCACGGCGCCGTCGAATGGGCCGTTTCGTGGTTTGGTGGGGATGGTTTCGTCCACTCCTATTGTAACACTATCCCGACCGGCGATGGTGGCACACATGAAGCAGGTTTGCGTATTGCCTTGACGCGAGGGCTGAAAGCCTATGCGGAACTGACCAACAACAAGCGCGCTTCGATCATAACCACCGATGACGTGATGGTGTCGGCTGCAGGGATGCTGTCGGTTTTCATTCGCGAGCCGGAATTTGTCGGCCAGACCAAGGACAAGCTTGCCACGGTCGAGGCACAGCGCATCGTAGAGAATGCGATCCGTGATCCATTCGATCATTGGCTCACGGCCTCTCCGCAGGAAGCATCTCGCCTGCTGGAATGGGTGATCGACCGCGCCGACGAGCGCTTGCGTCGCCGTCAGGAAAAAGAAACCGTTCGCAAGAGCGCAACGCGCAAACTACGCCTGCCCGGCAAACTTGCCGATTGCACACAGAATGCCGCAGCCGGTGCAGAACTGTTCATCGTCGAGGGTGACTCGGCAGGTGGTTCAGCCAAGCAGGCGCGCAATCGCGCCAATCAGGCTATCCTGCCATTGCGCGGCAAGATTTTGAATGTTGCCAGCGCCGGGCGCGAAAAACTGACGGCAAACCAGCAGATAAGTGATCTTGTGCAGGCACTCGGCAGTGGTACGCGCAAGAATTATCGGGAAGACGACTTGCGCTATGATCGCGTCATCGTCATGACCGACGCTGACGTCGATGGTGCACATATCGCATCGCTGCTCATCACATTCTTCTATCAGGAAATGCCCGACCTGATCCGCAACGGCCATCTCTATCTGGCAGTTCCTCCGCTTTTCCGACTGAGCCAAGGCGGAAAGGTCGCTTATGCACGTGATGAAGCACATAAGGACGAGCTTCTACGCACCGTGTTTACCGGGCGCGGTAAAGTGGAAATCGGTCGCTTCAAAGGCCTTGGCGAAATGCGCGCCGAACAGCTCAAGGAAACCACCATGGACCCCAAGAAGCGTACTCTGCTGCGCGTGCAGGTGGATGAAGAATATATCGATGAAACCCGCAACACCGTCGATGAACTGATGGGCACCAAGCCAGAGGCCCGTTTCCGTTTCATTCAGGACCGTGCGGCTTTTGTGGAAGAGTTGGATATCTAGAGCGCATCCCGAAAAGTGGGAACTGGTTTTCGGAACGAGATGCGCGTAAAAAATATAGCATTTCAGCGGACCACGAAACGTGCCCGAGAATGCAAACAGGATGAACGGCAATGCGCGAGCACGATGCCGTTCATTTTCTTTTTCAATAAAACTATTTAAGCCGTTGAGAAAAAGAAGCTTCAGGCTTTCACATCAATGCCTAGCTTGGCTTCAATCTCTTCAATCGACTCTTTGACAAAGAACGTCTGATCCGTGCTCAGCGTAACAATACGTGTGCCGGTTCCATAAGCGTTATAAGAGAGAACGTGATTGAAATTCACGGCGAGCTTTTCGCCGTTCACTTCCGTCAACATGATCCACATCGCTTGCCCTCCTCTTAATGTTATCCACTCCAAGGAAGGATAGGCGCGATAGACCATTCGGCAACGGTTGCGGTAAGCTGGCCTTCAAAGATCAGCGCGCATCCTGACTTTCTCGACAGTTCTTCCGAAACTTTCCGACCACTCATCTCCTTGCCTGTCGATCCGGAAACCAGCCTTTTTGTAAAGGTTGATCGCGGGAAGATTATCCGCATGGGTGCCGATCAGTGCTTCGTCAAAACCATCAAGCAGAATTTGCGCCATCAGGGCATCAAGAATCTGTCTGCCAATCCCCTGCCCGTGATGCGGCGGATCGACCCATAAATCGGAAATGTAATTGCTTTGGGGCACCCTGGCACCCCAGCCTGCTAGTATTCCTGCCTTTTCGGCAGTCAGAACACCGTCCGCAATTTCTTGGAGATCGTGCTGGAACCTGGCTTCCAGCACTTCCTGCCGCTCAGTGGTCAGTTCAATATCGCGCGCTGCTATCCGCCAGGCCCTGACCGCTAATGCAGCCATAGAAACAAATTCGCCGGGGAAACCCCGGCGAATAAGAAGTTCGGTTTTTACCACCACTTTGCCGGAGTAAACCGTCCGGCAGCCTGCTCAATGGCATGCGCTGCCTGGAACAAAGTCTCTTCCTCGAACGGACGCCCGATCAGCTGAAGGCCAAGCGGCAAGCCTTTGTCATTGATACCGGCCGGCACGGCAATGCCCGGCAGACCGGCCATGTTGACCGTTACCGTGAAGATGTCATTGAGATACATCTTGACCGGATCGTTGGCGAGGTCCTCATCGGCAAGACCAAAGGCAGCCGATGGCGTCGCTGGCGTCAGGATCGCATGTACGCCCTTGGCGAATACGTCTTCAAAATCCTTCTTGATCAACGTACGCACCTTCTGCGCACGCAGATAATATGCATCGTAGTAGCCAGCCGACAGAACATAAGTGCCGATCATGATACGGCGCTTTACTTCCTTGCCGAAGCCAGCCGCGCGGGTCTGTTCGTACATATCGGCAATGTCCTTGCCGGGTACACGCAAACCGTAACGCACGCCGTCATAACGGGCGAGGTTCGAAGAGGCTTCCGCCGGTGCCACGATGTAATAAGCGGGCAGCGCATATTTCGTGTGTGGCAGCGAAATATCGATGATCTCAGCACCGGCGTCCTTCAGATACTGGATACCCTTCTGCCAAAGTTCCTCAATCTCGTCCGGCATGCCGTCAACGCGATATTCCTTCGGAATACCAATCTTCATGCCCTTGAGTGACTTGCCGATAGCAGCCTCATAATCCGGAATAGGCAGATCGACCGATGTTGTATCCTTGAGATCAAGCGAAGCCATGGATTTCAACAGGATAGCGGCATCACGCACGTCACGAGCAATCGGTCCTGCCTGATCGAGTGACGAAGCGAAAGCAACCGTGCCCCAGCGCGAAACGCGGCCATAGGTCGGCTTGATTCCAACCGTGCCCGTGAAAGCTGCGGGCTGACGGATCGAGCCGCCCGTATCGGTTGCGGTCGCGCCAGCACAAAGCTGTGCGGCGACAGCGGCAGCCGAACCGCCCGACGAACCGCCCGGCACCAAGTCGGCATTGGAGCCATTGGCGCGCCACGGATTTTTGACCGAACCGTAATAGGAGGTTTCGTTGGACGAGCCCATGGCGAACTCATCCATGTTGAGTTTGCCGAGCATAACCGCACCATCAGCCCACAGATTGGCTGTGACGGTCGATTCATATTCCGGCTTAAAACCGTCAAGAATGTGGGAGCAGGCCTGCGTATGTACGCCCTTGGTGGCAAACAGGTCCTTCACGCCGAGCGGAATGCCTTCCAATGCACCCGCTTCACCCTTGGCAATACGCTCATCCGAAGCCTTGGCCATCGAGCGCGCCTGATCGTGAGTCACTTTCACGTAGGCGTTGATGGTTTCATTCGCGGAATCGATAGCGGAAAGATAGGCGTCGGTGAGTTCGGTCGCGGTGATGGCTTTGGCCTTCAGCTTGTCGCGCGCCTCAGCAATGGTCAGTGCGGTCAGTTCGCTCATCGTCAAATCCTGTCAGTGCGCCTCAACGAGACGCTTTTCAAAAAAGGCGCTGTATTCGGAATCCGGATAGTCCAGAACCACACCGCAGCGCGTAAAACCTGAATTCTCATAAAGCCGCCATGCACCGGCAAAACCGGGGCCCGTGCCCGTTTCGAGTACAAGGCGGGAAATGCCCTTGGCCCTCGCCTGATCGACAATCGCATCCACCAGAACTGAACCAACACGCTTGCCGCGCACTTCTGGAAGGGTGAACATACGCTTCACCTCACCGACGCCATCTTCGTGCATCTTCAAGGCACCGCAGCCGACAGCCTTGCCGTCTTCATCGCGCGCCACAAAAACCGTCGTATCTGGCCCCGCCATCTGCTCAACTGTCATCTTGAACTGGAATTCCAGCGGTGACAGCGGCAGAAGATGCGCATTCAGGCCCTCGACCAGTGCGCACACATCATCCTGCAAAGGGGTCTCGACTGAAACCCGTATGGCCATAACCTACTCCACGACCTTTGGTACGACGAAGAAATTGTCTTCCGTAACCGGTGCGTTGGCCACCACTGCAGCAGCAATACCGCCATCCGTTACCTTGTCCTGGCGCATGCGCATATCCATCGGCGTAACAGAAGTCATAGGCTCGATACCATCGACATTGACTTCGTTCAGTTGCTCGACAAAGCCCAGAATAGCATTGAGTTCGCCAGTCATGCGTTCGGCATCGTCGTCATTGACGGCAATGCGCGCCAGATGCGCGACGCGCTTGACGGTAGAAATATCGACGGACATCCTGTTCTCCGCAAATGCTAGATTGGGCGGCGAACCGCCACCCTGAAAAGTTTTCCTACCGGCTATAACGGCGCGATTGTTGAAGCGCAACATTTCTTGCGCTTCAAATCCAAAGTCAGAACGAATGAACGGTGCCAGCTGGATCAGCAATAACCTTCGTTTCCCGATGATCTGCCATTCCGGCCAAGAACTTGTCCGCCGTCTGGTCGATGATCGGAAATGAGGCGTAATGGCATGGCAGCACGGTTTTGAAGTTGAAATAGCGCTGGCAGGCGAGAGCCGCGACCGCGCCACCCATCGTGAAGCGGTCACCAATGGGAACGATGCCGATCTCTGGCTGATGGAGCTCATTGATAAGCCCCATATCCGAGAAGATGTCCGTGTCGCCCATATGATAGAGCGTCGGTGCATCTTCGAAATGGAATACCAGACCATTCGGATTGCCCAGCGCCTGCGAGACACCGTTTTGCGTCAGCATTGCCGAGGAGTGGAGCGCATTGACGAAGGTAATGGTGAACCCGTCATGCGCCACCGTGCCACCCGTATTGCCAGGATCGAGCTTTTCCACACCCTGGCTGCCAAGCCATGTTGCAAGATCGGCATTGGCAATCACAATCGCGCCATGCTCCCTGGCGATGGCAACCGCATCGCCCACATGGTCGCCATGACCATGGGTCAGCGCTATATGGGTTACGCCCTTGGTCGCCTCCTTGAAGTCGATGCCCTTTGCACCGGGATTTCCGTTGAGAAACGGATCGATGAGAATAACAGCCTTTGCCGTTTCAATGCGGAAAGCGGCGTGGCCAAGCCATGTTAGTTTCATAAAGTCTCTCCTCAATCTCTGTTTCCGGCTCGATTTCCGGTTTGCGAACAGATATGACGCCGATAAAGTTGAAGGCAATATGAAACCACTTCAAAATCCTATGAGGACCAATGGCTGTCGTTGAAATCGAGGAAATTCCAGCGCTGCTTCAGTCCGGGCAGACCATTGCCGGACTGGATCTGGGAACCAAGACCATCGGTCTTGCGGTGTCTGATCTCGGTCTTTCCTTCGCGCATCCGCGCCCCGTTATCAAACGGGTGAAATTTTCTATCGACGCACAGGTGCTTTTGAAGGCACTCGACGCTGACAAGGTCGGCATAATCGTCATTGGTTTGCCTATGAATATGGACGGAACGTCCGGTCCCCGCGTTCAGGCTACACGGGCATTTGTGCGCACCATGCAACCTCTGACCAACCTGCCCTTCGTTTTCTGGGATGAACGCCTATCGACCGTTGCTGCCGAACGGGCGCTGATTGGCATGGACGTCTCACGCGGCAAGAGGGCCGAACGTATCGATTCGGCTGCTGCATCCTTCATTCTTCAAGGTGCACTCGACCGCCTGCACAGTATCAGGCGGTCGGCATCCGACGATTACGACGCCGGATAAAGCTGATCCAGAATCCGCTCAGCATTGTGGCGCGCATCCAGCATGCCATAGGTCGAACGCCACTGGCCGCCAAGACGGGTCTCGATGAACGCATCGGCCACATCGTCAGCCCCAAGCTGACGCAATTCTGCGGCTGCCGCAGCATAGGCCAGTTGCTCGGTCAGAAGGCGTGCGACACCCGGATCGGTTTCGGTCAGCTGCAATGCAGCACGCAGCACATCAAGTGTCCCTTGCCCGCGCGGACCAAGCTGTCCGCCGATCCACTCCAGCACTTCATCGAAAAGCCCCGGTGCGCGCGACAGCACACGCGCCACGTCCAGTGCCATGACATTGCCGGAACCCTCCCAGATCGCATTGACCGGCGCTTCGCGATAGGCGCGTGCGAGATTGCCTTCTTCGATGTAACCGTTGCCGCCGAGGCACTCCATTGCTTCATAGAGTAATGCTGGTGCGATCTTGCAAACCCAGTACTTCACCACCGGCGTCATGCAACGGGCAAAAGCCGCCTCGGCACGATCACTGGCAGCCATATCGAAAGCGCGTGCCAGCCGCATGGAAAGTGCAGTCGCACCGGCAACATCGAGCGCCATGTCGGCAAGAACGCGCTGCATCAATGGCTGCTCGACAAGAGCCTTGCCGAATACCTGACGATAACGGCTATGGTGCACGGCTTCGGCGAGGCCTGAACGCATCAGTCCGGCCGACGCGACAGCGCAATCGAGCCGTGTCAGCGTGACCATATCCATGATCGTTTTGACGCCCTCACCCGGATTGCCGATCAGATGGCCGACCGCACCATCGAATTCAACTTCCGACGAAGCATTGGACTTGTTGCCGAGCTTGTCTTTCAGGCGCTGGAAAGAGAACCCGTTCCCGCTTCCCTCTGAAGTGAGGCGCGGGAGCAGAAAACAGGAAAGGCCTTCTTCTGCCTGCGCGAGCGTCAGAAAAGCATCCGACATTGGTGCGGACATGAACCACTTGTGGCCGGTTATGGCATAGGTGCCATCGTCATTGTGTGTCGCGCGGGTCGTATTGGCGCGCACATCGGTTCCGCCCTGCTTTTCAGTCATGCCCATGCCAAGCGTAATGCCCTGCTTGGCAAAAGCGGGTTTCTGCGAAAAATCGTATTTGCGCGACAGGATGACCGGCGACCATTCCTTATAGATTTCCGGCGATGCCATAAGTGCTGCGAGCGACGCGCTGGTCATCGTAAGCGGGCAGAGATGTCCCGCCTCGAGCTGTGCGGTCAGGAAAAAGCGCGATGCACGCGCCTGATGACGGCGGCCGCTTTCGAGCGGATTGCCTTCCCAGATCGAGCAATGCAGTCCTGCCGCGATGGAACGGCGCATCAGCGCATGATACGCAGGATGATATTCGACAAGGTCGATACGGTTGCCCTGCCTGTCATGCGTGCGCAATTTTGGCAGTTCGGTATTGGCGAGACGCGCAAGGTCCTGCGCTTCAGCCGACGACACAAAACGGCCCGTCTGTTCCAGATCGGCATGCAGTTCCTTCGGGAATCCTGCCGCAATCTGCATCAAGAGCGGATCGCCCAGATAGGCATTGTTGCCCGTCATGGGTGGCGTCTGGTTGGTAACGTCGTGCGTTTTCAAAAGCTCGTTCCGTATTGTGCGATTCAATTTAATTTAGGTTTCTTGCATTGCATTTGCTAAAATTTTGCCATCCCGAACACAATTTGTCGTCAGAACAGCACAGGTTTTTCTTGGTGAATCGCCTGAAGCCATTATAAGGACGGTTGCGGGACCTGCCTCATGGTCCTATACGGGTGACTTGCCATGACAAATCAAACGGTCCCTCCGCTTTTCCCTCACCGCCACCTGCTGGGCATCAAGGGGCTTTCGCCCCTGGACATTCTCTGCCTTCTTGATCTCGCCGATCAGGAAATCGCTGTCTCCAGACAGCCAGAGAAGAAAAAGTCCGTGCTTCGCGGTCGCACGCAAATCAATCTCTTCTTCGAAGCATCGACACGAACGCAATCGTCGTTCGAGCTGGCCGGAAAACGGCTCGGTGCCGACGTCATGAATATGTCTGTCGGCAACTCGTCGGTCAAGAAAGGCGAAACGCTCATCGATACAGCGATGACGCTGAACGCCATGCAGCCGGACATATTGGTTATCCGTCACGCTTCGGCGGGCGCGGCTGCCCTGCTCGCGCAGAAAGTCGGCTGTTCGGTGGTCAACGCCGGTGACGGCGCGCACGAACACCCCACCCAGGCACTTCTCGATGCGCTGACCATTCGTCGCGCCAAGGGCGGAATCGAAAACCTGATTGTCGCCATTTGCGGCGATGTGCTGCATTCCCGCGTCGCACGCTCCAACATTCTCCTTCTCAACGCGCTTGGCGCAAGGGTGCGTGTCGTCGCGCCGTCCACGCTTCTGCCTTCCGGCATGGCCGATATGAGCGTCGAAGTCTTCAATTCGATGGAAGAAGGCTTGAAAGATGCCGATGTGGTCATGATGCTGCGCCTTCAGCGTGAGCGCATGGCCGGCTCCTTCGTGCCTTCGGTACGCGAATATTTCCGCTTCTACGGTCTGGATAAAGAGAAGCTCAAAGTCGCCAAGCCAGACGCGCTCGTCATGCATCCCGGTCCGATGAATCGCGGCGTCGAGATCGCATCCGACGTTGCCGACGGACCGCAGAGCGTGATCCAGCAACAGGTAGAAATGGGCGTCGCCGTGCGTATGGCCGTGATGGAAGCCCTGCTCGATCCGCGCCGTAATCCCAGTAACGGAGAAGCAGCATGAGCGCGATCCTGTTTGAAAACGCGCGCATCATCGATCCGTCGCGCGGTCTCGATGAAACCGGCAGCGTTCTGATCCGCGATGGCAAGATTGTTGCCGCCGGAGCGGATGCCCGCAATCAGGGCGCACCGGAAGGTGCAGAAATCATCGACCTGAATGGCAAGGCAGTATTGCCTGGCCTCGTGGATGCCCGCGTCTTCGTCGGTGAGCCCGGCGCTGAACATCGCGAAACCATCGCCTCGGCAAGCCGCGCGGCAGCCGCTGGTGGTGTAACCTCAATCATCATGATGCCCGACACCGATCCGGTGATCGATGACGTGGCTCTGGTGGAATTTGTCAAACGCACGGCGCGTGACACGGCTGTTGTCAATGTGCACCCGGCTGCGGCGATCACCAAAGGTCTGCGCGGCGAGGAAATGACCGAAATCGGTCTGCTGCGCGATGCCGGTGCTGTTGCCTTCACGGAAGGCAGGCAGACAATCGCCAATACCCAGCTCATGCGGCGCGCTCTGACCTACGCCCGCGATTTCAATGCCGTGATTGCCTGCGAAACGCGCGATCCGTTCCTTGGTGCGAATGGCGTGATGAACGAAGGCCTATTTGCAAGCTGGCTCGGTCTTTCCGGGAGTCCGCGTGAAGCGGAGGTGATTCCGCTGGAACGCGACCTGCGTCTAGCAGCGCTAACCAACAGCAACTATCATGCCGCACAGCTTTCCTGCGCAATGTCGGCGGAAGCCGTGCGCCGCGCCAAGGATCTCGGCGCGAAAGTAACGGCAGGCGTATCGATCAACCATTTGTCGCTCAATGAAAACGACATTGGTGAATTCCGCACGTTTTTCCGACTTTCGCCACCTTTGCGCGGAGAACAGGATCGCCTTGCTATGGTCGAAGCCGTGAAGAACGGCACCATCGATATTGTCGTTTCGGCTCATGATCCGCAGGATGTCGATACCAAACGCCTGCCCTTTGCTGATGCCGAAGCCGGTGCCATCGGCCTTGAAACATTGCTGGGGGCCGCACTTCGTCTCTATCACAATGACAGCATTCCGCTGCTGCGGCTGGTTGAAGTGCTATCAACAGCTCCAGCACGTATTTTCGGCCTTGATGCTGGTACGCTAAAGCCAGGCGCCAAGGCAGATCTTGCCATTGTCGATCTGGATGAGCCTTGGATCGTACGTGAAGAAGATCTGCACTCGCTATCCAAGAACAGTTGCTTTGAAAGTGCTCGCTTTCAAGGTCGCGTCGTCCACACCTTAGTGGCTGGCAAGACCGTTTACTCGGCTTGAAAAACACCGCATAACCCGGAACAATCATTCGAAAATTCCGGGTAGGCGGAATCAAGAAACAAGGGGACGTTCATGGCCGAACCGGGATTCCTTAGCTTGACGCTCATAGGGGCGCTCGTCTTCGGCTATTTTCTTGGCTCCATTCCATTTGGTTTGATCCTGACCCGGCTTGCAGGATTGGGCGACGTCCGGTCCATCGGCTCGGGCAATATCGGCGCGACGAACGTGCTGCGCACCGGTAACAAGAAGCTTGCCGCTGCGACGCTGATTTTTGACATGCTGAAAGGTACGGTCGCCGTTCTCGTCGCTTCACGCTACGGCCCGGACGCCGCTATTGGCGCAGGCTTCGGTGCCTTTATCGGGCATCTCTTTCCAGTATGGATCGGCTTCAAGGGTGGCAAAGGCGTCGCCACCTATCTGGGCGTCCTCATCGGGCTTGCATGGCCCGGAGCATTGGTCTTCGCTGCCGTCTGGATCGTGACAGCACTTTTGACGCGCTATTCCTCCCTTGCGGCACTTATCGCCAGCATCGTTGTTCCCATTGCGCTCTATTCGCGGGGGTATCCAGCAATCGCAGTGCTCTTTGCGATCATGACGGTCATCGTTATCTTCAAGCATAAGGCCAATATTACGCGCCTCTTAAACGGCACCGAGAGCAAGATCGGAGCCAAGGGATGAAGGAAAGCGCGAATTCAAAAACTGGAATTCGCCTCTCCGATCGCCAGCGGCTTAACTGGCTACGCCTCATCCGAACCGACAATATCGGCCCTGTCACCTTTCGCGATCTGATTCTGTTTTGTGGCTCAGCATCAAGCGCGATAGAAATGCTACCTGATCTCAATATCAGAGGCGGCAGTGCCCGTCCGATCCGCGTTGCGTCCATGGACGACGCTGAGCGCGAGCTTGAAGCTATTGAACGCGCCGGTGCCCGTCTTGTCGGCATGGGCGAACCGGATTATCCACAACAACTCAAGAATTGTGAGGCTCCGCCCCCTTTGGTTACGATCAAGGGGAATGCAGCCATTTTCAGCAAGCCACCCATCGCTATTGTCGGTTCACGTAATGCTTCGGTGATTGGCGCACGTTTTACCGAGCGTCTGGCACATGATCTTGGCGAGGCAGGATTTGCTGTGATTTCCGGACTTGCCCGCGGCATTGATGCCGCTGCGCACCGAGCAAGCATGAAAACCGGTACCGTAGCAGTACTTGCAGGTGGACTTGACTGCCCCTATCCGCCGGAAAACCTTCCACTCTATCACGCCATACCAGAACAAGGTGGCGCGCTCATAAGCGAAATGCCAATGGGCGCAGAGCCACGCTCGCGTGATTTTCCACGCCGCAATCGGATTATTGCAGGCTTGTCGCTGGGTTTGATCGTCGTCGAAGCAGCAGAGCGTTCCGGCTCGCTTATCAGCGCGCGTATGGCCGGGGACATGGGACGCACCGTGTTCGCTGTTCCTGGCTCTCCGCTTGATCCTCGTGCGCGCGGCACAAATCTGCTTCTGAAACAAGGTGCGACACTGGTTACCGAAGCAAACGATGTCATTGAAGCACTCCGGCCGCTGGCCGGTCCAAACGCCTATCAGGCGAATATACCAGCACAGCCCGATCTTTTATCTCCAGCGTTGGAAGAACCGGAATCGCTCCAACCGTTCGCAACGGAAGAGCAAAGAGACATCGTTATCGATGCGCTCGGTCCTGTACCGACCGACATTGACACCCTCGTTCGTCACACGGGTATGGATACTGGAGCTGTTCAGCTCATTCTGCTGGAACTGGACTTGGCAGGGCGGCTCCATCGATATGCCGGCAATCAGGTGGCATTGGTTCCGATGGAGTGACGACTGTTACGACCCGGCCTCATTGTGAAGCGCTTCCCGAGCCTCAATGAGAGCTATTTCGATCATATAAGCCAGCAACACATAATTCGTACTTTTCGCCATCAAACTGAGCTGTTCAAGCATCTGCTCTATATATGCTACCGTCTCGGAGCGAGTCGCGGTTTCCATATCCTCACCGTCTTCCATCTCTGGAAAACTCGCCGTATCATCCATACCTATCTCCTCGAGAGATAAACTCGATTTCTTCATACCCTATGCTACTATTGGTTTCATTCAACTTAACAGCAATCTTAAGTTGTATTTCGTGATTTTTGTTGTCCTGCTCTTGACCAAACGCTGCCCGCTGTTCATGTGAAGGCAACGAATTTCACGCGGAGAGGAGGTATTTTATCTCCATGGGGCGCGAATCTGGGCTGCTTTAAATGAACGTCGTCGTTGTCGAATCGCCTGCCAAGGCTAAAACCATCAATAAATATCTGGGCTCGAACTATAAGGTTCTGGCCTCGTTCGGTCATGTGCGGGACTTGCCAGCCAAGGATGGCTCGGTTCGTCCCGACGAAGACTTTGCAATGTCGTGGGAGGTGGATAGCAATTCCTCCAAACGCCTTGCCGATATTGTCAAAGCGCTGAAAGACAGCGATGGCATCATTCTCGCAACCGATCCGGATCGCGAAGGTGAAGCCATTTCCTGGCATGTGCTTGAAGTGCTCAACCAGAAAAAGGCGCTCAAGGGCAAGACAGTCAAACGTGTGGCTTTCAATGCCATCACCAAGAAGGCTGTTCTGGATGCCATCGCCAATCCGCGCGACATCGATGAACCTCTGGTCGATGCATATCTTGCACGCCGTGCACTGGATTATCTTGTCGGCTTCACGCTTTCGCCAGTTCTGTGGCGCAAACTGCCGGGCGCGCGCTCGGCTGGCCGCGTTCAGTCAGTGGCGCTGCGTCTCGTTGCAGATCGCGAATCCGAGATCGAACGCTTCATCCGTGAGGAATACTGGAATATCGCGGCGTTGTTGAAAACGCCGCGCAATGACGGTTTCACCGCCCGTCTCACTGCCGTTGACGGCAAGAAGCTCGGCAAACTCGATATCAAGAATGGTGAACAGGCAACGGCCATTCGCACCATGCTGGAAGGCGCAAGCTTCAAGGCTCTTTCTGTCGAGGCAAAGCCAACCAAGCGCAATCCGGGACCGCCATTCACCACGTCAACCTTGCAGCAAGCCGCATCCGGCCAGCTCGGATTTTCTGCCTCGCGCACCATGCAAGTGGCACAGCGACTTTACGAAGGTGTCGATATTGGCGGCGAGACTGCCGGCCTGATCACCTATATGCGTACCGATGGCGTACAGATAGCTCCGGAAGCCATCAATGCGGCCCGTGACGCCATCGGCAAAAGCTTCGGCGCAAAATATGTGCCGGAAAAGCCGCGCTATTATTCCAGCAAGGCAAAGAACGCACAGGAAGCGCACGAAGCCATCCGGCCAACGGATTTCTCGCGTCACCCGAAGGATGTGCGTCGCTATCTCGATGACGATCAGGCGCGGCTCTATGAGCTCATCTGGAAGCGCGCCATCGCCAGCCAGATGCAGGCTGCCGACATTGAGCGTACAACCGTCGACATTGAGGCGGTCAACAGCTCGCGTTCGGCCATGCTGCGCGCCAATGGGTCTGTCACTAAGTTCGATGGCTTCCTCGCAGCCTATATGGATCATCGCGAAGAAGAGGACGACGACGAGGATAGCGCAAAGCTGCCGGAAATTCGTTCCGGTGAAGCTCTGGCGCGCGAGAAGATCGATGCGACCCAGCATTCGACCGAACCGCCGCCGCGCTATTCGGAAGCTTCGCTCATCAAGAAGATGGAAGAACTCGGTATCGGTCGTCCTTCGACCTATGCCGCGACTCTGGCCACGCTACGCGATCGCGAATACATCACCATCGACAAGCGCAAGCTCATTCCGGAACCCAAGGGTCGTCTGGTCACCGCCTTCCTCGAAAGCTTCTTCCAGCGTTATGTGGAATATGATTTCACGGCAGACCTTGAGGAAAAGCTCGATCTTATTTCGGATGGCAAGCTTTCCTGGAAGGATGTTCTGCGGGACTTCTGGCGCGACTTCTCCGGCAATGTCGATGACATCAAGGAATTGCGCGTCACCAATGTTCTCGATGCGCTGAACGAAGAACTTGCACCGCTGGTATTCCCTGTACGCGAAGACGGTAGTGATCCGCGTTCGTGCCCGACCTGCGGCACAGGAATGCTGTCGTTGAAGCTTGGCAAATACGGTGCATTCGTCGGCTGTTCCAACTATCCGGAATGCAAATATACGCGCCAGCTCGGTGGTGACGCCAATGGCGAATCTGCAGCTACGGACGAACCGAAATCGCTCGGCAAAGACCCATTCACCGGTGAAGAAATCACCGCACGAACCGGTCGTTTCGGCCCCTATGTCCAGCGCGGTGAGGGCAAGGAAGCAAAGCGCGCCAGCCTTCCGAAAGGCTGGACCGTCGATACGCTCGATCATGAGAAAGCCGTTGCGCTTCTGTCCCTGCCGCGTGACATCGGCCAGCATCCAGAAACCGGCAAGATGATCTCCGCTGGCATCGGTCGCTACGGGCCTTACGTCAGCCATGACGGCACGTTCGCCAACCTGGAGAATGCCGAAGAGGTCTTCTCCGTCGGCCTCAATCGCGCCGTGTCGGTTCTGGCCGACAAACAGTCGAAGGGTGGCGGTCGTGGCCGCTCCACGCCGGCTGCATTGGCGACACTTGGCGACCATCCTGACGGTGGTTCGATCACTGTTCGCGACGGTCGCTATGGGCCTTATGTCAACTGGGGCAAAGTCAACGCCACTTTGCCGAAGGGCAAGGACCCGGCAAGTGTCACGCTGGAAGAAGCGTTGGCTCTGATTACGGAAAAGGCCGGGTCTTCCAAGAGTAAGAAAGCCCCTGCCCGCAAGGCTTCAGCCAGCACTGAAAAGAAAGCTGCTGCAAAAAAGCCCACGGCCAAGAAGGCACCAGCAAAAGCCAAGTCGACAGCCAAGCCGAAAGCCAAATCCAAGGCCGAGACGGTAGAGGAGTAGCAATTGGCACGCCGTTTTTCCAAATCCGATACCGGTCGATCCGCACGGACCGAACGGCGTGCAGCCAAAGCAAAATCTGCCGATGGGAACAGCGATCCCAATGCGTTTCTGCCAACCCGCGAAGAGGTTCTCAAATATATTGAAGAGAATCCTGACCGGGCAGGCAAGCGCGAACTGGCAAAAGCATTCAACATCAAGGGCGATGCGCGGGTTTATCTGAAAGATCTTCTACGCGAACTTTCTGATGAGGGTCTGGTTGAAAAACGCGCCCGCAAACTGTCTCGCCCCGGCGCACTGCCTGCTGTCACCGTGCTAGATATTACCGGGCGCGACGAAGATGGCGGTTTGCTCGCACGTCCGTCGGAATGGGACGAGGCCGGTTACGGCAAACCACCTATTGTCCTGATCCGCCGCACCCGGCTCAACAAAGCCTCCGAAGGCGGCCCGGCAGTCGGCGTCGGCGACCGCGTTCTGGCGAAAATATTCCGCAGTGAAGATCGCGACGGACCAGATTATACCGCCCGCGTCATGAAGCGTCTCGAGCACCGCACGAACGCGGTGCTGGGTATTGTTCGCAAGCTCGGCAACGGTGAATGGCGGCTGGACCCTGTAAACCGAAAACAGCCTGAGGTGCAGCTCGATCCGGCACAGCTGGAAAACGCTGAAGCTGGCGATCTTGTTGAAGTGGACCTGATTTCCTCGCGTCGTCAGGGATTGCCGCGCGGCAAAGTTCGGCAGGTGGTTGGGTCTATCGATAGCGAAAAAGCCCTGTCGATGATTGCCATCCATGAGCATGAAATTCCGCATGTTTTCCCGGCTGAAGCGCTGAGCGAAGCAGAAGCCGCCCAGCCTGCGACGATGGACGGTCGGGAAGACTGGCGCAACATTCCGCTTCTCACCATTGATCCGGCTGACGCCAAAGATCATGACGACGCCGTTTACGCCGAGCCGGATAAAGACCCGGAAAATCCGGGTGGCCAGATTGTTATAGTAGCGATTGCTGACGTCGCCGCCTATGTCCGTCCAGATTCCGCGCTTGATCGTGAAGCACAGAAGCGCGGTAACTCGGTCTATTTCCCGGACAGGGTCGTGCCGATGCTTCCCGAACGGATTTCAAACAACCTCTGTTCGCTTCGTGAGCTTGAAGATCGCCCCGCTCTTGCCGTCCGTATGATTTTTGCTTCTGACGGGCGCAAGAAGTCGCACAAATTCCATCGCATCATGATGAAATCGGCGGCTAAGCTTGCCTATTCACAAGCCCAGGCTGCCATTGACGGCGCGCCGGATGACAAGACCGCGCCTATTCTCGACAGCATACTAAAACCGCTGTGGGACGCCTATGCTGTGCTGAAGCGTGGGCGCGATGCCCGCGAACCGCTGGAACTCGATTTACCAGAAAAGAAAATCCTGCTCACGCCCGATGGCAAGGTAGACAAGGTTATCGTTCCTGAACGGCTCGATGCACACAAGCTTATCGAAGAGTTCATGATTCAGGCGAATGTCGCTGCTGCAGAAACATTGGAAGCGCACCGTCAGCCGTTGATTTTCCGCATTCATGATGCTCCGGCTCTTGCCAAACAGGAAACCCTACGTGAATTCCTGCGTACGCTTGATCTGAGTCTTGCCAAAGGCGCGGAGCTGCAACCCGCGCAGTTCAACCGGATTCTTGAAGCCGTTGAAGGCTCGGATCATCAAGAACTGGTCAATCAGGTCGTGCTGCGCACACAAAGCCAAGCGGAATATAACCCTGATAATATCGGACATTTCGGCCTGCATTTGAGCCGCTATGCGCATTTCACCTCGCCGATCCGCCGTTATGCCGATCTCATCGTTCACCGCGCTCTGATCAAGGCCCTGAACCTTGGAAGTGACGGACTAACGACAGAGGAGGAAGCGCATCTCGAAGAAATCTCCGCGCTCATCTCCTCGACCGAACGTCGCGCCATGCTGGCCGAGCGTGAAACTGTTGACCGTCTCATTGCACATTTTCTCGCCGCACATCTTGGAGACGAATATGAAGGGCGCGTGACGGGCGTAACGCGGGCCGGTCTTTTCGTGAACCTTGCGACATATGGCGCGGATGGGCTGGTACCCATTTCAACTTTAGGTCATGAATACTATTTATATGACGAAGCGAACCATGCGATTGCCGGTGAACGGAGCGGTAAAGGCTTCCGGCTTGGTGATACAGTGACGGTTCGGCTTGTAGAAGCGCTCCCCGTTGCGGGCGCGCTTCGCTTTGAGATGGTTTCGGAACCGCATCCCCTGCCGATGGCGACCCGCTCGCATCATAAGGCAAGCCGGACGATGCGTGGGCGAAGGGGTAAACCCGCGGGTATTCCGCGTCAGAAGAGAAGAGGTCGCTGATGAGCACGCTAGAGGCCAATTCCGCGCAAAATGTTCAGGTTTTCGGTGGCGAAAGCCCCAAGGCCGCTCACCCGAAACGCCCTTTGGGTGAAGCTATGTGGCGCGGCTTTCGCGGACGTTGCCCGCATTGTGGTGAAGGAAAGCTTTTCCGGTCGTTTGTGAAGCCAGTGGCGCAGTGTTCCGTGTGTGGCGAAGACTACACGGAACAACGTGCCGACGACCTTCCTGCATACCTCACCATTCTGATCGTGGGGCACGTGGTTGTAGGCGCTTTCATGGGTGTGGAAGCAACCACCAATCTGCCACTCTGGGCTCATATGGCGATCTGGGGACCGTTGACTGTGATCATGTCGCTGCTGCTGCTTCAACCTATGAAGGGAGCGACCATCGGCCTGCAATGGGCGCTCTACATGCATGGTTTCGGAGGTAAGGGCGAAGGTGAATATGGCGACGTGACCTGAAGGTCACCATGACTGCCATGGTTCAGCCCCCGTCCACTTCAACTAAAGCCGTGAAAGCTTTGCGACCGCGTGATGCCGCATCCCTTTTGCTTGTCGACCGGTCGGGCAGCAAGCCGCGAATTCTCATGGGCAGACGCCACGCCAGCCTCGCCTTTATGCCCGGAAAGTTTGTTTTTCCGGGTGGTCGTGCCGATCCTGTAGACGGCGCTATCGCTGCCGCGGCTGAACTGAATAGTAATGACGTTGCCAAGCTGCTCGCAGGCATGGGGGCTCGTGCATCGATGCGTCGCGCCCGTGCACTCGGCCTATGTGCCATTCGCGAAACCTTTGAAGAGACTGGCCTTCGCATCGGGCAAGCGATCTCAGCACCGGTTGCTTTGCCCACACATCACGACTGGTCGGCCTTCCTCGATAAAGGCATGATGCCGGCTTTGGACAGCCTGCGCTATTTTGCTCGCGCGGTAACGCCCCCGGACTATGTTCGCCGTTTCGACACCCGTTTTTTTATCGCATTTCGCGATCATATACCGGAGCTCGATCAGCAGCCACTCGTTCCCAGTGGCGAACTGGAAGACCTCGATTGGGTTTCCATTGATCAAATCGATACACTCGACGTCGCTCATATTACTCAGGCGATCTTGAAAGAAGCGCGCGTGCTTCTAACGGATACCGAATTTGAACTGCCAGCCACCTTGCCGGTGGTACAATATTGGAAGCGGCATGGCCGCTTCATTCGCGAAGTGATCTGAACCCGATGAATAAAGAAATCCAACCCGCCGATCTTGTCCCGCAAGAACCTGGCGGCGGGCCGGCTGAGGGCCAGATGCACTGGCGTTCGCTTGCAGCAGCCATTGCCACGATCAGTGCAGTTGGTGCAGCAATTGGGCTGGGCATTCCGCTGTTGAGCGTTCTTCTGGAAAGCCGCGGTCATTCAGCGAGCCTGATCGGTGCTAACACTGCCGTGGCCGGGCTGGCGTCCATTGTTGCGGCTCCACTTGCCGCCCCCATCGCCGCACGATTGGGTGTGGTCAAGGCGATCTTCCTTATGCTCATCATCGGAAGCGGAGCCTTTCTCGGCTTCCACTTCTTTCAACCACTCTGGGCGTGGTTTGCGCTGCGCATCGTCCTGCATTTCGCGCTGACCGTGCTTTTCGTTTTGTCCGAGTACTGGATCAATGCCTCCGCACCACCTGAAAAGCGCGGGCTCGTGCTCGGAATCTATTCCACGTCGCTTTCGCTGGGCTTCGCGCTCGGACCGTGGCTGTTCTCGAAGATCGGGAGCACGGGCGGACTGCCTTTCTATGTCGGCTTCGTCATCATCCTGATCGCCCTCATACCGGTTGCATTCGCATGGCGCGACAGTCCCGATTTCGAAGAAGGCGAACACGTACCGTTCCTACCCTTCATCTTTGCCGTTCCGACTGCAACCATGGCTGTCTTTGTTTTCGGCGCTGTGGAAACGGGCGGCTTTGCCCTCTTTCCAGTCTTCGGAGCGCGTATCGGTTATCCGGAAGCAGACGCAGCACTTCTGCTTACGATGATCGGCCTCGGCAATGTGTTGATGCAGATTCCATTAGGCCTTGTCAGCGATCGCATTTCGGATCGCCGCAAACTTCTGCTCTTCTGCGCCACGACGGGCCTGATCGGTATGATCGCCCTGCCCTATCTCATGCAGCACTGGTATCTCATGGCAGCCATTCTGTTCCTGTGGGGTGGTGTAGTGGCTGGTCTCTATACGATCGGCCTCGCGCATCTCGGCTCCGAGCTGACGGGACGTGAGCTGGCATCCGCCAATGCCGCTTTCGTGTTCTGTTATGCCATCGGCATGCTTGCAGGACCGCAAGCCGTTGGTGTCGGTATGGACATGCTGGGACCAAAAGGATTCCCCATGACTCTCGGTGTGTTTTTTGCCGCATATGCACTCTTTGCAGCAGGAAGGCTGCTTTTGAGGAAGAAGCGGGCTTGACTTTTCGCCGCCAATACGTAGTGTCGCGCCAAATTTCCGCTGCCGGATGAGATTACCGGAATCGCTGGAGGTTTCCATCCATTGAGCATGATCCCGAAAATTGGGAACCGATTTTCGGCAAGATCATGCTCCGGCAAAGATACAGAGCAGGTAATTCGATATGGCCAAGGCTACGACGATCAAGATCAAGCTTTTGTCGACCGCTGACACCGGCTTCTTCTACGTAACGAAGAAGAACAGCCGCACGATGACGGAAAAGATGACAAAGACCAAGTACGACCCGATTGCGCGCAAGCACGTCGAGTTCAAGGAAACGAAGATCAAGTAATTCGTTTTCGGTCGTCATCGACAAGATGATTGAAATAAAAAGCCGTCTCTTTCGAGACGGCTTTTTTGTTTCCAGCTTCGTGGGTTCTTCAGGCAGCCGAAGAGACAATGCGGTTGCGACCACCTTTCTTTGCCTGATAGAGCGCAGCATCTGCCCTCGAGAAAAGAGCGTCAGCGCTATCCCCCATCAGCCTCAGCCCTGCAACACCCATACTGATGGTCAAGTTGACCTTGTACTTGCCGTTGGCGACTGCAAAGGGCGTGTCTGACACAGCAACCCGGATTCGCTCGGCAACAGCCTTCGCAGCCTCCACATCGCTATCCGGCAGAACGACGACAAACTCCTCTCCGCCGTAGCGGCACATGAGATCCATCCCACGGATATTCTTGCGCAGACGCGTCGCAAATTCTCGAAGAACATCGTCACCAGCATCATGCCCGTATTGGTCGTTGATCCGTTTGAAGTGATCGAAGTCGAGCATGATGACTGACAATGGTCGCTCGCGCCCCATGGCGCGGGTCAGCAGGACAGGCATATGTGTATCGAGATAGCGGCGGTTGTGCAGCCCCGTGAGACTATCCGTCACCGCCATGGTGATCGTACGGTTCAGGCTCTGCCGCAGTAAATCGTTATAGCACTTCCGTTTGATCTGGGTTCGCAAGCGCGCAAACAGCTCCAGCTTCTCAAGCGGACGCATCAGATAGTCATTTACGCCAAGCTCCAGCGCACGCACCACGAGCGCGCCCTCATCTTCCCGAACAACGAGAATGATCGGCACCAGCCTTGTGCGTTCAATGGTTCGCAACTGCGAACAAAGGCGCAGCGGATCGTAATAAGTGAAGTTGGCTGAAACGACGATACTGTCGTAATCCGTATCTATCGCCCGGATCAAAGCCGTGTTGGCATCGCTGGCCACATCGACACGATAGGTCTCTCCAAGAATGAGACGAAGGCGTGCAGCCGCCAGTTCGTCCTCATCAACTATGAGAATGCGGGCGACCTCATCCTTATCGGCATAATTCCCGCCCATCTTGCTTGCCAGCAGCGTTTCCACTTCCGCGTCCGCAACCGTGCCCGTTCGCTGGAAAAGCTCATCAGAGACCAGTTTCAACCGCGCAAGGCTCTTCACACGCGACAGTAACTGAAGATCGCTGACGGGCTTTGACAGAAAGTCGTCGGCGCCAGCTTCAAGGCCGCGAATCTTGTCATCGACACCATCGAGCGACGTCACCATCACAACAGGAATATTGGACGTACGTGGATCATCTTTCAATCGACGACATACTTCAAAACCGTCCATCTCCGGCATCAATATATCTAGAAGAACGATGTCAATCTGGCCGCCCAGACAAAGCTCAATGGCTTCAGGACCGCTATAAGCCGTAATAACCTCATAATATTCGGAGAGGAGCCTTGCCTCGAGGAGCTTTACATTGGAATCCACATCGTCAACGACGAGAATTCGTGCAGTCATGATGCCCCTCGCCCTGATTTCCGCTAAGCGTCGCCCAAATAGGATTTGATTGTTTCTATGAAGCGCGGCACCGATATCGGCTTGGATATATAGGCTTCACAGCCGCCCTGCCGAATACGCTCCTCGTCGCCCTTCATTGCAAAAGCTGTCACGGCAATAACCGGAATGTGCCGCAACTCGTCATCGTCTTTCAGCCATTTTGTGACTTCCAGTCCCGACACCTCGGGAAGCTGTATGTCCATGAGAATCAGATCAGGTCGATGTTCACGCGCAAGATCGAGCGCCTCAAGCCCGTTTCTCGTCCGGATGGTCTCATATCCGCTGGCTTCGATAAGATCGCGAAACAACTTCATATTGAGTTCGTTGTCTTCGACAATCATCACGCTTTTCGGCATCGAAAATTCCTTGGTCTTATTCCCTGCAGCAACCCGGCATTTGCTCGATTTTCTTATCCGCCAGAGAGTCCCCACTTCTTAGACTGCGGGTAGTTTAACCTCATTTCATTGATGAAAGGCAAATAATTCCATTGTTCCTCGACTGAGCGACCGTTACACATTCGGCAAAGCAACAGAAAAAGCGGAGAAACCACATGAAAACGCTGATGAGCCAGGCTGATGCGGAAGCGATTGCCATTGAAGCGTTGGCGTGGTTGGCTCAGGACAAGGACCTGCTGCCTCGCTTCCTCGCCCTGACAGGCATTGAAGCTGCGTCGATCCGGCAGGCAGCACGTGAACCTGGCTTTCTGGCGGGGGTATTACAATTTTTTCTGACACATGAGCCGACGCTGCTGCGCTACAGCGAAGAGGCCGGCCGTGATCCGGCAACAATTGAGAAAGCCTTGTCATATCTGCCCGGCGGGCTGAACCAGCACCTTTAGCAAAGACTTCGATCCGCAAATTAAAAGCCCGACACTGCCGGGCTTTTTGCTAACTATTCAGCAGCAGGATTTGCTGCAGAAACCTGGGCTTCATTCGAAACCGACAATACGTTCAACTCGTGCTGCTTGCCATCGCGTGCCGTCCAGGAAATCGACTGGCCGGGCGCAAGGCCGATCAGCGCAGTACCGATAGGCGTGAGAATCGAAATTTTGCCCTGCGCGATATCCGCTTCGCCCGGATATACCAGAGTCACCCGACGCTCCTGCCCGTCATTGGAGCGAAACTCCACAGTAGAGCCCATGTGAATCACATTCTGCGGCAAACGCTTCGCAGGAACGACTTTCGCGCGGTCAAGTTCAACCATCAACTCCTCGGCGATCTCCTCGAGACGTTCCGAAACGTTTGTGGCCAGCCCCATCAGACGTTCATAGTCGATTTCGCTAACAACGATATTGGGCTTCTTGCGATTCTTTCCGCTCATGGCGAGTGCTCACTGCTGTTGAAAGGTAATAAGTCTCCGTGCTGTTTCTGCACGAAGCCGTTCAGATTGATTTTAATGAAAGCGCTTATTTGAAATCCGCTTTTGGACAAGCGGCGTACCGTCCCCCGGAGTTCCCCTGCGCTAGGCAGAACTCGAGGGTAGCTATCCCGTGATCGGATAAACCCGATGAAGTATGGATGCAAAACGGTTGTTCATATTGCTAAACTTGGTGATATTCCCGGCAATGTCAAGTGTAAGACCAACCGGGATGATATATCCCCATGGCACTTCAGCTTTTCGATGCTATAAAAGGATGTTCCTTTTATGTTCATCAGACGGTTCGTCCTCATGGCTGACACCATTGCACCCAGCAGTTCGGAAAAAGGTGTATGCCGCGACTGCCTTGTACTGCAAAAATCGAACAGGGGCAGACGATGCCATGCATGTGGGAGTCCACGCCTTCTCCGTCATAAGGAGCTTTATAAGCTCTCTTTGGCACACATTGATTGCGACGCTTTTTACGCATCAGTTGAAAAGCGGGACAATCCGGAACTGCGGGACAAACCGCTCATCATCGGCGGCGGAAAACGCGGCGTGGTATCGACGGCCTGCTATCTTGCCCGTATTCATGGCGTGCGATCTGCCATGCCCATGTTCAAGGCACTGGAAGCCTGTCCCGACGCCGTCGTCGTTAAGCCAAACATGGAAAAGTATGTTCGCGTTGGTCGT
Source organism: Brucella sp. MAB-22 (assembly GCF_025908475.1). Lineage (NCBI taxonomy): Bacteria > Pseudomonadati > Pseudomonadota > Alphaproteobacteria > Hyphomicrobiales > Brucellaceae > Brucella > Brucella sp. MAB-22. The sequence continues at coordinate 1,859,977 of NZ_CP109781.1, read as the reverse complement.
GAAGTGCGGCAAATGATGCGTGACCTGACGCCCCTCGTTGAACCTCTTTCCATCGATGAGGCTTTTCTGGATCTGAGCGGCACGGAACGCTTGCATAAGGCTCCACCCGCAATCGTTCTCGCAAGTTTCGCCAAACGCGTAGAGGATGAGATAGGCATTTCCGCCTCGATCGGACTATCCTATTGCAAGTTTCTGGCCAAGGTTGCATCAGATATCGAAAAGCCGCGCGGTTTTTCCGTTATCGGTGAAGCAGAAGCCCTGACGTTTCTGCGAGACCGATCCGTCAGCACGATCTGGGGAGTAGGCAAGGCTTTCGCAGCCAAACTGGAAAGTGATGGAATCAGGTCGATCGGCCAACTCCAGACGATGGAAGAAGGTGCACTTGTGAAGGCGTATGGCACTATGGGGCAGCGTCTTTACCGTTTGTCACGAGGACAGGACAGCCGCAAGGTCGAGCCGGACCATGATATGAAAAGCGTTTCGGCAGAGACAACCTTCAACAATGACTTGTCGGATGCCAACGATCTCGTTCCTGTTCTTCGGGCGCTTGCCGAAAAGGTCTCGCGGCGACTGAAAGCAAGTGAAATAGCCGGGCGTACTGTCGTTTTGAAGCTGAAAACACACGACTTCAAATCGCGTACGCGCAATCGGCAGCTTTCCGACCCGACCCAGCTCGCGGATAGAATCTTCCGCCACGGATTGCAGCTTCTCGAAAAAGAACTCGATGGTACACGATTTAGATTGCTAGGGATTGGGGTTAGCGAGCTTTCTTCAAGTGATCGCGCCGATCCGCCCGATCTAGTAGACACTCAGGCCACCAAACGCGCCGTCGCCGAAAATGCCATCGACAAGTTGCGAAACAAATTTGGATTGAGTGTTGTCGAAACCGGCTATACCTTCTCCAAGGGCAATCTGGCGCGCCCGCAAATGCCGCCAGATCGAGACGACCAGCATTGAAATTACAAAGCGCGAAGAAACCTTTGTAGAAATCTTCTACATTTGGCTCTAACGGCTTGACGAGACCGATCTGTATCAATATTGGAACGGGCCAAGGCGCTACCAACTGATTTGGCAACTGCCTTACGGAAGGCCTCGTGGCGGAGTGGTTACGCAGAGGACTGCAAATCCTTGCACCCCGGTTCGATTCCGGGCGAGGCCTCCAATATTTCCATATATAAAATCAATAGACTATTGAGATCAGCGTCGAATTCGACATGGCAAGCCTTGTTGCATCATGTTGGAAGTTAATGCCTATAAATTACAAATGGTTACGCAAAAATTGGGCGAACCCGTGTGACATCGAGCGGAACATACTTGGCTCTGTTTGTTGTCGTGAACAAAACAAAAGCTTCGGCAGGTGAAGTCTAAAGAAATTGCAGACATGTTTGGTGGTATTTGTGTTCGTGTAACGCGCAAAAAATACGTAATTTGGACGCTTTGTAATTTCGACAGAATTGGCAAGCGCAATCCCGCTATTGCCAGATGAGAAATATTTCAAACACTTCTGAACTCCAACGGCGCAAAAACAAGACTTTGCGGCCACTATTCATATCAGCTGACTAAGAATCACGCCCGTACCGGCACTACAGAGCGCAACAAGCACCAAGAACCTCGGTATCGAAAGTTGCTCGATCCATTCAATCGCTCGTATACGAGGCGCTTCTATGCCTTTCTTATCAAACATTATCCCCTCCCACTATTTTTGTATATTTTTATCATACGGTAAAAATTTGTCACCCGTCACTTTAGTTTAGAACGAGATCAGCTATTTACCGATGTGTAAGAGCACCAAGCACCGCGAGAAAAAATTGAGAAACCATTGAAAAAAATGACGCATGTATTGTATGACTGATTTGATGCATCGGGCGGGACATAAACTATACTTGGCAGGAGAGCCAGCTATGTCACCGAAGCTTAAAGCTGCCCTTGTGGGTGCAGTCATCGCAGTTGTTGTCGGCTTTGCCGCGTCGCAAGGACTGATCAGCCAACAGACAGCAGAAGACATAAAAACCAAGACAAATGAGGTCCTTGCAGAAGAACCTGCACCAGTACCTCAACAGCCTGCTCCCGTGCCTGCTGAAGCTTCTCAGCCGCAAGAAAACGATACGCCGGCACAATAAGGCTCAAGGCGACTTCAACCCGTTGCTTCCGTCGGCATCGAAACCCGGATCAACTCGTACGAAGCGCCCAAAGAAGCGTCCGGTCAGAACTGTCGGTACAAAGATTGGCTCTGCGGGATAATCGTGGCCACAGTTTGCTTCGCTTGACCGAGGCCATATTATTCAGCGTCCGACCGTCTTCCGCCTGGGTACACAGAACCGCAGCTCAGCAAACGAGATATCCTGTTCAAGTCAACAGCAACAATCTTATCCGCCACGGCATCGGACTTGACCACCTTGGTGTGCGTGGAGTTGCCCCTTAAAAACCGGACAGGATCAGGTTTCGGTTTGACGGTTTAAGAACTCACGAGGCGAGCGATACCCCAATGCCTTATGCGGGTGAAGGGCATTATAGTGTTCGAACCATGAGGGCAGTTGCGCGATGACGGTTATGGCGTCCGGCAATGGGTTCACCGAGACGTAATCGCGCTTGAAGGTTTTGACGAAGGCTTCGGCCATTCCGTTGGACTGGGGGCTGCGAACGGGCGTCGAACACGGCTCCATGCCGATATCCATAAGCAGCGATCTGGTGTCCTTTGCAATGAAGCAGGAGCCGTTGTCCGTCAGCCATTCGATTGGCTTTGGAAGGGTGTTGATGAGACCGAAGCGGTTCTCGACAGCGGTGATGACAAGGTCCTGGACGTCCTCGCTCTTGATGCCCTCGGTTGTCGCGACATGGGCGATAGCCTCGCGATCACAGCAATCGAGAGCGAAGGCAACGCGCACCTTCTCCTTGTTGTCGCAGCCGATTTCGAAGCCGTCTGAACACCAACGCAGGTTCGATTGCTCAACAGACACACGACCATCGTGACGGCGCGTATCGATCGCACCGGTGTGGCGCTGAAGGAGCATGCCGTGGACCTTCATCACCCGGTAGACGCGCTTGGCATTCGGCCATGGACGGTCTTCGTTGCGGGCTTTACGGCGCAGGATCGCGTGAACCCGGCGATATCCGTAGGTCGGCATGTCGTCGATGATTGTCTTGATCTCATCCACCAGCTCCTGATCGGCGAGCGGCGGCCGCCCTCTGGCTCTGGAAGGACGCTGCCTCACACGTTCCGCTATGCTGGATCGGGCGACACCCAGGGTCTCGCACACCGCCATCATCGCGAACCGTCCTTCGGCAACGAGAGCGAGCGCAACAGGTGTTTTTTTGACCCTGATGCTATCTCAAGCGCTTCTTTCAGGATTTCGCCTTCCATAGTCTTTTTGCCGAGGAGGCGCTGTAGCTCTTTCACCTGGTTCTGAAGTGCCCTGTATTCGGATGCCGGCACGACCTCTTCCTGCGATGCGGTGGCCGTCAGCGCACCCTGCGCCGCAAGTTTGCGCCAGGCGAACAACTGGTTCGGCTGAATGCCATGCCGTCGCGCAACGATGCTGACCGTAACGTCAGGCTCGTAGGTCTCCTGGACTATCGCGAGCTTCTCCGCTGTCGACCAGCGACGGCGGCGCTCAGGGCCGGACAGCACTTCTATCTTAGGGATATGACTGATCATAATGGGCACATTACTCCTAACACTTAACAAGTGGGAGATCGTGTCCGGGGATTTAGGGGGCCACTACAGTGCGGACCAACGTCTATCAGTGCAGCATGAATGCCACTGCGGAAGCCATCGTTGACACTAACGCCAGAGCATCTCTCCTAGATTCAGCAAAAGCGGACGATATGGAACCAAAGGTAGGTCACAAGTACGAGGTTGCCAGCAGGTGCTTAGATTACCCCTCAAAATTCGACTTTTATCTCGTACGGCAAGTCCAGTGTAGTGTAAATTTCGTTCGTTTTAGTGCGGAAGAGCTCAATTGAATCGGAGAAGTTATCCGTCCCGCGCCTTTACGGCGCCTCCCACAATAGTGAGGCGTTACAAGAACTTTTCCTGGAATCAACGACAGCTGAAACTAAGAGTTACGATGATTTCATACGGCATACTCACCAAACTTGATCATATCAAGTTGGTCTTCTCGACAGATCAACCAACCTTCAGTGACCTCTCGAAGAGATCGTGAACCAACGCTCCCCTACACGAGTGACTGGCCATTCAATTGACCTGCCATTACTGACCATCGATGTTACCTAATGTTTGTAACAGGCCGAATTGTTATCGGATCAACTGAACAAACATGTGGGCGCAGACCGCGATTACAAAGACTGCGGCGAAGCCGGATTCGAGACGAAAATACCAAGGCATTGCCACTCTCCAATCATGGTTAACAGACAGCTAATCAACGCGCGAAGAACGATTTGGTTCAAAATGCTTCAGCAAGAATGAATATCGTCACCCGTTAAAGGGCGCATTATAGATTCATCGCTATCTATCCGCTTTGAATTGAGATGATACCGGCGAGCTCACATGGAGGGATTCTGATCGTTCGCGAAGGTAATGGCCAACCGTACAATGCCTGCGCTCTCAAGCGCTTAGCTACGTCGTCCCGACAAACTCGCTAAATCGTTAGCGTGCCCTTACACCGCAATCAATAGAGTGTCCAAGTAGTTCGGTCACGCACCAAAGTGCACTACGCCAGAAACTTCGTTTTGAATGCAGTGGAAAATTGAGCAACCTCATGAAATGAAGTGGCTCCCCGGGCCGGATTCGAACCAGCGACCAACCGGTTAACAGCCGGTTGATATAATCTATTATTAGATATGATACGCTCTTTTAACACCTCACATACCGTTGTTTTAATTTCGTTTTTTACAATCTAGTTCTGTTAGCCTATGGTTATCTCTGATAATATCTCCGCATAATTGTTGCCCCAATGTTGCCCGACGAGGATTGAATGGCTCGCGAGAATTTAACTGATCGCCGCATGCAGGCTCTAAAACCAGCGGCTGTGGGAACGAGATACGATATTCAGGACGGCATTGTTCCTGGCTTAGCAGTTCGAGTAACAGACAAGGGCACCAAGAGCTTTGTTATGGTTGCAAGGTTTCCCGGAAGCAGCAACCCGACAAGGCGCGCCATCGGCGAGTATGGCCGTGTCAGTCTCGAGCAAGCTCGCACGACCGCCCGAGAATGGCATGAACTAATACGGCGCGGCATTGATCCGCGTTCGGCGGCCAACGCCAGTAAAGATGCCGAAGTCCAGCGGCGTGAGCGAACGTTTGGCAAGGTCGTTGAAGATTATCTAAAGCTTGTAGTTGTCGGTTCCGATGAAAAAAGCCTATTCAGCGTAAAGGGCTGGAAGTCGCGCGAGATTTGCGAGGGGAGTTCCTCGGCGACAAAATTGTCATTCGCGACGGCAAGCAATTTCAACGGAAGGGCTTGAGAGATAAACCAATCGATGAAGTTTCGAAGGCGGATATCCTTGCAATTTTGGATGATGCTGTCGCGCGCGGCGCAAAGTATCAGGCATTCAACCTCCTCGGCCATGCCCGTACGTTCTTCAATTGGGTTATAAGCCGTGGTGTCTATGGCATTGAAATATCGCCGTGTGACCGCATGCGCCCAAACACTGTCATAGGTAAAAAGGCTCCGAGAAAACGTGTCTTGAACGATGCCGAATTGTTCGCGTATTGGCGCGCCACCAAGCGCCTGGGCTACCCCTATGGACCCTTGTTCCGCTTATTGCTTTCAACAGGTCAGCGAAAATCGGAAGTCGCTGAGGCTGTTAAATCTGAGTTCGACAAAAAAGCGAAGCTTTGGACGATTCCTGCTGCCAGAATGAAAGCTGAGAATGCACACACTGTTCCCCTCACGGACAGCGTTCTAGCTGTCTTAGGCGAGATTGAGCCGTTCACCCAAGGTAAGCATATATTTTCCACTACCGGAGGCAAAAAGCCCGTGAATGGTTTCTCCAAGGCAAAATCCCGGTTGGACCGGGAGATGTTGCGCATCATGCGCGCACTTGCTCGCAAGCGAGGAACTGACCTCAATGAGGTGGAACTTGGAGCCTTCGTTATTCACGATATCAGGCGAACGGTTCGAACAAGGATGTCTGCGCTACCGATCTCGTCGACTGTTGCTGAGTTGGTCATAGCTCATACTCAAAAAGGCCTACATGCGGTGTATGACCAGCATGCTTATGAAAATGAAAAACGACAAGCACTAGACCTATGGGCCGCACGGCTCCACGAGATTGTCAGCCCAGTACCGAATAACGTTGTTTCCATTAACCGCTCGGCAGGTTGATTAATGCCTGACAATCGACGATATTGCTTTTAGTGATTCAAACAAGGAGTTCTCCATCGATCCCACACGTTCGTAACTGGTGCCAGCGCTGCTGATACCGCTTTAGATATTTCGATTGCCGATCAATGATCGCGGCAATTCTGAAGCGTACGCGCACGGCACCCCGACGTGATCGAGGTGAACTATGAGACTATTATCTGTCAGCGACCTTAAGCAAAAAGGCATAACTCTCGGCGAAGCTCAGAGGTACAAGCTTATTCGCGAAGGCGTTTTCCCCAAGCCCATAAAGATTGGTCTACGTCGCAATGCTTGGATCGAATCCGAGATAGACGAATGGATACGCCAGCGCATTGCCAACCGCGATGGTGAAGCAGCATGACTGGCTCTAGGCGCGATTTTTCCAAACTGAACCGACAAAATCAGATGTCCAAGTACGGACATGAGCCAGTTGATGGCGGCTGGCTAGCGCCGCCTGCTCTGAAAAGGAGGCCTTCAAAGGCTGAACTTCGTGAGCAAATCGCTGCGGCTTGCAGCGGTGAGATAACAGTTAACAAGCATCTGGCATGCAAATGCGGACACAAGACGAAGGTGAGAGTGCAACTCACTGACAGCCCTGGCCCATTTCATTGTTCGGTATGCGGTGAACGCTTGTAGGAGGGCTGCCGGATGCTGCCCTTTGCAAGAGTTCCTACCGACATTTGGCTCTATCCGTCGGTACGCAAAGCAGGACTAGATTATAAGGCGCTGTATGCGTTTTATTACGCACATCCATCTCAGGGTTTAGAAGGGTTTTCACGGTGTAGTGATCTTTATGTCACCGATATTATGGGCATCCCCAAAGCAAAGGTTTCAAAGCTCAGACGTCAATTGATGGATGATGGCCTGATCCACTACGATGAAGAAACCGAAGAAATGTACATAGCAAATTTCTTAGTGTTGAACCCAATTAAAGGTCCACCGAACGCCGTGTCTGTCAAAAAAAATCTTGATCGCATCCGTTCCCACAAAATCCGGGCAGCGATCCTAGAAGATATTGGTGAAGACAATCTCCACGCTCTGTTGGAAAAGCACGCCGAAGACCAAGCGCGAAAAGCGATGCAACAGCAGATGAAAAGGGAAGGATCAGCCGCGACATTCGGAAGCTTTGGCGGCAATCCTGATCAATGGGCGTCTCCTCATTTACAAAGGCAGATGAAAAGCAGACCATGAAGCCAATATTAACAATAACTTATCTCGTACCCCCCTCGTGCCACCCTCGCCAATAAGAAGAGAACAAAACAAATAATAAAACCAAGACTGAGAATACCGTTGATCGACTAAATTGACTGCGCCACGTGCTTGCAAGAACAAGCTGAAATTCATTCTTCAAGAAGAAGGTGGTGCTTTGATCGAGCGATGGTGAGCCTGCAATATTCGTGAGCAGATAGCCCACCTGGTTGGAAACCGGTTGGCCTTTGACGATAAATTGTTTATATTCAATAGCTTGAGTGCGATAAAAGACTTCAGCATAAGCTTCCGGGCAACAGTCGGGCAACATCAGATAGAAAGCGCAGCGACGTTTTTCGCACTCTGACAGGGATGAACACTCATGAGCCTGTCGTTTCATTGATGAAGGGACGCAGAAAATGGCTGCCAGACATGATCTTTCACCGAAAGCCCTCACAGCCGCACGTCGGCGCAAACTTGCTCAGCCCAAGACCAGCGGGCGCGGTTCGGGGCTGACGCCACGCGTAAAGAGAGCGGTTGAGTTATTCGTCTTTGGCTTCGAGGATAACAAGGATGCATCGGTCAGCATTGCGAGCGCAGCAGAAGCATCTGGGCTAACTGATCGCGCATTACGCGCAGCGTGGCAGAAGCCCGCCGTGCAGGCCTATTATCAACAGCAGATGGCAATGCTTCGGAATGGCGAGAAACCGGCGTCCATCCGCACTATTGCGGCTATCCGTGATGATGCAGGCCTGAAGAATACAGCAGCCGGTCAGCGTGTGCGCCTCGAAGCTGCCAAGGCGTTCGTGCAGGATGATCTTGCCGCCCCGGCCACAACGAACATCATGATCAACAACACGATTGAAACTCCAGGCTATGTGATCGACCTGTCCAAGTTCGTGAAGCTTGAACCGCCGCATGCATATGACGAAGCTCGCATACCCCTGACGATCGACGCCACGACCAACCAAGATCGATAGCCCCCTCCCCCCCCTTCGTCGGCTTCGGCCCCTTTTGAGAGGCGGGGGTCAAAAATTGGCCCGCGTTTTCTCCAGTCCACCCTCACGCGCAATTTTTCCAATCCAAAACATTAGCCTCTTGCGCGTTCGGTGAATTCGAGCATTGATTTGGGAAGGGGTTTGAGGGAGTCGCCATGCGCGCAGTTATCGGGTTTTCTCTGATTTTTTTTGTTCTGCCGGGATCGGCTTTTGCATATTGCAGTAAGCCATCAGCGCCGTCGTGCGCCAGCAGCTTTGGAAGCTTCGATGACGAATGGGAATTTGATCGCTGCAAACGTGAGATGGAAAGCTATCAGTCAGAGGTCGAAGATTTCGCTCAATGCGTGCAGCGACAAGCGAAGGACGATATAGACGAAGCTGTGAGCGAATATGAAGATGCTGTTTCATCGTTCAATCGACGAGCACGCCAATAACTAAACAGGGCCGACACAAACAGGAGGATTTATGCGGGGGATAATAGCGGCGGGGGCGCTGATCACATGAAGGCTGGAGCATGTATACTCTTCGCCGTTTTGCACATTGCGCAAATATTCTTAATTATAATTCTTTTGAAGAATTACAATTTTGTCGACCCCAATTTGATCGATTCCGTATCCAAAGCCAAACCTAATGATACTTACAGTATCGCGATGCAGCTTGGCCGCTTTGACCTCGTAACGACGCTACTAACTGTTATTTCCATCATAATTGCATTGGCCGCTCTTCTCGGATTTCTAGAAATTCGATCAAAAACAGCGCGAATCGCGAATGACGTTGCGAAAGACGAGGCCGAGAAAGTTGCTAAGCAAGCCGCTGAAATTGCTGCAAAAGAAGTGGCTCGAAGCGTGGCCGAGACTATGGTAAAATCAGAACTACCAGCACTCGTGAGACGTGAGAGCGATGAACTCCGAAGTGTCGGTCGCCTGCTAGATGAAGTACAAACGTCAGAAGGAAAACCCCAAGACGTAATTGATAGCCTCGACGGAGATAAGTCATGATTAGATACGAAGATGAGAATGAAATCATCATGAAGTATGCACTTATCCCACCCGTCGATGTGAAAAAGATCATCAGCGAGATCGGGATAACTTATGTTGAGCGTTACATGCCCGAAGGCCAATCAGGCTTCATCGAATATGATGGATGGACATGTACAATTGCCGTCAATATCGAGGACGGCCCCCAGCGTAAACGATTTACAGCAGCTCATGAGCTCGGCCATTTCCTTAAACACCGAGATCTTTTGAAAAGACATAAGCACCTAGACCGTCTGTACGATGAGTACGCGAACAGAAACCCTGAGCAACCGTTGGATCATCAACATGAAGTTCAAGCAAACCAGTTCGCTGCGAGTCTTTTGATGCCAAGACGAACCATTGAGAACGAAATAGCTAAGGGCGTGACCTCCATTCGAGATTTGGCAAGAACCTTCGATGTTTCTCGGATGGCTATGGAATACCGGCTCAAAGCTCTGAATTTGCAAGATAGAGTGAATGATGAACCAGCACCGCAAGCGGTTTTTGGTATGTAAGTCCGCTTCTTCGTGGTTTTTTATTACTGACACAAAGCGTTGATAAAGTGCCCGCGAGGTCACTACCTCACCTGCTGTAAGTTTATTTGGCCCCGTTCTGCGGGGTTTCTTTTTGGCGTTTCGATTAGTGCTTTGCACGTCCAGCATGGTCGCCGCACATTCGCGTCAGATTTGATCACAGCTGGAATGAAGGGATTGGGTAGCGATGGACCCGAAACTGACAATGAACGATACCGCCGAAACAAACCTCAACCTGAACCGCGCAAAAGCAGGCGTCACGGCCCCGCTGGCCGGTAACATTGCGTTCGGCGCGACGATGTACGGGCCGAAGCCTGTATTTGCTCCGGCTGATGGTGGCGGCAACCCGGCTCCGGCTCCTGCTGCCCCATCTCCATCGGGCGACGAACCGGCGGCACTCGCCGATTCCACTCCCCAAGTGGCTGCCAATTCTACGCCTTCAAAACCTGGTTTGTCGGCCAGACCCGCTTACCTCCCCAAAGAACTCTGGGATGAAGCAGCTGGTTTCAAAGCTGACGCCTACAATGAATTGGTTGCTTTCAAAGCAAATCGGGATGCCGAGCTTGCTCAAGTACCGAACAGCCCTGACAAATATGAAGCCGGGCTTCCGGCTACCTTCGAGCTTCCTGAAGGCGAGAGGATTCCGATTGCGGATGATCCGCGCATCCAATTTTTGCGCGAAGTGGCCCACCAACAAAATTGGTCTCAGGCACAGTTCGAAGATGTTCTCGCCATGGGCGTCAATATGGACATCGCCCAGAATAAGGAACTGGCGGAATCCGCCGCCGCCGAACGCGAAAAGCTTGGCTCGCTGGGCGCCGAACGCATCAAAGCCGTTACTTCGTTTTTGGATGCCAAGATTGGACCTGAACTCGCCGGATCACTTCGCGGCATGATGTTCACTGCCAAACAGGTTGAAGCTTTTGAGGCGCTACAGCGTCTTGTTCGAGGAGACGTTCGGGGGAATCCGAACGGGGGCCGCGATGCCACTACCCAAGAAATCCCTGATGAGGAATACGAGAATATGTCCGTCACTCAGAGGATTAACTACGCGCGCCGCTTGGACTGCGGCAAACAGTAAGGAACTGCTGCCGGGATAGTCGAGCTTCTCAAAAATGAGTGCTTTGCATGGAAGTGACGGCTTTGGATAGGTTTTGATACGTTTTATTACCCTTGTCGGAGCCCCTTCTATGAGCCTTCAGAATTGCCTTGCCAAACTCGTCGCTGCCAAGCGAATTACACAGAAGGCCGCCGACGACGCGCTCGCTCTCCACACTGGTATTCAGGACCGGCTATACCCTGCTATGGGACCGGCGACCGCTGACGCCGCCGGTGCGTTGGAAGCGGCCCGCGTCATGGCCGAAGCCGCCCGCGAGCGCAAAATGGAAGCGGCGGTGCAGGCGATCCGGCAAGCGGAAATCTCTGACCGTATGCAGAAGCACCCTCGTGGCCAGACTGTCGGACTGATGAGCGCGCTTGTGCGTGACAATTGGGAATCTGGTCGAGATACTGGCAACGCCATCAATATAGACAGCCATTCCGAGGCCGTCACCAAACGTCTGTTCGGAATCATGGGGGGCACGCTTGATAAGTATCGGTCCACGATGGCCGGGCTTCGTCAGGACACGGAATCCATCTGGAATGTTGTCGATGAATTGTTTGGGCGTGACACTGGTGACCAGTCTGCACAGGCAGCGGCGAAGGCATTTCAGGAGGCGACGGGCTATGCGGTTGACCGAGTGAAGCGCGCGGGCAAGCGGTTGTCAGTTCTTGACGACTGGCGCCTGCCACAGTTCTGGAATGCGTCTCGCGCCAAGGCAGTTACCGAACGCGAGTTTGTTGATGATCTGTTGCAGGAAGTCCGCGCCGGGACGATGCGAGTCATGGATAAGGAAGGCCAGGGCGAAGCGCCTGCAACTATGATCCCTGGCATTATCCAGAACGCTTATAAGGATATCACGTTGGGTCGTGGCGTAGGCGCTGCCGGTCCAAGCGGTTTCTCGAACCAACTTCGTGTTTTCCGGTTCGACAATCCTGACGCCTACAAGCGGCTCATGAAGAAATATGGGGTCGGTGACGGCGGTCTTTACAATACCCTCGTTGGGCACTTGTCCGGCATGGGTAAGGAAATAGCTTTCACCGAAGTTCTGGGGCCGAAGTATGAACAGAATTTTAACACGCTTTGGACCAAGGCGGAACGCGCAGACGCTGAAAATCTGACGAGCCGACAGAAGTTCAAGAATGCTATCTCCATGAACAGCCCTCAAGCGGTAAAGAGGACGTTCGATGCGCTCTCAGGGAAACTCGGAGTCGCACAAAGCGAGCTTCTGGCCGGTTTGGGCGGAGGGCTGAGGAACATACAAACCTTTGCTCGTCTGGGCTCCGCTACTATCGCCGCCCTTCCCGGCGACAGTGTGACTACATTCTTAGCCGCTAATCATGCAGGCATCCCAGCCACGGCAATTCTTGGTCGTCTCGTCCGTGACCTGGCGAATGACGAGAAGGCCGAAGCTATAGCGCGCCAGGTAAACCTTACCGCGAACATGGTGATGGACAATGCACTAGGCTCGAAGCGTTTCGCTGATGAGATCGTCGGGCGCGACTGGACAGCCAAAACGGCAGATGCAGTCATGCGTCTATCTGGATTGAATGCCTGGACGGAAGGCCTGAAGCGTGCCTTTTCGATGGAGTTCATGGGAGCAATTGCTCGCGAATCCGACAAGAAGTTCGAAGCACTCGACCCGCTCTTTCATGGATTCTTTGAACGGTACGGCTTCACTTCTGCCGATTGGGACAAGCTTCGCGTGACGCCCCACCTTGAAGCAGACGGGGCCCGCTTCTTTGATGTGAACGGGGTCGAAGATCAGCGCCTTGTTGACCGCCTCATGTCGGCGATTATAGACGAGCGTCACATGGCGGTTCTCGAGCCTGATGCTCGTATTCGTGGGGCCATGACAGGTGGTAAGCAGCGCGGATCAATATCCGGCGAAGCTATCCGCTCCATAACGCAATTCAAAAGTTTCCCCATGACGTACATGATGACGCACCTGATGCGTGCGGCAGTGCAGGACGGGAACTGGTCGAAAGCTTATTACGGAACCAAGCTGCTAACACTTACGACTATTGCCGGTGCAGTAACGATGCAAATGCAGTCGATTATTGCCGGTCGCGATCCTAACGATATGAGCCGCGCCGATTTTTGGACACAGTCATTCATTCGCGGCGGCGGTGGTGGACTATTGGCTGACTTTGTCAATTCATCGGTATCGCGCGGCGGCCAAGGATTGACAGAATCCCTCCTTGGCCCTGGCCCGAGCGCAATAATTTCTGCAGCGGATTTCGCGGAAAACGGCTTTTCCGGTCGCGCACTCGCTCAGTATGTGAAGGGGTGGCTTCCAGGCACGACACTGTGGTATTCCAAGCTTGCAACGGACCGAATTTTCTTCGACCAGCTACAGACGCTGCTAGACCCTGACTATCGAAAATCCTTCCGTCGCTATGAGAAGCGTATGAAGAAAGACTTCGGTCAAACATTCTGGTGGTCGCCGGGTCAAACCTCGCCAGCACGTCCACCCGCCTTCCAACGCTGACCTGTGCTTTGCTGGAAATCGCCCGCGCGTGAATATTCGCGGGCATGGTTACGATCACTGCATCCCCGCGCCGCACTTCTTATCAACCAACGACACCGACAACGGTTTTTCCTGTCCGTTTCCCAATCTTCGATAATGATGACCTAAAAGTCACACTGAATGGCGATCTATATTCGTCATTCACTGTAAGCGCGAACTACGTCAATGGGATCGCGACGGATGCAGCGATCAACGTCACAGGCCCCGGTGTCGTTGGTGATGTTGTTATTGAAGGTTATCGCCTTCCCCGGCGAACAGATCAGTACAGGCCCGGCGCGCCGCTTAAAATCGAAGATCACAACTATTCTCTCAACCGTGTCGAAGTCACTTTGCAAGAACTGCGCCGTGATACAGATGGGAATGCTGAAACTCTCGGCGGAATCGAAGATGATGTTCAGCGAGCGGAAAATGCAGCGACTAATGCGGAACAAAGCGCAGAGCGCGCTGAAGAAATTGAAGCGGTCGCAAGCGGACTTCTAACAAATTATCCCACGGTCGCTTCTGTTCAGGTTGCAAATATCCCTGCGCCAATTATGTATCTTCGTACAGCAGGATATTACGCCGCTGGTGATGGTGGCGGCGCGCTGTATAAGCGTGTCGGGTCAGAGCCCACTCACGCTGCCAAAATCCAGTCTTCCAACGGCGTGTGGTTGGAGCTTGCAGAACTGCATCCAGACGTGCGTATGTTTGGCGCGAAGGGCGATGGTGTCGCTTCGGACAGCGCCGCATTCCAGTCTGCATACGATTTCATGAAGGTCAAAGGCGGCGGAAAGATAACTGTATCGCCAACCGAGGCATATTATCGTGTTACTACTACGATCGTGTTTGATAACACGATTAACTTTACGCTTTCAGGTATCGGGGCCCCTCTTATTATGGACGTGGCAACCGATGGGTCCAACACATTCAACGTTGGCAACGGTGTCCATACTCAGAGCATTACAGTTTTCGAGAACCTGAAAATTTGGGGCAAGGAAACACCGCAAAACAGCACAGGCATAAGTGCGTCATATGCCGCCTCGTGCCGCATCAACAATGTAAACCTCTATCGGCACGCTGGTTATGGCATCGACGCGGATAACTGCTGGACGATGGGCGGAAGGCACAGCTCTGTTGTCGGATGCTTGGCTGGAAATGTCCGTCTTACGGGCGCAACCGGCAACGGTTCTGTTTGGGAAGATTGCACTTTTAACGGTGCGGACGGCTTGGACAAAGTGTCCGTTCTCCTCGGCGGTGTGAGCGGTGGCCCACACTTCGGCACAACATTTATCGCTTGCCGTTTCGAGTTCAATTATCTCGGTCTCCTCGCGTATTATGCGCACGCACTCAATCTTATCGGGTGCTATTTCGAGTTTAACACAACAAACGCGTTTCGTATTGAAACCGGCTGTAAAGGCGTAAACATCCACGGGAACTCTATCTTTACTTCGTCCGGTCTCGTGCTGAACGCGGACACTATCGACATTCGAGGCAATCAGTGCGAGTGGGACGGAAGTATCGATGTCGGCGACAGCACCAATGTATCGTGGGGGCTAAACGGGGTTGCCAACAAGCCAAATACTATCTTTGGCACGACCAAGAATATGGAGTATCAGGCTTTCCCGACGTGGGTTTCGTTTGCATCTACGTGGATTTCCAGTGGCACGCAGCCTGCACTTGGCAATGGTTCGCTTGTCTTTAAATACAAGCGCGCCGGTAACACTGTGCAATGCGTGGTGACGTGGACCATGGGGTCAACGACGACGTACGGCGCGATTGGTTACGGCTTCCGGCTTCCATTCAATGTCGCTACCGGCGCTTCCCAAATTGGAAAGGCTGGCTACTATGACGCGAGCGCTGACGCTACCGTAATGCAAATGACAACCCTCTCGGCACCCGGCGCCAATTACGTTGCACTGCTAAATGATGCGGGCGGTGTCCCTGGCCCGACATCGCCAATCACTTTTGCAACCGGCGACAAATTATACGCCAGTTTCACGTACGAATGCGTGTCGTAAACCGACACGCATTCGACTTTACCTCGATCTGGTTTCAGACCGGTGTCCGTTCGGGAATTTTCAGCAACATAAGGTTTCTGCCAAATTTTAAGGACGGACGTTCTACGTACACCCACGAAAGGCACCCGCAGGCGACAGCTATTGCGATTGTCAGCGTCATGTCGACCGATCTGGGAATGCCAGGGAATATCGAGGCCACGATTTGTTGCGCAGGCCAACCGTAAACGTAAATACCATAGCTGATGTCCCATTTCGGGGTTAGCTTGACTATCGGCTTCCAAGTTGAAATATAAATAGCTGTGATGAAAGCAGCCGCATAAAATAACGCCTGCTGTGCGACGGTTTCCCAAAAAACATAAGCAAGAATGATGAGGCCGATAGAAATCTTCGAAGAAAGATTTATTCTGTCTTTGTATATTGCGCAAAGAGCGCCTAGAGCAAAACTAAACGGTAAAAACCTAACTTCGGTGTTGCTGTAAAAATACAGAAAGAATCCCCCTGCGGCAGTAGGCTATCAATTATAAAGAAAACACAAATGGCCGCAGCCACATGTTTGTTCTGTAGCGCGCCAACAAGGAAAAGACCGGCCAATGCGATATACGCGCAAACCTCGTACGGTATTGTCCACAGAGACCCATTAACTGCCTTGAATGCGAGATTTTGGAATACGCCGGGGAGCGTGTACTGAATATTTATTATCGAGTTTCCCCAAATAAATCTGAACACGTCAGGACTTGAAAAATAGTTTGTGTCAGTCGTGAAAATCGGGCCGACAATTAGCGCCAGAATTGCAGAACATACAGCTATCGCGGGCACTACACGTGCGGTTCTCATTGTCACGAAATCTACGATGTCCTGCTTCTGCAAGAGGCTGTTGGTAACGAGAATGCCACTCAGGAAGAAGAAAAACTTGACGGCAATTGAGCCGCTGTAGGCGAACCCGACCAAAGACAGAATAGGATCAATCTCGCCTTTAACGGGAACCAGAGCATATGAATGACCAATAATGACCATTACTGCCGCAATCAATCGCAGTAGATCGAAGTTGTTATTTCCTCGGCGCATTGCGTCAGCGAGCAGCATATTTCCCCCAGAGAAAAGTCAGAACCGATAGTGGCCTATAGTAGACGCTGCAATCTGTCTACTGAAACGAGCCGAATGTGTGCTTTGTGCCGCTAACCTGTTCCTGAGATTTTCCGCACAACTGAAGGAACGAAGTCATGCTTGAGCCAGAAGGAAGCGGTCAGAGTGCGTCCGATGCACAGCCGCGTACTTACCAGAATGAGGTTTTGGTCGGACAGGAACTGAAAGAATTATTCGTATCTCGACTAGGTTATCCTGAGAAAAAGAAGCCGAATAAGCCAAAGTCTCGTCGACGTTGGCCTAAGTGATTGATTTCACTGAACCGCGACCTGTGCTTTGCCGTCCGCATGAGAATGACAGACTTTGACGGCGAACACTCGCGAACGCTCGAAAGGAATACCTGATGTCTGTCACTGTAGAACAGCTCAAGAATGAAAAAATAGGGCTGGAATCGCAGCTTCATCAAATCAAAGATCGACGCATTGAAGCCACGTTCACCGGCACTGAGTTTTCCGAATACTCAGACATCGAAAGCATCTCGTATCGCATTAGCGTTATTGATGAAGCCATAGATGTCGCAGAAAAGCGTGAACACGAACAGCACGAACGTGAGCAGAAAGAATTCAGAAAACAACAGCGCCAGGAGCAAAAGGAACGTGCTCGGTCAATTGCTGATCGCGGAACGAAACAGATCAAAAAGGCTGAGGCAGCTGCAAAGGCACTGGCACGCGAGCTTTCTGAGCTTACCTCAATTATCGAAGAGAGGCGTATTGAGCAACGAAGGCTAACGGGCCCCAATTACGAGATTAACATCAGCAACGATGAAATGCGAATTTCCGAACTGATCGAACGCTTGCTCGGAACAATTTACACCCCACACACAAATGATCGCCGGGACTATGGTCGATTTCATTGGTCCGTCGTCGGAGTTGAGAACTGGTCGGAAGTATACGAACCGGTGTTCACCAACTGGGCGCAGGGCATTAAAAATGGCGTGGATAGGCAGGCTCGTGAAGCAGGTGAAATCGATGACGACGAGTGATTATTTCACTATGCGCCAAGTGTTCACCCGTTATGGGATCAGCGAGCCAACGCTTCGCCGTTGGCTCAAAGATCAGGCGCTTGGATTTCCTCGCCCCTTCCCGTCCGCGATCGTCGATACTTCCTCAAGAGCGAAGTGATTGCCTGGGAGCAAGCTCAACGACAGGCCGACCAATGCTGAAACAGTCAGACATCATTTGCGACTATCCCTCGCTGGTCGACGCACTTCGGAAGCGACGTAACGACCTTTCGCTCTCCTGCATGGAACTGGAGGCCATTTCTGGTCTCCAGGAAGGCTACGTGACGAAGCTGGAAAACCACGGGCAACCGTACGGGCGCTCCTTTGGGGCCGTTTCATTGCCACTTTGGCTCGGGGGCCCGAGTGTCGGACTATGTCTCATAGAGTTGCCACCGCGCAGATTTTGAGCGCTTCATGTGCTGTTTCCAACAAAGGAGCTAAACAGCATGGTCAACAAGCTATTCA
This sequence comes from Brucella sp. MAB-22, assembly GCF_025908475.1. Classification (NCBI taxonomy): domain Bacteria; kingdom Pseudomonadati; phylum Pseudomonadota; class Alphaproteobacteria; order Hyphomicrobiales; family Brucellaceae; genus Brucella; species Brucella sp. MAB-22. The sequence goes on along the minus strand of NZ_CP109781.1, from coordinate 1,841,704 downwards.
TGACCGACAACGACATTGCCAAGATCGTCGGTATCTCACACGAGAAATGCCAACCAATTTTAAAGACACTGGAAAAAGAAGGGCTTCCGTTGCCCGACCCATTATTCGAGAACCGTCGATATTGGCCAGCCGTAAAGGCCTTTCTCGATCAACGCTACGGCCTCGGCTTACTTAATACTCCTCCAGCCTTGGACGGGCAGGAGCACTGGATTTCGAAACGAAGATAACCGTCGCCAGCGGATGCAGACGTGCCGTTTCGCTTGGTGCGCCGCAGAGTAGCTCTCGTAAATGACAACCTTAAATGTTATGAAATTGCTGTTTTATTGGGTCATTCGAGGCGAGGGAAACATGGGAAATCTGGTTGGAGTATTATTAGGGCTTGGTTCATTGGGTGCATGGCTTACCCACGTAGTGACTTGCTTCCAGGAAGGTCTATGGGGCTTTCTAATAGCAGGAGCGATCTTTTTTCCAATCGGTGTCGTGCATGGGGTCATGATTTGGTTCGGTTGGGCATAATCAGCAAGACGAGGAATATGCGACTTCAGCCCCGGTTGCCGGGGCTTTTTCATGCCGGTAACAACGCAAATATCGCTGCCAGCAGGAACACTGACAGTTTCAGCCGGATAACAAAACCGGATGGAGTAGCAAATTCGAGAAGCATGGGCGCACCTTTCACCAAAAACAAAGGTGCTGCTTGCTGCGCAAGTATGCTCGAACTGATCTTGGGCGCAACAGATAACTGCGCGCTACCAACATTATGTCCTATCCTTGTTGATACAAAATACGCGATTTCAATGATTTAGGAGTTCAAAAAAGGTTCTTTTATATATATGTCGCGCGGTGATTTGGCCGGTTATTCGTTCCGGTTTTGGCCCACTTTTTCGGCCTAAACCACTCTGGACGGCAGCTTTCCCACTCTTTGTGCCGATACTAATCCTTTAATCGCACACCCGGTTTACCGTGGTTCAGGAATTCCACGCCCTTTGCTTCCAATGCCCGTTGCACTGCTTGAACGTTCTGAGCGCGCCCCGCGATGGGCGCTAGCCCCGACGCTTCCATGCTTCGAATAGTATTTACGTGAACGCCAGACGCCTCTGCGATCTCTTTTTGCTCTACTCCGATTAGTGCGCGTGCGGCCTTCAATTGGTTTCCTGTCGTCAGCATATCGTCCCTCATTGATATAAATCTATGTACCAGACACAGATTTATATTGACAAGCGCCGTCTGTCGATTATGTGTATGAAACACAGTTAACGGTTTCTAAACAACAGGAACCGCAATGGACAACACGCCACAAGCAGAGCTGATATCGTTTCAAGATATCTTAAACGCAAATGATGACGCGGTCTTCCTACTCGACGCGATTCTCATGATGGCACCACAAGTGAGCGACCCTGACCAATGTAATGCTCCGCAAGCCGTTGCCTTGACCGCAAAAGGTCACCTCAAGAAACTGGAAGAACTGGTCGAAGCCAAGTGGAAGGAGTCCAAACAATGAACACGAATGGCAATCGCCAAGCGTCATCAGTCGTCACATTGTTGGACTGTTACGATGAACTAATGACAGTGAAGCATCTGTTCAGTGGAGCTTCATTCATCGTCGACGCGTTGATTCCGTCACCTGAAACAGAATCAGCCTCAGCAGTCATTACCGCTGGCATGACCAAACTTGATGAGGCTTTGCAGAAGCTGGATTCGATACGGAAATCAGCCAACTAGCACCTATCGCGAAAACGTGCGCTTGTTGCCCCAGATGTTGCCCTGAGCCGATAAAACCATAATCTTGGGGACAATTTAAATGCTTAAGCTACTGTTTTCATTGAGAAAGCAGTGGCTCCCCGGGCCGGATTCGAACCAGCGACCAACCGGTTAACAGCCGGTTGCTCTACCGCTGAGCTACCGGGGAACAGGTGCTCGTCGTGTCAGCGAGGTGGCGTATAGCAAAAGGATTTCGCGTTTGCAAAGGGCTAAATCCATTTTTTTTCATCTTTTTGCATTATGGGACAAAAACCCTATATTCTCTGGGACGTTTTCCTCCTGTGAATTGTAACATATCAGCCTAAGAGATGCGCCTGTGAGTGACGAATACGCCGAAACACCCCGGAAAAAAGCCATCGTGATTCTTGGTCGGCGAATCCCAATGCCGCAATCAGTCATGATGCGGCGCATGCTTGGCGGCACACTCGTTGTCGGCGGCTCGTTGGGGTTTCTCCCGATTCTCGGTTTCTGGATGCTTCCACTTGGGCTTATCGTGCTTTCTCACGATTCTCATCGTGTCCGCCGCTTGCGCCGCAGAAGTGAAATCCACATCTGGCGCAAATGGCTGAAACGAAGGCCGACCGACGCGTAAAGTTGATCAACTATTTCGTGCCTGATGTTACCATCGCCCAGACCCATTGCTCTATGAGGACGACACAAGAATGGGCCATTATTGCCAAGAGCGCCCCGATAGCTCTACTTGCGTAATTCGCCTGGCGTGGTCTGTCGATGTTTTCGCAAAGCCGTTGTAAGGTGGCTCTGGCTGGAAAAATTCAAATGGCGTGCGATCTCATTTATTGGCATCGATGTTTTTCTGAGGCACCGCTCAGCTTCGTCAAGTCTCAGTTCCATCAGGTACTGGTGAGGCGTCTGCCCAAAACTCTTTCGAAAGCATGTCGAAAAATGCCCTGCTGAAATTCCCAACAATGCTGCCATGTCCGGAACCGAAAGAGGCTTGTGAAAGTTTTGGTTGAGATAGGCTTCTATCTGATGACGCGCTGCTTTGCTGAGTCCGATCTTACTGTCAGTTGAAGCGCGCTCATTCAACAAGACGCGTGCGATCGTACGCATTAGAACCAACCCTAGAGCATTCAGGTAAGCTTCATCCTGTCCGCCTCGCTGGCAAATTTCATCCCAGATCAAATGAGATAGCGGCATGCAATCTTTGCATGAGAAACTCGTAACGTTCTTGGGGCCGTTGTTTTCCTTGAATAGAGAATTCTGAAAAAAACTATCCTGAAAAAATTGCTGATCAGGCTGCATGATTATGATTTCGACGGGATCAGACCAGTTAATTGATAAAGTTGTAAAAGCCGGAACAATGAAAACAGTTCCGGCTGGGAAACTAGATTTCTCATCCGTCTCCACAGAAGAATACCATTTTAAATTGCGGGCGTGCTCTCGCAGGATAATGATGGTTGTAATATCTCTGTGGTAACTCGCCACCCCGATTTGGGTAGTCGCGCACGTTAAACCGCTCTTGCTCACTTTCGTCTGCACTTTTGTACCAGCCTCCTTCCCCGCTCTCTAATCTATAATAATTGATTGAAATTCAATCACTAAGCTCATCCTCACCTTAATCATTCGATCTGAAAACAGAGAATAAGAACACACAGTTTGTTGCTAGACCGCGCACAGCCTCCCTGTCGTACACTTGTCAAAAATACAACCAATAAACTTCAGTATTTACAATAATACAATTTAAACGTGTAATTGAAATTTGCAATCGGAATCTCAACCGCTAAACATCGACCATTCTTTTGCAAATGGTTTGCAATAGCACTTGATCGTAAAACAGCGATCGGCTATGCAATTGCAACTGATTGGCAACAAGGATTTGGATATGCTGCGTCGTATTTTACGAACAACGACACTCGGTCTCGTGAGCGGAGCTCTTCTCTGGACAAGCGCAAGCGTTGCTTTTGCGGAGAAATTCAAGGCCGTGACGACATTTACTGTTATCGCCGATATTGCGCAGAATGTTGCGGGCGATGCCGCGACGGTTGAGTCAATCACGAAGCCAGGTGCCGAGATCCACAATTATCAGCCAACACCGGGAGACCTGATTAAAGCCCAGGACGCCAAGCTGGTCCTCTGGAATGGCCTTGGCCTGGAACTATGGTTCGAAAAATTCTTTTCACGTCTCAAGGATGTTCCAAGCGCAGTTGTTTCCGATGGCGTTGAGCCAATCGATATCAGCGAGGGACCTTATAGCGGCAAGCCAAATCCGCATGCCTGGATGTCACCGAATGCCGCATTGATCTACGTGGACAATATTCGGGATGCGTTCGTCAAAAATGATCCGGCGAACGCTGACATCTACAAGGCGAATGCAGAGATTTACAAAGCGAAGATTAAAGCGACGATCGATCCTATCCGGGCTGAGCTGGCAGCTATTCCTGAAGACAAGCGTTGGCTCGTTTCAAGTGAAGGCGCATTCTCCTATCTGGCTCGGGACTTCGGTTTGAAAGAGCTTTATCTCTGGCCAATCAATGCAGACCAACAGGGCACTCCACAGCAGGTGCGAAAAGTGATTGATGCAGTGCGTGAAAATGGCATTACGGCTGTCTTTTCCGAAAGCACGGTTTCTCCTGCCCCAGCCAAGCAGGTCGCTCGTGAGACCGGCGCAAAATATGCCGGTGTTCTCTATGTTGATTCACTTTCGGACCCCGACGGTCCCGTGCCCACATATATTGATCTCCTGAAAGTCACCTCCAGCGCGATTGCCCAAGGGCTCAAACAATGAATGCACCCATAGACCTTCATGGAGATACCTTCGCCATGCTGGATAAAAGCGCGGTCGACGGTATCAATGTGAGAAATGCAACTGTCACGTATCGAAACGGCCATACGGCTTTACACAATGCAAGTTTTACGACCCCAACCGGAACGATTACAGCGCTTGTCGGCGTCAACGGATCCGGCAAGTCGACCCTGTTCAAAGCGATTATGGGGTTTGTCAAACTAGCCAAGGGCGAAATATCTATTCTCGGAATGCCGGTTGGGGCCGCGCTCAAGAAGAACCTAGTGGCTTACGTCCCGCAAAGTGAGGACGTCGACTGGAACTTTCCGGTTCTCGTCGAAGATGTCGTCATGATGGGTCGCTACGGCCATATGGGCATGATGCGCATCCCGCGCCGCGCCGACAAAGAAGCCGTAGAAAAAGCGCTTGATCGCGTGAATATGCTCGAATTTCGTCATCGACAGATCGGTGAGCTTTCAGGCGGGCAAAAGAAACGGGTATTTCTTGCGCGAGCGCTCGCACAAGACGGGCGCGTCATTCTTCTGGATGAACCCTTCACTGGCGTAGATGTGAAGACCGAAGAAGCAATCGTCACACTTCTTCGCAGTTTGCGAGATGAGGGGCGCGTCATGCTGGTCTCGACCCACAATCTTGGCAGTGTTCCCGAATTCTGCGACCGAACCGTATTACTGAAACGAACAGTTCTCGGTTACGGGCCGACTGCGGAGGTTTTCACACAAGAGAACCTCGAAAAGACTTTCGGCGGCGTGCTGCGCCATCTTGTACTCGGCGAGACTAGCGGTGCAGGACGAGGCGCCGTCAGCGTCATAACTGACGATGAGCGCCCGTTTGTTGTTTATGAGAACGAAGACTCCGCGACACGCAAACGGAGTCAGGAACAATGACCGTATTACTTGAGCCGTTCAGTTATAGCTACATGCTGAATGCGATGTGGGTTTCGGCGCTGGTGGGCGGGGTATGTGCCTTTCTTTCGGCTTATCTCATGCTGAAAGGTTGGTCGCTGATTGGCGACGCTCTATCCCATTCCATCGTCCCTGGCGTTGCGGGTGCTTATATGCTTGGCCTCCCCTTCTCCATCGGCGCATTTTTCTCTGGCGGTCTCGCCGCAGCAGCGATGCTCTTTCTCAACCAACGTACAAAGCTGAAGGAAGATGCTATCATCGGTCTGATCTTCTCGTCATTCTTCGGACTTGGCCTCTTCATGATCTCGTTGAAGCCGACGGCCGTCAGCATTCAGACCATCGTTCTCGGCAATATCCTCGCCATCACACCGGAAGATACTCTACAACTGGCAATCATCGGCTTCGTTTCCCTGTCGCTACTTCTTTTAAAGTGGAAAGATCTGATGGTAGTGTTCTTCGATGAAAACCATGCGCGTTCGATCGGTCTCAAGCCCAATCTGTTGAAGATCATGTTCTTCACATTGCTGTCGGCATCGACTGTCGCCGCGATGCAGACGGTTGGTGCCTTTCTCGTCATCTGTATGGTGGTAACGCCCGGTGCAACCGCATATCTACTGACAGACCGGTTTTCGCGACTGCTTTGGATTGCTGTTGCTATCGGCTCCGTCACAAGCTTCTCAGGAGCCTATGTAAGCTATTTTCTGGACGGTGCGACGGGAGGCATCATCGTGGTTCTCCAGACGCTTGTCTTCCTCAGTGTATTTCTGCTTGCTCCAAAGCATGGGCTGCTGGCCGCACGCCGCAAAGCGGCAATCGCTCTAAGGGAATTCCAGCAATGACCATTCTGGATATGCTGGCCTCACCGTTTCAGTTCGAGTTCATGCGCTATGCACTGGCTATTTCCGTGCTCATCGCGATACCAACAGCATTGCTGTCGTGCTTTCTGGTCCTCAAGGGCTGGTCATTGATGGGTGACGCTATCAGCCACGCGGTTCTTCCGGGTGTCGTTGTCGCCTATATTATCGGAATACCCTTCGGTATCGGAGCCTTCGTAGCGGGCATGGCCTGCGCCCTTGCAACCGGCTACCTCACCGAAAACAGCCGCATCAAGCAGGATACGGTGATGGGCATCGTATTCTCCGGCATGTTCGGTCTTGGCCTGGTTCTTTATGTTGCGATCCGCTCGACAGTGCATCTCGATCATATCCTGTTCGGCGACATGCTCGGAATAACATTGTCCGACCTCATCGAAACGGCCATTATCGCCGCACTGACCGCTGGCATTCTTGTCGTCAAATGGCGCGACTTCCTGCTGCACGCTTTCGATCCGGCGCAAGCCAGAGCCGTCGGTTTACCGGTCCGCCTGCTGCATTACGGTTTGCTTTGCCTGATTTCGCTAACGATTGTCGGCGTTTTGAAGGCCGTAGGCATCATTCTGGCTATCGGCATGTTGATTGCGCCCGGTGCAATTGCGTTTCTGCTCACACGCAAATTCAGCACCATGATGCTGCTCGCCGTAACAATTGCGGTCACCGCATCCTTCTTCGGTGTCTATCTGGCTTTTTTCATCGACAGCGCGCCCGCTCCAACAATCGTTCTGCTAATGACCGCAATGTTTCTCGCCGCGTTCATCTACTCTTCCCGGAGAAATGCCAAGTTCGAAGAACGTGCAGAAGAAGTTTGACTGAACGCTTCATAACAAGCTGGGTCCTGTACACTCTCCGTCAGACCTGCTTGCGTGCGACGTGGACAGCTTTGCAAAGCTGTCCACGTCTTCGTCTTTACGTCATACAGCTGTTATAAATTCTCGCTAAATAGCGCCTAGACGACGTTCCAAAATGGAACTGAAGATAGTTTTTTCAGCGCAATTTCACTTTTGCGGCTTGTCGAGGTGGCTTAAAGATGCTTCAATCCAATTTGCACGGCTGTGCAGAAAAAATAAAATCAGCCGGCGATCCTGGGGAGGAGACGCTTATGCCAGCGTTTTTGGAGGTGGCGGACGCGCGCGTTCGTTATGGCAACAATGAAGTTCTCAAAGGCGTAAATCTATCCGTCAAGAAGGGTGAGTTCGTCGCGCTTCTCGGCTCGTCTGGGTGCGGCAAGACAACCCTGCTGCGTGCGATTGCAGGCTTCAACATGCCGTCCAACGGCGCGATCCGTGTAGACGGCAGAGACGTCACCAAATTGCCCCCAGATAAACGCGGAATGGCCCTTGTCTTCCAGTCTTACGCGCTCTGGCCGCATATGACTGTCGCGCAGAACATGGGTTATGGTCTGCGTATTCGTGGCACGACGAAGGAGACCATCAAGCAGAAGGTTGATGAAGTTGCTCGCCTGCTGGGGCTGGATGCTTTGCTGGAGCGCAAACCTGCCGCCCTTTCCGGCGGACAACGCCAGCGCGTCGCCCTCGGGCGCGCCCTCGCCATTCAGCCTGACATCCTGCTTCTCGATGAGCCGCTCTCCAATCTCGATGCACGCATCAGACTATCGGTTCGCCATGAGATCAGCGCTTTGCAGCGCCGTCTCGGCATTACAGCTGTTCACGTAACGCATGACCGGGAAGAAGCCATGGTCATGGCCGACCGTATCGTCATTCTCAATAATGGCGAAATTGCACAGGCAGGCGCTCCAGAAGAAGTTTACAACCACCCCGCCTCGGATTTCGTCGCGGCATTTATGGGCGCTGAGAATCTGATCGAAGTACCAATCCAGATCAAAGCCGACCGTATCGAGATCGCGGCAGGCGCCAACAACAAGGCGAGCACGATTTCGGCAGGCCGCCGAAATCTGTCCGATGGCATGGCATCGGCTCGTTTCCGCAGCGAAGCAGCCTGTCTCACCAAGCCGGGAGTTGATCGGAACTCCCCGACGTCCGAATTAGCCCTCAACGGCACGGTGGAGCAGACCAGCTATCCCGGTGGCCTCTGGAGACACATGATCCGCGTCGGGGATCGGCACATCATGGTCGACGCTCAGGAAAGCCATCAGCCCGGCGCCAATGTTGAAATCCACATACCTGAACACGCCCTGTTTCTGTTCGACAAATAGTCAGGCGCCTGCCGTCTTTTCGTCAGTGTGCTGATGATGCGTCATTGAGTTAATGGGAGACTAGAGATCAACGAAATACGCAATTCACGTTGGACTTGATCGTGCACAGCTGTGCACATTGACCTCGCCGTCTTTCCCGCACCAAAACGGGGCACCCCGTTTCAAGATCGTTTTCACGGGCATTTTCGTGCCCGTGAATGACACCATTCCCGATAGACGCCACTGGATGCACTGCATCTGCTTTCAATCAAAAGACCGGAAATCCCGGTTTCATACAGGAGTCCTTTTCATGAGAACTATCCTGAACGCGGCAATGGCAATTGGTCTCACCGTTGCACCCGCCACCGCCGATGAGCTTACCGTCATCACGGCAGGTGACCAGAACATGGTTGACTATATCAATCAGTATCTCGGACCGTTGTTCGAGAAGGAAAATCCCGGAACGACCGTTCGCGTTGTGGGAACAGGTCCCGGCGATGCGGGTTCGCAGAAGGTTCTCGAGCGTTTCGAAGCCCAGTCCAAGGCTGGCGTGGAAAAATGGGACACCGACGTCGCCGTCGTCCACGAGAAATTCGTCGGACCGATGGTAACGGCGAAGTTCCTCGAAAATTATCGCGGCAAAATCGACAGCGGTAAGCTGGTGACGCGCGATAATGCGAAAATGGCGCTCGGTACGGATGTCGACGGCTACGTCATGCCGATGTTCAACAGCCAGACCGCACTTGCCTACAATCCTGCACTCGTTGCCAATCCGCCAAAGAGTTATGACGAGCTCGTCGCATGGGCCAAGGAAAACCCAAAGCAATTCGGCTATAACGGCATCAAGGGTGGCGCATCGGGCGTGAGCTTTGTTATGGGCTGGATCTATGCTTATGGTGGCGACGCAGACAAGCTGATGAAGGGTCCATTCGAAGAGGGCGAAGCGAAGAACTGGGACAAGGCGTTTGCTTCGCTAAAGGACTTTACAAAGAACGCCACCCTCACCCCAGGCAATGCAGGCACGCTCGACATGTTGAGCCGTGGCGAAATCGCGATGGGACCAGTATGGGTGGACATGTTCTATTCGTGGAAGGCGAATGGACAGCTTCCGCCGGAAATGAAACTTGTCCTACCAGCTCCCGGCATGCCCGGTCAGCCGATGCATTATGTGATCCCGGAAAAAAGCGCGCATAAGGAACTGGCCGAAAAATTTGTCGCATTGGCGACGAGCCCGAAAGTACAGGCCGAAGGTATCGTGAAGCGCTTCAACTGGTATCCGGGCATCGATGCCGACCATGTCAAGGCAGAGCTGGACGGTGACACCTGGAACAAGCTCTTCACTGACATTTCGCCGGACGAGCTTGCTAAATACGGCAAACCCTTCCCAATCGCACCTTATAACAGCGCGATTCTGGAAGCTTATGAGCGTCAGGTCGGCAATTAAGTCCGACAATCCTGCCTTCTATCGGAGCGCTTTGACGAACTGGGTTCCATTCGGAGCGCTCCGAAATTGACGCCGGATTACGCAATCAAAGCACCACGAGTGTTTCCGGCGCGCATCCTACTTCATGAGGTTTCGAATGTCGCATCGACTGACGGGGATTCTTCTTGTCGCGCCGGCACTGGCGATCGTCCTATTGCTGTTCATCGTACCGCTTTTTGGAGCGATCACCGGAGCTTTCAACGTTTCCGGGGAATGGGGAACCGGCAATTTCACCAAAGCATTCGAACTTTATTCCAGCGACATCATCTTCACCTTTGTCATCGTTACACTGTCGTCCCTGCTGATTGCGTTATTCTCTATCGCCATCAGCGGTTACCTGACGCTTGGCTCGAACCCGCGCGCTGTCACTGTTCTGCGCTGGCTCTATCGCTGGCCGCTTTTCATCCCCTTCATTGTCGTTGGCCAGATACTCCGCACCTTCCTTGCCAAGAACGGGTTGATGAACAGCCTGCTCATCGAAACAGGGGTCCTTACCCCCTTGCAGGCAATGAGCTTTCTCGACTGGCGTGGCATCGTCATTGCATTCGTCTGGAAACAGACGCCATTTGTCACGTTGTTGCTGGCAGGTGCAATGGCATCCATCGATCGCAGCACGATTGAATCCGCTCGCAATCTTGGTGCCGGGCGGCTGCGCATTCTCATCGAGATTGTTCTGCCGCAAGTCCGCCAAACGCTGCTCGTTGGGTTGATACTGAGCTTTGTCACCATGATGTCCGTCTTGTCCGTGCCTTTGATGATCAACGCCCAATCACCAACGATGATCACGGCAAACATGGCATTCCGTATCAATGCTTATGGGGATTACGGCGTCGCAAATGCATTGGGTACGATCTCGCTCCTCATGACCAGCCTCGTCGCCTGGGTTTACCTGCGCCAGACCATGAAGGAACACGGCCAATGAGCAACATCATCGACTGGCGCTGGATACCACGTGGCATATTGCTTGGTCTGCTCGCCTTCGCGATTTTCGGGCCACTCGCCAACCTGCTTCTGTGGGCTGTAGCTGAGCGTTGGTATTTCCCACACACACTGCCGCTTCAGTATGGTTTCTCTTTCTGGACGAATGTGTTTTCGCCTCGCGGCAATGCGCTCTCGTCACTTGGCACAAGCGTTCTTATTGCAGGCCTGACAGTGATCGTTTCACTTGGCCTCGCCATTCCCGCCGGTTACGCTCTCGCACGCCTGAAACTGCCGTTTCGCGGGCTGATCCTGCTGACGCTGCTGATCCCGCAAGCTTTTCCGAACCTGCCCGTTTACGTAAACATCGCGCAGATGTTCTACTCTTTCGGCCTGAATGGCACGATAACAGGTGTCGTTCTGGTGCATGTCACTCATGGTCTGGTCTATGCCGTCTGGATCGCCACGGCAGCGTTTTCGGCAATTGATCGGGAGCTTGAAGAAGCGGCGCGCTCAATGGGCGCTTCCGCCCTCAAGACGTTCTTCGACATCACCCTGCCAATAGCCGCACCGGGTTTGCTTGCAAGCGCGATCTTTGTCTTTCTTGAATCGCTCGACGAGTTCACCGGCACTTATTTCGTTGGCGCCCCTGATATTTCCACCCTGCCCTTGCTGCTTTATACAGCGAGTTCCGGCGGCAATTATCAAATCGCGTCGATCAGCGCATTGATATTGCTGGTGCCATCAATTGCCTTCATGTTCGTGGTCGAGCGCTTCCTCAGGGCCGATGTTCTTTCAAAAGTAGGGCGATAAAATGCCGGATAAAGAAATGCAGCGAGAACAGGACAGCGCGGATAACCAGCCACGGTTCATCAGCGCGCACGAAGTCGCGCTCGAGGCAGGCGTGTCACGCTCCGCTGTGTCCCGAACCTTTACGCCTGGCGCCAGTGTTTCGCCCTCAACACGCGAGAAAGTGCTGAAAGCTGCCGAAAAGCTGGGTTATCAGGTCAACGATCTTGCACGCGGTCTTCTTGCCAATCGCAGTCGTATCGTCGGAATGATTGCGGCAGACCCGGATAGTCCTTTTCGCTCCCGCCAGATTGCAGCGCTTTCCCGTCGACTTGCAGCACGTGGCAGTGTGCCGGTGTTGATCCCGACCGGCCAGCATGGAGAAAACCTCTCTGCGGCCCACGAAACGCTGTTGCGCTATCGTGCCGAAGCGACGGTAGTTCTTTCCGGCATGCCCTCGTCGTCATTTGTCGATCTTGCCCAACGAAACGGCCAGACCCTGATCCTCGTCGGACGAACCGAAGAGGGAGCCGATCATATTCACATCAACAATCGACTAGCCGCCGAAACGGCTGTCGAAATTTTCGCGGCACGAGGCATGAAAAAGCTTGGCCTCATAACGTCGAATGTCGGTAGTCTCAATCTGATTGAACGTGAGGAAGCTTTCATCGCCAAAGGCAAAAGCCTTGGATTGAGCGTCAGCGTACAGCGCGGTGACCTGACCGACTATGACGGCGGCTACGGCGCGGCCTCCTTACTCCTCGGCGAGCAAGAGCGCGTCGAAGGCGTGTTTTGCGTCAACGACCTTATGGCTTTCGGCCTGATGGACTGCGCACGCGATGTCTTCAATCTCTCTATTCCTGACGATATTTCGGTTATCGGCTTCGATAATGTCACGGAAGCACGCTGGGGGGCCTACCGGCTGACAACATTCGATCAGAATGCTGAACGCCTTTCCGCCGAAATCATCCGTCTGCTTGACGAGAGACAGGCCGCACCAAATGCGCTGCCTCAGACAGTTGTGCTCGAACTACCGCTCATATTGCGGAACAGCGTCAGGCCACTTAAAAACGAACGCGGCGTTCGAGGGATGCCAAATCAATGACTTTCCACTCCATCTGGTTGCGTCCTGCACGCGATGACCTCAAATTTCTGGAATCCATCGTTGCAGAACTGGCTGGCCACTTTGCTTCGCCCGTATTTGAACCACATGCGACACTTGTACCCGATATGAAACGCTCGGCAGACGAACTGCTGCCGCTGGTGCTCAGCCTTGCGGTCGGTCGCAAACCTCTGGATGTTCTCATTGAGAACGTGACCGGAACCGAGGCTTATTTCCGCTCTTTCTACGCCACGCTGCAGAAAACACCTGCACTCATGACACTGAAACAGGATTCACTGGGTATATCTGGAGAGAACGACATCTCGACTTTCCTTCCACATGTTTCGCTTGCCTATGGCGTTGCTGATCGAGCTTCGCGCGCAACAGAGATGACTCGCCTAGCAAGATCACTTGCTGGTCGCAATCTACGCTTCGACCGAATGGTGATCGTCAGTTCTTCAAGCGAGACACCAATCGATCAATGGATCGTCAAACACGAAATTTATCTTGCCGGATAGAAAAAGCCTGCCAGTCGGCAGGCTCTCTATACGCCCTCTCGGCTCTAAAGCGGACGCGGATACTGCCTGTAAACCTTTTCGATATCAGTCAGGACATCTTCCGACAGTTTGACTTGATGGGCCGCGATATCGGTCTTCAACTGATCTACAGTCGTTGCACCTATGATGGCCGAGGTCATAAACGGGCGTGTCAGTGTAAAGGCAATCGCCATCTGGGCGATGTCGAGACCGTGCTTCTTCGCAACATCGATATAGGCGCGAATTGCGGGCTCTGAGTGAACATTGTTCCGCCAGATGCCGCCTTCGGAAATGACCGCGCGCGAACCGGCGGGCAACCTGCCGCCCAGATATTTCCCGGTCAGAACGCCAGCTGCAAGCGTCGAATAAGCAAGCAGTCCAACGTCTTCGCAGAGCGCCAGCTCTGCCATGTCAAAATCGAACTGGCGCTGCAGAAGACTATATTCGTTCTGGATTGAGGCGATGCGTGGCAGACTGTGCTGCTCCGCCAACCGAAGCCACTGCATCGTTCCCCAGGCTGTCTCATTGGAAAGACCGATATGCCTGATCTTTCCGTCGCGAACCATGTCTCCGAGCCCGAGCAGAACATCATGCATCTGTTGAGTTTCTGCCGCACAATCCGTGTTGGACGGATCGAAGCTCCAGCTCTGGCCAAAATGGTAGTGTGCACGCATCGGCCAATGGACCTGATAGAGGTCAATATAGTCCGTCTGAAGCCGTTTCAGACTGTTCTCCGCCGCCTCGCGAACACTGGTTCGGCTTGGCCTGGCGCCGTCTCGAATCCACTTCTGCCTACCGCCACCGGCGATCTTGCTCGCCAGTACGATCTTGTCACGTTTTCCAGATTTCTTGAACCAACTGCCAATGTAGGTCTCTGTCTTGCCATAGCTTTCTGGACTCATCGGAATGGCATATCCCTCGGCAGTATCAATAAAATTGATACCAGCATCGAGAGCAATGTCGAGCTGCTCATGAGCATCGGACTCGGTATTCTGTACACCCCAGGTCATGGTGCCGAGGCAAATTTCAGTGACAGTAAGGCCGGTACGGCCCAAAGGCTTCATTTTCACGAGAATTTTCCGGATCGATTGTTCGCAACTGCGCGATATGAGAATGGGGCCAATTGATAGCCCCACTCTTCCGTAACTGACAAGCCTGTCACGAAAGTTTTAGATAAAACTATAGAAACCTTTCAGCCGAATAAGGTTTCGGATCGACAAACGGTTCTTCTCCGACAAGCATCTCAGCAAGCAAACGCCCTGTCGCAGGTCCAAGCGTCAAACCGTGATGAGCATGGCCGAAATTGAACCATAGTCCCTTATGTTTTGGCGCCGCCCCAATAACGGGACGCATATCCGGCAAGCAAGGGCGCAATCCAAGCCACGGCGTCGTTTCGATGGCGTCTCCCAACTGGGGCACAAGCTTGCGCGCTATTTTCTCGTCCTTCTTGAGCTGTATATAGTTGGCAGGCGCATCCGGTGAAGCGAACTCTATGCCTGTCGACAGCCGCACACCCTGCACCATTGGGGCAAGAACATAGCCCGCTTCTTCATCCACCACTGTATGACCGAGCCGCGAGCCATCCTTCATGGTGAAATGAAGATGATGACCACGCTTGATGCCAAGCGGGACCGGATAGCCGAATTTTCGGAAGATGAGGCCGGATTGCGGACCAAGCGCCACGACAACATCGCGCGCATGGACGACCGCCTCCTCCGTCGTCACCTGCCAGCCACTCTCATTCTGTGCCAGGCTAACAGCATCTCCGTGAGCAACGACGCCGCCATTCCTGTGGAACAGATCAGCGTAGGCTTTAACCAGCCCACCCGGGTTCACAACAGTCTTGGGGTCAAGCCAGTGAATGCCACCAGCCACATCGCCAAGCGACGGTTCACGCTGGCGCAAGGCTGCCGCATCCAGAATATCATAAGACAGTTTGAAGTGCTGCAAACCGGGCAAACGGCGCACTGCTGCGTCGAATGCAGAAGATGACCGGAACACCTCGATCCATCCTTGCGACCGGATCAACCGTTCACTGCCCGACTGGGTTACCAGAGTATCATGCTCGCGAACACTCGCTTCAATCAAGGGCAGCATGGCATTCGTGGCAGTCATCAACCGCTCTGGCGACGATTCCCGCCAATATTGAAACAGCCAGCGAGCCATCTTCGGTATGTAAAACGGGCTGTAGCGAACGTCTGAGCGACGGTTCATCCCGTACCGCACGAGCGTCCAGAAGCCTTGCGGAAAGGAATAGGGAATGACGCTTGATCGCTCGATCAGACCGGCATTGCCGAAACTGGTACCATTTCCGGGCTCGCCTTTGTCAATCAGGCAGACAGAACGACCTCGCGCCTGCAGATGTAGTGCCGTGGACACGCCAACAATACCGGCGCCCAGAACGATGACATCTTGTTGCTGAATCGGCATTTCCGGCATCCACCAAACCAAACAAATAAACGCGCCGATTGCAGCCGGCGCGTTGTTGCTTACAGCAAAGAGCTGTATCTTTTACAAGCAATCAGTAGATGTCGAAGTCGAAATATTTCTTCACGATCGTGACATAGGTTCCATCGTCGCGAATTTTCTTGATTGCCGCATTGAACTGTTCGCGTAGATCGTCATCGCCCTGACGGAGCGCAATTCCGGTATCGGTCTGCGTGCCGGGAATATCGCCGATAAGCTTGCAACAATCCGCACCATCGCCCTTGATCCAGTCAGAAATCGGGAATTTGTCGGAAACAACCGCATCAAGCCGCCCATTCTTCAGGTCAGCATTGGCTTCGTCGGCAGTCGGGTAAAGCTTAACATCAGCGCCAGCCTTGCCGTAGACATCCTCCGCATAATTGCCCTGCGTCGTTGATCCCTGAGCGCCAACCGACTTTCCCTTGAATGCTTCGGCATCCAGCGATGTGATCGGGCTATCCTTCGACACGGCAACGGAAAGTGGTGTGGAGTAATATTTGTCCGTGAACGCAACTTCCTTCTTGCGCTCTTCCGTGATGCTCATCGATGCAATGACCGCATCGAACTTGTTCGACTTCAGGCCGGGAATCATCCCGTCCCAGTCGTTAGCAACAATCGTGCACTTGGCATCCATCGCCTTGCACAGGGCATTGGCTATTTCGACATCAAGTCCCTGAAGCGAACCGTCCGCCGCCACGAAATTGAAAGGTGGATACGCACCTTCGGTGGCGATGCGGATTTCTTTCCATTCTTTGGCCTGCGCCGGCAAGGCAGCGATTACAGATGCTACGCCCGCAAATAGGATGGCTTTCAACATAACTATTCCCCTTACTGCTTTGTTATCGTTGTAATTGGCAGGGCACCCCCCGCGAATGGTAGCGTCTGATTTCATGCGCTTGCCATGACTGAAGCACCGGACGCCTTCCACTGCAAGCAGGTTTTGAAGACGCCCGGAGTCTAATTTGTCACATCAATAGATGTCGAAATCGAAATACTTCTTGCGGATCGTTTCGTAGGTGCCGTCGTCACGGATTTTCTTGATTGCGGCGTTGAACTGTTCACGCAGATCGTCGTCACCCTTGCGCAGGGCAACGGCGATCTTCGTTTCAGAACCCGGAATATCACCAAGGAACTTGCAGCAGTTTGCGCCCTGCTTTTTCAGCCAATCTGCGGCGAGGAATTTGTCGGCAGCGATCGCGTCCAGACGACCGCTTTCGAGATCAGCATTGGCTTCGTCAGCCGTCGGGTAAAGCTTCACATCCGCGCCTGCCTTGCCGTAGACATCATCAGCATAGTTGCCCTGCGTGGTGCCAGCCTGTGCGCCAACCGTCTTTCCATCGAATGCCGACGGATCGAGCGAAGTCATATCCGTATCCTTCGGCACGACAACCGCAAGCGGCGTCGTGTAATAGCGCTCGGTGAAGGCAACCTGCTTTTCGCGCTCTTCGGTGATGGCCATCGAAGCGATGACTGCATCGAACTTGTTGGCCTGCAGGCCCGGGATCATGCCGTCCCAATCATTGGCGACAATCGTGCACTTGGCTTCCATCGCTTTGCAAAGCGCATTTGCGATATCAAGATCGAAACCTTCAAGCTTGCCATCTGGAGACATGTAGTTGAACGGCGGATATGCACCTTCGCTGGCGATACGGATTTCTTTCCATTCCTTTGCCTGAACAGGCAAAGCGAGGAAGACGGAGGCCAGACCGGCCAGCAAAACTGATTTCAACATGACTTTCCTACTTCTTTAGAAGCGCACCCGAGAACTGTGAAACGGTTCTCAGTCAAGATGCGCCGGTAGACACACATAAGGCGGAGTAGCACATCCATCCGCCAGTCTGGATTGGGCAATGCGCTTAAACCCGATCCGATTCAATTGCGACTTTGATAGGACAGATTGACCGAATACCAAAACGCAAAAGGGTCTGCTGCGTACCAGCGCAACAGACCCCGCATTCATGCGGCAGAAGCTATCAGGCAACCATACGTGCGCAATGATCTTCTTGTGCATATGCCTTGCCAAAGCGGTTCGAAAGGAATGCTTCGAGCGTAATGTCTTCCTGGCGGATAAAGCCCTGCTGCGGAAGATCACCCTTGGCCAGCATGTCGAGCACAGCGCAGATCGCCGAAGCCGTGGTAATCTGGATGCCCGAGCGAATGATCTTGCCAACCGGAGCGGCATAAACCTTGTTTGCGTAGGTTTCCTGAACCAGACGGCCGTTCTTGGTGCCGGAAACGGTCACAAAAATCACCACGACGTCCTGAAGAGTCGTCGGCAGGGCATTTTCGAAGATGTCCTTGAGCACTTCACGGCGATGACGCAGGCCGAGATCGTTGAGGAGCGCCTTCATCAGCGCAACGTGACCCGGGTAGCGGATGGTGCGGTAGTTGAGCGTGCGAACTTTGCCTTCCAGCGTTTCGCAGAGCGTGCCGAGGCCACCGGAGGTGTTGAAAGCTTCGTAGGTAACGCCGTCGAGCGAGAACTCTTCGCGTTCTTCGAGAGCAGGAACTTCGCTCAGCTCGCCATTCACGATGGCTTCGCACGGCTCGATATATTCGTTGATGACGCCGTCGGTGCTCCAGGTCAGATTGTAGTTCAGAGCATTCGAAGGGTACTGCGGCAGAGCGCCAACGCGCATACGAACGCTGTCGAGCTTGTCGAAACGCTTCGCCAGATCATAGGCAACGATGGAGATGAATCCAGGAGCAAGGCCACATTGCGGAATGAAAGCGGTCTTGGCTTCCTTCGCCAGTTCCTTGACGCGGCGTGTGCTGGCAACATCTTCGGTCAGGTCGAGATAATGAACACCTGCCTTAGCAGCAGCTTCGGCGATACGGGTCGTCAGATGGAATGGAGCGGCGCTGAGTACAGCGAACTTTCCGGTCAGAGCAGTTTCAAGAGCCTTGGCATCTTCAATATCAAGCGCCTGCGTCTTGACTTCTGCGCCCGATTCCAGTGCATCGAGCTGCGCCTGAGAGCGGTCGACAACGGTAACGGCATACTCGCCTGTGGAAGCGAGAAGATCGGCAATGGTGGCACCGATTTTGCCTGCGCCGACAACTACGATCTCTTTCATATAACTTTCCCCTTGGAATGCAATTCGGATATGCAAGAATCGCATAGTTCTATGCAAAAAGAAGCATACAAACTGACGATATGACGTTGTTTGTTTGCACATATTGACGTATTTAATATGCATTATGACGACAGAAGCCGATCTTACCCTCATCGCCCTCCTCCGTGAAAATGCCCGCGCCTCGACAGCTGACCTCGCACGGCGCCTCGGAGTGTCCCGAACTACTGTCCAAAGCCGCATCGAAAAGCTTGAGAAACGCGGAGTTATAGAGGGCTACACGGTACGAATCGCACCGGAATTCGAGCGTGATCTGGTTCGCGCTCATGTACTGGTGACCGCACTACCCAAGCTCGCGCCCAAAGTCGAAACAGTTCTGCGCGGCATGATGGCCGTTCGCTCGCTCCATTCCGTCAGCGGGCATTTCGATATGATCGCCGTTGTGGAAGCTCCTTCTATACAGGAACTCGACGCCGTTCTGGATCGTATAGGCGCGCTGGAAGGCGTTGAGCGCACGATGTCATCCATCATCCTTTCGACGCGGATCGATCGCTGAGGCACAAAGATTAGTACGGCAGCAAACGAGATCCCTCGCACCTATCAGATGGAGATTGCTCCACTGGAGCGCTTTCGGCGAAAGAGCATCGCCGCAAGGCCTAAAAGCACGGTGCCTGCGATGAACAAAAATGCTGCGGCAGCGATAGCCGGACTGATATTTTCTCGAATTGTCGAAAACATCTGGCGTGCCAAAGTACGCTGATTTGGACCAGCGACGAACAGCGTCAGCACAACCTCGTCCAATGAAGTCGCGAACGCCAATACTGCACCAGACGCGATGCCCGGCATGGCGAGCGGAAGTGTGACTTTACGAAAAACTGTCAGAGGCGATGCGCCAAGACTTTCGGCTGCCAATTCAACACGGCGGTCGATACCTGCCAGAGCACCCGTAACGCTCACCAGAACAAAGGGGATCGAAATCACTGTATGCGCAACAATCACACCGAGATAGGAATTCGCTATTCCGAGCCGGACAAACAATAGCTGCATACCGACGCCCATAACCACGGCGGGAACGACCATGGGCAACAGGAACAAAGTTTTAATGGGGCCTGAAAGAAACAAAATCCTGCTGCGCAGGCCAAGTGCTGCCATCGTTCCCAGCACAGTCGCCAAAATCGTTGTTCCTGATCCGATAATAAGGCTGTTGACGATTGCGCGCCGCCAGACATCCGCCGTGGCGAGTTCTTCAAACCAGCGCACTGACCAGCCGGGCACTGGATAGGTCAGAAACACGCTGGATGTGAATGCAAGTGGAAGAATTGCAAACAGCGGAGCAATCAAAAAGACCACCGCGGCCACACCGAACAGGATTTTCGCGAAACGCCCCATGTTCATGCTCTCCCCCGCTCGTCAGCGGTGAGCCGTCCGTAAACGGCATAGAGTACGAGACAGGCGACGAGCAACACGAGCCCCAATGCACCAGCCATACCCCAGTTGGCCGAACCGGTTGCGTAATAGGCGATGATCGAGCTTATCATCTGGTCGCCCGGTCCACCGATCAGAGCCGGAGTTATATAGTAGCCAATAGCGCTCATGAACACGAGCAGCATGCCAGACAGGATGCCACGCATACTTAAAGGCAGTAGTACCCGCACGAAAGCCCTCCAAGGCGGTGCGCCGAGCGATGCAGCAGCCGGCATGAGATTGCTCGGGATCGATACAAGAACGCTATAAATCGGCAGCACCATGAACGGCAAAAGTACATGGGTCATGGCTATCACTACCCCTGCCCTGTTGAAGATCAACGGTAGCGGTCCATCGGTGACGCCAAGCCAGATCAACGTATCGTTGATAAGTCCCTTGTCCTGTAGAAGAATGAACCAGGCCGCAGTACGCACCAGCAATGATGTCCACAACGGCAACAGAACTGCCGCAAAAAGCACACTCCTGATCCAGCCTGAGGATGATGTGAGCAAGACGGCATAGGGATAGCCAATTATTGCACAGGCAAGTGTCACCAGCGCGGCAATCCAGAACGTGCGCAGCATAATCGCCCGGTTGGCCGATGTACCGGGCGCCATTGAAACAATTTCTCCGGATGTATCGCGCTCCATATCGACCGCCGCGAGCAGGTTGCGATCAGTTGTTGGTGAAAGCGCATTCGCAATAGCATGCCAAAACTCCGGTCGGCTCCATCGTTTGTCGATCATTTCCAGGTCAGGAACAGGATCGCCCTTCTCGATGGCTGAAAGTGTTTTGCTCATCAAGGTACGAAAGCCCGATTGGGCGCTGTTCAAGCGGCGGACCATGTCGCCTACGGCCTGCTGGTCGGTCGAAGCCTTCAAGTCTGCCACGAGCGCCTGTTTCATTTCAGGTGATGGAGCCGATTGTCCGTCCCAAAGAGTTACAGCCTCGGCGGTCTGGGGGAGAACACGCAAAACCGCCGTATCTGACACGGCCTGTTTCATCATCACCCCAAGCGGCCACAGAAAAAACAAGACAATGAAAACAAGCAGGGGCGCGATCAGAAATATCGCTCGGACAGTTTTGCCGGATGGAACCGTCATGCTGCAATAGTCCAGCAATCTGCAGCATTGAACCCCGCTACGACATCTGTTCCAGGCGCCCATTCACGCGCTTTCCTGTCAAGACGCACAATAAAGTCATGAGCGCTGGCATCCAGCTGGATACGCAGATGATCCCCTTGATAGACACTGTCGATCACACGTGTTTTAAGAAGATTGTCTGAACCACCTTCCCCGCCCAGTTCGATGCGCTCGGGCCGGATGGACAGAAGAACTTTCTGTCCCGCCCCCAACGTTCCCTTCGATGATGCGGTTAGTGTGCCGCCATCCTTCAGGCGAATGAAAGCGCTCGTACCTTCCACCCGCTCGACCGTTCCTTCAGCAAGATTGGTTTCGCCTATAAATTCGGCGACGAAACGGGTCTGCGGCTCATCATAAATTGCACGCGGCGTGCCAATCTGTTCGATTTTTCCTTTGTTGAAGACAGCGATCCGGTCCGACATAGTCAGCGCTTCGCTTTGATCATGGGTGACAAAGACAATCGTCAGTCCTAACCGGCCATGCAACGCACGAATGTCAAGTTGCATCTGTTCACGCAACTGCTTGTCGAGCGCGCCAAGCGGCTCGTCCATCAGTACCACGCCCGGCTCGAAAACCAGTGCACGGGCGAGCGCCACGCGTTGTTGCTGTCCGCCAGAGAGTTGCGATGGCTTGCGTTCACGCATTGTGGAGAGCTGAACCATATCGAGCACCTTATCCACCAGCTTGCCAATCTCTGCTTTCCCAACACCTCGCATCTGAAGCGGAAAGGCGACATTCTCGCCAACTGTCATATGGGGGAAAAGCGCGTAGTTCTGAAAAACCACTCCCATGTTGCGCTTGTATGAAGGAACCGTATTGATTGCCTTGCCATCGACATGGATTGCTCCACTGCTTGGACTTTCAAACCCGGCAAGCATCATCAAAAGCGTCGTCTTGCCTGAACCGGAAGGACCAAGAAGGCTCACGAATTCACCTCGATCAATATCGAGGTTCAAACCATCTATAACTTTGAAATCACCGTAGGATTTGCTGATATTCTCGAAGCGGATGCGGCAGTCCGTCAATGAATCACTCCATCTTCCGGAAAACAGGGAAACCCCGCCGATATTGCACCGACGGGGCCATGACTGTGAATTATTGCGCCAGCCAGGCGTTGAAGCGCTTCGTCAACTCTTCGGAATTATCGATCCAGAAATCCACGTTAAGAGGAAGGGCGTCTTTCAGATTGGCTTCCGCCGTTGGAAGATCCGATGCGAATTCCGCAGGCACCTTGCTTGCAGCTTCCTTGTTCGGCAGACCGTAAGCGACATATTTCGGCAGCTTCACCTGATTGTCGGGCTGGCTGGCAAAAGCAATGAAATCCAGCCCTGCATCCTTGTTCTCGGCATCTTTCAGGATCACCCAGCTATCGACAGCATAAATGCTGCCCGGCCAGACCACCTTGAAGTTCTTGCCTTCGCTCCTGTTTATGCCCGTGATGCGCCCATTATAAGCTGATGCCATCACAACTTCATCCGAGGCCAGCAATTGCAGTGGTTGTGCCCCTGCTTCCCACCAGACGATATTCGGCTTCAATTCATCAAGTTTTTTGAACGCGCGATCCACGCCCTCCGGGGTTGAGAGCACATCATAGACCTCATCCTTGCTGACCCCGTCGGCGAGGAGAGCGAATTCAAGCGTATACTTGGCACCCTTACGCAAGGAGCGCTTGCCTGGAAACTTCTTCACATCCCAGAAATCAGCCCAGGATTGTGGGCCATCTTTCAGCTTGTCCGCATTATAGGCGATTGCTGTCGACCACACGATTGCCCCTACACCGCAATCATTGACCGCACTGTCGAGGAACTTGTCCTTGCCGCCAACCTTGTCCCAATCGATTTTCTCGTAAAGACCGTCAGCACAGCCGAGAGCGAGTTCTTCGGCTTCTACCTGCACGACATCCCAGTTGGGTTTTCCTGCTTTCACCTTCGCCTGAACGACGCCGTAACCACCGTCCCAAGATTCATCTAGCAAAGGTTTGCCGGTCTTCTCGGAAAAAGGTTTGAAGTAAATTTCACGCTGGGCGTCCTGATAATTGCCACCCCAAGACACGACCGTCAGGTCGCGAGCAGCAGCGGAGCCAGTATAAAGTGCAGTTGCGAGGAGTCCGCCCATCAGGGCAAGGCGAGCAATTTTCATCGACATGTTCCCCATTTTGGTTCGGCGGGTTGTTCCCGCCGTTGTTGTAATGAGGTCATGCTAACTTGATCGGTAGTCGTGGGCAATATTGTAGTCGTCCAAGAATACAAAAGTCGCACCTGATCTGCCGGAGGGAGCGCCCGGATTTGTCATTTACTCAGGCTCAAGCGCGTTCCAGCGCAATGGCGATCCCTTGCCCGACGCCGATGCACATCGTTGCGAGAGCATATTTGCCGCCATTGAGCGCAAGTTCGAGCGCCACCGTGCCCGCAATACGCGCCCCGGACATGCCGAGCGGATGCCCGAGCGCAATAGCGCCACCATTGGGATTGACGCGTTTATCGTCATCGGCAATTCCTAGATCGCGCAACACTGCCAGTCCCTGCGACGCAAATGCTTCATTCAGTTCAATCACATCGAATGCATCGGGTGCGATACCGATACGCACAGATAGCTTCTTTGTCGCCGGAGCGGGACCAATACCCATAATGCGCGGAGGAACACCCGCCGTGGCGCCGCCCATAATACGGGCAATCGGTGTGAAGCCGTATTTCTTGATGGCTGCTTCAGATGCGATGATAAGCGCGGCAGCTCCATCATTCACACCGGAAGCGTTACCCGCCGTCACAGTGCCCCCCTCACGAAAGGGCGTGCCCAGCTTCGCCAGTGCTTCCAGGCTCGTGGCGCGAGGGTGTTCATCCTTGTCGACAACGACCGGATCGCCCTTGCGTTGCGAGATCGTGACCGCAACGATTTCCTTTGCAAGGCGTCCATTGGCTTGCGCGGCTGCCGCCTTTTCCTGACTGCGAAGTGCAAAAGCGTCCTGATCCTGCCGCGAGACGTTGAAATCTTCGGCAACATTTTCACCCGTTTCAGGCATAGAATCGACACCATACTGTTTCTTCATCAAAGGGTTGATGAACCGCCAGCCGATTGTGGTATCGAAGATTTCCGCCTTGCGCGAAAATGCAATGTCGGCCTTAGGCATGACAAAGGGGGCGCGGCTCATGCTCTCCACACCGCCAGCAACGAGCAGTTCCGCCTCACCAGCCCTGATAGCGCGTGCAGCCGTTATGACTGCATCCATCCCGGAACCGCAGAGACGGTTGATCGTCGTTCCAGACACTCCTACCGGCAGCCCGGCCAGAAGCAGCGACATGCGCGCAACATTGCGGTTGTCTTCCCCCGCCTGATTGGCCGAGCCAAAAATCACATCGTCGACAGCTTCCCAATCGACGGAACCATTACGCTCCATAAGCGCTTTCAGCGGAATGGCGCCGAGATCGTCGGCACGCACGGAAGAAAGCGCGCCGCCATAACGACCAATGGGAGTGCGAATGTAATCGCAGATATAGGCTTCACTCATTACATGGTCTCACAACTCGGGAACAACGAGATCGGCGACCGGGCCGTCGATATGCAGCTTTGCGCCGGTCATGGCTTGAAGGTCTTCCAGCGTCATGGCGGCCAGCTTTTCACGCAACACGAAACGCCCCTTGTCGATATCGATCACAGCATGGCTGGTATAGATGCGGGTGATACATGCGACGCCGGTTAGCGGAAAAGTGCACTTTTCAACCAGCTTCGGTTCACCCTTCTTCGTTACATGCTCGGTGATGACGACAACTTGCTTCGCACCATGTACCAGATCCATCGCACCGCCCACTGCGGGCACGCCTTTGGCGCCAACACGCCAATTGGCGAGATCACCGTTCTGGGCAACCTGATAGGCGCCGAGAATCGCGACATCGAGATGTCCGCCGCGCACCATCGCGAAACTATCGGCATGATGGAAAAATGCCGCGCCGGGCTTTAGCGTAACAGCCTTCTTGCCAGCATTGATCAGGTCCCAGTCTTCCTCACCTGCTGGCGGCGCTTCACCGAAATCCAGAACGCCATTTTCCGTGTGAAAAATCGCTTCGCGTCCTTCCGGTTGATAGCGGGCGACCATTTCGGGAAAGCCAATTCCAAGATTTACATAGGCACCATCCTGAATATCCTGCGCGGCGCGCCATGCGATCTGGGCGTTGGACAGTTTGATGTCATCATGAATATCAATCATCATACGTAGGTCACTCCAGCACGAATGAGCTCTTCTTCTTGCTGCGGATTTGCAACTTCAACGACACTGTCGACGAAGATACCCGGCGTGATGATATTTTCCGGCTCAATGCCGTTGAGCGGAACGATTTCCGATACCTGAACAATCGTCCTTGCAGCAGCCATACACATGAGTGGATTGAAATTACGCGCAGCCATGCGGTAGGTCAGATTGCCGTGCGTATCGCCAAGATGCGCTTTAATGAGCGCAAAATCAGCTTTCAGCCAACGCTCCTGCACATAAGGTCGTCCATCAAATTCAGCTATTACCTTGCCTTCGGCGAGTTCCGTGCCATAGGCTGTCGGCGTGTAGAACGCCGGGATACCAGCGCCACCTGCCCGGATACGCTCAGCAAGCGTTCCTTGCGGTACAAGTTCCAGATCGATTTCACCGGCAATATATTTGTCCGTGAAAGCGCGCGGATCGGAAGACCGCGGGAATGAACAGATCATCTTGCGAACCATCCCGGCATCAATCATTGCCGCGATGCCGATGCGCCCATTGCCCGCATTATTGTTGATCACCGTCAAGTTCTTCGGCCCCTTATCGATCAGGGCATGGATCAATTCTATTGGCGCGCCTGAGCCACCGAACCCCCCGATCATGACCGTAGCGCCATCGCCTATTCCGGCAACAGCCTCGGCCAGACTTCCGATTGTCTTGTCCATTTTACCTCCATACCAGAGCGTTCGAGCTTCGTGCTTGAGCGTCCGGTCGCAATCGCACTGGAGTTAGCCACCTCGTCGGCAAAGGGTCAAACATTTTGTGCGATAATTGACATTTGTTCATATATCGCACAAATTATCTACTCAAATTGAGAGGGATTTCATGCGCGAAACAGATTTCATCGGAGGTTTTGCAAAGGGATTGAAGGTCATCGAAGCGTTCGGTGAAGACCAACCACGTCTTTCAATAGCGGACGTTTCAAAAATAACTGGTCTCGATCGTGCAACCGCACGACGGTGCCTGCTGACACTAACCGAGCTCGAATATGCTGAGTATGACGGCAAGTTCTTCATGCTTCTGCCCAAAATTCTTCGGCTCGGGCATGCCTATCTATCTTCGACGCCATTGCCGACAATTATCCAGCCGCATCTGGACCGGCTCTCTGATGCCGTAGGAGAGAGCGCATCCGCATCCGTTCTGGATGGAACGGAAATTGTTTACATCGCGCGCGCCTCACAAATGCGCGTGATTTCCATCAACTTGATGGCGGGAAGCAGGCTTCCAGCCTACTGTGCTTCGATGGGGCGTGTGCTTCTGGCCTGGCTTCATGAACCCGAGGCTCAGGTGCTTCTCGAGCGCACAGAACGGAAAGCTTTGACACCATTTACAAAGGTGGAAATTGCCCCGCTGATGACAGAACTCTCCATTATTCGTGGTCAAGGTTATGCAATCAACGATCAGGAACTGGAGATCGGACTACGCTCCATCGCTGTTCCTGTTTTCAATCATCGAGGTTTAGTAGTTGCGGCGCTCAACATCGGGGCACCCGTGGCACATGTCGAAACAATTGACCTTGTGGAACGCTTCCTGCCTGCAATGCTTCAAGTCCAGTTGGATCTACGCAATTTGCTGAGATGACCGCAGAGAATGAAAAATCCAATTTATTCTATGATGATGAATCCAGAGCGGCCAGACGCTCGCGCTCCCTCAAACGGAATGTACGGGGTGTTTCGCTCGTTATCTTAAGGAAGAAGCGTGAAAAATATGCGGGATCTGAAAAGCCAAGGCTGTAGGCGATATGTTGCACCGATGATGGCATGGCTATCAAATCGCGCCTGGCCGCCTCAATCAGCCTGCTTGCAATCATGTCTTGCGTCGTCCTTCCTGTCAGCTGTTTGACAGTCCGGTTGAGATGCGTTGGTGAAACACCCAGCAATTTCGCATAAAATGAAACAGGCCTGTGTTCTCGGTAATAGCGGTCGATCAGCTCCAGCAGACGCTCAATGCGAGCGTGCCCATATATCTGACGGTCTTCCTGCTTTGCGGAATTTGAAGAATAAGCGTGTCGCAGAACATAGACGAATGCGGCTTGAACAAGAGATTCCAGCAGACTGTTTTTATATGGTTTTCTCGTGTGAAACTCATCTTGTACTTGCCGCAGAAGAGAGGAAAGTAACGCCAGATTCTCGTCGCCCGCTCCTTTCATCGATATGAGTTGAGGATGCATCAACCACTTCGCCATAACGCCCCCAGAGCCGTCTCCAATAAACGGCATATGAGGGCTCAAAATCGTTACAATGTGCCCCACTATATCTCGAGAGAATGCAAACCCATGATTAAAACCGGGTGGCACCATAATGGCACATGGCGTTTGAAAGGGGTGGATGGCGCCATCGAAGCTCACCTGCCCCGTACCCCCTTCAATATATAAAAGCTGAAAGAAGCTCTCGTGACGATGCAACGAAATTTCGAAATTATGCAAACTTGATCGCGAGAAAAGCGTCTCGCAGTGTAGCCAAAAATCCGGCTTCTGCTCGCTTTCTTCTCCATAAAGCTCGTATGTTGGAACAAAATTATCCGACACTTACCCTCCAATCGTGTTCGATTTGTACAATAAATAGTCGAGATTATCCATTGCCAGCAGGAACGTTCCTTCAAGAATAAAGACGGAATTGCATTGGGAGGAACTTATGCGCACTCAGGTGGCAATCATCGGATCGGGCCCGGCCGGCCTGCTCCTCGGCCAACTTCTGACTAAAGCCGGGATAGACAATGTCGTGCTGGATCGCGTCAGCGCGGATTATATTCTGGGCCGTGTACGTGCTGGCGTCTTGGAAGAAGGCACTGTCAATCTGATGGATGAAGCCGAAGCTTCAACACGCCTTCACGCAGAGGGATTGCGACATGACGGTTTCTCACTCGCCTTCGACGGTCGGGATCACCGTATCGACCTGCACAAACTGACCGGCAAGCGCGTTACGGTTTATGGCCAGACTGAGATGACGCACGATCTTATGGATGAACGGCGGAAGTCGAACACCACCAGCATTTATGAAGCCGTCAACGTAACACCGCATGATTTCGATACGACATCGCCATATATTACCTACGAGAAAGGCAGCAAAACCCATCGCATCGACTGCGATTTCATCGCTGGATGTGACGGGTATCACGGCATAAGCCGCAAATCTGTACCAGACAAGGCAATCGATATCTTTGAAAAGGTCTATCCCTTTGGCTGGCTCGGCATACTGGCCGACATTCCGCCGGTCGCTCATGAGTTGATCTATGCCAACCACGAACGAGGTTTTGCGCTTTGCTCCATGCGGTCGCTCACACGCAGCCGTTACTACATCCAATGTTCACTTGATGAAAAGATCGAAGACTGGAGCGACGAGCGCTTTTACGATGAACTGCGCTGTCGCCTTCCGGCACATCATGCCGAAGCAATGATAACCGGACCGTCTTTCGAGAAATCCATTGCGCCTCTACGCTCTTTCGTGGCTGAACCAATGCGCTTTGGACAGCTTTTCCTTGTTGGAGATGCCGCCCATATTGTTCCTCCGACAGGTGCGAAAGGGCTAAACCTCGCCGCCAGCGACGTGCACTATCTTTACGAAGGATTGAGAGAGTTTTATCTGGACAAATCAAAATCTGGCATCGATGCTTATTCTGCTAATGCGCTTGCGCGCATCTGGAAGGCCGAACGCTTTTCATGGTCCATGACCAAAATGCTACACCGATTCCCTGATATGGTTCCGTTTGATCAGAAAGTGCAGGAAGCAGAACTTGACTACTTCTGCACTTCCGAAGCTGCCTCAACCGCACTTGCTGAAAACTACGTCGGATTGCCGTTCTGAACGGTGAATACTATAAATAAGACGTAACTAATATTATTTAATAAAACATATAAAACTGATGCTTTATTTTAGAATTGATGTAGAGTTTTATTGCTAATCGAACCCCCAGCAAGAAGTTCCGGCCAGAACTTCTTGCAAATAGCGCGGTCAGCTACCTTATTTGGGTAGCTGACCGCGTTAATCTCTAGAGCTTCACACCAGCAGCTTCGCGCAACGTCTGGATCAGAATTTGCATAGCGGCTGTCTGTGTCGTGTCAGTTCGCATGGTCAACCCTACCGGACCTTTTGTTTCGCTTGTATCGATGGAAAGAGCGACAAGCTTGCCTTCAGATACATCTCCGGCAGCAACACCTTCTGAAATGATCCACACCGCATCACTGTCGCGGACGAAAGCACGTCCGAATGCATCGGAAACGGTCTCAATCTGAACTGGCAGGGCACCTATACCGTTCGTAATCAGCAAACGATCCACAAACGGGCGAATGATTGAATTGCGTGTCGGCATCAGAACCGGGTAGTCAGCCAGATGCTCGAAAACCGCACGTCCGTCCGTCAGGGGATGCCCTGTCCTGACAAGAAATCGAACCTGCTCCGAATAAAGATGCTCGAATGAAAAACCGGTCATCTTTTCCGGCGCGGCAAGCCGCCCTACAACCAGATCGAGATCGCCAACCCGTAGCTGCTCCAGAAGAACAGCATTTTCACCCGTAACGATTTTTACACGGCTAGACGTTCTTTCCGCGAGAAACAGGCTCATCGCTTTCGGCATGATGCGTGTTGAGACTGTCGGCAAGGCGCCAATACGAATAGGCGGTCCTGATCCATCCAATTCTTGCGACACGGAATCCAGCCCTTGCCGCAAGGCGGTCAAAGCCGTCCCAGCATGACGCAGGAATACTTCACCAAACCGCGTTATCCTTATGCCACGACCATCGCGCTCCACTACTGGAACGCCCAGAATCTCCTCCAGCTCACGCATCGTCTTGGTCACTGCTGGTTGGCTGATACTCAGGAGTTCGGAGGCCTTGACCACACTCTTCTGTCGCGCAACCTCAACAAACGTATGCAGATGACGAAATTTGATCCTGTTCCCAATCACCTATCTATAACCCTGTAGTTATGATTTTTGCCAATAATATCATTTTACTTAACCAGTTCAAAGCACGACAGTGCGATGTAAGAGGAGAAAGCTGTGCAGTTCGCATCCGTAAACGACGTCGTCATGCATTATGATTTCCAGCCAATAGCCGCAGAGAAGCCTGTTCTGGTTTTCATCAACTCGCTCGGAACCGATTTCCGGATATGGGATGAAGTTCGCGCACGCCTGCGCAACGACGTATCGACGCTCGTTTATGATAAGCGCGGCCACGGCCTTTCAGATGTCGGAGCCACCCCCTACACAATCGAACTCCTTGCGACCGACCTCATCAACCTGCTCGACAAGCTTTCGATAGAACGGGCGATCATTTGCGGTCTTTCCGTCGGTGGACTGATTGCGCAAGGTGTTTATGCAGTGCGCCCCGATCTGGTGGCCGGACTCGTTTTGTCCAACACTGCTCACAAGATCGGTACAGCAGCGATGTGGGACGCGCGCATAGCTGCTATTCAGCAAGATGGCCTTTCAAGCATCCTCGACGCGACAATGCCCCGCTGGTTCACGTCCGACTATCGCCGCTCCGATAATCCTGCCTATCATGCCTATTGCAATATGTTCGTTCGGCAACCGCTCGACGGCTATGCGGCCACCTGTGCCGCGCTGCGTGAAGCGGATTTCACCGAAGTAGCCAGAACTATTTCGGTGCCAACACTTTGTCTGGTCGGTGATCAGGACGGCTCCACGCCGCCTACCCTTGTGCGCGAACTGGCAAGTCTTATCCCTGAAGCAGATTTCGCAGAGATTGCCACCAGCGGTCACATTCCCTGCGTTGAACAGCCCGATGCCTATGTCTCGCTGTTGCGCAACTTTATTTCAAACAGATTCTAACATGGAGAGTAGCCATGGCTGACAAGGCAGTGCGGTCGGAACGCTACAAGATCGGCATGAACGTACGCCGTTCAGTTCTGGGCGATACGCATGTGGATCGCGCGTCAAACGGTGCAACCGACCTTGATGCTCCGTTTCAGGAGCTTATAACAGAAGCCGCATGGGGCACGGTCTGGGCGCGACCCGGCTGGACCAAACGAGAACGGTCGATCGTTACGATTGCACTGCTTGCAGCACTCGGGCAAGACGATGAAGTTGCCATGCATATACGCGCTACGAAAAATACGGGCGCAACGAAGGAGGACATCTGCGAAGCATTGATGCATGTCGCAATCTATGCGGGGGTTCCGGCATCGAACCACGCTTTCAAGATCGCAAAGCAGACCTATGCGCAGATGGAAGCGGAGGAAGATGAAAAATGAAGAACAGTCTGCCGGAGGCAACTCCGTTCTTTGCTCGCGATCTGTCCATGCATCCACCGGCTTATACGCCGTGGTATAAGACCTCCGTCCTTCGCTCGCCTACTCGTGCTTTGCTTTCGCTCGAAGGCACCAAAAGTGAAATTACGGGCCCGGTATTCGGGCACAGTATGCTGCACGAGCTGGATAATGACCTCATCCTCAATTATGCGCGCCCCGGCGAAATGCCGATAGGCCCACGCATTCTTGTGCATGGCCGTGTTCTGGACGAGAGTAGCCGTCCTGTTCCAGGCGCACTGCTGGAATTCTGGCAGGCCAACGCTGGCGGGCGTTATCGCCACAAGAAAGAAACCTATCTTGCGGCCATCGACCCCAACTTCGGCGGCGTCGGTCGCACGGTCACGGACGAAAACGGCTACTACTGGTTCAAGACCATCAAGCCCGGCCCGTACCCTTGGCCAAATGGTGTGAATGACTGGCGTCCGGCTCACATCCATTTTTCTGTGTTCGGTCATGGCTTTGCACAGCGCCTCATCACACAGATGTATTTCGAGGGCGATCCGCTGATCTGGATTTGCCCTATCGTGAAAACTATTCCCGACAAATCAGCTGTCGAACGGCTGGTCGCACCTCTGGACATGAGCGCTAATTTGCCGATGGATATGCTTGCCTACAAGTTCGACATTGTGTTGCGCGGGCGCCGCGCAACCTTGTTTGAAAATCGCCCGGAGGGCAACTGATATGGTGCAACCTCTCGGCTATCTGAAAGAAACCGTATCACAGACTGCGGGCCCTTACGTCCATATCGGATTGACACCCAATTTTGTCGGCATCAACGGCATTTTCGAGCAGGATCTCGGCTCCGGCCCTCTCTATGATGAGAAGACGACAGGCGAACGCATTACCATTAACGGCCATGTCATTGATGGCATGGGCGCACCACTCCGCGATGCGTTGGTAGAAATATGGCAGGCTGATGCGAAGGGCCTCTATAACAGCCCCTCCGAAACCGGCGGCAAGGCCGAGCCTGGTTTTCGTGGATGGGGCCGTTGTCCGAGCCATATGGACACGGGCGAGTTCACTTTCGAGACGATCAAACCTGGCCGCGTTTCTTTCAAAGATGGCCGCCTCATGGCACCACACATTACCTTGTGGATCGTGGCCCGCGGCATTAATCTCGGACTGCAGACGCGGATGTATTTTTCCGATGAAGCCGATGCGAATGCAGAGGATCCGGTCCTTGCTCGTATCGAACATCGCAGCCGGGCGCAAACACTGATTGGTCAGCGTGAGGGTAGCGTCTATCATTTCGATATTCACTTGCAGGGCGAGAAAGAAACTGTCTTTTTCGATATTTGACGCATGAGCATCTCGGTCTTCGAACATCCGTTTCTGGCACAGCTTTTCGGCGACGACGAAGAGATATTGAGCCTGTTTACTGCGGCGGCTGATATTGCCGAGATGTTGCGCTTTGAAGCGGCTCTGGCTGAAGCTCAAGCGGGGCTCGGCTTGATACCGGTCGAGGCAGGACAAGCGATCAAACAAGCCTCAGAAACGTTCGAACCCCACCTATCCAATCTGGCAACAGCGACAGCGCGTGACGGGGTTGTCATTCCCTCACTCGTGAAAGAACTGCGTCTGGCGGTCGGAACGGATTACGGCGAATACGTTCATTTCGGCGCGACGAGCCAGGATGCCATCGATACGAGCCTGATTTTGCGGCTGAAACGCGCAAGTACAATTCTTTATGGGCGAATTCAGCAACTCACGCAGCGTTTCGATTGGCTTGATGCGACGTTCGGAAGGAATGCTCTGACGGGTTATACACGTATGCAATCCGCTATTCCGATCACCGTATCGGACCGCATCTCAAGCTGGAAAAACCCGCTCAACGCTTATGAGACCAAACTGAACACCATCGTCTTTCCCGTACAGTTCGGCGGTGCAGCCGGAACGCTTGAAAAATTCGGTGATCAGGCACCGGCTCTGCGTGCTTTGCTGGCTGATAGGCTCGGATTGCACGATAGCCCGCAATGGCATAGCCAGCGGGCCTTCATTGTCGAGTTCGGCAATCTGCTTTCGCTCATCACGGGTACTCTTGGAAAATTCGGGCAAGATATTGCGCTTATGGCTGAACTGGGCACCGAACTCTCCTTGACAGGCGGCGGCGGTTCATCCGCCATGCCGCACAAGCAAAATCCGGTGTCGGCAGAGATACTGGTCAGCCTTGCCCGTTTCAACGCAGCCCAAATGGGTGGTTTGTATCAGGCTATGGTGCACGAGCAGGAGCGCTCAGGCGCGGCTTGGATGATCGAATGGATGATCCTGCCGCAAATTGTTGCGTCGACTGGCAGTGCACTCAAGATTGCATCAATCCTGATCGATAAGGTGGTTCGAATCGGAAACGAACAATTCTCGGACACATAACCATCCGGGTATCGTTTATAAGGAATTTTTCATTTTACATGACCAATTAGATAGGCATGCTGAAATCAGGACATTCCCTATTGCGACGAGACAGTCACGCGCGGGAATGGTGGGCGATAGGGAGGAGAACATGAAGAAAATTGCATTCACCGCGCTTGCGGTCTTTTCACTCACAGCATCAGCAGCTTATGCCGATGTGGTAAAGGTCGGCGTCATTGGTCCATTTTCAGGCCCGTTTGCTCTTCAGGGCAAGAACTTCAAGGCCGGTATCGACGCCTATATGACAGAGCACGGCAACACGATCGGCGATGACACTGTCGAGATCGTTTATCGCGATGTGCCGCAGGCCGATCCTGCGCAATCGAAGGCGCTTGCGCAGGAACTCGTGGTCAAGGAAGGCGTGCAGTATCTTGCTGGCTTCTATTTCACCCCT
The DNA here is from genome assembly GCF_025908475.1 of Brucella sp. MAB-22. Taxonomy (NCBI): domain Bacteria; kingdom Pseudomonadati; phylum Pseudomonadota; class Alphaproteobacteria; order Hyphomicrobiales; family Brucellaceae; genus Brucella; species Brucella sp. MAB-22. The sequence goes on along the minus strand of NZ_CP109781.1, from coordinate 1,806,970 downwards.
GACGCCATGGCGGTTACGCCCATTCTCAAACAGGGCAATGTGCCGATGGTCGTCATGAATGCCGCCACCTCTTCCATTGTCACGAAGAGCCCTTATGTGGTGCGCACCTCGTTCACCACATGGCAAACGTCAACCCCGATCGCAAAGGTTGCACTCGACAAGGGTGTGAAGAAAGTCATCTCGGTTGTCAGCGATTACGGGCCGGGCGTGGATGCGGAAAACGCTTTCAAGGCAGCGTTCACGGAAGCCGGTGGCGAAGTGGTCGAAGCTATTCGCATGCCGCTCGCTACGAACGATTTCAGTCCTATCATGCAGCGTATCAAAGACTCTGGCGCGCAAGGCGTGTTCGCTTTTCTGCCGTCTGGACCAACCACGCTCGGTTTCATGAAATCCTATGTCGACAACGGATTGAAAGGCTCGGGCATTCAGCTTTTTGCTCCAGGTGACCTGACACAAGAATCCGATCTTCCCGCACTCGGAGAAAATGCTCTCGGTGTTCTGACGACTTTCCACTATGCAGTCTCGCATGACTCGCCAGAAAACAAGAAGTTTGTCAAGGAAGCTCGAAAGGCCATCGGCAATCCTGTGGAGTTGTCCTTCCCTTCGGTCGGCGCTTATGATGGCATGCATGTCATCTACAAGATGATCGAAGCGACCAGCGGTGAAAAAGATGCTGAAAAAGCGGTAGAGTCCGTGAAAGGCATGGAATGGATCAGTCCTCGCGGCCCTGTATCCATCGATCCCGAAAGCCGCCATATGACGCAGAACATCTATCTGCGCGAAGTAGCCAAGGCTGATGACGGCACTTACTATAACAAGGAAATTCAAACCTTCGAGAAGCAGGGCGACCCCGGCCTAAAAGCTCAATAACTCCGGCATTCAAGAGTTAACGCCTTGATGCCTGAGCAGGCGTAAAGCGCGCGCTCATGGCTCACAACTGCTTATTTTAACGCGTACCCGAAAACCTTTTCGCGTTTTTCGGGATACGCCCAACAGGACCACTCAATGCAGACTGTGCTCAGCATTGCTGTCGATGCCCTCGCCTATGGCATGGTGCTTTTCGTCATTTCCATCGGCCTTTCGGTCACCATGGGCTTGATGCGCGTCGTCAATCTCGCTCACGGCGCATTTGCAATGATCGGCGGCTATTTTGCATCCTATGCTGCCCAGCAGCTTGGCCTCAATTACGGCTTTGCGATCATCATCGCGGTCGTCGGCACGATGATAATCGCCGTCCCCGTGGAGAGATTGCTCTATCGGCGCATTTATGGAGCGCCTGAACTGACGCAGGTGCTGATGACCATCGGTATCACTTTCTGCATTATCGGTCTCACCAACTATATATTCGGACCAACGCTGAAGACCATTCCTTTGCCTGAAATGTTGCGTGGATCTGTCGATCTCGGCTTTCGGGCAATTGCCAAGCATCGCATCTTTGCAATCGGGTGCGGCTTCGCGGTGGCCCTTGGTCTTTGGTACATCATCGAACGCACTGCCTTCGGCGTGAAACTGCGCGCTGCCGTCGACAATGCCAACATGGCGGCTGCACTCGGTGTCAGAACCGAAATCGTTTACGCCATCAGCTTTGCGCTTGCCATTGGGCTTGCAGCTTTCGGCGGTGTCGTCGGCGCCGAACTTCTACCTGTCGAACCCTACTATGCACTCCGCTACATGGTGACATTTCTGGTCGTCGTCTCTGTCGGCGGCGCAGGCTCCATACCCGGAGCGCTGATTGCCTGCCTCCTGCTCGGAGCAATCGATACAACCGGGCGTTATCTGGCACCGGAATATGGCGAGTTCTTCTTCTATCTGGCAGTAATCGTCATTGTGACGCTGTTCCCGCGTGGTCTTGCAGGAAGGCTGGCCAAAAAATGACCGATATGACGCAAGCTCTCTCCCAATACCGTCACTCCTATGCGGGTCTTGCTGGCGTAGCAGCAATTATCGCTGCCAGTATTTGCGGCTGGTTTTTGTTCCCCGACAATCTGGCGCTGCTGACACGCATCATTGCCATTGCCTTGCTCGTATTGTCACTCGATCTGGTGACGGGCTATTGCGGTATAGCAACGCTCGGCCATGCTGCTTTGTTTGGCGCTGGTGCCTATGGTGCCGGCATCGCTGCTGCCCATTTCGGTATTACCGACCCGATCCTGATGACACTTATCGGTCTTGTTGCAGGAGCTATCACCGGGTTTGTTTCCGGAGCCGTTATTCTGCGCGCACACGGGCTCGCTCAACTCGTTCTATCGATTGCCGTTGTTCATCTGTTCCACGAAGCTGCAAACAAGGCATCAAGCTGGACCGGCGGCAGTGACGGACTAAGCGGCATTTCACCCGATCCGATCTTTGGCATGTTCGAGTTCGATCTCTACGGACACACGGTCTATGTCTATGCCGTATTCCTGCTGCTCGTTTCGTTCATCTTCCTACGTTATGTTGTTCGTTCACCCTTCGGTATGCTTTGCCGAGGTGTGAAAGAAGACCCGATCCGCATTCATGCCATGGGCGCTTCGGTCCAGTCAGCACAGCTTCGCATGTATGTCATTTCGGGCGCTGTTGCTGGCATCGGTGGCGCGCTGAACGCCATTTCTACGCAGGTTGTCGGACTAGACAGTCTTAGCTTCACCATGTCGGCGGAAGCTTTGGTAATGCTGGTTCTCGGTGGCACGGGATCGCTGTTCGGAGGACTGATCGGCACAGTTGTCTTCATGTGGTTCGAAGACCTCGTCTCTGCTGCGAACCCCTTCCACTGGCTTACAATGGTTGGGGTTCTGCTGATCGCCGTCGTGCTATTCGCGCCGCGCGGCCTCTATGGAACCGTCGCCTATTACTTTGAAAAGAAGGCGCGCCGCAAATGAGTACCGTGTTTGAAGTAACGAAACTGCACAAAAGTTTCGGCGGTCTGGCAGTTACAAACGATGTTTCGCTCAGTATGGCGAAAGGCGACCGCGTCGCCCTCATTGGTCCCAATGGAGCGGGCAAGACCACTTTCGTCAATCTGGTTACAGGCAACCTCGCGGCAACTTCTGGCACCGTGGCATTGGATGGAGAGAGCGTCTCCCGGCTCAACGCCATGCAGCGCGTCAGGCGTGGACTGGTGCGTTCATTTCAGGTGACCCGTCTCTTCTTCGACATGACACCCGAAGAACACGTGGCTCTTGCTGTTTTGCAACGCGAAGGCAAGACGGGACGTATTCTCGGAAACTATCGCAAAATGCCTGAAGTCATGGATGAAGTGCGCGATATTCTCGATACGCTCGGGCTTCGGCATCTCGGACAGTTGCGGGTGAGTGAGATCGCATATGGCCAACAGCGGCTTCTGGAGATTGCACTTGCATTGGCGCTTCGACCCAAAGTTCTGCTGCTTGATGAACCAGCTGCGGGTGTTCCACAGAGCGACACGGGCCGCATTGAGGAAGCGCTCGACCGACTACCGGCCGATCTGGCAGTACTCATGATCGAGCACGATATGGACCTCGTTTTTCGCTTCGCAAAGCGTGTGGTCGTTCTAGCTGCCGGAACTGTGATCTTTGACGGATTGCCGGAAGACGTCGTGCAGGATGCCCGCGTCCGCGAAGCCTATCTCGGGAGCTATGCGCAATGAGTGCCGCCTCGCTTGAAATTCGCAATCTCTCCTCCGGTTACGGCCCCACGCGCGTCATCGAGAATGTATCGTTCAAAGCAGAACCGGGATCGCGACTTGCCATTCTGGGCCGCAATGGTGTCGGCAAGACCAGCCTCTTTGCCACTATCGCAGGGCAAACGCGCCGTTATGGCGGTGAAATTCTGCTGAATGGAAAGAATATCGCCACGCTTCCATCAGCCGCGCGCGCAATTGCCGGTCTCGGTTATGTGCCGCAAACTCGTGATGTTTTTCCGACCCTCACCGTCGAAGAAAATCTCTTCGTTGGCCTCAAAAACCGACCAAAGAATGCGCTCGAAGAAGCCTATGCGATGTTTCCGCGTCTTAAGGAACGACGCAGCAATCTTGGGTCGCAGCTTTCCGGGGGAGAACAACAGATGCTTTCCACCGCGCGCAGCATTCTCGGGCGACCGACAGTGCTGCTGCTCGACGAACCGCTGGAAGGCCTTGCTCCTGTCATCTGCGAAGAACTGATGGCTGCTTTCTCGACACTTGCGCAGAAGGGAGACATGACGATTCTGCTTGTCGAACAGCGCATCCAGAGTGCACTCGATTTCGCCGATCACGTCATCATACTGGAACGTGGGCGCATCGCGTGGTCTGGCACTTCAGCAGAACTCACCGAAAACCAGCAGACCGTCGAAGAACTGCTGGGTGTCGGCAGCTTGCATTGATCAGTTCCCGACAAATGCAAACTTGTCGACGTCCACAAGGCCGCGGTCAGTGATCTTGAGATGCGGGATCACAGGCAAGGCGATGAAGGCCAGTTGCAAGAATGGCTCCTCCAGAACGGAACCTAGTTCTTCCGCTGCATGACGCAGCACGCGAAGCTGGTCGCGGACAGTTTCATATGGTTCGGCGCTCATCAATCCGGCAATGGGCAAAGGCATTTCAGCCAACACCTTGCCATCTCGCACAACAACGAAACCACCTTCAATTTCGCCTAATCGGTTGGCAGCTGCAGCAATATCTTCGTCTGACGTGCCCACCACACAGATATTATGGCTGTCATGACTGACGGTTGACGCGATTGCACCTGATTTCAAGCCGAAGCCGTGCACAAAGCCGGTCGCAATATTTCCATTTTTGCCGTGACGTTCGACAACAGCAATCTTGACCACATCCTTTTCGAAATCGGGTTCAACGCCGTTCGGGCCAACCTTGAGATCGAATTCGAGGCTTTCCGTTATGATTTTACCCGGAATTATACCGATTGCACGCGTCTTGCCGCTGTTGGAATGAGAGCGGAAACTGGAAGCGCTGACTTTCGGTGCCTTGACGCTATTGCGCCCGACAGGAGCAACAGTCTTGCGAGCGGCAAACAAATCCTCTGAAACCACCCTGCCCGCAGACAACACGATTTCAGCGTGGCAACCTTCGAGACTATCCACCACAACGAGGTCGGCGCGCTGGCCCGGCGCAACCAGACCGCGATCAAAAAGACCGAAAGCGCGGGCGGCAGAAACGCTAGCGGCCCGGTAGATGGCAATCGGCTCCACGCCGCCTGCAATCGCCGTGCGGATAAGATAATCGAGGTGGCCCTGATCGGCAATATCGAGCGGATTCCGGTCATCTGTGCACAGTGCCAAAAACTGCGCGTGGCGCTCGGTAATGATCGGCATAAGCGCTTTCAGATCCTTGGAAACTGACCCTTCGCGCACTAATACATGCATGCCCTTACGCATCTTTTCCAGCGCTTCTTCCGCACTTGTCGCCTCGTGTTCGGTGCGAATACCTGCGGAAATATAGCCGTTCAGATCGAGCCCGCGCAGAAGCGGCGCATGACCATCAATATGGCGTCCCTGAAACGCCTTTAGCTTCGCCATGCATTCGGGGTCTTTCGCCAGAACACCTGGAAAGTTCATGAACTCCGCAAGACCGATCACCTTGGGATGGTCAGCGAAAGGTAACAGATCATCGATCAGAAGCTCGGCGCCAGACGTTTCCATATGGGTCGCAGGCACACAGCTTGAAAGCTGCACGCGGATATCCATGACGGTTTCCAACGCGCTATCGAGGAAAAACTTTATGCCTTCAGCACCCAGCACATTCGCAATCTCGTGCGGGTCGCAAATGACCGTGGTAACGCCCTGTGGCAATACACACCGGTCGAACTCATGCGGCGTTACGTGGGAGGATTCTATGTGAAGATGCGTATCGATAAATCCCGGCACGACGATCCGTCCGGAAATGTCGATTTCATGCTTGCCCTGATAGTTGCCGAATGTTCCAACAATCCGGTCACCGCAGATTGCGATGTCACTTTCAACAAGTTCACCGGTTACGAGATCGAAGAAACGGCCGCCCTTCAGCACGATGTCGGCAGGTTCCCGACCTGCGCCCTGATCGATCATCCGTTCCAGCATCACGTCACCTCACATTCGGAATCAATTGTCGAAAGTTACCACAATGCAAGACGCGGCGGTAAGGTCACCCTTCCGCCGCGTCCATAACCCACGAATGTCCAGATTACCGGACGTATTCGATCATTCTGGCTCGGCTGAGAACGAGCTCGACCCGATTGTCATCAAGCTTATGCAGACAGACGCGCTTGGTCCAAGGGCCGTCATGCAACGTAAACAGCGCGCGCCCCTGACCGAGGTCTTCCAACGGCATGGCTCGGCGTGCCGGGCCTATACCCATGATGAGGTGACCATCCTTGATATCGAAACTGGCGCCATAGGGCGATGCCTGCCAGTGGCCGTCGAGTTCCCGGCACACAGGTTTTGGTGTCACCGGCTTCAACCGGCGAGATACGTAACCAATCTCACCTTCCAGTTCCGTACCCGTCCAGCGGAGTTCAACCGGCGAAGACGGCGACAGGGATGAGAACCAGCCATCGCCGATATCGTAAAGCGTGTCTTCGGAATCAAGCCAGTTGGCTATACCGCTGCGCATTTCCAGCCAGAACGGTCCACTCTCCGTCACATAAAGCCCGTCGGGGATCGTGCAATTGGTCTCTGGCAACGACAATCCGTTGAGAGCGGCCATGCAATCTCGCGCCATCTTATAGGTGTTGGCGTCTTCACGATTTGAAACAACAATCATGCCGGTTTTCGCGGCTGGATCGAGCAGAAAATAGCTCTTGTAGCCGGGATGCGAGCCACCATGTCCAACAAACCGCTTGCCAGCCACTTCGTTCCACCGCAGCCCAAGACCGTAACCGGTTACTCGTCTGTCAGAGAGACGACGGTCAGTTGACAGTTTATCGAGCAAACCTTTGAACACGCCCTCGCCATTAACAAGTGCTTGTGCCCATTTGGTAAGCGCCATGCCACTGCCAGTCAGGCTGCCAGAAGCCGAAATGTGCAGGCCAGCAGAGCTGAGCTGCCATTTTTCGTCAGACTTCCAGTAACCGGGAACCAGGCCCGCGACCGGATCATTCCAGACGTCCGGCGCTTCCATGAAAATATCGAGAGGCTGCGCAATATCCGATTTAACGAAACCATTGAAGCGAAACCCTTTTCGCTCCAGTGCGGCTTCCACCAGACGATAACCGGTGTTGGAATACGAAATTTCCGAACCCGCTTCGAAATTGAGCCGGTTGAGAGAAGCAAGGTAATCCAGAAGCTGACCCGCTTCCGTTTCTGTATAAACAGACAGCCCCAGAAGTGTGAGGCATTCCCGCGTATCGGGCAGACCACCCGTCATGTCGAGTGCACGCCCCACGGTGACATCGGCCAGTGGACTTTGCAACTCCGGCAGATGGTCGCCGAGCCGGTCCTCGAGGCCGATGATATCGCTGTGCTTGAGAACCATCGCACAAAACGCATGTTTCGTGACTGATGCGTAGCGAACGACTGTATTCGCCGTGAACGGCACCCCCGTAGACAGGTTTTCAAGCCCGCTCGCATAGGCAAATTTCACTCCATCTGGGCCGAAACCGATGATGACGCCACCCGGCTCATCCTTGGCCCAGGTTCTCGACAAGACTTTCGCGGCAAGCGAAGCCGCATTCCAGTCAGCATGCGTTGACATGAAAACTCCGTCAGGCAGGTTCTTCCAGATTGACGCTTAGCACGCGCAATTCTGTGGTATGCGGATGTGTCGTTCGCCCAGCGCGCAAATCATCGGCGCTAAGCTGTTCCACCATCTCGCCATGTTGCATCACCCCCACCTGCGGGCAGAGATGCGCGATCACAGCGAGATTGTGGCTCACCAGCACATAAGTGAGATTCTTTTCAGCGCGCAAGTCCGCGAGAAGATTGAGAATTTCAGCCTGTACCGAGACATCAAGCGCCGATGTCGGTTCGTCCAGTAGCAGAACTTCCGGTTCGGCGATCAGGGCTCGCGCGATTGCCACGCGCTGGCGCTGTCCGCCCGAAAGCTGGTGCGGAAAACGGAACCGCGCAGCTTTGGGCAACGCGACTTCGTCAAGAACCTTTTCAATACGCTTATCGATATCGCCGATACCATGAACCAGCAGAAGCTCGCTCAGGATACGGTCGATGGTCTGGCGTGGATGCAGTGAGCCAAAGGGATCCTGAAACACCATCTGCACCTGACGGAAGAAGGCGGGTGCGCGCTTTGGGGCAACGTCCTTCCCGTCGAAAGCGATGCGGCCACTCCATTGTTCGTTGAGACCCGCCATTGCGCGCAGAATAGTGGATTTACCCGAGCCGCTTTCACCAACAATTCCAAAGCTCCCACCCTTCTCGACATTGAAGGACACACCCTTGACGACTTCACGCTCGTTGAAGCTGATACGAAGTTGATCAATGACTATCATGAGTTCAGCCAGCTTTCTTCGCGATTAAGAACCGGCAATCGATCACGAGGATGCATGAGCGATGGAATGCAATTGAGAAGCCCCTTCGTATAAGGATGCTCAGCACGCACAAGTTCGGCAGCTTTCAATTCTTCCATGACACGGCCCATATACATGACCATGACACGGTCGCAGAAATGCGACACGAGTGGAAGATCGTGGCTGATGAGGAGAAGTCCCATTCCGCGCTTGGAAACCAAATCGTCGATCAGGCGAAGAATTTCCGCCTGAACGGTAGCGTCGAGCGCGGATGTCGGCTCGTCAGCAATGAGCAGTTCGGGATCGGGCGCCAGCATCATGGCGACCATGACACGTTGGCCCATGCCACCAGAAACTTCGTGTGGATAAAACTTTGCCACGTCGCGCGGATTGCGGATCATAACCTGATCGAGAAGATCAACCGCAGCATCCATTGCCTGACGTTTGCTACCGCCTTTGTGAGTACGCCACGCTTCAGCTACCTGCACGCCAATGGTCTTGACCGGATTAAGCGAATATTTGGGGTCCTGAAGAATAAAGCCTGCCCGCTTGCCGCGTATCTGACGCATGCCACGTTCGGTGGCTGACAGAATGTCGATGCCATCGAATGAAAGCTTGTCGGCCTTCACTTCAGCGATTGGCGGCAGCAATTTCATGAGGGCTCGCGCGGTCAAGGACTTGCCCGAGCCACTTTCACCGACAATGCCCAGTTTTTCACGACCGAGCTGAAGCGAGATCCCGCGAACAGCATCGAAACGGCTGGTGCGCGTTTCAAAGCTGATCTGCAGATTTTTAATATCAACCAGCATCTGTTCTCTCAATTCTGCTTCGGATCGAGCACGTCGCGCAGACCGTCGCCGAGGAAATTGAAGGCGAGCGATACGAGGAAGATCGCGATGCCGGGGATGGTGGCAACCCACCATTGTTCAAAGATAAAGCGCTTGGCAGTGGCAATCATCGCACCCCATTCGGGCGACGGCGGCTGTGCACCCATTCCGAGGAAGCCAAGGCTTGCGGCGGTGATGATGATCGAGCTCATGTCGAGCGTAATGCGCACAATGACGCTCGGCACACAAAGCGGCATGATGTGACGCAAAATGATGCGGAATGGCGATGCACCGGTCAGCTTGGCGGCTGCAATGAAATCGCTCTTGCGCAAAGTCATGGTTTCCGCACGCGCCAGACGCGCATAGGGTGGCCACGCAGTCAATGCGATTGCAAGCACGGCACTTTCAACACCTGGCTTCAGCGCAGCCACGAAGGCCAGCGCCAGGATCAACCGAGGAAACGCAAGAAAGACATCAGTGACGCGCATCAACGCGGTGTCAACAATCCCGCCGAAATAGCCGGCGATACAACCGATAAAGAGCCCGATCGGCGCAACGAGAATGACAACAGCGATAACCATTCCAAGGGTTACGCGGCCACCGTAAAGAATGCGCGATAGGATATCGCGGCCTAGCTCATCAGTCCCGAACCAATGCGCGGCAGTGGGAGCAGACAGACGGTTGCCTAGGTCTTGAACACTCGGATCATATGGCGCCAGCAATGGTGCGGCCAACGACAAAACGATGAAAGCGACAATGATAAAGAGACCAATCATCGCGAGCGGATTGGCCCGAAGGTTCACCCAAATGCGGTAGCGCCTGCCCCAGTTAGCCTGAGAACGAGAAGCAGGCGAGTCATCTAGCGCCCAGTTATGAAAATTGGCAAAAATCATCGGACACGCGGATCCAGAACTTTGTAGAGGATATCGGCGAGCAGGTTGAGCCCGACATAAATGATACCGATGAGCAGTGTAGCGCCCACCACCGGATTCATATCGGCATTCATCAGCGACACGGTCAGATACTGTCCCAAGCCCGGCCAGCTGAAGACCGTCTCGGTCACGACAGCACCCTCCAGCAGACCTGCATAGGTGAGAGCCAGAACTGTCACGAGCTGCACGGCAACGGTCGGGAAAGCATGTTTCCAGATGACCGAGGTCAGCGACAGGCCTTTCGCACGTGCCGTAATCACGAACTCACCCTTGAGCGCGTCAAGCATGAAAGCGCGGGTCATACGCGTGATATATGCCATGCTGAAGTAGGCGAGGATCAGAACCGGCTGAACCATGTGATAAACGGCATCCCGGAACGCGTCCCAGTCGCCCTCAATAAGAGTATCGATCGTGAGCAGGCCGGTAACGTGCGGGATCATGCCCTCATAAATGATGTCCTGTCGTCCCGGACCGGGCGCTATATCGAGCGTTGCATAGAAGACGAGAAGCGATATCAGAGCCAGCATGAAAACGGGAACAGAGTGCCCTGCAAGACAGATCACGCGGATCGTCTGGTCGACGATGGAACCCTGCCGGACAGCAGCCCACACCCCCAGCGGAATACCGATAAGAGCAGCAACAAGAAGCGCAGCCGTTGCCAGTTCCAATGTCGCGGGAAAATAACGGGCGATATCCTGTGTCACCGGATTACGGGTCAGAATAGAGTTGCCGAAATCGCCGTGCAGGACCTGCCCGACATAATGCACGAACTGGATTACAAGTGGCTGATCGAGCCCCATCTCCGCGCGGACGCGCTGGATAACAGCCTCTGGCGCATTGTCGCCCACCGCAGCAATAACAGGATCGACCGGCATGACGCGGCCGATCATGAAGGTAATGACCATAAGCCCGAACAGCGTGATTAACACGCTGCTCAGGATACCGGTCAGGTTCTTGAGGCTTTTCTTCACGCCTTGGCGATCCCTGCATAGGAATGAGAATCGGACAAGACGCCGAGACGCATTCCGGTAACATCCTTGCGGCAGGCAGCTGTGGTAACGGTCTGAAGCATCACGATAAACGGACTATCGTTCATGAATTCGCGCTGCAGATTCTCATAGAGTTCGATGCGCTTTGCTGAATCGCGTTCATCGCGGGCTGCAATCGACTTCTTCGCGAACTCCTCGTTCTGATAGGACGAGCGCCAGGCGAAAGGCTTGGTAGCCGCATTATCCGAATTATCCGGATTGTTACAGAAAACGTCGGCATTAGTGTTCGGATCGAAGTAGTCAGAACCCCAGGCGGTCAGCGCAATTTCGTGCTCGCGAGCACGCATTTTGGTGAGGACCTGACGGTTCTCTGCGGCCAGAAGTTCGACCTTGATTCCAATTTCGGCGAGGTTCGCCTGAATGGCCTGTGCGATATCCGGCCAAGGCTGAGCAGAATAATGATCCATTTTGATGGTAAAACCATCGGCAAGACCAGCTTCCTGCATCAGGCTTTTCGCCTTTTCCAAATCCTTCTGGAATGGCGTTTCGTTAACCGCACCGGGGAAACCCTCCGGGATGATGGTCTGGTGCACCTTGTGCGTCAGCGGAACGATGTTCTTCTGAATGCCCTGATAGTCGACCGCCCACTTGATCGCCTGCCAGAGCTTTGGATTAGTAAGCTTTTCAATCTTCTGATTGAGAGACATCAGGCCAATGCCCGCGATTGCCTTGGCGACGAGCTCGAAATCACCATTGCCCTGAAGAACCCGCAACTGCTCGGACGTCAGATTGCGGGCAATATCGACATCACCCTTCTGAAGCATCAAGAGCTGCGAAGACGGGTCCGCGACGTGACGCAGAAGGATGCGCTTCACATTGCCCTTGTATGCGCCATGTGGATTAACGTTCAGGATGATGCTTTCGCTCGGCTTCCAGGAAACGAGAACCCATTCGCCCGAACCGGCGCTGTTCTTCTGAAGCCAGCCGTTACCGAGATCGTCACCGGATGCATTTTCCAGAACGGTTTTCTTTTCCACGATGCTGGCAACGCTTGCCGACAGGCAATACAGCAGGAACGGCAGCGATGTCGACTGCTCGACCGTCAGAGACAATGTCGACGGATCGGTCGCTACGATGTTCTTTTCTGCATTCTCTGGCGTGAAACCGAACTGGCCAATGATGAAAGCCGGGCCCTTGTTCATCTTGATCGCACGCTGCAGCGAGAAAGCAGCATCTTCAGCCGTGATCTGCGCGCCGCTTGCAAATTTTGCATTCGGATCGATCTTGAAGATGAAGACCTTCCCATCAGCGTCGGCTTCCCAGGAAACAGCAACGCCGCCTTCCACCTGGTCCGGATTGGAAAGGCTTGGATGTACCAGACGCTGGTACATGTTGTTGCAGACTTCGCTGCCGACAGCTTCGAAGCTCTCATGCGGATCAAGACTGGTCATATTGTCGAGCTGCTGGGCCACAACCAGAATATCCTGACGCCCGGCTCCAATGGCAGGCAAAATGCTCGCATAGGACAGGAAAGGAACGGCAGCCGCACCTGCCAGAAAACCGCGTCTTGAAATCATTGAGAGCTCCTCTTGCAACGCTTTCTGAATGGCTCCCTGACATCGGGCGCTTATCGACAGCGTTCTATCTCTGGATATATTTTTCCAGCTTCCCGCTATCACGTCAGCGGAGGCAGGGGCCAATGCAGAATTTTGCATTCCCTATGCAGAGTTTGCATGAGGGCAAACTAAAGGAGAGCTTTTGCAAGAAAGAATAGCCCTTCATGCAGGGCCGTCATATCAAGTGACCGAAATCGCATTTGCAATTCTTCTCGCTTGGGTCCATCACCCCTCTCAAATACCAGACTTGATTTTGAAAAGGCTTCCCCATGGCGACAGAACAGAAGATACCCGTTTTCGATGGTCACAACGACGTGCTGTTGCGCCTGTGGTCATCGCATGCTTCCTCGCCTGAAAAGCGTTTTCTTGAAGGAGAAAATGTCGGCCATATCGACCTTCCACGCGCGCAGAAGGGTGGGCTCGGCGGCGGCTTGTGCGCCGTATATGTGCCCTCGCCTTCACGAGAACTCGACACTAATGGCAATCTGGCGACTCCGAGCCAGACGGATGCGATGAAGGCAACGCTCGCCATGTCGGCAGTACTTCTGAAAATCGAACGGGCGTCAGAAGGCAAGGTTCGTATTTGCAAAACTGCAGCCGATATTCGTGATGCCTTTGCCAACGGCATTTTTGCTTCTGTCTATCATATCGAAGGTGTGGAGGCTTTTAGCGAAGACCTTGATGCCCTTTATGTATTGCATGAGGCAGGCCTCAGAACGCTTGGGCCTGTCTGGAGCCGTCCGAATATTTTTGCCCATGGCATCCCGTTCCGGTTTCCGGCGTCGCCTGACATCGGCCCGGGCCTCACCGATCATGGCAAAGCGCTCATTCGCGCCTGCAATGAACTCAAAGTCATGGTCGACCTTTCCCACATGAACGAGAAAGGCTTCTGGGACATAGCGGCAATTTCCGATGCGCCGCTCGTGGCTTCGCATTCAAATGCGCACGCGCTTTGCCAGCAAAGCCGCAACCTGACCGACAAGCAGCTGGATGCCATTCGCGATACTGGCGGTCTCGTCGGGCTTAACTTTGGCGTTTCATTCCTGCGCGAAGATGGAAAACGCGATCCGAATACGGATCTGAGTGAACTCGTTCGCCATGCTGATTACATTGTCAACCGCATCGGGATCGACCATCTGGCTCTGGGTTCCGATTTTGACGGCACCACGATTTCTTCCACGCTTCGCGATGTCGGTGATCTCCAGCTCGTCATAGACGCCTTCCGTAAACACGGCTACGACGATGCTTCCATCGTAAAGCTGGCCCATGCAAACTGGATCAATGTGCTTGAGCGTACCTGGGGTGCTTAAGGGAAAAATAGAAACGATCTCACCCTCGTAGGGTGAGATCGAAAACATGATGGTGGATATGACCGTCGAACATTTCCAGAAGCCCCTTCGTTGCCTCCCGGCTTTCATATCGCACAGGTGAAGCAAGCGCTTTGGCCAAAGCTTCCCTACTGTCATACTGGGTCCACAGCACCATCGGATAGGCTGGCGCACCTTCATCGCGTTCGACAGCATAAAGAACTCGGACTTCCCTGATTCCCGGAAATTCAAGCCACATCGGCATAAGAATATTCGCGACATAAGCTTTGAACGCATCCTCGCGCCCAGAATGAATAGCGCCTTCAAAAAAGGCCTGCCTGACAATCATGGGAATAACTCAGTTTACTTTGGTGGGTGGGACATCGCCGGAAAAATATGCGGCAAGATTGGCGAGTACGAGCTCACCCATTCCGACACGTGTTTCAACCGTTGCGCTGCCTTGATGCGGCATCAGCACGGTGTTTGGTGCGGACAGAAAATCCTCCCTGATCGTAGGTTCGTTGACGAAAACATCAAGACCGGCACCGGCTATAGTTTCGTTATTCAAAGCAGCCAGAAGCGCATCTTCGTCAACCACACTGCCCCGGGCCACATTGATTAGATAACCCTTGCTTCCAAGTGCTGTTAGCACATCCGCGTTCACAATATTCGCCGTCGACGGATTAGCCGCGACGCACACTGCGAGTACGTCGCTCTGCTGCGCTAGTTCCGCGGGCGTTGCATGGGCAATCCAGTTTGTGCCCGCGACAGGAGAGCGGTTCCAATAGTGTACTTCCATGCCGAATGCTTCTGCACGTCGTGCAAACGACTTTCCGATCTGGCCAAGGCCCAGGACGCCAACCCGCTTCCCCTTGGGACTAACGCCAAGAGGAAATACTTCACGGCGCTCCCATTTGCCTTCCCGCACGAATTGATCGCCCTGAACAACATGGCGCATAACCGCCAGCATGAGAGCAATGCCTGTGTCGGCAACATCATCGGTCAAAACGCCAGGTGTGGTGCTGACATGTACATTGCGATCCCGCGCAAAAGCAAGATCGACCTTGTCCGTCCCAACGCCGTTGATGGCAATGAGGCCGAGCGATGGCAGACGCTCCATCCAACCATTGGAAAGCCCCGTTCCGCCACCGGTAACAACAGCACAAATGGTGCCAAGTGCCGCGTCAATCGCCGTCGTGTCTTCCGGCTTGTATAGACGAAGAATCTTGTAAGATGCATCCAATCGCTCTTCGATCAACGGCATCATCGGCTCGATAAGCAGAACTTCGTTCGTCACTTCAAACTCCATTACTAAACTACTAGAGACGCTCAGGAAATCTGACCGATAAATGCCTTCGTGCGCTCATGCTTCGGATTGCCGAAAAATTCCTCCGGCTCCGCCATTTCAAGAATTTGTCCTTGATCCATGAAGATGACACGATCTGCCACCTGCCGCGCGAAACCCATTTCATGGGTAACGCAGAGCATGGTCATGCCTTCCTTGGCGAGATCGATCATGGTGTCCAGAACTTCCTTGACCATTTCAGGATCGAGTGCAGAAGTCGGCTCATCAAAAAGCATGATCTTGGGATTCATGCATAGCGCACGGGCAATCGCCACACGCTGTTGCTGGCCACCCGATAGCTGGGCCGGATACTTATCCGCCTGTTCAGGAATGCGGACACGCTCGAGGTATTTGCGCGCTGTCTTCTCAGCTTCAACTTTCGAAACGCCACGCACTTTCATCGGAGCCAAAGTGCAATTCTCAAGCACCGTCATATGCGGAAACAAGTTGAACTGCTGGAAAACCATGCCCGTTTCCTGCCGGACGATATCTACATTCCTTCCACCTGCCGTCAGATCGTGGCCGTCTACAATGATGCGGCCTTTCTGAATGGTCTCCAGCTGATTGATACAACGGATGAGGGTCGACTTCCCCGAGCCAGACGGACCGCAAATAACAATGCGTTCACCGCGAGCGACATTCAGATCAATATCTCTGAGAGCATGATAAGTGCCGTACCACTTGTTTACTCCCTGCATGAGCACTGCAGGATCTGAAGCATCCTGCGGCAACCGGTTCGCTTTTCCCTGAGCCATCTGATTCATGTCGAGAAACTCACTTTCGTGGACTGGATCGTCATGCCCGTCGGATGGACGGGCATGACGGAATTCGAGAGCTTACTTTGCCTGAGAGACAAAATCCGGCAGTGGCGCACCTAGCCACTTTTCATGAATCTTGTTCAGTTCGCCGTCGCTCTTCGCCTTTTCGATGAACTTGTTGACGAATTCGAGCATTTCCGTCGCCCCCTTGCGAACAGCGATACCCTGTACTTGCTGGCTGAGCTGGATTTTCTGATCATAGCGGCCCGGAGCAGCTTTTTCGATTTCGGCAGCCACGACATTGGAGAGCCCTATCAACTCAACCTGTCCCGAAAGCAGGGCTTGCACTGCGCTCGCATCATCATCGAAACGACGGATGTTGGCGTCCTGCGGCGCTACCTTGGTTACTGCCGTGTCCTGTGTTGAAGCACGAGCGACACCGATCGATTTGCCAGAAAGCTCCTCCGGCTTTGTAACAACGGTGTCCTTCGGTCCGAATACGCCAATCGAAATACCAGCATAAGGCTGCGAGAAATCAACGCTCTTTGCCCGTTCCTCGGTGATGCCCAGCGAGGCAACCAGAACGTCCACCTGTCCGCTCTGCAGATAAGGAATACGGTTTGGACCGGTGACTGGCACGATCTGTGCGTCGACGCCCAGCTCCTTCGCCAGCAACTTCGCGACATCGGCGTCATACCCGTCCGGTTCATTGCTGGTGTTCATGATGCCAAATGGCGGAAAGTCGACCAGCATACCGATCTTGATTTTTCCAGCGGACTTGATGTCGTCAACGGTCTGAGCGAATGCAGCCGGTGCCAACGCCGTTGCAAGGGTACCCGCACCAATCAGGGCCATTGCCAAACGTCTGGTAATAGTCATGTTTATCCCTTCCCTATTAAGTACCAGTCTCCTCACCGGCACCGTTTCGTTATTTTCAACGCATTTCCTGACACCATGTTGGTTTACATTCGGTCGGAAATACTGATCGTCTTCCCAAAGCCCCCAATTACCGAGCTGTAGCGCGAGAAAACCTCGTTTCCATTCGGCGTGCCAAAATCGATAGCGGCCAGCATAGGACAAAATAGACAGCCGCTACCGTGCCAAACACCATGAACGGGCTGAACGTCGCATTGTTGATGATCTGTCCCTGTCGCGTCAGTTCTGTAAATCCGATGATCGCGGCAAGCGAAGTGCCTTTGATGAGCTGCACGAGAAAGCCCACTGTCGGCGCAACCGAAATGCGTGCGGCTTGTGGCAGGATCACATAGCGCATGCGATTGTAGTAGCGCAGCCCCAATGCCGTCGCCGCTTCACGTTGGCCGGGCGGCACTGCATCAATACAGCCGCGCCAAATCTCCCCAAGAAAAGCGCTTGCATGCAATGTCAGCGCAATCGTCGCAGCAATCCAGGGGTTGATACCCAGACCGAAAATATTAAGGCCGAAGAACACCAGGAAGAGCTGCATCAGAAGCGGTGTACCCTGAAACAGCCTGATAAAGCCGAGTGCGATGTAACGTGGGGCGCGAGCGTCCGAAACACGCATCAGCGCGACAAGCAGCCCTCCGATGCCACCGCCGACAAAGGCAATAGCCGAAAGAGCAATGGTCCACTGCGCTGCATAGACGATAATGAGAAATTCGTTCCAGCCGAAAGGTCTGATCATGGCCCGCTCCTATCGGCTCAACGGGTATTTAAAAGCCACCTTCTCGATCACTGAGAAAATGGCCGAGAAACCGATGGACATGACGAGATACATGAGCGTGATAACAATATAGACCTCAAAACTCGCGAAGGTCGCCGACTGTAGATCGTTACCCGCCGCGGCAAGTTCGTTTGCGGAAATTACGGAGACCACACTCGAAGTCAGCATCAGATAGATAAATTGGCTGGTGAGTGACGGATAAACCGTCCGCAAAGCTGGTTTCATGATCACATAACGGAACACTTGCAGCTTTGAGAGACCGAGTGCGGTTCCTGCTTCCACCTGACCTTTATGAATGGATTCAATGCCGGCACGAATAATCTCGGTACCGTAAGCGCCGAAGTTCACCACCAGCGCAAGAAGCGCTGCACTGTTGGGCGACAATCGCAAACCAGCAGAAGGCAATCCAAAGAAGATGAAGAAAATCTGCACCAGAAACGGCGTGTTGCGGATAATTTCGATATAGGCATCAATGATTAAGCGTACTGGCTTTGGTCCAGACGTCTTCCCAAGCGCGCAGACTATCGAAACAATCAGGCCGAGCACCATCGCCGCGCAAGACAATTCAATTGTCTGCCACGCGCCGACAAGCAACTTATCCATCGCCGCGAAAACAGGCGCGAAGTTGAAATTATACAATGCTGAACCTCCCGGTACGCAATTGTGCCGATTTCTCCTCCCGGCATCAATAATTTAGATCGATCTAAATTCGTTTTGCCTCATACGTCAATCATTAATTGGGATTAGATAACAGAGGCTCTCACCGGTCCACAGGACTGTCGAACTCGCAAATATGTTTCACTGATGATCCGCTGCGCCTGTTTTTCCGGGTTTGCCAAACGGGAAAGAAGCAATCCAGCGGCATTCTCACCAACTGTAACAGGTCGGGTTGACACGGAACTCAACCGGGGGCGGGTCGCTTCAGCATCGCTTACATCGTCGAAGCCGATCAACGAAAAATCCCCACCAACCATTCTCCCGCAATCATAAAGCCCTGCCGAAAGGCCTAGCGCAATCACGTCATTGAAGCAGATTGCAGCTGTCGGCTCCCGGCCGTCCTGAAAGAGAAGCGGAGCCGCTTTAGCGATATCCGGCATCGTCTGCGGAAAGCGGACAATCATCTCAGGATCGAGCCCTTGTTGTTGCATTGCCTCGCGAAAACCTTCGACACGTTCGCGGTAAGCGGAATGAATCGGCCCGTGCACAGCGAATGCGATTGTCCTGTGCCCAAGTGTAGCCAGATGATTAACCGCCTGCCGCATACCACCCGCGTAATCAACGCCTGCGTAATCGACACGATCGGTCACATGACGCAACACCTGCACAATAGGCAAGCCCCAGTCAGCAAGCTGCTCGACGAACTCCGGTGCTGTTTCCGCTGTTGGCGAAACGATCACGCCATCAACACCATGCTCACGCATACGCTGCATAAGGGTACTCTGATTGGTGAAGTTCTCGTGACTATTGGCGAGAAGAACGACCAGCCCTGCTTCACCCACAACACTGTCTATTCCTGAAAGCAATTCGCCGTAAAACGGGTTGCCAAGGGTGGGTACGATGACGCCAACCGTATTCGATCTCTCTACCCGGAGGCTAGCAGCCCCCATATTGTAGACATAGCCCAACTCTTGAAGGGCTTTCTCTACTTTTTCGCGCGTTACTGTTCCCACCAACGGGCTTTTGCGGATGACAAGGGAAGCCGTCGCGCGCGATACGTTGGCATGGCGTGCCACATCCAGCAGCGTAACGCGACTTTTCCTGCGATCGTCACTCGGCATAACTTCACCTGTCAGCAAGTTGGGCAATGTCCGATCCGGTTTAAGACAAAAATTAATAAAACGCCGGTCAGATTCGAAAGGCATATATCAGTTCAGTCTTGCACATTGGTCAATCCGTTGAACGGCGAACCAGCAGTCATCATGCGGAAATGGTATTACGTGGCGTTCCCAACCCATTAATTATACGCATGTTCTCCCCACGAATATCACTTTCCTTTCGGTTTTTTTCGTTTTGAACGCTATCGTTTTCGGATTTATTCTGCCATTGGAAGAATCGAAGGTTGATCCTTTGGCAAAAATTGCATTCATATAGGTGCAATGAAAATATTGCAGATGTCGGGGCTTTGAGACCATCACCAAGGAACTCAAATGTTCACGCAATCTCACACTCGAGGAGGAAACATGCTTATCCGTCTGATCACGACTTCGGCGCTGACAAGCGCCCTCGCCCTCACCATCAGTTCTCAGGCATTTGCCCAGACGGAGCTGGCATGGTGGCACGGCATGACCGGTGCCAACAACGAAATGGTCAATGAACTCTCGAAGGAGTTCAACGAAAGCCAGAGCGAATACAAGATTGTTCCTGTCTACAAGGGAACTTATCCTGAAACGCTGAATGCCGGCATTGCCGCGTTCCGTTCCAAGCAGCCCCCCGCGATCCTTCAGGTCTTCGACGCCGGTAGTGGTGTTATGATGGCAGCCGAAGGCGCAATGGTTCCAGCTGCAGAAGTTCTGGAAAAGGGTGGCTTCAAGTTCGACAAGTCGCAGTATCTGCCTGGCATCGTCGCTTACTATTCGAAGCCAGACGGAACCATGTTGTCCTTTCCGTACAACTCCTCGTCACCAATCCTCTATTACAATAAGGATGCCTTCAAGAAGGCTGGCCTCGACGAAAACAATCCGCCGAAAACCTGGCCTGAAGTTTTCGAAGCTGCCAAGAAGATCAAATCCAGCGGTGCGGCACCGTGCGGTTTCACTTCCACATGGCTGACCTGGATTCAGACCGAAAACTTCGCGGCTTGGAACAACGTTCCTTATGGCACGAATGAAAACGGTCTCGGCGGCACCGATGTGAAGCTCGAAATCAACTCGCCGCTTTACATTCAGCACTTCCAGTCGATTGCCGATCTCGCGAAAGACGGTACGTTCCGCTACGGCGGCCGCACATCGGAAGCCAAGCAGCTTTTCACCTCTGGTGAATGCGCAATGCTGACCGAATCCTCCGGCGGCCTCGGCGATGTTGTTAAGTCGGGTATCAATTACGGCATCGGCCAGCTGCCTTACTACGAAGGTCACGGCCCGCAGAATACGATCCCTGGCGGTGCATCTCTGTGGGTCTTCGCAGGCCTTAGCGACGAACAATACAAGGGCGTCGCAGAATTCTTCAACTTCCTCTCGCAAACCAAAATTCAGGTCAAGCTGCACGAAAAATCCGGCTATCTGCCTGTAACACTGGCGGCGTACGAGGAAACCAAGAAGTCGGATTTCTATGAAAAGAATCCGGGCCGCGAAACGCCTATCCTGCAGATGATGGGCAAGGCGCCGACCGAAAATTCGAAGGGCGTGCGTCTCGTCAACTTGCCGCAGGTGCGCGATATTCTGAACGAAGAGTTCGAAGCAATGCTCGGCGGCAAGCAGGATGCGAAAACTGCACTTGAAAACGCTGTCAAGCGCGCCAACGACGCGATTGCCGCAGCTCAATAATTGATCACATAAACACAACGCCGCCTGCCCTTGTGGTGGGCGGCCTTGTCACCCACGAGGAAGCTCCCCGTGCAGAAAGTTACCTTTCCAAATAAAATCTTGCCCTACTTCCTGCTGGCCCCGCAGATCGTTCTGACTGTGGTGTTTTTCTTCTGGCCAGCCAGTCAGGCAATTTATCAGTCTTTCATGCGTGAAGACGCATTCGGGCTGAAGTCTACTTTTGTAGGCCTTGCGAACTTCACAACCGTTCTGGCCGACCCGAACTATCTACATTCATTCAGAGTAACGATTGT
Organism: Brucella sp. MAB-22; assembly: GCF_025908475.1. Classification (NCBI taxonomy): domain Bacteria; kingdom Pseudomonadati; phylum Pseudomonadota; class Alphaproteobacteria; order Hyphomicrobiales; family Brucellaceae; genus Brucella; species Brucella sp. MAB-22. The sequence goes on along the minus strand of NZ_CP109781.1, from coordinate 1,785,329 downwards.
CTTTAATGTTCTGACCGCGCTGCTTGCCATGGGCGCAGCATTGTTGCTTGCAACGGCAGCAGATCGCGTCATCCGTGGAAAGACATTTTATCGTACGCTCCTGATCTGGCCCTATGCCGTAGCTCCTGCTGTAGCCGGCATGTTGTGGCTCTTCATGTTCAACCCAGCGATGGGTACTTTTGCGTATATTCTGCGCCGTAATGGCATTGCATGGGATCCGCTGCTTGACGGCAATCAGGCTATGGGCCTCGTCGTCGTTGCCGCGGCCTGGAAGCAGATTTCCTATAATTTCCTGTTCTTTGTCGCAGGCTTACAAGCAATTCCTAAATCGTTGATCGAAGCAGCAGCCATTGATGGCGCGCGCGGCGCACGGCGATTCTGGTCTATCGTATTTCCACTTCTTGCACCGACCTCCTTCTTCTTGCTGGTCGTGAATACGGTTTACGCCTTCTTCGACACGTTCGGCATCATCCATGCCGTGACCGGCGGCGGGCCTGCCAAAGCCACCGAAACGCTGGTCTACAAGGTTTACAACGATGGCTTCGTCAATCTGAATCTGGGTTCTTCCTCGGCACAGTCAGTTATTTTGATGGCAATCGTGATTGCCTTGACAGCGTTCCAGTTCCGCTTCGTTGAGAAGCGCGTGCATTATTCGTGAGTGAGGCGACAATGATAGAAAAACGCCCAATCTCCAGCCTGATCGGCCATCTGATCCTGATCCTAGGCATCATTATTGTTGCCTTTCCGATCTACTACACCTTCGTCGCTTCAACGATGACGTCAACGCAGATCATTCGCCCGCCAATCTCGCTGTTGCCCGGCGACCATTTCGTCGAAAACTACGGCGAAGCCATCTTTGGCGGTGTGGAGCGTGTTGTTGGTGTAAGTCTTGAACGACTTCTCTGGAACTCGTTCGTGGTTGCAATGGCAATCGCCGTCGGCAAGATCATCATTTCGTTCATGTCGGCTTTCGCGATTGTGTTTTTCCGCTTTCCGATGCGCATGTTCTTCTTCTGGATGATCTTCATAACGTTGATGCTGCCTGTGGAGGTTCGTATTCTGCCGACCTACAAGGTGATCGTGGACCTCGGCATGATCGATACCTATGCTGGGCTTACGCTGCCATTGATGGCATCCGCGACAGCGACATTCCTGTTCCGTCAGTTCTTCCTTACCATTCCGGGTGAACTGGTTGAAGCAGCACGTATCGATAATGCCGGACCATTCCGTTTCATGCGGGATATCCTGCTCCCCCTTTCGAAGACGAATATTGCAGCGCTTTTCGTCATTCTCTTCATTTACGGATGGACCCAGTATCTCTGGCCACTACTCGTTACCAATGATGCCAAGATGAACACGATCATCATCGGCCTGCGCCGCATGGTCGATTGGGCTGACGCATCCACACCGTGGAACTACGTCATGGTAACAGCCATTCTGGCCATCATTCCACCGATCCTCGTTGTGGTGTTGATGCAGCGCTGGTTCGTCAAAGGTCTCGTTGAAACGGAAAAGTAATGAGCAAAATCGTTCTTGATAACGTCCGCAAGAGCTATGGCGGCAATGTAGAAGTCATCAAAGGCGTATCGCTGGAGATTCACGACGGTGAATTTGTGGTGCTGGTAGGCCCTTCAGGCTGCGGTAAATCCACTCTCCTGCGCATGATAGCGGGTCTCGAAGGTATTACATCCGGCACAATCTCCATTGGCGATCGCGTGGTCAACGAAGTAGAACCCGCAGAACGCGATATTGCCATGGTGTTTCAGAACTATGCGCTCTATCCGCATATGACGGTTCGGGAAAACCTTGCCTATGGTCTGAAGAACCGCAAGACACCAAAGGACGAAATCGAGCGCCGCATCGCCAAGGCTGCAAAAGCGCTGGAAATCGAACCTTTTCTTGAGCGCAAACCACGCCAGCTTTCTGGTGGTCAGCGCCAGCGTGTCGCCATGGGGCGCGCCATTGTGCGCGAACCGGCAGCTTTCCTCTTTGATGAACCATTGTCCAATCTGGACGCGAAACTGCGCGTGCAGATGCGTGTCGAGATAAAGCGCCTGCAGCGCTCGCTTGGCACCACCAGCGTTTACGTGACACACGACCAGATGGAGGCCATGACCATGGCTGATCGTCTTGTCGTGCTGAATGCCGGCCATATCGAACAGGTTGGCACGCCGATTGAGCTTTACGAAAAACCTGCCTCCACCTTCGTCGCGACATTTATCGGTTCCCCATCAATGAACCTGCTGCAAAGCACAGAAAGCACCGGTTGGGCGACTGGCAGCGCGGTGCAAAAACCTGACGGGAGTTTCACCATCGGCGTTCGCCCAGAGGATATCCGTATTCTGGAAGATAGCGAGCCGGATGCTGACGGATTTAATGCAACCATTCGTATTGAAGCTGTCGAACTCGTCGGTGCAGAAAGCTACATCCACGCTGCTTTGCCAGATGGCAAGCCGCTTATCTTCCGCGTTGCCGGGCGGTCGGCACATAACATTGATGAGACTGTCAGAGTTGGTGCTTCCTCTGGAAACGTGCATGTTTTCAACAATGATGGCCAGCGTGTAAATGATTGACATGAAACGGGTTGCGCCCTTCGACGGAGCGCAACCCGCTATAATAATCGATTTCTGTTTTAGAATTTATCGGTTACAGAGAAATGGAATATTTTTCCGCCTGTGAGGAAATCCCGATAGATGACGCATCAGCAGATACTCTCCTTCGCAGTAATTATACTCATGATGGGAGCGTTTATCTGGGGCAAGTTCCGTTATGATGTGGTCGCACTTTGTGCACTTCTCCTGGCAATAGCAGTTGGGGTTGTACCCTTCGATCACGCATTTTCGGGTTTCAGCGACGACATCGTTATCATCGTTGGCAGTGCGTTGGTGGTCAGTGCGGGTGTCGCACGTTCCGGCCTTATGCAGGCGGCGGTGCAGCGTTTTCTGCCAGAAATGAACAGTGTGCGACTCCAACTTGCCGTGCTGGTGGCAGTCGTCACTGTTCTCTCAGCTTTTGTTAAAAACGTCGGCGCACTGGCAATCATGATACCGGTTGCTTTCCAATTCGCACGTCGTTCCAATGTTTCTCCATCGACCTTTCTCATGCCTATGGCCTTCGGCGCGTTGCTCGGTGGTTTGATGACCCAAGTGGGCACTTCGCCCAACATCGTTGTTTCTCGCATTCGCGGCGAAATGGTTGGTGAGCCCTTCACAATGTTCGATTTTACGCCTGTCGGCGCTGTACTGTCAGTCGTAGGACTCGTCTATCTGGTACTCTTCTACTGGCTCGTTCCCCAGCGCACTCGCGAAAACGTATCGCTGGATGAGGCAATCAAGATCAAGAATTATGCTTCCGAAGCACGTATCACCAAGACTTCGACGATGACCGGCAAGCGCGTGACCGATCTCATCAAGGCAGCTGAAGGTGAAGCGATGGTGACTTCCATCATACGCAACGACCAACGATTGACGCCACTTCCAGATACGATCCTGAACGAAGGCGATGTTGTCCTTCTTGAAGGTGATCCAAAAGCGCTCGATGCTGTCATAAGTGCCGGAAAGCTTACCCTGTCCGAGAACCGCAATCCGTCCGAGACAAGCGGTTCCACCGACATCGAGGTTGTGGAAGCTGTTATCGGCAAGAACTCGCGCCTAATCGGCCTAACTGCCCAGAGACTTGCCCTTTTTGCGCGGTACGATCTGAACCTCCTGGCGGTCAGCCGGCCAGGCGAACGTATTACTGAGCGGCTCAGTGAGGTCATCCTCCGTTTCGGTGACGTGGTCGTACTGCAAGGCAGACAAGCAAATCTGTCCACCTTCCTGCCGGAGTTCGAATTGCTGCCGCTTGCTCGTCGCAAGCTTATGCTTGGCAGCGTTCGGCGCGGGTTGATCCCGCTCGCCATTCTGATCGCTGCCATCGGGGCAACCGCGTTAAGCCTTGTACCAGTGGCGGTGGCTTTCTTTGCCGCCGCTGTCGCCATGCTGCTGTTCAAGGTGATACCTCTCAACGAGGTCTATGACGAAATCGACGGTCCAATTCTGGTGATGCTTGCGGCACTCATCCCGGTTTCGGATGCGCTGCGAACAACCGGCGGCACGGACCTCATCGCAGAAGGGCTCGCCACAATCGGCCATCAGTTACCGCCAGCAGGTGCGTTGGCGCTCATTCTTGTAGCTGCGATGATGGTGACACCATTTCTTAACAATGCTGCGACGGTGCTCGTCATGGCTCCCATCGCCACAAGTTTTGCTTCCGGACTTGGTTTCAAGCCGGAGGCCTTTTTGATGGCGGTTGCGATCGGCGCAGGGTGTGACTTCCTCACGCCAATCGGCCATCAATGCAATACGCTGGTCATGGGGCCAGGTGGTTATAAATTCAGCGATTATCCACGTCTGGGATTACCGCTATCAATCATTATAGCGATTGTAACAGTCCCAACACTGATGTTCTTCTGGCCCCTGAAATAGTCCTAGAACTGAACTGAGCGTATCCATTCGAGACTGTCGGAAACAATTTTTTCCACGGTCTCGGCGATATCTGCACGGAAGACCAGCGGCTCTCCAACAGGGCTTTCGAGTGTAGCGATCTGGCTTTCCAGCATAGTGACCGGCATGAAATGCCCAGTGCGATGCCCCATGTGCTCGTGCAACACTTCAAAACTGCCATCCAGAAAAACAAACAGCACCGGTGTACCAGCAGCAGAGCGGAGACGATCACGATAGCTCTTCTTCAGTGCGGAACAGGAAACAACGATTCCGTCGGTCGAAGCAGCGAGACGTTCACCGATTTTGTCGAGCCAGGGCCAACGATCCTCATCCTGCAAGGGGATGCCCGCTGACATCTTATCGACATTGGACTTCGGATGAAGAGCGTCGCCCTCAAGAAACGGGAGCGCCAGTTCATCGGCAATCTTCTCGCCTACGGTTGATTTTCCGGAACCCGAAACACCCATAACGATAATACGCAGCATCAATTCCTCATACACTCGCGGTCATGCCGCCATCGACGTGCAAAACCTGTCCATTGACGAAAGAGGAGGCATCGCTGCTCAGGAATACTGCAGCGCCGACCAACTCTTCCACGTCACCCCAACGGCCCGCCGGCGTCCTTTTCTCCAGCCATGCCGTAAATTCGGGGTTATCAACCAATGCCTGATTCAGCGACGTCTTGAAATAGCCGGGAGCAATTGCATTGATCTGCAAGCCATGTCGGGCCCAATCGGTGGCCATACCGCGCGTCAGGTTACGGATCGCTCCCTTTGTTGCCGTATAAGGTGCAATTGAAGGTCGTGCCAGTTCACTTTGAACCGAAGCAATGTTGATTATCTTGCCGTGTCCTCGTGGGATCATATGGCGCGCAGCTGCCTGCCCAGCATAAAATGCGCTGGAAATGTTGGTTTCCAGAAGCTGCTGCCACTTCTCGATCGGAAAATCTTCAAGCGGCGCGCGATATTGCATCCCGGCATTATTGACCAGAATATCGAGCGCACCGATTTCCTCTTCAATCGTATCAATAGCTGCACGAACTTCTTCAGCAACCGTCACATCAAAAACGGACGCAAAGACCGTATAGCCCTCGTTTTCCAGTAGCGTAACGGCCTTATCCAACTTGTTTTGATCACGGCCATTGATGATTACCGTTGCTCCATGTTCTGCAAGCCCCTGAGCCAATGCAAAGCCGATGCCCTGGCTTGAGCCGGTAATCAGGGCTATGCGCCCTTCCAGACTGAATAGTTCGAAAGAAGGAGCCATCAGAAAGTTTCCAGTTTGAGACCGACGCGGCTTGCCGCCTGCACAATGTGTTGGCGCATCACTTCGCGCGCTCGCAACGGATCACGTGAACGAATCGCATCCCTGATTGCGGTGTGTTCATTGATTGTAATCTCGACAATCTGCTCTAGTACCGCCCGCGCACGCGCCGCATTGATCGCCTGATTGATGCGTTCGGCAATGAAACCCAGAACCAGCGGAAAATATTCGTTATGTGTTGCGGAAGCGAGCGCACGGTGAAATGTCAGATCAGCGGCAATACCGGTATCCGTCCATTTTTTCGAACCGCTCATCTCTGCGAGCGCTTCATTCAGTTGCATCATATCATGTTCATCATGATGCACCGCAGCTAGCCCCGCCGCTTCTATCTCCAACGCCATTCGCAACTGGAACAGGCTGCGGAAACTGTCACGATTGGCAAGTGTTTCAGGTTCTATGCGGAGAGCATGTCGCCTGTCGGGTTCCGTTACAAACGCACCTACACCCTGTCGGGTTTCAACCAGGCCCTCGTTACGCAACTGGGCAATCGCTTCACGTACAACCGACCGGCTGACACCGAAGCTTTGTGCAAGATTATGTTCTGTCGGCAACTTTTGTCCCGGCAGAAGACTACCTTCACTGATCTGCCGCGTAATTTCCGAAGCAATACGCCCCGGAAGCTGCTCATTACGCCTGATTTCGCCAAACAAATTGATGAAGTCTCCCTGATTGCCCGTGCAAGTGGTGTGTCGTCAGCCTTTTGAAGAGTCAAGAGAAAGCTGGCAGCCCGGATTCATGATATTGTCCGGATCGATGACTTGCTTGATACCTTCAAGCAGTTTTCGTCGTGCAGGGTCAATGCACTTCTCGAAATCTTCCCTTTTGAGGCGACCAATGCCGTGCTCTGCACTGATGCTGCCTGCGTAACGATCCAGAACAGCATTGATCGTTTCCTTGGCAAGTTTGATCTTCTTGTCTTTCGCCGCAACATCGAGATTGCTTTCTGGAATGACATTGAGATGCACATTGCCGTCGCCGACATGCCCATAAGAAACGGCGAGACAATCTGGAAGGACCTTAGCCAGTTCCCTTTCTGCTTCTCCGACGAATGATGCCAGCTTTGAAAGAGGGACCGAGATATCGGTACGCAGGTGCTTGCCACGCAGCGCCTGTCCTTCGTTCATAGCTTCACGAAATGTCCAGAGATTTTGACCTTGCGCACGAGAGGACGCGATTGTCCCGTCAAGAACGAGGCCATCTTCCATCGCGCCCGCGAGAAACTGTTCCATCAAGGATAGTATGTCGACCAGGCCTGAACCCGAGACCTCCATCAAGACATAGGCCGGGTATTGTCCAAGTGGCATGGCAAGTTCTGGCATCGCCTCTAGCGCCAAGGTAAAAGCCACTGGCGGCATGAATTCAAAAGCGGACATCAAATCACAGCACTGCACACGCGCGCGCCGATAAAGGGCAATCGCGTCATCCAGCGAATTGAGCCCCAGCAGGGCAGTTTCCACCTTGTCCGGCAAGGGCATAAGTTTGATTGCCACACCGGTCACCACTCCCAAAATGCCTTCTGCCCCGATAAATAGCTGTTTCAGATCAATCCCACGATTGTCTTTCCTCAGCGTCGAAAGACCATTGAATATCGTACCGTCTGGCAGCACAACCTCCAGCCCCAGAACCAGCTCACGGGTCATGCCATAACGCAACACGTTGATGCCTCCGGCATTGGTGCTGACATTTCCCCCGATGCGACAGCTTCCCTGTGCACCAAGTGCTAATGGAAAAAACATCCCTTCGGCTGCCAGTTTGTCTTTCAGTTCGGAGAGAATGCAACCGGCATCCACAACCGCCGAAAAATCATCCGGATCAATCTTCCGAATGTGATTCATTCGCTCAAGACTTAGAATGACGAGATTGTCGCGCCCATCCGGCACGCCTCCCTGCACCAGACCGGTATTTCCGCCTTGCGGAATGATAGACAATCCCAGTGAGGCGCAGGCTTTAACCGCAGCAGAAACGTCCGCTGTCGAGCGTGGTCGGATCACAGCAACTGCCGTATTCTCCACATCTCCCGGCCAGTCGCGACAATAGCCAAGCATGTCGTTTTTCCCGGTCATAACCAGATCGTCGCCCAAAAGAGCAACGAGATCAGCCTGCTTGTTTCCAGTCATGTCCCCCGAACCGTACATGATATCCTCTTGGCTTTACCGATATGCAATGCGCTGTCGCGGATGTACGACAGTTTTTAAGATGCGGCAGGCTTTTCCGTTTCATTCCTGTGGCAAGACGGAGAAAACTGTTTTCAACGCCTACATATAAGGTTATCAGACAACCCTACAACACAAATCTAGTGGGAGACTGGAGAAGTGTCGTAATGGTAGCCGACGCCACGTTTTCGAGTAGGGTCGGCTGCGAGGCAAGGAGGAGCCTTCCAGATGCATATTGCAATCATCGGCGCTGCCGGCATGGTCGGGCGCAAACTAACGCAGCGCCTTTCAAACGACGGCCATCTCGGGGAAACTCCAGTTGAAAAACTGACACTTATCGATATCGTTGCAGCGGAACCTCCGAAAGGCTTTGCAGGATCGGTCGATACTCTGGCAGCAGATATATCTACCATGGAAACCGCTCTGAAGATCGTGTCAGGACGCCCTGACATCATCTTCCACCTCGCGGCAATCGTGTCCGGTGAAGCAGAACTGGATTTCGACAAGGGGTATCGAATCAATCTGGATGGCACCCGCCATCTGTTCGATGCGATCAGGCTTGCACACATTGCTGACGGCTATAAGCCTCGCGTGGTTTTCACATCGTCTATTGCCGTTTTTGGTGCTCCGCTCCCCTACCCGATCCCTGATGAATTTCACACGACCCCGTTGACGAGCTACGGCACGCAGAAGGCTATCAGTGAACTTCTGTTGTCAGACTACACCCGGCGCGGTTTCTTCGACGGCATCGGCATTCGCCTGCCAACTATCTGCATACGCCCCGGCAAACCGAACAAGGCTGCATCCGGCTTTTTCTCCAATATCCTGCGTGAGCCACTCTCCGGGCAAGAAGCAATCTTGCCTGTTCCTGAAGATGTCCGGCATTGGCATGCTTCGCCGCGCTCAGCCGTCGGCTTTCTAATCCATGGAGCCACCATCGATACGGAAGCAGTTGGAGCACGTCGCAATCTTTCCATGCCGGGTCTCAGTGCGACTGTAGGCGAGCAGATTGAAGCATTACGTCGCGTTGCGGGGGAAAAGGCGGTAGGTCTGATCCGCCACGAGCCAGATGAAATGATCATGCGTATGGTTGCAGGCTGGGCTCCCGGTTTTGAAGCAAAACGCGCCCAGGCTCTTGGCTTCACCGCAGAAACATCCTTTGATGAGATCATTCGCGTTCACATCGAAGATGAAATGGGAGGCCAACGTTGACACGCAAGATCGCTTTTCTTGGAACCGGCCTGATGGGCGCACCAATGGCCAGGCGGCTTCTGGATGCAGGCTTTGATGTAACCGTCTGGAACCGGAACAGCGCCAAGGCTGCCCCTCTTGCTGAAAAAGGTGCCAAACTTGCTCAGTCTGCCGCCGTGGCAGCAGAGACAGCGGATTTAGTCATCACGATGTTGACCGATGGCCCGGCAGTACGCGACGTCCTTTTCGATCAAGGAGCCGCAGCAGCCTTGAAAAAAGGCAGTGCAGTCATTGACATGAGTTCAATTTCACCAGACTTCGCACGCGAACATACCAAGCATCTAAAGGCAATTGACATCAATCACATCGATGCCCCGGTCTCCGGTGGCGTAGTGGGTGCCCAGGAAGGCACGCTTGCCATCATGGCCGGAGGAGATGAAGCGATCATCGCAGGCCTTGCCGATGTGTTCAAACCAATGGGACGCCTCACCCGCGTCGGCCCGTCAGGTGCCGGTCAGCTCGCAAAACTTGCCAATCAGCAGATTGTCGCCGTAACTATCGGAGCAATCGCTGAAGCAATGGTTCTGGTTGAAAAAGGCGGTGGGTCGCGGGCAGCATTCCGCGACGCCATCCGCGGTGGTTTCTGTGAAAGCCGCATTCTCGAACTGCACGGCAAACGGATGATTGACCGAAATTTTGAGCCGGGCGGCACATCGCGCATCCAGCTCAAAGATCTCAATTCGATCCTCAAGACTGCGGGCGACCTATCGTTGAGCTTGCCATTGACGGAGACCGTACGCGAAGCCTTTGCAGCTTTCGTGGACGAAGGCGGTGGTGAGAAAGATCACAGCGCCCTGCTCCTTCATCTTGAAAAGCTCAATGAAGGTCAGAAAAGCTAGTTTGTAGGCAATCGGGCTGCATTGGGAGGTGCAATGAAGATCACCGCAATCGAAACCATCCGTATAGCCGAACGGCCAAACCTGTTGTGGGTGGAAGTTCATACGGACGAAGGAATTACCGGACTCGGTGAGACCTTTTTCATGTCCGAGACGGTCGAGGCCTATCTCCACGAATATGTTGCGCCGCGCGTTGTCGGTCGCGATCCTTTGCAGATCGATCTGCTGGCATCTGACCTTGTGGGCTATCTCGGTTTCCGTTCAACCGGCGCGGAAGTGCGCGGCAACTCCGCTTTCGATATTGCCCTGTGGGATCTATACGGCAAAGCTACCAACCTCCCGATTGCTCAACTTCTCGGCGGCTTCAGCCGTCAGTCCATCCGAACCTATAATACCTGCGCCGGAACTGAATACATCAAGAAGGCTACCGGCCAGCAATCCGCCAATTATGGTCTGGCGGGTGCTGGCGCTAATTATGACGATCTTAATGGCTTCCTGCACCGCGCAGACGAGCTTGCGCTCTCGTTGCTGGACGAGGGCATAACGGCGATGAAAATCTGGCCATTCGACATGGCGGCAGAAAAGACACGCGGGCAGTATATCTCTCAGCCTGATCTAAAGGCGGCATTACAGCCTTTCGAGAAAATCCGTGCAGCCGTCGGTGACCGCATGGATATCATGGTTGAATTTCATTCAATGTGGCAGCTCTTACCCGCCATGCAGATCGCCCATGAACTCGCGCCTTTCAAGACCTTCTGGCACGAAGACCCGATCAAGATGGATAGTCTTGGCAGTCTCAAGCGCTATGCGGAAGCAAGCATAGCGCCGATCTGTGCCTCTGAAACACTGGGGAGTCGTTGGGCGTTCCGTGATCTTCTCGAAACGGGTGTAGCTGGCGTCGTCATGCTCGATTTGAGCTGGTGTGGTGGTCTCTCGGAAGCCCGCAAAATTGCCGCCATGGCGGAGGCCTGGCATCTGCCGGTCGCCCCTCATGATTGTACCGGACCAGTCGTCCTGTGTGCCTCAACGCACCTGTCACTGAATGCACCGAATGCCCTCATTCAGGAAAGCGTCCGCGCATTCTACAAGACCTGGTATCGCGATCTGGTCACGGCCCTGCCCGAAGTGAAGAACGGGATGATCACGGTTCCACCCGGCGCAGGACTTGGCATGGAACTTCATCCAGAAATGGACAAGGCCTATACCGTCAGCCGAAGAAAAACAGATCGATCTAATTTTTGATGTTAGCTCGGCCTAAAGTCTGGACACAGCCCCAGACTGCTAATAACAATAACGCTCTTGTTGTCAGACATCCTGACAACATATGACCTATGGGAAAGGTCATGAAATGGGAGGATATCTGTGCAAGACAAGCGTGAAGTGAAAGCAACGGCGATTTTGCCCGAGGACAGCCATTCTGCGATCTTGATCGGTCGCGTATGGTCGAAGGCCGAAAACGGCCCTTGTCCAGTACTGGTGAAAGACGGTCATGTGCACGATATATCCAGCTTGTCCGCTACAGTTTCGGGTCTTCTGGAGCACAACTCACTGTTACTCGAGTTAGTTGGCACAGAAAACTTCACCAATCTTGGCTCTCTGGACGATTTTCTTTCCGGTGATTGTGGAGAGCTGCTTGCTCCCATCGATCTGCAATCGATTAAAGCAGCCGGTGTCACCTTTGCTGACAGCATGCTTGAACGCGTGATCGAAGAACAGGCAAAAGGCGATCCCTCCCGCGCCCGTGAAATTCGCGAACGTCTGGCCCCTGTCATTGGCGACAATTTGAGAGGCGTCGCTGCTGGTTCCGAAAAGGCGGCGGAGGTTAAAGCGCTCCTTCAAGAAATGGGGCTCTGGTCACAATATCTGGAAGTGGGTATTGGCCCTGATGCAGAGATTTTCACCAAGTCCCAGCCGATGTCCGCCGTTGGATGCGGCGCAACTGTCGGTATTCTACCGATTTCACAATGGAACAATCCTGAACCGGAAGTGGTTCTGGTCGTCGCTTCTGATGGACGCATTGTTGGAGCAACTCTGGGCAACGACGTCAATCTCAGGGACGTCGAAGGGCGTTCGGCTCTCCTGCTCGGCAAAGCCAAGGATAACAATGCTTCCTGTGCTATCGGTCCCTTTATTCGCCTGTTCGATGGCGAATTCACCATGGATGTGTTGCGCAAGCTCAAGCTGTCGCTGACTGTTCACGGAGCTGACGGTTTCGAGATGACCGGCGAAAGCCCGATGGAAGCGATTAGTCGCGATCCTGAAAATCTTGCATCGCAGATGATGAACCGCAATCATCAATACCCAGACGGCGCCGTGTTGTTCCTCGGCACGATGTTCGCACCTGTCAAGGACCGTCGCGGTGCCGGACAAGGTTTCACACATGAAGTCGGTGACCGTGTGGAGATATCAACTCCCAAGCTCGGGCGCCTCGTCAACTGGGTCGACCGAACCGACAAATGTCCCGAATGGACATTCGGCATAAGGGCGCTGATCCGAAACCTGCAAGCGCGCAATCTGCTCGATAAAATTTGAGGACGGATATATGACGAAAGCCATAGACTTCTTCTACAAGATGCTTGGCGCAATTCTCGTCTTCCTCCTCGCCGGCATGGCCATTATGGTCTTCGTCAACGTGATTTTGCGCTACGCCGCAAATTCCGGACTGACCGTATCGGAAGAACTTGCGCGTTATTTCTTCGTCTGGGTATCGTTTCTCGGAGCCGTTCTTACTTTTCGCGAGAACAGCCATTTGGGCATCGAGACGCTCGTTGCCCGTTTCGGGCGGCAGGGTCGCATTACCTGCATGGCGATCAGCTATCTGATCGTCGCACTGTGTTCGGGAATTTTCTTCTGGGGCACATGGAAACAATTCGACATCAACGCCAGCATGGTTGCACCCGTCACCGGGCTCTCGATGATCTGGGTTTACGGCGTCGGACTATTCACCGGCGGCGCAATGTTCATCATCGCGGCCGAGCGTTTCCTGCGCGCTGTCACCGGTCGTCTGACCGATGAGGAAATTGCCACCTTTGCGGGCGAACATTCGCTCGATCATCTGATGGAGTAAACGACATGACGCTTGTAGTATTTGTCGGCTCACTCCTCAGCGCTATGGCCATTGGTGTTCCGATCGCCTTCTCGCTTATGTTCTGCGGTGTCATTCTCATGTTGTACATGGGGATGTTCAACACACAAATCATTGCACAGAATATGATTGCTGGTGTTGACTCCTTCACCCTTCTGGCAATCCCTTTTTTCATTCTGGCTGGGGAACTAATGAATTCGGGCGGCTTGTCCCGTCGCATCATTGATTTCGCCATAGCTTGCGTTGGCCATATTCGAGGCGGTCTCGGTGTCGTTGCCATTCTTGCGGCCATCATCATGGCCAGCGTATCGGGTTCAGCTGCTGCAGATACTGCAGCGCTTGCAACGATCCTCGTCCCCATGATGGCGTAAGCGGGTTATAATATCCCGCGCTCTGCCGGACTGATGGCTGCCGGTGGCATTATTGCACCTGTTATCCCGCCATCTATGGCTATGATCGTATTCGGCGTTGCCGCCAATGTATCCATAACGCAGCTTTTCATGGCTGGCATTGTGCCGGGTCTGATGATGGGTATCGCCCTGCTCTTCACGTGGCAGATCGTCGTCAGAAAAGACAATCTCAAAGTGCTTCCCAAGCAATCCGGCAAAGATCGGCTGCAAGCAACCGGACGCGCACTGTGGGCGCTGGGCATGCCAATCATCATCCTAGGTGGCATACGTATGGGCGTCATGACACCGACTGAAGCAGCCGTGGTAGCCGCAGCCTATGCCCTCTTTGTCGGTATGTTCGTCTACCGCGAGCTGAGATTTGTCGATCTTTACGGCGTCTTCCTGCGAGCAGCCAAGACAACATCCATCATCATGTTTCTCGTCGCTTCGGCGCTGGTTTCGTCATGGCTGATAACGGCCGCAAACATTCCGGCAGAAATCAGCGGTTATATTGCACCGTTAATCGACAGCCCAAAACTGTTGATGTTTGCGATCATGATCCTGGTGCTGATTGTTGGAACGGCATTGGATCTCACGCCGACAATTCTCATCCTGACACCCGTCCTGATGCCGATTGTCAAACAAGCAGGTATTGATCCGGCTTATTTCGGTGTCCTGTTCATCATGAACAATAGTATCGGACTTATCACGCCCCCAGTGGGCGTCGTGCTGAATGTCGTGAGCGGCGTCTCAAAGGTTCCGCTAGGAAAAGTGGTCGCAGGCGTAAATCCGTTCCTGATTTCGCAGGTGATCGTATTGTTGCTGCTGGTTCTGTTTCCAAGCCTCGTATTGGTACCCATGAACTGGCTTCATTAGGTTTAACATCAACTCTGGGAGGAGAGTTCAATGAGAAAACTGATTATGCTGGCAACGACCGCCCTTATGGCGGGAGCGCTAACCGTTCCTGCATTTGCAGAGTTTCAGGATCGCAATATCCGCGTTTCGAACGGTATTAACGAGGATCACCCTGTCGGCAATGGCATCAAGGCAATGAATGAATGTCTTGCTGAAAAGTCCGGCGGCAAGATGAAGATAACCGCGTTCTGGGGCGGTGCACTCGGAGGTGATTTGCAGGCCACACAGGCACTGCGTTCCGGTGTGCAGGAAGGCGTCGTCACGTCGTCATCGCCGCTCGTTGGCATCGTTCCTGCACTTGGTGTCTTCGATCTGCCATTTCTCTTCGCAAATGATAAAGAAGCAGACGCCGTCGTCGATGGACCCTTCGGCAAGATGATGGACGAAAAGCTTGCTGCCGTCGGCCTCGTCAATCTGGCCTATTGGGAAAATGGCTTCCGAAATCTTTCAAACTCAAAACATCCGGTCAACAAGTGGGAAGATTTCAGCGGCATGAAAGTCCGCGTGATGCAGAACAACATCTTCCTCGACACATTCCAGAACTTTGGTGCCAACGCTACTCCGATGGCTTTCGGTGAAATTTTCTCGGCGCTGGAAACAAAGGCTATCGACGCACAGGAAAACCCTTACGTCACAATCGATACGTCCAAGTTCTATGAAGTGCAGAAATACGTAACGGAAACGAAACATGCCTATACACCGTTTCTGTTCCTTTACTCCAAGCCGATCTTCGACACGTACTCACCGGAAGAACAGGCCGCCTTGCGTGAGTGTGCCGTAGTCGGTCGCGACGTTGAACGCAAAGTCATTCGCGAACTGAACCAGAAGTCGCTCGAGAAGATCAAGGAAGCGGGCCTAGAAGTAAACACACTGTCACCGGAAGAGCATGCTCGCATGCTTGAGAAGTCCCAGCCGATCTATGCCAAATATAAGTCCCAGATCGGCGATGACATTATCGACGCAGTGCAAAAGCAGCTTGGTGAAATCCGCAAATAGTGAAAGCCTGAACCAAAAGAACAGGCCGCGCTCTTTGCGCGGCCTGTTTCATTTCATTAAGGCTGCTTTCAGGCGGTTGTTGACGCGTTCAGCCAACTTGCGAGCACGTGCAAGACTGTCGGCTTGTTCGGTACTGAAACGATCTTCTCCGATTTCCATGATCAGGAATGTATCGGGCAAAAAAGTCAGTTCGTCGAAAATTTCTTCCCACGGAATATCACCCCAGCCGATCGGCAGGTGCAGATCGCCGATACCGAGTGCTGTTGCCTCGGCAGGATGATAAAACTTGGTCATCGTATAAGGACGGCCAAAACTGTCGTGAACGTGCAGATGTCCCGTCACCGGAGCCATGGCGCGAATTTGCGGACGCCAGTCAATCCCTAAACGCGTGCATTCAATATAGGCATGGCTGAAATCGATCAGACCGCAAACGGAAGAATGATTGAGCGCAACTACTGTTTCGGCAACCTGAGCCGGTGTCTGGCGATATTCAGCATCGCTCATCGCGAAAATATTCTCCAGCGCGATCCGGACGCCATAAGTTTTCGCAAGCTCCGCCATTTCGGCGAGCGCGTCCCGTTCCATCTTGTCGAGGTCGGGAATACGAGAAAGTGCAGGCATCGGAGCATGGCCGGAGTGATGAACCAGAACTTCCGCTCCGACATGGTCACAGAGTTCCAGCATCGCCCGAACAACCGCCTTTTGATAATCCAGATGCTCTCGATCCATGAAGTTGGAAACAATCTGTCCGTGAACGCTGTAGCGCATGTCGAACTGTCTGGTGATATCGATGAGACGATCCACGCGATGCGGAATGAGACGACCGCCTGAGATTATTTCCTCGCCATATAGCGACAGTTCGACAGCTTCCGAACCGAGTTCGACGATATTGCGGATTGCGCCCTCAAGCGTGCTGAAGTTACCGTCACCCGTAGGGGTGCAGAAGCCAATCGCTGATATTGTATGGTCAGAGGTCATGATGCTCGTCCTGTCAGACATGAAAAATGCGCGAGCCGAATATCCGACATCGCGCATCCCCTCTGGCATGTGCCTATTTCAGGCATATGACCACATGAAACTATTTCTCCTCAATTGAGAGGAATAGCGTTTCCATCTTTGCTCGCCTGATAGGTGCCGGACAATTCGTCATATTTGGCGAAAATAGCGTCGAGCCTTTTGCCGAGACGCTGGCGGTCAGCGTCTGGTAGCGATGCAACCATCTTCGGAATCGAATGACTGCGCCAGAAGGCATTATCGCGGTTATACCCACCCGGCTCCAGCGTGAAGACTTCCTTGAGGATCTTCAAATCGTGAGGGATAGAGAAAGCATCTCGTGAATCTTCATGGCTGAACAGGTAGTAAAAATTGTCGAAACCGCTCCAGGTAATGGCCGAAAGGCACATGGAGCAAGGTTCATGAGTGGAAAGAAAGACCATGTCTTTCGTATCCGGACGTCCATTCTCCGGCATTTCGTAGAAACGCTTCAAAGTGTGCACTTCACCGTGCCAGAGCGGGTTTTCAGTCTCGTTGTTGGTTTCCGCAAGAACAAGGGATAGATCTGATTTGCTCAACAAAGCTGCGCCGAAAACCTTGTTGCCTTCCGCAACACCTCGTTCGGTCAACGGAATGACATCCTGCTCAATAACGTCGATCAGTTTTTCAAGCAGTTTCAGTTCATCTGTTTGCACAGTTCTATTCCTCCCGATGTTGCAGAAAAGCGCCGGACCGTTTCGGCCCGACGCATCTATTGTTACTCCGCAAAGAAAGCGAAGCGGATGACGAAGAGTGCAGCAACCAGCCAGGTCGCAAGATGCACATCACGTGCCTTGCCGGTGAAGGCCTTGAGCACGACGTAGCTGATAAAACCGAAGGCGAGACCGTTTGCGATCGAATAGGTGAACGGGATAGCCAAAGCCGTCAGCGCAGCAGGTGCAGCTTCCGTTACATCGTGCCATTCGATCTCGGTCAGTTCACGCATCATCAAGCAGGCGACGTAAATCAGAGCCGGTGCCGTAGCATAGGCCGGAACCGAACCGGCGAGCGGCGAAATGAACAAGGCTGCAAGGAACAGGAGTGCAACAACCAGAGCCGTTAGACCCGTGCGGCCACCAGCCTGAACGCCAGACGCGCTTTCAACATAAGCTGTCGTAGAAGACGTACCGAGAAGCGAGCCACCAAGGATTGCCGTGCTATCAGCAAAAAGGGCGCGTCCGAGACGGTTTGGTTTACCCGGTTCGATCAGACCACCACGCTTTGCCACGCCAATCAGCGTGCCAGTGGCGTCAAAAACTTCAACCAGTACGAAAACCAGAATGACGTGCAGAATGCCGGTATGCAGAGCGCCCATCACATCAAGCTGAAGGAACGTTGGCGCCAAGCTCGGAGGAGCCGAGAAAACGCCGCCGAACTGGCTGATACCGAGAGCAATCGATGCGACGGTGACGACAAGAATACCGATGAGGATCGCACCGCGAACTTTCAGGGCATCCAACACTGCAATGATGAAGAAACCGGCAATCGCCAGCAGCGGGCCAGCTTTCGTCAGATCCCCCAGACCGACCAAAGTTGCCTGGTTGCCAACAACCACACCAGCGCTTTTGAGGCCGATCAGGGCCAGGAACATGCCGATACCCGCAGCAATTGCGCTACGCAGCGAATGCGGAATGCCTTCGACCAACCAGCGGCGTACGCCTGTCACCGTCAAGATCAGGAAGATAATGCCGGAAATGAAAACGGCACCAAGCGCCTGCTGCCAGGAAAAGCCCATCGCCCCGACTACAGTGAAGGCGAAGAAGGCATTGAGCCCCATGCCGGGCGCCATGCCGATAGGCCAGTTCGCAACGAGCGCCATGATGATCGAGCCGAGAGCTGCCGCAAGGCAGGTGGCAACGAAAACAGCGTTTCGGTCCATACCCGTAGTGGACAGAATGTCCGGGTTCACGAAGATGATGTAAGACATCGTCAGGAAGGTCGTCACGCCGGCAATGATTTCCGTTCTCGCCGTAGTGCCGTGTTCCTGTAATTTGAACAGCTTTTCGAGCATCGTCCCTCCAAGGCAAGCGCCCGTCAATTAGCGCCCCAGTTCGCGTAAAATCACGACGCGCAACCTGTTGCGTTTCGTAAAGAGCCGAGCTGAGGCAACCTATGCGATTGCCATAATGTTAGTTGCCGCTGCAGATTTGCAGTCGGACAAGTTCCCCATACACCCATCACGGACAAAAGCACAGTTCTGCCGCGTGAATGCCAGTTTGTTGACATGATTTAGTGTGGACTGAGATTTCATCACGCGCCAGTCACTCATTTGCCGGGAAATATTTGAAACAGATTCAAAAAAGACAATTTGCGAGAGGGGCGCGATTATTTCTAACTAACTGATTGAAATGGGCTTTGTAAGAGCAAAGCCGTGCCATACATGCCAAGAGCAAAAAACGTATGTGCAATAAGATTGAGCAAACGTACATTACGCGCATTCGGCAATTTTGAAGCCGCCCAACCGATTCCCAAACCGGGTTGCAACAAAAACCACCCTGCCGATACTGTCAGTATACCGAAAATCCAAACCGGCAAAAAGACCGGGTCGGAAAACCATTCCGCGCCACCATAAATGGCAAAGATGACACCGTAAAGAATACCGACCGCATAATGCCCAATCCAGCCAAGTGCTACTTCATGCTTATAGGGCTTGGCATCAGAAATATTATCGTGGAAAATTTGCCCGTGGCGGAGATGCCAGAACCAGCGACCGACCAGCCCCCAATTTGGGCGCCTCTGCCCTGGTATTGCGGCCAGTATCAGCGCCCACAAGTCCATTACGACGGTTGCGCCAATTCCAATCAAAATCCCGCGCCAGATAATATCCATGCTGTATCTGCCTTTGCGTCATCGGGCGGCCAGATAAGCCTGACACCGCCCGATGCGCAAGAGCTAGATTGCGTGCACTCCTGCATTCCACGCAATACTGACTGGCAATAATTTAGAACAATAAACGCAACACCAACCGGCAATAGACATTGCTATGAAATATGAGGCGATGAAGTTTAGCAAACAAACCGCAGTTTAAAACGGAAACGCCGTATCTTCATCGCCTGCCCCCGCAAATACAAGCTGGCGGAAAATTGCGTTGGCGACAACAGCGATCTGTCCCAAAATGGTACGGATTATGTCTCATTAGCGATAAACAGCTGAATAATGAGCGGGCAAGAAACTAAAGCTGTAACGACTGGGAAAGCGGCATCGCGCAGTCAGAACCACAGACCTTCAGGTCAAGAAACTATTTAAGGGGCAACGCATAAAACAAAAGCGCCGGGACTGGAGACCGACGCTTTGTTACTTTATTCGATTTTCACTTATGGGGCGATCTTTCGAGAGAAACGCCATAAGCTATTACTTACCGAAAACGGCGCTGTGAATCTGCGAACGCGAAACACCGATATCGGCAAGAAGATGGTCGTCCATTGCACCGAGCTCACGGATAGCGCGGCGGCGGGACACGAACTGCTGTACTTTCTGACGAATGTTCATTTGCTTTCTCCTCGTTTGGATGATTATCAAATAGGCGTTTGCCCAAATTTCCACCACGGATATGATTGCAAATGAGGCATGCGTTTTTGCTTGAGCTCAAAACCTTGAAAAGGTCGAATTTACTTCTTTTCCAAGCAATGGCCCAATTATAGTCTTAAATGCGAATTTTCAGAGAAGCCTTTTGCCAATAAGCTTCTAATCGATTAAGGGAGCAGCAGGAACGAACTCCTCCCCCCGTTTCTTTCGGACATTGACATGCTTTACGGTATTTTTCTCGCGTTTGCGTCCTATGCGGCATTCGCTGTAAGCGACGCCTGCGTCAAGTTTCTTGATGGCACGCTGTCACCTTACGAAGTGGCATTCTTCGGCGCTGTACTTGGTCTGCTGGCTATTCCATTTACAAAGAAAGCTGACGATGTCTGGCTCGATATGTTTCGCACCACCAATATCAAAATGTGGCTATTGCGAACCGTAACGGCGGCTATGGGAACAATAGGAAGCGTTACGGCATTCACACATCTCTCTATGGCGGAAGCCTTCGCGCTCATTTTCCTTCTTCCAGCCTACGTGACTATACTTTCAGTAGTATTCTTGAAGGAACAGGTTGGCTGGCGGCGATGGTCAGCGGTTCTGATCGGCTTTATCGGCGTTCTGATTGTGCTCCGCCCCGGGTTCAGGGAGCTCTCGATCGGCCACCTAGGCGCACTGGCGGCTGGCATGGGCGGTGCGATGAGCATCATCATCTTCCGCGTTATGGGTAAGCATGAAAAGCGCATATCGCTTTATACAAGCGGACTAATCGGCCCTATCATCATCTGCGGGGCCTTGATGACCCCGTCCTATGAAGCGCCAAATACCGAGCAATGGGTTTATCTTGCGGGATACGGTCTTCTTGCCGCGCTAGCCAATATCCTGCTGATGCTTGCAGCCCAACGCGCGCCAGCAAGTGCAATTGCGTCCCCACAGTATAGCCAGATGATATGGGCGATCCTTTTCGGATATTTTGTTTTCCACGATCACATAGATATGCCCATGCTGATCGGCATCGTTCTCATTACTATTTCCGGTCTCTTCACCTTTATCCGCGAAAGGCAACGCGGTGTTGAGGGGCCTCCGGCTGTCGTCACATCGGAACCAACTCCCGCGCTTGTTGAAGACAAGGCCGAACAATCTTGAAAGCGAACAGTGACAAGTTCGCGCTTGTCTCAGGCGTTGCCTGCTCCTACGATGTAGGCAGCCTGTCCACGGTTGATGAAATAACGCTTCAAACAGAAGTGCTTAGGACGTTAACCTGATTCAACCATATCAAGACGCTTTGAGCATTTTTCCGATAACGATTTGTGTTTGACAGCGCTCTGACGCGGGCAGAAGCACGAGAAATATATTGTCAAAGGACTAGGGAAATGACCGATAAACGCGCGATGTGGACCTATTACAAGGGCGAATGGCGTGAAGGCGATGTTCGCATTCTCGGTGCAGCCTCACAAGCGACCTGGCTTGGTTCGCTGGTATTTGATGGCGCACGCCTCTTTGAAGGCGTAACACCAGACCTTGACCGCCATTCTGCTCGCGCTAATGATTCAGCTCGTGTTTTGGGATTAGAACCAACACTTTCCGCCAATGACATCGAGACGCTTGCGCGTGAGGGCCTGAAAAAGTTCACGCCTGGAACAGACGTTTATATCCGCCCCATGTACTGGGCAGAAGAAGGTGACGCCAGCGCAGTCGCTCCGCTCGCATCGTCAACGGATTTTGCACTCTGCCTTGAAGCGATCCCCATGGTCGAGCCGAAGGGTTTCACGGTCACCACGACATCGTTCCGTCGGCCATATCTGGAAGTCATGCCGGTCAATGCCAAGGCCGCCTGCCTTTATCCGAACAACGCGCGCATGCTGCGCGAGGCAAAGGCAAAAGGCTTTCACAATGCGCTGGTGACCGACGTGCTTGGCAACGTTGCGGAGACAGCAACCTCAAACGTCTTCATGGTACGTGGTGGCGAGGTTTTCACACCAGCGCCCAATGGTACATTCCTCAACGGCATTACTCGCCAGCGCGTAATCGGGCTTTTGCGCACAGCAGGCGTCACCGTCCATGAAACCACTTTGAAGATCGAAGATTTCCGCGAAGCGGATGAAATCTTCTCGACAGGCAATATGAGCAAAGTTGTGCCAATTGTCGGTTTTGATGATCGCAAACTTGAATATGGACCACTGACGAAGCGGGCGCGGGCGCTTTACTGGGAATGGGCCCACGCCTGACATCCAATCACAACATCTCCGGCCCAACGCCGGAGATGTTTTCTCCCCCACCGCAAAGCTGCCCTATCACATGCTCGAACACACGCCTCTTTTTCTCGCAATCGCAGTCATTGCGGCATTTCTTGTTGGGCTTTCGAAAGGTGGTTTGCCGTCCGTCGGTACGCTCGCGGTTCCTTTGATGGCGCTGGTCATATCGCCGGTCACCGCCGCCGCTCTTTTGCTTCCGATCTATGTCATCAGCGACATGTTTGGCCTATATCTTTATCGCCATCACTTCTCGGCACGCAATCTTGCAATCCTGACCCCAGCAGCAATTCTCGGCGTTGGCGTTGGTTGGATGTTTAGCGCCCATCTTTCTCCTACCTTCATCGGAATGCTGGTCGGCTTGGTCGGCATCCTTTTCTGCTTCAATGCTTGGTTCGGGGCACTTTACCGCAAAAGTGCGCGAAAGGCGGATGTTCCAGGCGGCGTTTTCTGGGGCGTTCTCACGGGCCTGACCAGTTTCGTCTCGCATTCCGGGGCGCCACCGTTCCAGATGTACGTGCTGCCACAGCATCTTCCAAAACTGGTTTTCGCTGGCACATCGACTATTCTTTTTGCCATCGTCAACGCCGTAAAGCTTGTGCCCTACTGGCAGTTGCAGCAGTTTTCCAATCTCGATACATCACTTGGCCTTTGGCTTGTCCCTGCCGCTGTTATTGGCACCTTTGTCGGCGCAAAGCTGACCCGGATCATGCCCGACGGTCCATTTTTCCTGCTCGTGCAGCTGACCTTGTTTGGACTTTCCATCAAGCTGATTGCCGACTGGATCGTGCCTTATTTCTTCGGTTGAATACACCCGACGACCGCTTGCAACACGTCATCCCTTCAGTCACGATGCGCTCATCGAGCGCCTTTTGGGAGAGAGGAAGCGGGGATGGAGAATGCGGATGCAATCATCATCGGTGCCGGATTAGCTGGGCTTGTTGCCGCTCATGAGTTGGCTCTAGCGGGTCGCAAGGTCATTCTTCTCGAACAGGAAGGTGACAATTCCATTGGTGGACAAGCGTTCTGGTCACTCGGCGGATTATTTATGGTCGACAGCCCGGAACAGCGTCGCCTTGGCATCAAGGACAATATCGACCTCGCGCGGCAGGACTGGTTTGGATCGGCACAATTTGATCGGGCGGAAGATCGTTGGCCGAAACGCTGGGCCGAATCCTATCTGGAATTTGCTGCAGGAGAAATGCGCCGATGGCTGCATGGTCTCGGTATGCGCTGGTTTCCTGTTGTTGGCTGGGCGGAGCGTGGCGGAGCAAAAGCCGATGGTCACGGCAACTCAGTGCCACGTTTTCATGTAACCTGGGGAACAGGACCTGCTGTCGTAGCACCATTTGAACGATCGCTCCGGGCAGCAATCAGCAAAGGGCTCATAACCCTAAAATGCCGTCATAGAGTCAATAGCATCGCCACTACCGGCGGGCGCGTCAGTGGTGTCTATGGAGAGGTGCTGGTGCCATCGACTGTCGAGCGCGGGCAATCTTCATCACGAGACACCATTGGCGAATTTGCCTATTTTGCTGACTGTGTAATCGTCACATCTGGCGGCATAGGCGGTGACCCCGACAAGGTTCGAAGGGCATGGCCGCGCGACAGGCTCGGCATTCCCCCGAAAGAAATGGTATTGGGAGTACCAGCTCATGTAGATGGACGCGGCATAGATATTGCCGTGGCTGCGGGCGGCCATGTCATCAATGCTGATCGCATGTGGCACTATACGGAAGGCGTGCGAAACTGGAACCCGATCTGGCCGAACCATGGCATTCGCATTCTGCCGGGGCCTTCTTCCATTTGGTTCGACGCTAAGGGCAATCGTCTTCCCGCTCCCTATCTTCCTGGCTTCGACACTCTTGGCACGCTCAAACATATTCTTTCGACCGGCTACGACTATTCGTGGTTCATCCTGACCGAAAAAATCATCCGCAAAGAGTTCTCTCTGTCCGGATCGGAACAAAATCCGGACCTCACGGGCAAAAACTGGAAGCTTTTGCTTAAAAGTCGCCTCGGTAAAGCGCCACCGCCGCCGGTCCAAGCCTTTCTCGATAACGGAGCAGATTTCATCACAGCTGGAACACTGGATGAGCTCATTGCAAAAATGAACGGTTTGACGGGAGAGAAGCTTCTGAAGCCTGACCACATCCGTGATCAAATCGAAGCGCGAGATCGCGAGATCGTCAACCGCTACTCCAAGGATGCTCAGGTGATGGCGGTCCATAATGCCCGAGCCTATATCGGTGACCGTCTCACGCGCGCCGTGCCGCTGCATTCTCTGCTGGAACCCTCCAACGGTCCGCTTATTGCCGTCAAACTTCATATTCTGACACGCAAGACACTTGGCGGTTTACATACCGATATGGACGCCCAAGTTCTCAATGCGGCAGGAGAAAAGGTGCCCGGTCTATACGCTGCAGGCGAAGCTGCAGGCTTCGGCGGTGGCGGTTATCATGGGTACAATGCACTTGAAGGCACATTCCTCGGCGGCTGCATCTTTTCCGGACGAACGGCCGGTCGTGCAGCTGCCGCGGCAACATCGCTCTAGTGAAAGACAAGACGGCAACATCGGCCTTTATCGACCGCATTCCATATATGAGTTTTTTATTTTTTGAAGCAGCGCTCGCTCTCGAAACCCTATGCAATGCGGCAACATAATGTCCCTGTAAGAAACAGGGAGCCCCTTAGGGCAATTCAGGCATGACTATGGATTTCGCCGTCCTTGCAATCGGCATCGGCTTCTTCGCGCTGCTGTTCGGCTATCTGCGCATCTGCGAAAGGCTTTGAGGCGTCGCCATGATGATCGAATACGTCGCTGGCGCCTTGGTTGCAGCCTTTCTAGCCGCTTATCTCCTTTACGCGCTCATACGACCGGAGCGGTTCTAGGCCGATCTCCGGCCAAGCCCGCGTAACCGGCAGCCTTTCAGGCCTCGGAAAAGACCATGACAATCAATGGATGGATTCAGATCCTCGTTTTTTGCGGGATCATCATTTTGCTCGTCAAACCGCTCGGCGGCTACATGACGCGCGTTTTCGGCGGTGAACGGACGCTCCTTTCACCTGTACTCGTTCCGGTCGAGCGGGGGCTTTACCGCCTCGCAGGCACAACCGAACGAGAAGAACAGCACTGGACAACCTATGCTGCTTCCCTGCTGTTGTTCAATCTGGCCGGCTTTTTGCTGCTTTACATGCTGCAACGGTTTCAGGGCTCTCTGCCCTTCAACCCGATGGGTATGAGCGACGTCCCGGCGGACCTGGCCTTCAACACCACTGCCAGTTTTGTTACCAACACCAACTGGCAGAACTATGGTGGCGAAAGCACCATGTCCTACCTGACGCAAATGGCAGGACTGACGGTACAGAACTTCGTCTCGGCTGCTACTGGCGTTGCCATCGCCATTGCACTCATTCGTGCATTCTCGCGCAAATCCATGAAGACGCTCGGAAATTTCTGGGTCGATCTTACACGATGCACACTCTACGTCCTTTTGCCCTTGTGCATTATCCTTACCTTGGCTTTCGTCAGCCTCGGTGTGCCGCAAACGATTGGTGCTTATGCCGAAGCAACAACGCTGGAAGGCGCGAGACAGGTGATCGCGCTTGGGCCGGTTGCCTCGCAGCTCGCCATCAAGATGCTCGGCACCAATGGCGGCGGTTTCTTCAATGCCAATTCCGCGCATCCTTTTGAAAACCCGGATGCCATCTCCAACATGATCCAGATGGTTGCGATCTTCGCAATCGGCGCTTCGCTTACCAACGTCTTCGGGCGAATGGTCGGCAACGAACGTCAGGGTTGGGCAATCTTTGCTGCGATGGGCATATTGTTCGTCGCAGGCGTTGCAATCTGCTACTGGGCAGAAGCTGCCGGTAATCCCCTCATCCATGCACTCAGTGTTGATGGTGGCAACATGGAAGGCAAGGAGACACGTTTCGGCATCGCAATGTCCGCGCTCTTCGCCGTCGTTACCACCGCTGCATCATGCGGTGCAGTGATCGCCATGCATGACAGCATGATGGCACTGGGCGGAATGATCCCCATGATCAACATGATGCTGGGCGAGATCATCATCGGCGGCGTAGGTGCAGGATTCTACGGTATCGTCCTGTTTGTTGTCGTTGCCGTTTTCGTGGCCGGGCTGATGGTTGGACGCACGCCTGAATATCTGGGCAAGAAGATCGAAGCCAAGGAAGTGAAAATGGCGATGCTCGCCGTTCTCTGCCTTCCGTTATCAATTCTGGGTTTTACCGCCATAGCGTCCGTTATTCCAACAGGGCTGGCATCGATCGCCAATCCCGGACCACATGGTTTCTCGGAAATTCTCTATGCCTATACCTCAGGCACAGCGAATAATGGTTCGGCCTTCGGCGGCCTCTCCGGCAATACGCCCTGGTATAACATCACCATCGGGCTTGCCATGCTGATGGGCCGGTTTCTCGTGATCCTGCCTGCCATGGCGATCGCCGGTTCACTTGTCGCCAAGAAAGCTGCACCGCAATCTGCAGGCACCTTCCCGACGACAGGGCCGCTTTTCGTCGGCTTGCTGATCGGTGTCATTCTTGTGGTTGGAGGACTGATCTTCTTCCCGGCGCTGGCGCTCGGCCCCATTGCCGAACACCTCGCAATGATCAAGGGGCAGATGTTTTGATGCTCAAACCCTCAAGCTGCATTCTCTCGATCCTTCTGGCAACGACCGCCGTCCTTCTCGCGGTTCAGCTTGCCGGATTGATCTGAGCTTTCCGAACGGAAACGTAATTTTACTGGAGTCTCTGTTATGAGCCAGTCCAAATCCGCGAGCATTCTCGATGCCCGCATCCTTTTACCCGCCATCGGCGATGCCTTTCGCAAGCTCAATCCCAGGAGTCTTGCGCGCAATCCGGTGATGTTCGTGGTTGCCGTCGTTTCAGCGCTTACAACTTTGCTGCTGCTGAAAGACGTCGCCACCGGCAATCCCAGTGTCGGCTTTTCATTCCAGATCGTCTTGTGGCTGTGGTTCACAGTTCTGTTTGCGAATTTTGCCGAGGCCGTCGCAGAAGGCCGAGGCAAGGCACAAGCAGACTCGCTGCGCCGGACACGAACGGAAACACAAGCTAAACTTCTGGATAGTCCCGAGGGACCAAACTGGAAAAGTGTGCCGGGAACGAGCTTGAAAGTTGGCGATATCGTTCTTGTGGAAGCCAATGACATCATCCCTTCCGACGGTGAAGTCATTGAAGGTGTCGCATCCGTCAATGAAGCCGCCATTACCGGCGAATCCGCGCCTGTCATCCGTGAATCTGGCGGCGATCGCTCTGCCGTTACAGGTGGAACACAAGTTTTGTCCGACTGGATCAAGGTACGCATCACCGCCGCGCAGGGTTCCACCTTTATCGACAAGATGATTAGGCTGGTGGAAGGTGCAGAACGCCAGAAGACACCCAACGAGATCGCGCTCAACATTCTGCTTGCAGGCATGACGCTGATATTCGTGCTCGCCGTTGTTACGATCCCTAGCTTTGCGACTTATGCAGGCGGTTATATCCCCGTCACGGTGCTGGTTGCGCTCTTCGTGACCCTGATCCCGACGACAATCGGCGCCTTGCTTTCTGCCATTGGTATCGCAGGCATGGACCGCCTCGTACGCTTCAACGTGCTTGCCATGTCCGGTCGTGCGGTCGAGGCAGCGGGTGATGTGGACACGCTTCTGCTTGACAAGACCGGCACGATCACTCTTGGCAATCGTCAGGCGACCGCTTTTGTGCCGGTCAATGGCGTAACCGAGCAAGAGCTTGCCGATGCAGCGCAACTGGCCTCGCTTGCCGACGAAACGCCCGAAGGTCGTTCCATCGTCGTTCTGGCCAAGGAAAAATACGGTTTACGTGGCCGTGACATGCAAGGTCTTCACGCCCATTTTGTACCATTCACCGCGCAAAGCCGCATGAGCGGCGTCGATATTGAGGGTTCCGTCATTCGCAAAGGCGCTGTGGATGCTGTGCTTGCCTATGTGGACCAGAATAGCCACGCCGATGAAAGAACACTGTCGGAACTACAGTCTATCGCTGACACAATCGCCAAGGCTGGCGGCACACCGCTTGCCGTCGCTAAAGATGGCCACCTTCTCGGTGTCGTGCACCTGAAGGACATCGTCAAAGGCGGCATCCGCGAGCGCTTTGCCGAATTGCGCCGGATGGGTATCCGCACTGTCATGATTACCGGCGACAACCCTATGACCGCAGCAGCCATCGCTGCCGAAGCAGGTGTGGATGACTTTCTTGCGCAGGCAACGCCAGAAAACAAGCTGTCGCTCATCCGAGAGGAACAGGCGAAGGGGAAACTTGTTGCAATGTGCGGAGACGGTACAAACGACGCCCCTGCCCTTGCTCAGGCGGATGTCGGCGTGGCCATGAATACCGGCACGGTTGCCGCGCGAGAAGCAGGCAATATGGTCGATCTTGATAGCGATCCCACCAAGCTCATTGAAATCGTTGAAATCGGCAAGCAATTGCTGATGACACGGGGAGCGTTGACGACCTTCTCCATCGCCAATGACATTGCAAAATATTTTGCGATCATTCCGGCTATGTTTCTGGCTTTCTATCCTCAGCTTGGCGCGCTCAATATCATGGGACTCTCCACGCCGCAGAGCGCCATCCTGTCGGCCATCATCTTCAATGCCCTGATTATTGTGGCTCTGATCCCGCTTTCGCTGAAAGGTGTGACCTACAAGCCGGTCGGTGCAGGTACGCTCCTCTCGCGCAATCTTCTGATCTACGGCCTCGGCGGCGTCATCGTGCCATTCATCGGCATCAAGGCCATCGATATGGCCATTACCGCCCTTGGCCTCGCATAAGGATTAACAAAAATGCTGAAACAACTTCGTCCAGCACTTGTGATGATCGTGTCGCTCACTGTCATAACCGGGTTGCTCTACCCGCTCGGCATGACAGGTATCGCCCAGGCGATCTTTCCCGCTAATGCCAATGGCAGTCTGATCGAAAAGGACGGTACAATCATTGGTTCCGAGTTGATCGGACAGGGCTTTACCGGCGACCGCTATTTTCACGGTCGCCCATCTGCGGCAGGACAAAACAGTTATGATGCCGCGAGTTCTGGCGGGTCCAATCTTGGCCCAACCAATCCAAAACTCATTGAGCGAATTAAAGCTGACGCCACCGCTCTCTCACAAGACGAAGGTTATGCACGACCACCGATTGACCTTGTGACAACATCCGCAAGCGGTCTCGATCCGCATATTTCACCGGAAGCAGCTTTCTATCAGGTGCCGCGTGTCGCAAAGGCGCGCGGGATCGATGAAGCCGCATTGCGAGGAATTGTTGAGCAACAAGTTGAAGCTCGTGAGCTCGGATTTCTCGGGGAACCGGTGGTCAATGTTCTGAAGCTGAACCTTGTTCTGGACAGGACCAGCACCAAGTAGAATAACTGGCGGCGGCATGATTTGCCGCCCCTTCCTTTCAGGAGTTTTATTTGACATCGGACCCGCTTCGCTTCGGCGAGAACAGACCTTCTCCCGATGCTCTGCTTGAACAGGCGGAACGCGAAACGCGTGGCCGCCTGAAGATATTTCTCGGTGCCGCACCGGGTGTTGGTAAAACCTATGAAATGCTGATGTCCGGTCGCGCGCGCAGAGCTGATGGCATAGATGTCGTCATCGGCGTTGTCGAGACACATGGTCGAGTGGAAACCGAAGCGCTGACGGAAGGGCTTGAGATTATTCCGCGTGCGCAAGTGGCCTATCGCGGGCATCTCTTGGATGAAATGGATATCGATGCGGTGCTGGCTCGCAAACCGCAACTGGTTCTTGTGGATGAACTGGCGCACACGAATGCACCGGGCAGCAGACACCCCAAACGTTATCAGGATGTCGAGGAAATTCTGGCGCGCGGGATTGATGTCTATACGACGCTCAACATCCAGCATGTCGAAAGCCTAAATGATGTTGTGGCACAGATCACGCGTATCCGTGTGCGTGAAACAGTACCCGACAGCATCATCGACCGTGCCGACGACATTGAGCTTATCGATCTCACGCCGAATGATCTCCTCAAACGTCTTAATGAAGGCAAGATTTACCTACCAAAGACCGCGAAACGAGCGATCCGCAATTACTTTTCTCCCGGGAATCTGACCGCGTTGCGTGAATTGGCGCTGCGCCGCACCGCCCAGCGTGTCGATGAGCAACTGCTCAGTCACATGCGCGCCCATGCCATTGAAGGGCCATGGGCTGCAGGCGACCGCATATTGGTTGCGGTCGATGAACGCCCCCGTAGTATATCGCTGGTTCGCTATGCGCGTCGGCTTGCGGATCGTCTTCGCGCACCTTGGGCGGCCATCCATATAGAAACGGCACGGTCTGCGGGGCTTACTGAAGAAGCAAAGGACAGGCTTGCAACGGCACTGAAGCTTGCCGAACAGCTCGGCGGGGAAACCATCATCATTCCCGGTCAATCCGTCGCCGAAGACATTGTTCGCTACGCTTCAACACACAACTTTACCCAGATCGTCGCCGGAAAATCGATAAAATCGCGCTGGCGTGAGATGATTGACGGCTCCATCGCACGAGAACTGGTGCGGCTCTCCGGCGCCATCGATATTCACATAACGGCAGGTGTCGACTATGAAAACGGGGAGACCCCTCGTAAGGTAAAGACCGCCAGTCAGAAGGCAACGCCCGACATCACGCCCTATCTGATCGGTATGGTGATGACAGGAATAGCGCTTGTCACCGGCTTGCTGCTCGACCAGTTTCTGGATGTGCGCAGCATAGCACTGGTGTTCGTTGTCGGCGTTCTTGGTGTTGCGGTCACCCTTGGTCTTTGGCCAGCGCTTTTCGCATCCGTACTTAGCGCTTTCGCCTATAATTTCTTCTTTCTTTCTCCCCTCTACACGCTTTCCATCGCCGATCCTGAAAGTGTTGTGGCGCTGGTTTTCTTCCTGTTCGTGAGTTTCATTGCCAGCAATCTGGCGAGCCGGGTCCAGCGGCAGGCTGCAGCGGCACGGCAACGTGCACGCATGACGGAAGATCTATATCTCTTCAGTAAAAAGCTGGCAGGGACTGGCTCGCTCGATGATGTGTTATGGGCCACCGCATTCCAGATCGCATCAATGCTCAAGGTGCGGGTCGTGATGCTTCTCCCTGAAGGAAACAGTATAACGGTCAGAGGTGGTTATCCGCCTGATGACACTCTGGATGATGCCGATATCGCTGCAGCACACTGGACCTGGGAACACGACCTTCCCGCTGGGCGTGGTGCCAATACTTTACCGGGTGCCAAGCGGCTCTATCTGCCTCTCAAAACCGCCAGAACATCAGTTGGCGTCATCGGCCTCGACAATGATCGCATGGGGCCTATCCTCACGCCTGAACAACAGCGTCTCTTCGAGGCTTTGGCCGATCAGGCCGCAATTGCCATCGAACGCGTTCAGCTTGTCGGTGATGTGGAGCGAGCAAAACTCGCCGCCGAAGCTGACAAATTGCGTTCGGCCCTGCTCACCTCAATCTCACACGATCTGAAGACCCCGCTGGCGGCAATTCTGGGCGCAGCCACGACCTTGCGCGACTATTCCAGCTCATTGCCAGATACAGACCGTTCCGATCTCGTTGCAACCGTGGTGGACCAATCAGAGCGCTTGAACCGCTTCATCGCAAACCTCCTCGATATGACGCGGATTGAAGCGGGTGCAATGAAGCCTAATCTGTCGCTTCATTATGTTGGCGATCTCATTGGGGCGGCGCTCAATCGTGCAGCCAAGATTCTGGTTCATCATCAGGTCAACATTGCCGTTCCAGCTGATTTGCCTATGGTTCAGCTTGATGCCGTTCTGTTCGAGCAGGTCTTGTTCAATCTGTTCGACAATGCGGCGAAATATGCCCCCGAAAACACACCGATTACAATTAAGGCTCATGCTGCTCCGTCTCGTATAACACTGGAAATCAGTGATCGGGGTCCAGGTATTCCACCCGGCGATCTGGAGCGCGTGTTCGATACGTTCTATCGTGTGCGTAAAGGTGATCACGTGCAGGCCGGTACCGGACTGGGGCTTTCAATCGCTTGCGGTTTCATCGAAGCAATGGGGGGCTCTATTCGGGCCGGAAATCGGCATGAAGGCACCGGTGCCGTCTTTACAATCGCTTTGCCCGTCCCAGCTGATGAAGTTGACAAAAACTCATGAACGATCCGAAACTGAAAATTCTTGTTGTCGACGATGAACCAGCCATCCGCAAACTGTTGCGGGTCGGACTGACGACGGAAGGCTACACCGTCGTCGAGGCCGTGAATGGTGGCGAAGCCGACGAGCGTATTACGACGGAAAAGCCCGATATCGTGGTGCTTGATCTGGGTCTTCCTGACACTGATGGACATGCGCTGCTTCAACGCTGGAGAGAAACCGGCGTGACCTTGCCTATTCTCGTCCTCTCAAGCCGAACCGACGAAGCGGGGATTGTTCGTGCACTTGAAGAAGAAGCCGATGACTATGTCCCGAAACCTTTCGGTATGAAGGAACTGGCCGCGCGTTTGCGGGTCGCGTTGCGGCACAGGTTGCAACAGCAGGGAGAAAAGCCACTTTTCCAGAGTGACGGCCTAACCGTCGATCTTGTGCGCCGTCTTGTGAAACTCAATGGTGAAGAAATTAAACTGTCGCCGAAGGAATACGATATCCTCCGTCTTCTCGTGCAGCATGCCGGAAAAGTGCTGACGCACCATTTTATTCTCAGCCAGGTCTGGGGGCCGGCGGCTGATGTGCAATATCTTCGCATCTATGTCCGCCAGCTGAGACAGAAGGTTGAAAAATCCCCGGATCAGCCGCATTATATTCTAACCGAAACAGGCGTCGGCTACAGGCTGCGCGAAGCTGATCCTGCTCCCTGAGACAGCCGGAACCAAGGCTTTGCGAAAGCGTTGTTTGCCAAACAACCCAGAGAATTTCCAGTTTAAATTGAACTGCTGGAAATTCTCTATCTCTTTGTTTTTACGCATTATCCTACGCAAAACCACTTCGCACTTTTGCTGGAAATGCTCTAGGTAACGGAGGCAAGCGTGGTCGAGCTGGTCAACAATATCGACAATCTGGAGTTTATAATCGCCAAGGCCCGGGAGTATGACGTTCAGGTTCCCGCAACCGATGAAGAATCCGGGTCAAATGCCAGCGATGACAATGAAGTTGATATTCTCGACGCCTCACTGGCAAATCCCACCCGCAAGGAACTTTTTGCGGCTATCCGGTCCCTAAACATAGATGAGCGGCAGGAACTGCTCGCTTTGATGTGGGTTGGACGCGGCGATTTTAGTGCAGAAGAATGGGATGAAGCTCTTGCAACCGCGGCTGATCGCGACAATGGCCGTGAAGCCAAATATCTCATAGGCACACCGCTTCTCGGAGATTATCTGGAAGAAGGACTGGTTGCCCTGGGTTTTGATGTTGAAGCCTACGATAATGAATAAGAAAAATTGATGTTTCCATGTACCCTTCTGTTTTGACGCTGCCATTTCCCGGCATTAGTGTCGAAAGCAAATCGGGTTGGCTTATGCTGAACTCGAACATTCAGCGCGACGGAGGACGGTACGATGCTTCAGAAAAACCTCGATCAAAAAACGGACTTCTATATCGATGGAGCGTGGCGCGCTCCGATAGAAGCTAAGACCATTGAGGTCATCAACCCCGCCAACGAAAAGCCTTATGCCGTCATCTCTGCCGGTTCCGCAAAAGACATCGACCTAGCGGTCGCAGCCGCACGCAAGGCTTTTCCATCCTGGAGCGAAACCCCGGCAGAAGAACGCATCGGTTATATCCGTCGGTTAGTGGAAATTTACGAAACCCGTCTGGAGGAAATGGCCAAGGCAATTTCACTCGAGATGGGTGCGCCGATTACGCTTGCGCGGGAATCGCAGGCAGCGGCAGGCCTCTCTCATACCAAGGCTTTCATTGCGGCCTTCGAAAACTTCGAGTTCGAAGAGATCCTTTCTCCGAAATACCCGAACCAGACGGTCGTGCGCGAACCAATCGGTGTTTGCGGCCTCATTACGCCGTGGAACTGGCCGATGAACCAGATCGCGCTGAAAGTTATTCCAGCACTTGCGGTTGGCTGCACGGTAGTCTTGAAGCCGTCCGAGATTGCGCCGATGTCGGCTATGCTCTTTGCCGAATTTGTGGATCAGGCAGGTTTCCCGAAAGGCGTTTTCAATCTCGTCAATGGCGAAGGCACCGTTGTTGGCGAAGCCTTGTCGCAACATCCAGATGTCGACATGATGTCCTTCACCGGCTCGACCCGCGCCGGAACGGCAGTTTCGCGAGCAGCAGCAGCAACGGTAAAGCGCGTTTCGCTGGAGCTTGGTGGCAAATCGCCGAACATCGTTTTCGCCGACGCCGATCTTGAAAAGACTATGGCACGCAGCCTTGCGCATTGCTTCGAGAATACCGGACAGTCCTGTAATGCGCCGACGCGCATGCTGGTGGAGCGCTCAGTTTACGACAAGGCAGTAGACCTCGCGAAAAAGATAACAGAAGGCACGAAGGTCGGCGACCCGGCAAAGGAAGGCGATCACATCGGCCCGCTTTCCTCCTCAATCCAGTTCGAGAAAGTTCAACACCTGATCCAGAAGGGCATTGATGAAGGTGCACGGCTTGTTGCGGGTGGTACGGGACGTCCCGACGGGTTCACCGAAGGTGATTTCGTCAAGCCAACCGTCTTTGCCGACGTAAACAATGACATGACGATTGCTCGCGAAGAAATCTTCGGACCGGTGCTTGCAATGATCCCGTTCGATACCGAAGAAGAAGCCGTCGCCATTGCCAACGACACTCCATACGGGCTTGCAGCCTATATCCAGACCGGTAGTCCGGAACGCGCAAAACGCGTGGCTCGCAAATTGCGCGCTGGCATGGTGCAGATCAACGGCACATCGCGTGCACCGGGAAGTCCGTTTGGCGGCTATAAGCAATCAGGCAATGGCCGCGAGGGCGGCAAATGGGGGCTGGAAGACTTCATGGAAGTAAAGCTGATCAGCGGCTGATCTTTATACTACGACAATAAAAAGCGCCGGTTAGCGGCGCTTTTTAGTTTTTTACTTGATACTCAAGCTTTCTCGATCACGCGAATGCGATGGTCCCCGCCTATATCGATGAACTGTGTCCGTGGTGGCACTTCATGAACATCGTGCGTGCCAAAGCTTTCGGGGTAAAATGCATAACCTTCCGGTGCTTGCGGTGGGCTTGTATCGTCGAGCAGCCGACCGCCCGTCAATTCCGTCATCGGATCGGGAATGGCCGAAATCAGTCTCCGTGTATAGGGATGCGTCGGGTTCGAGAATATCCGATCCCACGGTCCGCTCTCAACAATCTGCCCGAAATACATAACCGCCACGCGGTCGCTCATATGTTCTACGACACTCAAATCATGGCTGATCATGATATAAGAGAGACCGAGCCGTTCTTTCAGTTCCAGCAGCAGATTGATGATCTGAGCCCGGATCGAAACATCGAGCGCCGAAACAGGCTCATCAAGCACGATAACTTTCGGATTGAGCAGCAGCGCGCGTGCTATGCCGATGCGCTGGCGTTGCCCACCCGAAAACTCGTGCGGAAAACGCTTTGCCTGCTCGGGCTTCAAACCAACAAGACGCAGAATTTCCTCGACGCGCCCATCGACTTCGCTGCGCGAGGTCACACCGTGAAGTCGCAAGGGCGCCGCCAGGGACGTATAGACTGTCTGGCGCGGATTGAGTGAAGCGAACGGATCTTGAAAGACCATCTGCGCCATCTTTGCTCGTTCCAGCCGCGACGGTTCGTCCTTTCCGGTGATCGGTCGTCCTTCAAAATAGATTTGCCCGCTCGTCGGCTTTTGCAAGCCGACGAGGGAGAGTGCAAGCGTAGATTTACCGCAACCGGACTCTCCAACAATCGAAAGACACTCGCCTTTGTTGAGGGTCAGGCTGAGATTGTTGACGGCACGCAGCAATTGCTTTGAGCGACTGAAAATGCCGCCGCTCACCGGGAAGTAAACGCAGACATCGTCGATGCGGACCAATGGTTCTGCTAGTTTGGCTGAATGCATGTCATTCATGATGGAAACACCTCACCACACCGGCATCTTCAAGTGGCGTCCAGCCCGGTTTTTGCGCACGGCAAATATCAGTCGCGCGCGTACAACGCGGCTCGAACCTGCAGCCCTTTGGAAAAGCGGAAATGGAGGGTACCACGCCTTCGATTTCCTGCAGCCGCAACTGACCTGCTTTTTGTCGTGAGCCGAGCTGCGGTAGAGAGGCCAGAAGACCATGCGCATAAGGATGAGCCGGGTGGTGGAACAGGCCTGCTGTTATGCGCTGCTCGACTAGATGCCCAGCATACATGACCCCCACGCGACGACACATTTTCGCGATGACACCAAGATCATGACTAATCATCAGGACAGAAGTTCCTCGTGCCGTGCAAAGCTCTTGCATCAGACGAAGAATTTCCGCCTGAACAGTCACATCAAGCGCGGTCGTGGGTTCGTCAGCGATCAGCAAATCTGGATCACACGCGAGTGCGATAGCGATCATTACACGCTGGCGCATACCGCCAGACATCTGATGTGGATAGTTCTTCACACGTTGCTCTGGCGCAGGAACTTGAACACTGGCGAGCGCTTCGATCGCTTTGCGCTCCGCCTCGTGCCAAGTAGCACCTTGGTGCAGCACGAACATTTCCGCGATCTGCCGCCCTACTGGCGACAACGGATTGAGAGCAGTCATCGGCTCCTGAAAGATCATCGCTATGCGATTGCCACGCAGCTTGCGCATTTCACGCGACGACATTGACCGCAAATCCTGCCCTTTGAAGCGTATCACGCCATCCGTTATCGACAGTGGTTTGCGCAGCAATCCGATCATCGATAGTGCAGTGATGCTCTTTCCGCAGCCAGACTCTCCAACCAGTCCGAATGTCTCGCCGGCTCCGATAGTGAACGATACGTCTTCGACCACGTTATGTTTGCTCGAACCAGAAACAATATCGATCCGGAGGTTCTCTACCTCAAGAAGTGCTTGTTCGCTCATACCTTGCGTGTCCTCATATGCGGGTCGAGCCAGTCGCGAAGACCGTCCCCGAACAGATTGAGTCCAAGCACCGTGAAGAAGATGGCCAAACCGGGAAACACGGCAGCCCAAGGCGCATTCACGATCAACTCACGCGCATCAGTGAGCATGTTGCCCCAGCTTGGATCCGGTGGACTGATCCCAAGACCAAGATAGGAAAGTGCTGCTTCTGCGAGAATTGCGTCGCCCATTCCAAGAGTGCCGATAACGAGGATCGGTCCGATCATGTTTGGCACGATCTGCGTGATCATGATGCGGGCATCGCTATAGCCAAGCATCTTGGCAGCCTGAATATAGCCCTGCTTCTTTAGTGAAAGGGTCGAACTGCGCGCAATGCGGCAAGTCCAGGACCAATTCGTCAGACCAAGCGCGAGCAGAAGGCTTGGCAAACCGGGGCCGAGGACCGCCATAATTGCCAGCGCGAAGATCAGCGACGGAATTGCCAGCATGAGATTAGTGAGACCATTAACGAAATCATCCCACCAACCGCCGAAATAACCGGCAGAAATGCCAAAACACAGACCAATAACCGTGTTGATGCATTGCGAGACGACACCAACGGTCAAAGACACTTGCGCACCATAAAGGATGCGCGAATAAACATCACGACCCTGGGCATCAGTGCCAAACCAGAACTGTGCGTCAGGCGGCAATTCAGCATTCATCAAATCAGCGTCGAGAACCGGATTATAGTGCGCCAGCAACGGCGCAAAGACGGCTGCTGCAACGATGACGATACACACGAACCCGCCGAATACGAGATTGAAACGGAGCTTCATGGGCTTACTCGTGGCTTATGCGCGGGTCGATAACCGCGTAGAGAATGTCAACGATCGTATTGATGACCAAAAACCACAACACGATTACGAGAATTGCCCCCTGCACCACGGGAATGTCGCGCAGCGAAACGCTATCGATCAGCAAGGAGCCAAGGCCCGGCCACGAGAATAACTTCTCCACCACCACGGCCTGCCCCATCATCGATCCGAATTGCAAGCCGATTGTCGTGATAATCAGCACCAGCGCATTGCGCATGACATGCCATTTCACCAGGCGAAAGCTGCTCATGCCTTTAGAGCGGGCGGTACGAATGAAATCAGCGCCCATCACTTCAAGCACGGCTGCACGCGTTGTTCTTGCCAGCAACGCCAATGGCGCAACACCCAACGTCAGCGCAGGCAAAATGACGTTTCTGATGCCTCCATCGCCATAGCCGAAACTCGGCAGCCATCCGAGTGTCAGTGCGAAGAGATACATGGCCAGCAGGCCCAGCCAGAACTGTGGTAGCGAGAGGCCCGAGACTGCGCCTATCATCGTCACACTGTCGAGAAGGCTTCCGGGTTTAAGTGCCGCGAGAAACCCAAGCGGTACGCCTATCAGGATCGCAAACCCCATAGCCGCAAAAGCGAGCTTCAATGTTGGCCACATGCGCTCCTGAATAAGCGAGACAACCGGCTGTCTTGATCGATAGGACGTACCAAGATCAAACTGTGCCAGTTGAACCAGATAATTGCCGAAACGCACATGGACAGGCTTGTCGAGGCCAAATTCCTGAGTGATCTTTTCGACCATCTTCGGGTCGTTCATGCCCTTACCATTGGCAATTAGGCCAGAAGCGATGCTGCCCGGAACAACACTGAAAATGATGAAGATCAGCAGTGATACAGCGACGACCGTCGGTATCATCTGCAAGACGCGCCGAAAAATAAAATAGAGCACATGGTCCTCCTTTCGGATCAGCGTAAACTACGCTGGAGCAAAGGGGATCAGTGGCCCGCCCGATAACGAGCGGGCCGATCCAGATCAGCCAGAATTAGCGACCGGACGGAACCGTGTCATCAACCCACAGCTTTTCATAGGACTGAACGGCGAGCTCCGCCGAGTTCGGCTGCAGGCCATGCAACCATGGCTGATGTGCCATGACAGCCTTATTGTAGTTGAAGAACCAGACCGGCGCTTCTTCCTGCAACAGGTTGTTGGCCTTCTTCAGAAGCTCGTTCTTCTCTTCTTCAGTTTTCGCTACCTTTGCCTCATCGACAATCTTGTCGAATTCTGCGTTCGAGAACTTCTGGTAGTTACACGCAGATTGTGGGGTCGTGGAATAGAAGCACTGCATCGCCGTCAGTGCATCCGGACCGCTTTCGAGCGACCACATATAGGCCTGGAAATTGCCCGCCGGAACTACATCCGCAAGCACTGACGCTTCGACCGGCTTTGCCTTCACCTTGATACCGACCTTGGCGAGCATCGGAATGATCGCTTGAACAATGGTCAGGCCCCAGCTCTCGTTTTGCGTTGCTGTCAATTCGAATTCGAAGCCGTCGGGATACCCAGCTTCAGCAAGCAAAGCTTTTGCTTTTTCAGGGTCATACGGATAAGGCTTCGCATCCTTGTCGAAGGCTGGCGATGAGTTTGGCAGCCAACCAACAGCACGATAGGCCTTGTCCTTGACGAGACGCTTGATGATGAGATCGCTATCGATGGCGTAGTTGATTGCCTGACGAACACGCTTGTCCTGGAACGGCTTGAAATCCGGATTAAAGCCGACGGCGCGCGTATATACCTCAGCTACCTCGACCATATTCTTTGCCAGTTCAGGATCGGCAAGATAGGCGGTATATTGTGCCGGCCCGAGCACGGCTACGTCGATCTCCTTGTTGCGGAACGCAACGTCGCGCGCGGCCGCATCACCCATGATCATGATATTGATCTTGTCGGCGTAGGGCTTGCCCTTTTCGTAGTACTTGTCCCACTTCTCCACTGTCAGGCGAGAGCCAGGAACATATTCCGCAAACTTATAAGGTCCGAGACCAATCGGGTGGCGCTGAAACTCTTCGCTATCCCCCTCACCTGCCGGGTAAATGGCAGTGTTGTTACGCATGAACTGGAAGCCCGGATCAATTGGCTGTTTCAGCGTGATTTCGAGCGTATGGTCATCGATCTTCTTCAGGCCGGAAATTTCCTTGGCCTTGCCCTGCGTATATTCCTCCGCCCCTTTGATTTCGGCGATGTAACGTGCCGGTGGGAATGCCTTTTTCGGATCCATGATCCGGGTATAGCTCCAGATAATGTCGTCTGCCGTCAAAGGCTTGCCATTGTGGAAAAATGCATCCTGACGAAGCTTGTAGGTATAGACGAGCCTGTCGTCGGACACAGTCACATCGGTTGCAAGACCGAGTACCGGTTTGTTGAGATCAGCATCCCAATCATAGAGCGTACGGTGAATCGCCTTGGCGTAGAACTCGTCTTGTGTGGCAGGCGATGCTTGAATATCGAGCGTCGAGAAGCTGTCGCCGTAGGGCGCGACAAAATTGATGACGCCTCCCGAACGTGGCTCGTCCGCCGCGTAAGCCGCCGTTCCGGCCAGCAGGACTGCAGACAGCGCTGCCAGCAAAGCAAATTTTCTCATGTTGTTCCCCTTCATAAATGTCATTCTTGCGATTCAGATGAACCGTTCTTCGGACAGCTCTGTCGAAACCTCGCTGCCCGAAATCGCCCCGAAGCGTTTACGCTTCAATTCTTTTTATTGCCCCCGGAAACCGGGAGCATTTAACTCACGACCGTTCGAATACGACCTCACCGTCACGCATGGTAAGAACACAATGCGTGTCATTGAGAATCTCTTCCGGCTTCGCGGTAAGCATATTGCGTGAAAAGACCGCAATATCAGCAACCTGCCCAGGTACAAGCTTGCCCTTCACATTCTCCAGCTTCTGAGAGAAAGCACCGAACTCCGTATAAACTTGCAGGGCCTCTTCGATGGTCACGCATTCGCGGGTATCCATCACCGTTCCCTTACCCGTTTCGCGCGTAAGCATCGAATAGATGTTTGGATAGGGGTTCGGATGGCAGACCGGTGAATCACTGCCAGTCGCAGGCTTGAAACCCAGATCCTTCCAGGTTTTCAGCGGGTAGCTTGAAATTGCGCGTTCCTCGCCAAGAACAGAAATATAGGCGTCACCGAAATCGTATATGAAGACCTGTTGCGGACAAGGATAAATCCCGGCTTTCTTCATCCGCTCATGCTGTTCCGGCGTGGAGAACCCGCAATGTTCGATACGATGGCGGCGATCTGGATCGGGATGCGCTGCGAGTGCCTTTTCATAGGCTGTAATAAGCTGTCCAATCGCTGCATCGCCGATAGCGTGGCAAGCCAACTGATAACCCTTTTTATGGGCATCGAGCACCAGCGCTTCCAGTTCTGCATCCGGCAATATCTGGACACCGATATTATCGTCGTCGCCGAGATACGGCTTGCTCATCCATGCAGTGCGTCCGCCCGCCGATCCATCAAGGAAAATCTTGACGGCACCGACTGTCAGCATGTCATCGCCGACACCGGAAACAAGTCCTGCTTTGTAGCATTCTTCGACAATGGAAGGTCCCGGATCGCCGAGCAGCACGAGCCAGGTGCGCACCGGCAAGCGCTTGTCGAGTTTGGCGAGGTTGTAGGCACGGATTTCATCGAAGCCTGCGACCTGACCGACAGCGGCGTCCATAACGCTGGTGATGCCATAGGAAAGGAGAAGATTGCCTGCAGCCTCAATGGCCTCGATCATCTCTTCCGTCGTTGCCTTGGGGATCGCTTTGCGGACGGCGCCTTGCGCATTTTCTGCAACCATCCCCGTCAAAGTACCATTCTTCTGCTCGATCAAGCCGCCATCTGGCACCGGGGAATTTTCGTCAATACCCGCCAGTTCAAATGCCTTCGAATTGAAGATCGAGACGTGGCCACATGCGCGTACCACCATGACGGGATTGTGTGGAGCAACAGCATCAAGCTCCGATTTATGCGGGTGCCGACCGACATCGAGCTTCGTCT
Organism: Brucella sp. MAB-22; assembly: GCF_025908475.1. NCBI lineage: Bacteria > Pseudomonadati > Pseudomonadota > Alphaproteobacteria > Hyphomicrobiales > Brucellaceae > Brucella > Brucella sp. MAB-22. The sequence continues at coordinate 1,743,197 of NZ_CP109781.1, read as the reverse complement.
GGTCATAGCCGCGTGCTCTGATCCATGCGCCGGGAGGTGCGGAAGCAGCCTGTTCCCGAATGGCGTCAAGCAGGCTTTGCAATGTCGGCGCCGCTTGCGGCGTCGCATCAATCCACTTGAGTGTCAACCCAATCGAAATGAGATGCAGGTGAGCGTCATTCAGCCCGGGTGTGGCAAAGCGTCCTTTCAGATCGATCAAACGCGTATTATCGCCCTTCAAAGACCAGATTTGATCCTTGGTGCCCGTAGCGAGCACCTTGCCTTGCCAGATGGCCAGGGCTTCGACTGTGCCCTCTTCATATCCACACCAGATCGCACCGTTATATACTATGGTATCGGCACACAATTTGGGCATTACAGGCATTTCAGCGATCCCCTCCCTACTTCACGCTTTTATAAGTGCAGGGAGATTTCCATTGATGCTTTGAACGATCAAGCCGTGGATTTGTTAAATTTCGTGGGAACAAATTGTTCAAAATGACAACTACACGGTCAATCTGCCGAAACTTTTGAAAAAAGACCGGCATCCGCTTGGCAAAATGATAAAAGGTTTCCACCATAATGATAGCTGCCGCGCTCACCTGTCAGCAATCGCAGCTTATAAATGTTTGCGAAAAAGCGAAACATGAGCGGCGGTCACTCGTGAGGGTGTCGCATGTTCCGGAACGATCTGGATCAACCACGTACCCCCGGACTCGTTCCTTGACGGCTGTTGAGACCAGCACAATTAGCCGTCAAGGGATGGGGTGAACAGGGCGTTCTCGTCAGCACGACCACGACGCCCTGGAAAATGAAGATCAACCTGTCAATATGTCGATCCGGGCGAGCGATCCGCCAATTGTTCGGGTGTCAGCAAATCTGCATGATGAGCACGCGCAACATCAGGATGGGACCGGAGGCGACTTTTTAGATTGTTCGCACCAACTTCACGGAAGATCGGGTTCAGCGTGTCGACAGTCACACCGCGCTCCTTGGTCTTCAACTCATCTGGCAAATCTATAACCGGAATCGTCGCGTCGTATCGAGCACCGAGAAAGAAGGCGACGGAAAAGCGTTCCACACCGGCTGGCGGCGCGACAACGCCATGCACATCTGCCCGCACGAATCCATTGGTGGCAAGCTCAAGCAATTCTCCCGTATTGATAACAAAAGTGCCGGGAACCGGAGGTGCATCAATCCATTCGCCATCTTCCCGCTGAACGCGCAGGCCGGGGATGATATCTTGCAGCAACACAGTAACGAAACCGCCGTCCTTATGTGCGCCCACTCCCTGCTCACTTTCCGCCACATCGCGCCCCGGATAACGGATAATCTTTAGGAGCTGAGACGGATGCGGCTCATAAATCTGGGCGAAAAAGTCTTCCGACTGCCCCAAAGCCGCGGCGATAGCCTTCAGAATATCAATGCCAACGCGCGTCACCTCAGCCTGATAAGCAAGCAACAATGGCTTAAGTTCGGGCAGTGCTTCCGGCCACTGGTTCGGGCCGATCAAACGCTTCCATGCCGGGCTATTCGGACCGATCTCGGCAGGTTCTGATTCCGTATTGATATCGAGCTGTTCGCGCCAATCCTGCTCGCCACGTGTCCGTTCGAGGCCAGCACGATTGTAACCGCGGAAATGCGATGACTTCACCATTTCTATCTTGAGTTTTTCTTCCGCTGGAAGTGCGAAGAACGTCTTCGCCGTTGCAACCACGTCCTCCACGAGTTTCGGATCGACGCCATGTCCCGTGAGATAGAAAAAGCCATGTTCGTGAAGAGTGCGGCGCAGCTCCTCAATGAAACTGTCGCGCTCCTCGGCGCTGCCATTGAAACGGGACAAATCAAGCAGAGGCAGATTGATTGGGGTGGTATGTATAGTCATTGGAAGCTCCTGAAAAACTCTCAGCGGGAACGACGGCTGCGCGCCACACGGTGGTTGACAAGACGGGCGGCGTAGTCGCCCGTGATCTGGATGGATTGCACGATCACAACCAGGATGATGACGACGGCCACCATGACTTCCGGCATGAAGCGCTGATATCCGAAGCGAATTCCGAGATCGCCCAGTCCACCGCCGCCGACTGTTCCTGCCATCGCCGAGTACCCGACAAGGCTGACAAGCGTAACTGTTTGCCCCGCAATGATCCCGGGTAGCGCTTCAGGCAAGAGCACCTTGAAGATGATCTGAATTGGCGTTGCACCCATGCTCTCGGCAGCTTCGATCAGGCTCTGGTCCACCTCACGCATCGCCGTTTCGGCGAGCCGTGCGTAGAGAGGTGTGATTGCCGCGGTCAGTGGTACGATGGCCGCATAGGTGCCAACGGTCGTTCCGGCAATCAGGCGCGTTAAGGGAATGATCGCCACCATCAAAATGATGAATGGCGTGGATCGAACCAGATTGACGACAGTGCCCGCAACACGATTGAAGACCGGTCGTTCGAGAAACTGGCCCGGACTGGTAACAATCAGTGCAACACCGAGCGGCAGGCCAATCAATGTCGACAGAATGGCAGATGCGGCCACCATAGTAGCCGTCTGCTTCAGCGATTCAAGCAAGAGCCCGACGAGTGCCGGCGGAAGCAGATCGGACAACATGACCGATGACCTCTCCATGAAGATTGAGTGAAGACAGATAATTGCGAACGTCCGCGAGATCGGCGGAACCATCCTCAGCGACGAGTGTTATGATGCCCAGTGGTCTGCCACCGATATAGTCTATGCGCCCGTGCAATATGTTCGGATTTATCCCGAAGCGCTGCACGAGCGTAGCAACGACCGGCGCATGCGCGGCTTCACCGGAAAAGATAATGCGCAGAACCGGATCCGACCCGACAACTGGTTGTGGAAGCACCCGCTGCGATACTTCCGGCGGCAGGTCGTGGGCGACGATGCTAGCCAGAAATGACCGGGCGATCGGTGTTTGCGGAAAGGCAAAGACGTCGAAGGTCGCTCCGCTTTCAACGACCCTGCCGCCATCAAGAACCGTCACATGGTCTGCGATCTGGCGCACGACGTCCATTTCATGCGTAATGAGCACAATCGTCAGCCCCAGCCGCCGATTGATATCCTTCAATAGCGAAAGAATTTGCTCGGTGGTTTCCGGATCAAGCGCCGATGTCGCCTCATCCGACAGCAAGATGCTCGGTTCCAAAGCCAATGCGCGTGCTATACCCACACGCTGTTTCTGACCGCCAGACAATTCCGATGGATAAGCATCGGCTTTTCCCTTGAGCCCCACCAGATCAAGCAAATCGCTCACGCGGGCTTTTATGGTGCTGCGATCATAGCCAGTGAGCTCCAGTGGCAGGGCTATGTTGCCAAAAGCAGTTCGTGAAGACAGCAGACTAAAATGCTGAAATATCATTGATACTTCACGACGAACCTGTCGCAATTCGCCTTGACGCAACGTTGTGATCTCTCGCCCGGAAACAACGACTTGTCCTCCGGTTGGGTGCACCAGACCATTCAGGCAACGCACGAGCGTGCTTTTTCCAGCGCCTGAACGACCAATAATTCCGTGAATGGTTCCCTTGGCGATTTGAAGCGAGACATTGTCGATGACCGGACCAGCCTTCTCATCATAGGTCTTTGTCAGCGAACGTATGTCGATGATTGACGGTGCCGGGCTTGTATCGTCCGGTACGGCGTTCGACACAGGTCCGCTGCGTACGAGCACGTTCATGTCACCAACCTGCTACGATATTGCCATCGAACTTCTTCTCAATGAAGGCTTTGACGTCCGGAGATTTATAAGCCTCGACAAGCGTCCTGACCCATGGTGCATCCTTGTTTTTTTCCGCGACCGCAAGCAGGCAGAAATAATCGGATAACTGGTCTTCGATCAGGATCGCATCACGGGTCGGAACCAGCCCAGCACTCAGCGCAAAATGTGAAGTGATGACGGAAAAATCCACGTCTTCCAGCGACCGTGGAAGCTGGGCCGTTTCCATCGGTATGATTTTGACCTTTTTCGGATTATCGACAATATCGAGTTCAGTTGCGTTGAAAGTTACACCCGGCGTAAGCTTGATAACGCCGCCAGCTTCAAGAAGCTTCAAGGCACGGCCTGCATTGCTCGGATCGTTGGGAATGGAGATTTGTGCGCCCTCTGGCAGCTCACTTAGAGATTTGTACTTGCGTGAGTAACCAGCCATTGGCAGCAAGACAGTACGTCCGCCAACAGCAACGAGATTGAGACCTCGATCCTTGTTCTGTTGATCGAAGTAAGGTGTATGCTGAAAGCCATTGGCGTCGAGATCGCCATCATTTGTCGCCGGGTCGATCAGTGCACCGTCCGAAAACTCCACAATCTCGATATCCAGTCCCTTTGCCTTGGCAACGGGTGCGAATGCTTCGGCGATTTCAGCATGCGGCCCCGACGTCACACCAAACCGGATTTTTTCCGCAAGCGCCGGTGAAGCGACGAGCGCTGAGAAAAGTGCCGCGGAAACTGCGCCGCGCAAAAATGAAACTGAATGCATCTTGTTTTCCCTGTAGTGATTTTCGGGCGCGCCTATGATGCGGTGCGCCAATTGTGCTCATTATTCCACTGGACCAGCCGTGAAGCGGCCTCCCGCAGCGTTTCTTCGCGCTTGGCGAAACAGAAACGGACGTGGCTGCGCACATCGCGTGCACCAAAAAAAGATGAGATAGGAACCGGGGTTACACCCGCTTCAAGCGTCAACCGTCGGCAAAAATCGAGATCGTCACCGCCATGATCGAGCGACTTTATATCGGCCACCGCGAAATAGGTGGCATGGACAGCTACGACATCAAAACCCGCAGATTTCAGCCCTTCAACCAGCAGATTCCGTCGCGATGCCAGCGTCGCTCGAAGGCCGAAAAAGTAGCTATCAGGTAACGAAAGCCCAACCGCAACCGCCGACTGCAATGCTGGCGGCGTGGCGAAAGTGACATACTGGTGGGCGCGAGCGATCGGGGCCAGAAGTTTTTCGGCGGCTGTCACATAGCCGACCTTCCATCCTGTCAATGAAAAGCTCTTTCCAGCGGAGCCAATTCGCACAACACGGTCGCGGACTTTCTCAACTCCGAACATAGAATGAAACGGGCGACCGTCGAAGACGAGATGTTCGTAGACCTCATCCGAAACGATCACGAGATCATGCTTGATCGCAAGTTCGGCGAGAAAGTCCAGCTCATCTGGATCCAGTATCTTGCCGATTGGGTTCATCGGTGTATTGACGACAATGAGTTTCGTCCGTGGAGAAATGGCTTTTGCCAGCTCCTCTCGCGGTAGCTCCCAATGAGGTGGTTTCAGCCGTACCGGCACCACCTTCCCGCCTGCACGGCGGATAAGCGTAGCGTAAGCATCGTAGACCGGCTCGAACAAGATAACCTCGTCGCCCGTATCCAGATGCGCCAGAAACGTATCGGCGAGCGCTTCCGTAGCGCCGGACGTAATTAGAACTTCCCTTTCCCAGTCTACGTCAATACCGAGAAATCGCCTTGCGTTTTCTGCGACAGCTTGGCGGAGAACCGGCAGCCCCATCATGGGCGGATATTGTTGTGAAGTTTCACGAAGAGCGCGAGCAGCGGCATCAAGGAGTTCGGACGGTTCAAAGCCTTCTGGAAATCCCTGCCCCAGATTGATGGCTCCACGCTCAACAGCAAGTCGCGACATCGCCTCAAAAATAGACGTCCCCGCCTCGCCGAGTACCTGATTGACCATCGAAGCTCCCCTGTTGCAATCGAATTCACGGGGAGAACGATAAAGCCTACAAAATTAGTAGACAAAGCATGGACTTGCCATCCTCGAACGAGCGAGAGAAAGCTTTTTCAAATTCTGCCGGACGTGAAACAGTTTTACGTTCCACAATCGCAACTACTTCCAAATCAGGCTGCCGCCCGGCTGTGGCGATTTCGCCAGAGCTCTTCGGCTTTCTCGAAAAATTGCGCATGGCTTTCATTGTCTGCGACGGCAGCCGTCATCATCGCCATGGCAGCCGTCGCAACGATTGTATTTTCTGCGCGTTTGTCCGTTGCCGCGCCAGACCAGATGCCATACCAGTATTCGAATGAACTGAAGCTCGAATGCTTGTCACCACTTTCCTTGGAAAGGGTCGGAAGCAATAAATCTGTTTCACGACCATTAAGAAGCCTATGGATCGTATGCGTTCGATGCGGAACTAACTCGGCAACGTCCCGGCTGGTCGAAACTACCGAAATAGAAGGCATATCAAGAAGTACGCCCGCATCGCGGTGTAACTCACGATATGTGGGCTGTGTAACCCCCAAAAACGATGCCTTGAGATTCATCGGATTGAGCAAATGAACGAGGCTATTCATCGATGAACGCGACTCGAACAGTGGGTAAAGCGCCATCAGCGCATGAATCTGAGGAGCGAAACCGGCCAACGGCATAAAACAGATGCCATGCGCTCTTAATGCACCTTCTGCGAGTGAATGTGATGTCGCGATCGGGAGGTTGATAGCTTCGGCCGCTATCTCAAGCTTGCCCGAGATTTCACCTGTGCCACAATTACCGTGTAAGACAACAGGATAACCAGCCCGCGCGACGAGCAAGGCTGAAAGCATGAACCACGGTGACTGCACAGAATTCGGCGATAGATAAGCTGGCCAGTCCAGCGCTGGTATGTTCAAGCCCGCGTCCACGGAATAAATTCGTCTCGCTGCTCGCGCTATGCCAGCAAGTTCCGGTGCAGTTTCCCCGCGATAGTGAATGAGCCGGAGCAACGCACTGATCTGCATCGGATCGGCATTACCCGTAAAGATCGTTGTGAATGCATCGTCGGCCTCAGACATCTCGAGTGGACGGGTGTGCCCGGCTTTTCGCCCTACAACAGCGATATATTTCGCTAGTCGCCTGACCGGATCGTTTTCGTCCTGGATGTTGGCGAACTGCGTTGCAAGCTGCTCTGGTGTCGGATGGTTTTCAAGCTCAACAACCTTACGGATTCCGAGCGGCGGCGGTGTTACAATGGCGCTTCGCTTCCACCCGTGATGCCCGGTACAGCCCGACTTCGGCAATTCGGTAAAGTCCAGACTCAACAACGTTTCGGCCTCATTCGCCAACCGCCGTAAACGCCCACGCAGCGCTTCGGCTTTCGGGGTGGCCACCATGTTTCGGCCGGAGCGAACCAGAATGGGGTCGTTGAACTTTTCGCGAATCTGTCCGAGCAGTCGGCTCATAGCCGCAATGCTTAAACCCATCTGCTTGGCAGCACCGCCAACACTGCCTTCCACAAGAAGTGCATCAAGAGCGATAAGCAAGCGCAATTGTCCCAAACGAAGGCTTTCACTCTCACCTTTCTCCGTTTGTTGCTGCGTTTTCACCTGCTTGCCCGACATCACTTTCTTGCCCGTCCATTTGCGGTTTTTGAAATTTAGAACGCTTATAAAACATCACGATTGACGTCACCCGACAGCCATACATAAGGAGACTTGAAAACTCAACTTTAAACGGTGACGAAAATGACCAGCTTGTTTCGGGGATTGTGGGCCGATGGTACACAAAACAGGCGTTTGGCCAGCAAATCGCTCATTTATCGGGCGATCCTTGCGGGGACGTGTCTTTCCACAACGCTACTTCTGAGCGAAATGAATGCCATCGCGCAAACCGCGATCAACGCTGCGGAAGAGGCAACTTCAGACGAAGCTGGCACCAAGAAGAAAAAGGCAACGGAAGCGGGCATCGAAACGACCGCTGATGGAGCTGTCAAACTTAATCAGATTGTTGTCACGGCAACAGGGTTCGAACAGAATATCACCGACGCTCCGGCAAGCATCACTGTCGTTCCTGGCGAAGAGCTGGAAAAAGGCGCCTATCGCGATCTGACCGATGCTCTGAAAGACGTTCAGGGCGTCGCGGTGACAGGTCCGGCGGCCGAGCGCGACATATTCATTCGTGGTCTTCCTGGTTCTTATACTTTGCTGCTCGTTGACGGGAAGCGCCAGAGCACGCGCGATGCCCGCACCAACGGCAACTCCGGCTTCGAGCAGAGCTTCTTACCGCCTGCGAACGCAATCGAACGGATCGAGGTCATTCGTGGCCCCATGTCTTCGCTCTACGGATCGGACGCGATGGGCGGCGTTATCAACGTGATCACCAAGAAAGTATCCGACACCTGGAGCGGTTCTTTCTCTGTAGACGGCACGGTTCAGCAGCATTCCAAATTCGGAAATTCGTTGCAGGGGTCTTACTACATGACCGGGCCGCTGGTCCCGAACCTCGTCGGTGTTCAGGTCTGGGGACGCGGTCTCAAGCGACAGGAAGACAATATCGTCAGCGGGACGCCAGAACAGAAAGATATCGACATCACCGGTCGCGTTACAATCACGCCGAATGAAGATCATGATATCATGCTCGAGCTGGGCAAGACTCGCCTTCGTCGCGACGCCACCGTCGGCAACACGGCGGCATCGGGCTCGGATTCCTACAACTACAATGATCGCGATCATTGGTCGATCAGCCATACTGGTCGCTGGGGACCGACAACGTCGGAATTCTCATTCCAGCAAGAATGGGCAGAACGCACCAATTTCAATTGGGACAACAAGACCAAGAGCTACGTCGAGAACCTGCGTTCGCCGCATATCCGTAATTCGGTACTCGATGGCAAGTTCACAACTCCGTTCGAATTCTACGGTAATCACACGCTGGTAACCGGTGGACAGTTTTCGCAATCGGTGCTGACCGATCAGAACCCAGGACGTCGTACCGGATTGGATGAAGAGTTCAGCGTTCGCCAGTGGGCACTCTTTGCAGAAGATGAATGGTGGATCACGCCAGACTTCGCCCTGACAGGCGGTCTGCGTATGGACGACCATGAGATTTATGGCTCCCATTTCAGCCCACGCGGCTATGCCGTCTGGCACGCAACTGAACAACTGACGTTCAAGGGCGGTATCTCCACCGGCTTCCGTGCACCGGAACTCCGTACTATCGCCCCGGGATATGCTTATACGACGGGCGGCGCGGGATGCTCGTATGGTCCAAACGGCACCTGTGGCGTGATCATCGGTGATCCAGACCTGCAGCCTGAAAAAAGCACAAGCTATGAAGCGAGTGTTCTCTGGGACAACCAGTCTGGCCTTCGCCTCGGCGCAACCTATTTCTACACGGATTTCAAGGACAAGATCAGCAATGCGCTGGTGACGGATGCCAATGGTAATCCAATTCGCTGGAGCGAAGATCCGAACTATCGTCTCTGGTACAGCTTCAATATCGATGAAGCCGTCATGCAAGGTGTGGAGTTAACCTTCAACTGGGAAGCAACCGACACAATTACCGTGCGCGGCAACTATACCTACACCGACTCCGAACAGCAGACCGGTGACTACAAGGGCTTGCCTCTGACACGTACGCCGAAGCACATGGCCAGCTTGCGTGCAGATTGGATAACGCCGGTTGAAGGCTTGAGTGCATGGGCCAGCGGCAACTACCACGGCGAAGAAACCAATGCGGGTGCGCGTATCGGCACAGCCGGTGAACCCGTCTACAGGAACGGCAAGGTAGTCGCTCGCAAATACAAGCCCTATGCAACCTTCGATATCGGCGGTTCGTATGACTTCAGCGAGAATGTCACTCTGAACGCTGCCGTCTACAACGTCTTCGACAAGAAAGTAGATGTCGATGACTTCAATACAGTCGTCGATGGTCGTCGCCTCTGGGTCGGCATGACTTCCCGCTTCTAGTATCACAACAAAAAGACGCCTGCCCGCAATGGCTGGCGTCTTTTCCATGAATGGGATGCTCTTATGAGCGCACTGACGAATATCGTGAAGAAAGCATGCCTGATGATGACGGGGATACTGATGGCTTCCACCGTGAAGGCTGCTGAGCCTTCCACCTCGTCCTTTGATATGGAAGCCAACGGCATCGCCTATCGTATATTCACCGCTGCACCGCAGGAGGTTGCACCCGAAGGTGGCTATCCTGTCATATACATGGTCGACGGCAATCGCATGTTGCCGATTGCAGCAAAGCTCATGGCAGAAAACTCTGCCCTGAAGGCTATATTTGTGGGCATCGGCTACCCGACTGACAATCAGGAAGAAATCGTCCGCCTGCGATATTTCGACCTCACGCCTCCGACACCTGACGATCTGATCCCAGTCCACTTCAATGTACCAAAGACTGGAGGACGAGATGCATTCTTCGACTTCATCGACAATCAGGTAAAGCCGGAAGTCGAAAAGCGTTTCAACGTCGATAAAAGCCGACAGGCCCTGTTCGGCCACTCTCTGGGCGGATTGTTCACCCTTTATGCCTTGTTCAACCGCACAGATTCCTTCCAGAGCTATAGCGCGGCAGACCCGTCAATCTGGTGGAACGATCGTTCAATTCTAACTGATAAAGATCAGTTCATCACGCGCTTCAAGGATGCCCCTCGCCCAATCCGCTTGCTTATAGAAACCTCCGGCAAACGTGGTAGCCGCCCCGGCCAGACGAAACAGGACGATGACCGTCTGAAGAAACTGCGTGGCGGACCTTCCGGTTCAGACATATTCAAAGAGCTTTCTGAACTACCGCAAGTCGACGCAGCCTTTCATCGTTTCGAGGATGAGAGCCACGGCTCGATGATACCGCTCACGGTGGCGGACAGCCTTAATTTCATTGTGCTCGGACAAAACCCCAAGGGCAAAAACAACTGAATTTTCTCTCTCGGTCTTTGACGGAGAAGATACTTGACTGTAAAGCACAGGATTGATGAAAGGATCGAACATCATGCTGAATATCGCTCAACAGGTTACACGCTTGTGCGGTGCCGCCATAATGGCGCTGAGCATTGCCTCAACTGCAAATGCTGCTGATGTGACTATCAAGCATGCTCAGGGTGAAACAGCAGTTCCAGCCTCACCGGCTAAGGTACTGGTTTTCGATCTTGGCACCCTCGACAATCTGGATCGCCTTGGCGTCAAGGTGACTGGTGTTCCAAGCGGCATATCGTTTCCTGAATATCTGAAGAAATATCAGGGCGACGAGTATGCGAAAATCGGCACATTGTTCGAACCTGACTATGAAGCCGTTAATGCGGCAGAACCAGATCTTATTATTGTGGCAGGTCGTTCGGCTGCGAAATATGGTGAGCTTTCGAAGATCGCTCCAACCATCGATCTGACGACCAATGCGAAGAATTTCATCGCCGACACTGAAGCCAATGTCGAGAAACTTGGCCAGATTTTCGGGAAGGAAGCAGAAGCAAAGGCAGAAGCCGAGAAACTTGATGCCGCACTTGCTGCATTGAAGGAAAAGGCCGCCAACAAAGGCACCGGTCTTCTGATCCTCACTTCCGGCGGCAAAATCAGCGCTTATGGTCCCGGTTCGCGTTTCGGCGTCTTGCATGACAGTTTCGGGGTCAAGCCTGCAGCGCCTGACCTTTCCATCGGCAATCATGGCCAGCCCGTGAGCTCGGAATTTATCCTCGAAACCAATCCCGACTGGCTGTTTGTCATCGATCGTGATGCTGCCATCGGTCGTGAAGGCAATTCGGCAAAGCAGGTTCTGGACAATGAGCTCGTGCGCCAGACCAATGCTTGGAAAAGGGAGCAGCTTGTCTATCTGAACGCTCAGAACTGGTATCTGATTGGTGGCGGTCTCGGCGCGCTTCACGGCACGATCGATCAGCTTTCCCAGGCTTTCGACAAAGCAAAGTAACAGCTTTCCAAACCCAATCCGGTCGGGCCACACAGTTAGTAGCAGGTGGCCCGAAACCGTGATCAGGCAACAGAACAGGAAACGAGCGTGAAGGGACTTGCAGCAGCCATTGCCGTTGTCGTCGTACTGGCTGTCATCAGCCTGTTTATCGGCGTCAGCGATGTGTCGCTGAGCACGCTATTCGGCACCGAAAGCACTGACCGTGCCGCCGAAGTCATGCTTGTCAGCCGTATTCCACGTACCCTTGCAATCATTCTGGCGGGCATGTCCATGGCCGTCTCAGGCATGATCATGCAGATGCTGACACGCAACCGTTTCGTTGAACCATCGACGGCAGGCACAGTGGAATCAGCCAGTCTTGGCATCCTTCTGGTCATATTGTTCGCACCGGAAACGCCTGTAATCGGAAAAATGCTGGTCGCTTCTGTTACGGCGCTTGCCGGAACTGCATTGTTCCTTCGCATTCTTCGCGCCATTCCGTTGCGATCCGTTCTTGTCGTGCCCTTGGTCGGCATCATGCTTGGTGGCGTTGTCAGTGCAATCACTACTTTCATTGCTTACCGCTTTGATCTTCTGCAATCGCTCAATTCCTGGACAACCGGCGATTTTTCCGGCGTCCTTCGCGGACGCTATGAACTCTTGTGGCTTGCGTTCTTCCTTACAATCATCGCCTACATTGCCGCTGACCGCTTCACGGTCGCGGGACTGGGCGAGGATTTCACCACCAACCTTGGCCTAAATTATCGCCGTGTAGTCACACTTGGCCTTGTCATCGTTTCGATGGTCAGCGCATCAGTCGTCGTGACCGTTGGCATGATACCTTTCCTTGGTCTTATCGTCCCGAACGTCGTCAGCATGTTCATCGGCGACAATATGCGACGGGCTGTACCGTGGGTTGCAATACTCGGCGCTGGACTTGTTCTTGCCTGCGATATTGTCGGGCGAGTAGTCCGCTTTCCTTACGAAATTCCAATCGGCACGATGATGGGAGTCGTGGGAAGCGTCATATTCCTCTATCTTCTGTTGCGGCGGGGTTCACGCCTTGCTTAAGCGCCCTACCTTCATCCTCTCGCTCCTCTCTGTGCTCACTCTGCTTGCAGTAGCAGCATTCATGACAGTCGGCGCAAAGGGAAGCTGGTCTTTCATCCTATCCTTCCGCGGCACCAAGCTTGCAGCCATGGTACTGGTCGCATACTCGATTGCGGTTTCAACGGTGTTGTTCCAGACCGTAACAAACAACCGCATCCTGACCCCCTCGATCATGGGGTTCGACGCGCTTTATATTCTGATCCAGACATTGGTAGTCTTCTTCTTCGGCGCCGTTCAAATCGATTGGATCGGACCGAATATTCGCTTTCTGGCAGAAACCGCTATCATGGTGGTTTTCGCTGGCACACTCTATTACTGGCTCTTCTCCGGAGCAACGCGCAGCCTGCATCTCGTTATGCTTGTCGGCATTGTCTGCGGTGTCTTTTTCCGCAGCATTTCCAATCTGATGCAGCGGATGCTTGATCCAAATCTTTTCGCTGTTCTGCAAGACCGTTTCTTCGCCAGTTTCAACACCATCAATAGCGACATTCTGATTATGTCAGCCGTCATTGTCGCGGCTGTTTCGCTCTACGGTCTGCGCTTCGTCTATGTCTTTGACGTCCTGTCACTCGGCAGAGATCCGGCGATCAATCTGGGCGTCGATCATCGACGCATCGTGCGCAAAATCCTGTTCATGGTCACAGTGTTGGTTTCTGTTTCCACCGCACTGGTTGGACCTATAACCTTTTTCGGTCTTCTGGTCGCCAATCTGGCTTACATGCTTGCCGGTTCGGCAAAACACCGGTTTATCCTGCCTATAGCCATCTTGCTTGCAATCCTCTGCATCGTTGGCGGACAGACCATTCTTGAACGGATCTTCTCGTTCAATACCGCACTCAGTGTCATCATCGAGTTTCTGGGCGGCCTTGTCTTCATTATCCTTCTCGTCAGGGGGCACGCGCGTTGATAGAAATCAGCCAAGTCAGCAAATCCTACAACAGCACACTTGTCGTCGATGATGTGACCCTGAAATTGCCTGCTTGCGGCATAACCTCGATCATCGGGCCGAATGGGGCAGGAAAATCGACGCTACTCTCGATGGTGAGCCGTCTCCTGCCAATGGACAAGGGTCGTGTGACCGTAGACGGACTCGATGTTTCAACGACATCCGGTGATGTGTTGGCAAAACGCCTTTCGATCCTACGACAGGAAAATGCGATTAATTCCCGCCTGACCGTGCGCGACCTCATAACCTTCGGTCGTTATCCCTATTCTAAAGGCCGCCCGAATAGTGAAGACCGCAATCATGTCGAGCAGGCCATCGGCTATCTCGGTCTTGAATATCTAAGCGGACGCTTTCTGGATGAACTTTCGGGCGGACAGCGCCAGCGTGCATTCGTAGCAATGGTGCTATGCCAGGATACAGATTATGTGCTGCTGGACGAACCGCTCAACAACCTCGATATGAAGCATTCAGCTTCAATGATGAAGTTGTTGCGGCGAGCTGCAGACGAACTTGGAAAAACCGTTGTTCTGGTTCTGCACGATATCAATTTCGCATCGTGCTATTCCGACCACATAGTCGCCATGCGCCACGGCAAGGTTGTGCATCAAGGAAGCCCGGATGAACTTATTCATCCAGAAATCCTCGCTGACATTTACGAGATGGAGATTGCCGTCGAAATTATCGGCGGCAAACGCATTGGCGTTTATTATCTTTAGGCAACCGCATCCGAGGGAAACATCATTTGCAAGGCATCATAGGATGCCAGCACGGTTTCCATTTGCGCGGTATGTCCCTTGACGAAAGCATCTCCATAAACCGTCTCATCCGGATATTCGGTGATCAGCGTCAATGGCACCGTATGGCGGTCATCCACGCCGACGAGGCACGGAAACCCATTGATGATGCGGAAACCCGTTTCGCCTGCATGCTGCTCGAACAGCCTGATCTGGGCATTGTTATAGGCAACCAAGCCATCAATCGCGGCCAGATGTTTCGTCACGCGGTCGATTAGTTCTTCTGCTGCCTTCTCCCAGGAGGCATGGTGGCGGATGATCAGGAAAAAGCCCTTCGGCAACGTCCACATGGCAAAGGAACGCGGCACATAACCGGACAGCGGACGCGTCCATTCATGCGATGGATAACCATGCAGGTTGACGTGCAGTTTCGCATCCGTCAGCTTTTCAGCCTCGACACGAATGGCCTTTTCGTAAAGCCCCTCGCCGCTGCGATATTCAAGATCGTCACCCAGCGCCGTATAGCGCGCGGCGTGATGCATGTGGTGCGGCTGAAGCGCACAAAGGCGCTTGTGTATCTCGTATCCGTCCGGATTTTCCTGCGGGGAGATCGTAAAATGCGCGCCTTCACGCACCGCAAGCAGGTTGGCTGCGCGCAACGCGCCAACAACACCTGTCGTTTCATTGGCATGCTGACCGGCGCTGATCATCATCGCGGCATCGCTGCCGTTGCGATAAGTCGCGCGCACCGTTCGGCCAGAGCGGGTCTTTGCCTCGAACGGCTTGCCGCCCAGTCTGGCAATTTCACGGCGGATCTGATCGGCGGAAAGCGGCGCTTGCGCCGTCTCCAGAACCTGTTCTGCCGTCAGCGCGTCATCGGTTGAAAGCGAGCGTGTCTCCACTTTGACCGACGGCTCGGCATCGCGAAAGCGGACTTCCGGCACGATCTGGCCCGGTTGCAAGCCACGATCGCCCACCGGGCGACCTGACTTCTTCTGAAAAACTTCGAGCAGCGAGAAGTAAATATCCTCGTGCATGGCTTCGGTGAGGCTCAGCGTTTCCTCATCGTAAGGCAGGCGGCGGTCGGTGATCGGCAGACTGACCGCGATGTTCAGCTCATCGAAATAAGGTTCGCCACGCTTCCAGTCATGGGCGGCGATGGCCGCGACGGTGTCATGAAACAGCTTTTCATAGGATGTCTCATAGCGCGCGCTTTCAATCTTGCCGTGCTGCGTGACGGCCAGCCAGCCGGTCGGCGACACCAGCGTTTCGCCGATGAAATCCACATGCACGCGGTTCGGCGCGAAAACCCGGCGGCTCTCGCTATGGCCATCGGCAAAGACCAGATCGACTTCATAATGAAAATCGTCTTTGCCCGAAGCCGAGAAATCTATCTCCGCTTCCGGAAGAAGTGCTGATAAAGGATAGGTCTCAAGCAGAAACCGGTTCTGTACACAGGCGTCATGACGCGGATAACGGATCGCTGCCGACTTCAGCGCCGAGCCATCAACTTCTTCCAGAAAGAAATGCAGGAGCGGCTTATAAGCCGAGCGCAGCCGTACCTCGACGCCTGCCTCGCGCAGCGTCGTTTCCGCGGCAAAGCGGCTCGGCTGGTCATCGAACAGCCATGCGTCCACCTTCGCGCCGCGCATTTCCGGTTTCAGGAAGCGTTCGACAAGTGCATGAACCGTACGCGGATAGGTTTTCTCAAAAAGCACGCTCATCGGGAAGTCCTGCCGGTTGGATCGAGGCTGTCGCGCAGCCAGTCGCCAAGAAGATTGAGACCAAGCACCGTGAACAGAATGGCGAGGCCCGGGAAAATGCTCACCCACCATGCAGTCTGGAGATAAGTGCGACCATCGGCCAGCATGCCGCCCCAGCTTGGAATGGTCGGATCGACACCGAGGCCGAGGAAGGTCAGACTCGATTCCAGCAGGATATTATTGGCGACATTGAGCGTCATCAGCACGATGACCGGACCAAGCAGGTTCGGCAGCAGGTGCTGGAAGATGATGCGCCAGTCCTTCACGCCGATGGCCCGGGCTGACAGGATGAACTCGCGCTCGCGCAACGACAACACCGAACCGCGCACCAGTCGCGCATATTGCACGCATTGCGAGACGATCAGCAAAATGATGGTGTTGAAAAGCCCGCCACCCAGAATGGCCATCACGGTGATGGCAAGCAAAATGAAGGGCATGGCCAGCTGCACATCGACAAAGCGCATCAGCGCCATATCCCAGAAGCCGCGATAATAGCCAGCGACGAGACCCATGATGGTGCCGATAAGAACGGAGCCGATCACCGAGACAAAACCGACAAACAGCGAAATCTTGCCGCCGGTAATGACACGCGCCAGCACATCGCGGCCCAGCGGATCGGTGCCGAAAATATGGACCTGATTGACAAATGGCGGCGTCAGGCGCGCCAGGAGATCGATCTTGTTGGCGCCGCCCGGAAACAGATAGCCGGAGAAAATCACCGCCAGACAAATGCAGCCGGTCAGCACGGCGCCGACGATGAATTCGAGGCTCGCAAAACGCGAAAACAGAACGGATGAAGTCTTGGTTGCCATGGGTCCTACTCCGTGCGGATACGCGGATCGACAAGGCCATAAGCGATGTCCACGAGAAGATTGACGCCGATGATCAGCATGGAAAGGATCGCGATGGTGGCCTGCAGGACAGGATAATCGCGCCCGGCCACCGCGTCGAAGGCAAGTGTGCCCATGCCCGGCCAGTTGAACACGCGTTCCACCACGACGATACCACCGAGAAGACCGCCGAACTGAAGCCCGAGATAAGTGATCAGCGGAATGGCGCAATTGCGCAGCGCATGCTTGTAGAGAACCTTGTTCTCGCTCAACCCCTTGGCGCGCGCCACCATAATATATTGCGATTGCAGCGTCTCCAGCATCGCCGTGCGCACAAGACGAACATTGGTTGCAGTCAGGATGACGCCCATGGTGAGCGCGGGCATAATAAAGCTTGCAATGCCGCTCATGCCGCTTGGCGGTAGCCATTGCAGCGAGATGCCGAACAGCAGCACCAGCATGGTCGCCAGCCAGAAGTTCGGAAAGGACAGGCCCACCAGCGAGCAGATGCGGATCAGCTGATCGGCCCATTTTCCACGCGACACCGCAGCCTTGATACCGAGTGGAACGGAAATCACGATAGAAACGAACAGCGAGGCGAAGGCCAGCATCAGCGTGGCGGGCAGAGCGCCAGCAACGAGCGTGGAAACCGGCGTTCCACCGAGGAAACTGCGCCCCAGATTCATCGTGAACAGTCCTTTCAGGAACTGCCAGTATTGAACGAAGAACGGCTGGTCGAGACCGAGGCCTTCACGGATGCGCGCAAGATCAGCTTCGGTAATGCTGCCCGCGCCTTGCGTCAGCATCAATGCCGGATCGCCTGTCAGGCGGACCGCGAAAGCGACAAGCAGCGTCATCGCGACAAGCACGAACAACGCCTGCAAAATTCGTTTGATCAGAAATCCGGCCACCAGTGCGCCTCCGAAATGCTGCAGCAAGCCGGATATGACCGGCTTGCCGTATTGTCATTCTTGCTTACTCGACAGTGACGTCCGTGAGACGCAGACGGCTGTCGGGAACCGGCACAAAGTTCTTCACGCGCTTGTTGACGCCGAAGATCGCCTTGAGATTGTAAAGCGGCATTTCGAGTGCACGGTCGGCAGCGTAAACCGCGATTTCCTGCAAGAGCTTTTCGCGCTCGCCGCGATCAATAACCGAGCGCTGCGCTTCCAGCATCTTGTCGAGCTTTTCGTCCTTGTCGTACGGGTTCCACTTCTCGCCGGAATGGTACATGGAATAGGCGGTGTTATCGTAGTCGAAGGTCCAGCCGCCCCAGGCCTGCTGGAACATCGCGCCGGTCTTGCCCTGCGGGATGATATCGTTCAGCAAAACATTGGTGTCATAAGGCTTGATGGTGGCATTAACGCCGACCATTTGCAGGAAGCTTGCGATAGCCTGCGCCACTTCATTGAAGCTTGCATCTTGACCGCGCACATCGATCTGCACGGTTGCGCCAGGCTTGACGCCCGCTTCTTCGAGCAGTTTCTTCGCGCCTTCCGGATCGTAAGGCAGCGGCTTCATGTTCGGATCGAAACCGAAGGACAGCGAGCCCTGGAAGCTTGCAATCGGTTCTGCCTGACCGGCCAGAATGGACTGGATGATCGCATCGCGGTCAACCGCCATGATCAGCGCCTTGCGAACGCGCTCGTCCTTGGTGATGCCATCAGCCGTGTTGAAGCGCAGGGCATAGACAGTTGGACCCGATGCAGTGACAAGCTCCAGCTTCGGATCGCCCTGAATGGTCGGGATCATACCAATCGGAATGGTCGGCGGGATGACCAGATCGACGCGACCGGCCTGAAGTTCGGCAACGGCGGTCGAAGGCTCGGTGATGAAGCGATATTCCAGTTCGGAAAGTTTCGGCGCACCGCCCCAATGATCAGCGAAAGCCTCAAGCTTGATGCTCACCTTCGGTTCATAGGACGCGAATTTGAATGGCCCGGTACCGACCGGATGCGTGTTGAAATAATCGTCGCCTTTTTCCTGAATGTATTTTGGCGGAACGATCATGCCACCATAACCGGCCAGCTTGGTGATGAGAACAGGGTCCGGTGCCTTCAAATGAAAATCGACGGTCTTGTCGTCTATAACTTCCACTTTCTCGATGGCGATATAGTTCGAACGCTGCGGGCCTTTCGCGCCCTCGTCACCGAGCAGGCGATCAAAGGTGAACTTGACGGCTTCGGCGTTGAACGGCTCGCCATTATGGAACTTGACGTTCTCGCGCAGATGGAAGCGGATGCGCTTGGCTTCGTCTAGCTCGTCCCACGAGGTTGCGAGGGCCGGAACGATCTTGAGGTCCGGTCCGCGATAGACCAGACCGTCGAAAATATTGGTGGCGACAGAAGCCCAGTTGACGAGGAAAGTGTCGATCGGGTCCCAGCTGCCTGGGTCCTGCGGCGACGAAACGGTCAGCTTTCCGGCAGCGAAAGCCGGAGCAGATACAAACACTGCCGCCGAGAGAGCGGAAGCCATGAGAACGGCTTTAAGTGTTTTCCTTATCATTGTTTTTCCCCTTTGGGTTTCTGTTGAACTTTATGCGTCAGGCAGTTTCGGCCACAAAATGCCCGGTTGCGACCTCGCGATGGCGATAGATCGGCGGCTTGTCATCAATCCGGCGCGTCGTGCTTGGAATTTCACCTTCCAGTGCGGAACGGTTGGTGCGCGCAGCGGGATCGGCAATCGGCACCGCCGAGAGAAGCCGCTTCGTGTAGTCATGCGACGGCGTTTCGAAAACCTGCTGCCGCGAGCCGAGTTCCATGATCTGGCCGAGATAGAGAACGGCCACGCGGTGGCTCATCTTTTCGACTACCGCCATGTCATGGCTGATGAAGAGATAAGCGAGATCCTGCTCTTTCTGGAGGTCCATGAACAGGTTGATAACCTGCGCCTGAATGGAAACATCAAGCGCCGACAGAGCTTCATCGGCAATAATGAGCTTCGGCTTGGAGGCAAGCGCACGCGCAATGCAGACGCGCTGGCGCTGACCGCCGGAAAATTCGTGCGGATAGCGCTTGGCATGTTCCGGGCCGAGACCAACCCGCTCCAGCAATTCTGCCACGCGCGCATTGATCGCCTTACTATTGTCGAGAAGGCCATGCGTGCGGATCGGTTCTGCAATGGAAAAGCCAACCGTCTTGCGCGGATCAAGCGATGCAAACGGGTCCTGGAAAATATACTGCACTTCGCGGCGCATGGCATATCGCTCGGCAGCACTCATGGCCGAATAGGCCTTGCCGTTGAAGCGAATATCGCCGGAAAGCGGCGTCTGCAATTGCTGGATGGTGCGCCCTATGGTCGATTTTCCCGAACCGGATTCACCGACCAGCGCCAGCGTTTCGCCCGGATAGATATCGAATGCGACCTTCGACACAGCGTTGCAGACATGCGTGACCTTCCCGAACAGGTTCTTCTTGATCGGAAAGCGCACATAAAGATCGTCTACGGAAAGCAACGGCTTGTCGCCATAACGCGCCGTGTCCTGAATGCGCTCCTCGCCCGTCAAAACAGGCATGCCGTCACGCATGGTCATGACCGGCATCCGCTTGGGAAAGGCTTCGCCCGTCATGCTGCCAAGCTTCGGCACTGCCGACAGCAGCGTCTTGGTATAGGCATGTTCCGGCTTCGAGAAAATCTGCCCGACCGGGCCTTCCTCGACCTTCTTGCCCTTCCACATAACGACGACATCGTCGGCCATTTCCGCCACCACGCCCATATCGTGTGTGATGAAAATAACCGCCATTTCAAGCTCTTGCTGCAAATCTCTGATAATGTGCAGTATCTGAGCCTGAATGGTCACATCAAGTGCAGTCGTTGGTTCGTCGGCGATCAGCAGTTTCGGGCGGCAGGCAAGCGCCATGGCGATCATGACGCGCTGGCGCATCCCGCCAGAAAGCTGGTGCGGATAGCGCTTCAGCAGTCCTTCCGCATCCGGCAGCCGCACCATTTCCAGAAGCCGCCTACCCTCGGCAAGCGCCGCCTGCTGGGTCATGCCCTCATGCAGCATCAGCACTTCGGATAGCTGGTTGCCGATGGTGAAAACGGGATTAAGCGACGTCATCGGCTCCTGGAAGATCATGGCGATCTCCTTGCCGCGAATGCCGCGCATCGTCTTTTGATCGGCTTTCAGCAGATCGCGTTCGCCAAACAGAATGCGGCCAGACGAGAATTTCGCGCCGCTCATATCGGCAAGCCGCATGATGGAAAGCGACGTGATGGACTTGCCCGAACCGGACTCTCCGACCACGGCCAGCGTGCGACCCGGATGAACCGAGAAACTCAGATCGTCAACGACACGACTCGCGCCAAATTCGACACTGAGGCCATCGACAGTCAGCAGAGGCTTTGAAACTGGTGCGCTCAACTCGGTTCCGCTCAAACTTCCAACCCTTTTACAGTGTGATGGCAGACCGCGTGGCCTGATTGAATGCACCGGACATGAAGCGCAAAAGCGCAGCCACTTCCGAAAGCGTTTCTTCCGAAGGGCGTGCATTGGCAGTGGAATCGACCAAAAGGCGCTCGCGAATCTGCGCATAGCGCGCGCAGGCATCAGCGCCCTTGGCGGTGATCTTCACCGTCTTTTCCTTCGCCGCCTTGCCGGTCGTCAGCAGACCGGCATTTTCAAGCTTGCGGATGGCATAGGTGGCAATATGCGTGTCTTCAATGTCGAGAACGAGGCAGATATCGGCAAGCTTCTTCTCGCGATCACGATGGCGGATCGAATGGAGAATCAGCACTTCGATGGGCGAAAGCCCCGGCAATCCAGCCGCAGCCATGCAGCGAACCATCCAGCGCGAAAATGCGTGCGATGCGAGAATGAGGCCATATTCAACCTCGGACATACCCGGCGAACCGCCTTCGGCAAGATGCGCAGACGATACAATGGGACCTATTGAGGCAACCGGGCGCAGATGCTTGGGCAACGCGACTTCATCGAAGCTTGCTTCCCGGGTCTCGGAAGACACCGCTACAGTTTCTTCGCTGCCCCTGTTTTTCCCCATTCTTGCTGCTCCCTTATTTATGTGTATTTTATGTCACCATCTTATCGACATTTTGTCAATAAAGTGGGACTATGAAATCCTGAAAAGATTTCGAAATGCACCAGTAGTGCTGTGTAAGGGAGCCGACGATGAGCGGAACGGGACGCGGAGTATGGGACTTCTGGATCGACCGCGGTGGCACGTTTACGGACATCATCGGGCGAGATCCGCAGGGCCAGCTTCATGCACGCAAGGTTCTCTCCGAAAATCCGTCTGCCTATAAGGATGCCGCCGTTCACGGCATTCGCCTGCATCTTGGCCTCAGGACCGGCGAAGCGGTTCCCGCCGGAATTATCGGCGAAGTTCGCATGGGAACGACGGTCGCGACCAATGCGCTTCTGGAGCGCAAGGGCGAACGGCTGGCCCTTGTCACCACCAAGGGCTTTCGCGATGCGCTGCGCATTGGCTATCAGGAACGCAAGAAGATTTTTGCGACCGAGATCATCAAGCCGGAAGCGCTTTACGAAAAGGTCGTGGAACTGAACGAACGCGTTCAGGCAGACGGCACGGTTGAAACGGCGCTCGATCCCGCCGAGGCGGAAGCCGTACTGGCTGCACTGAAGGAACAGGGCTACAAATCCGTCGCCATCGCGCTCATGCATGCTTATAAATTCCCTGCACATGAGGCTGAAATTGCTCGCATTGCGCGCAGTCTCGGCTTCGAGCAGGTCTCCGTCAGCCATGAAGTTTCGCCACTGATCAAGCTGGTCGGTCGTGGCGACACCACGGTCGTCGATGCCTATCTGTCGCCGGTTCTTCGCCGCTATGTTGCGCAGGTATCCAATGAGCTGGACGTCGAGCGCACCGGCGCGCGCGTCATGTTCATGATGTCGTCTGGCGGTCTCACCGCAGCCGATCTGTTTCAGGGCAAGGATGCAATCCTCTCCGGCCCGGCAGGCGGCGTCGTCGGCCTCGCCCGAACCGGCGAAACGGCTGGTTTCCCGAATGTCATCGGCTTTGACATGGGCGGCACCTCCACGGATGTCGCGCATTTCGACGGCGAATATGAACGCGCTTTTGAAACGGAAGTTGCCGGTGTGCGTGTGCGCGCGCCGATGATGCTGATCCACACCGTTGCCGCAGGCGGCGGTTCGATCCTGCATTACGACGCCGGGCGTTTCCGTGTCGGACCGGATTCGGCAGGCGCCAATCCCGGTCCGACCTGCTATCGCAATGGCGGGCCGCTCGCCGTCACCGATGCCAATGTCATGCTGGGCAAGCTTCTGCCGGAATTTTTCCCGGCAATCTTTGGCCCCGACCAGAACCAGACACTTGATGTGGGGCGGGTGCGTGAACGCTTCGCCGCGCTGGCAACTGAAATCGGCGATGGCCGTTCGCCGGAAGCCGTTGCCGATGGTTTCATCCGCATTGCGGTTGCCAATATGGTGGAGGCCATCAAGAAAATTTCCGTCCAGCGCGGCTATGATGTGACGCGCTATGCGCTCAACTGCTTTGGTGGCGCGGGTGGACAACATGCCTGTCTCGTGGCCGATGCGCTTGGCATGAAGAATATTCTTCTCCATCCCATGTCCGGCCTGCTGTCCGCCTATGGCATGGGCCTGGCCGATATTCGCGCCACGCGCCAAAAGGCGCTTGGCGTCGCGCTCGATTCAGCAGCGCCTTCAGCCTTGAAAGAACTGGGTGAAGAACTGGCGCAGGAATGCGTCGTTGAACTTCTGGCCCAAGGCATAGAGGCTAAAGCCGTGCAGCGTCATCTGCGCGCCCACATCCGCTATGCGGGCACTGACACGGTGCTGTCCGTTGAAGCCACGTTCCCAGCAGAGGACAATGCCGACCGTCTTCGCGCCGAGTTCGAGGCCGCCCATAAGCGCCGTTTCGGCTTCATTGCGGAAAACAAGGCTCTCGTTATCGACGCTGTGGAAGTTGAAGCCGTTGGCGGAGGTGCTGGCGAAACCGAAAGCGCTCAGTCGCTCGACAGTGACCTGGAAGCGGCAACCGCCAAGCGGACCAGCTTCTTCTCGCAAGGCACGTTGCACGATGCGGGCGTCGTCTTGCGTGAGCAGATGCAGCGCGGCCAGACCGTCACCGGCCCGGCGATCATCATCGAGAAAAACCAGACCATCGTCATCGAAGATGGCTGGCAGGCTCGCCTGACCGCGCATGACCATGTGGTGCTGACGCGCATCAAGGCGCTGCCCGCCCGCACGGCCATCGGCACCGAAGCCGACCCGGTCATGCTGGAGATTTTCAACAATCTCTTCATGTCCATTGCCGAGCAGATGGGCGTGACGCTTCAAAACACCGCCTATTCGGTGAACATCAAGGAACGTCTCGACTTTTCCTGCGCAGTTTTCGACGCGGCAGGCAATCTCGTCGCCAATGCGCCGCATATGCCGGTGCATCTGGGTTCCATGGATGCATCCGTCGCCACCGCCATCCGCGAAAACAGCGACATCAAGCCGGGCGATGTGTTCCTCATCAACGCGCCTTATAATGGCGGCACCCACCTGCCTGACCTCACCGTCTGCACGCCGGTTTTCGATGACGACAATCGCGAAATCCGCTTCTGGGTTGCAAGCCGTGGTCACCATGCGGATATTGGCGGCATCGCGCCGGGTTCCATGTCGCCGCGTGCGGTCAATATCGAGCAGGAAGGCGTCTATATCGACAATTTCAAGCTGGTGGATCGCGGCACCTTCCGCGAGGAAGCGCTCGCCGCTCTGCTGACGGGTGCGACCTACCCTGTTCGCAACCTGACGCAGAACGTCAACGACCTGAAGGCGCAGATCGCCGCCAACGAAAAGGGCGTCGCCGAGCTAAAAAAGATGATCGGTCTTTTCGGCGAGGATGTTGTGAAAGCCTATATGGGCCATGTTCAGGACAATGCCGCCGAAAGCGTGCGCCGTGTGCTCGACAAGCTGCCGGACGGCCATTTCACCTATGAGATGGATCAGGGCTGCCAAATTGAGGTGCGCGTCACGATCGACAAGGAAAAGCGCGAAGCGACGGTCGATTTCACCGGCACGTCGGAACAACGTTCCGACAATTTCAACGCACCGGAACCCGTGACCCGCGCAGCTGTGCTTTATGTCTTCCGCGTGCTGGTCGAGGGCGACATTCCAATGAATGCGGGCTGCCTGCGACCGATCAAGATCGTTGTGCCGGAAGGCTCAATGCTCTCGCCGCAATATCCGGCGGCGGTCGTGGCGGGCAATGTCGAGGTCAGTCAGGCTGTCACCAACTGCCTGTTCGGCGCGACCAAGGCCATGGCCGCAGCGCAAGGCACGATGAATAATCTGACCTTCGGCAATGACGAATATCAGTATTACGAAACCATCTGCTCCGGCGCGCCCGCCGGTCCCGGTTTCAACGGTGCCGATGCCGTGCACACCCACATGACCAACTCGCGCCTGACCGACCCGGAAATTCTGGAAACCCGTTTCCCGGTGTTGCTGGAAGACTTCCACATCAGAAAAGACTCCGGCGGCAAGGGCAAATGGCATGCGGGCGATGGCACCAAGCGCACGATCCGTGCACTTAAGACACTCGATTTCGCCATTCTCTCAGGGCATCGCCGCGTAGCGCCCTTCGGCCTTGAAGGCGGCGAATCCGGTCAAACCGGTCGCAATGAAGTACGGCGAAAGGACGACTCCATCGAAGTGCTCGGCAACTGCGACCAGACCGTTCTGGAAGCAGGTGAAGCCTTCACCGTCATCACACCAACCGGTGGCGGTTACGGCAAACCCTAGTAGTTGGCCTGCCCACCGACACGCAAAGCGCCGCCAGCTGAAATTCTGGCGGCGCTTTGCGTTCAACCGGCATCGGTTGGTTAAAGTCGTCTCATAGTGACTGAGGGCGAGTGAATGCTTTCTCCACCCTTCCGATCCGGACTAAAAGGCGTTAGAATTATTCACTCAGATTATTCAAACAATTAGTAATCAATCCTAATAATTGCGGCGTAATGGTCGTTTTGGACGCATCTTTAGAATTAAATTTCTGCGATCAATAGAACATCAACCAGTTCACGGATACCGAAAATGAAATTCGCTCAGATCATCGCTACCGCAGGCATCATTCAGGCAGCTCTCTTCACCGGCGCAATGGCTGGAGAAAATCTCGACGCCATCAAGTCGGCGGGCGTTTTAAAGATCGGCACTGAAGGCACCTACGCGCCGTTCACCTACCACGACAAGGACAACAAGCTTGTCGGCTTCGACGTGGAGATTGGTGAAGCCGTTGCCGCCAAGCTCGGCGTAAAGCCGGAATTCGTTGAAGGCAAATGGGACGGGCTCATCGCTGGGCTTGATTCCAAACGCTATGATGCCGTTATCAACCAGGTAGGCATTACCGAAGAGCGTCAGAAGAAGTTCAACTTCTCCAACCCCTATATCGTTTCCAAGGTCGTTCTGATCGTCAACGACAAGGACGATACGATCAAGGATTTTGCTGACCTTAAGGGCAAGAAGTCAGCGCAGTCGCTCACCAGCAATTACGGCAAGCTCGCGAAGGAGGCCGGCGCTGAACTCGTAGCCACAGATGGTTTCGACCAGTCGATCCAGCTTGTTCTGACAGGCCGTGCGGATGCGACCCTTAATGACAGCCTGTCTTTCCTCGATTTCAAAAAGCACCAGCCTAAGGCTCCGGTCAAGGTTGTGGCCGAGAAAGAAAATGCCGACGCGTCGGGCATCATCGTCCGCAAAGGCGACGATGATCTCGTTACGGCGATCAACAAGGCTCTCGACGAAATTAAAGCCGACGGCACCTACGACAAAATTTCACAGAAGTATTTCGGTCAGGACGTTTCCAAGTAAGCGTTTTTCCTGGTTTACAAGACGAAGCCGGAAGCTCCTTCCGGCTTCGTTTTATTGTGATTGTGAAAAACTATTCCCAAGACATGAATGTCAGACTGTATAAGATAAGGACGCGCAGGTTCATCAGCGCAAGTTCATTTCAGTCTGACTTTATGCATTATTGAGGAGCCGAAAACCGTGCCCGATTGGCTTCAACTGATGGTGGAATCCCTGCCGACTCTTTTGTGGGCTGGCTTGATCTTCACTATTCCCCTCACCCTTCTGTCCTTTGCATTCGGCCTGACATTGGGGCTCCTGACCGCGCTCGTGCGCTTGTTCGCTCCGCTCTGGCTTTCATCTATTGCACGCTTCTATGTCTGGATATTCCGCGGCACCCCCCTGCTCGTGCAGTTGTTCGTAATCTTTTACGGCCTGCCAAGCGCCGGCATCTATCTCGATGCATTTCCAGCGGCCGTGATTGGTTTCTCTCTCAGCGTTGGTGCTTATAGTTCAGAGATTATCCGGGCGGTCATATCTGCCGTTCCGAAAGGTCAATGGGAAGCCGCATATTCCATTGGTATGAGCTGGCGTCAGGCACTTGCCCGCACCATTCTGCCACAGGCAACCCGAACTGCAGTACCTCCGCTCTCCAATTCCTTCATTTCTTTGGTAAAGGACACGTCGCTTGCAGCAGCCATCACCGTGCCGGAGCTTTTCCAGTCCGCGCAACGTATCGTCGCGACCACTTACGAACCTCTCATCCTCTATATCGAAGCAGCCTTGATCTATCTCGTGATGAGTTCCGTACTCTCAGCGCTGCAAGTGCGCCTTGAAAAACGCTTCGGACGTTATGGCGGCACACTGGAGACAAACGCATGATCGAGCTGCAACATATCGTAAAGCGCTTTGACGACGCTGTGATCCTTAATGATATCAACGTTGCGATTGCCGAGGGCACAGTAACAGCACTGGTCGGTCCATCCGGCGGAGGCAAAAGCACGTTGCTGCGTTGCATAAACCTGCTGGAGATTCCGACGTCGGGCACTCTGGTTTTGGGTGGCCAGAGTCTCAGCTTCGAGCCTGACCGTAAGCCGAGCTGGCAGGCAATCCAATCAATCCGCCGCCAGACAGGCATGGTGTTTCAGAACTTCCAGCTCTTTCCTCACCAGACCGCGATCCAGAATGTGATGGAAGGCCTCGTTACGGTTCTGAAATGGCCGAAGGACAAGGCAAAAGAACGTGCGATGGAATTGCTCACAAAGGTAGGGATGGCGCATAAAGCGGATGCTTGGCCTTCAACGCTCTCTGGTGGCCAGCAACAGCGTATCGCGATTGCACGTGCACTGGCACCATCCCCGCGTGTTCTGTTATGCGATGAGCCCACCTCGGCCCTTGACCCCGAACTCGCCTCCGAAGTCGTTGATGTTCTGAGCAAACTTGCAAAGGAAGGCACCACCATGGTGATCGCGACACACGACCTGCGGCTCGCTTCCAAAATTGCAAAGAACGTCGTCTTTCTCGAGTCGGGCAATATCGTTGAAACGGGCTCCGCACACGAGGTTTTCACGCGGCCTACGCGTGAGCGCACAAAACAATTCGTTGCGACAATCAACGCAGCCCATACTTACGACATCTAATCTGCAGACATATCGTCTCCTTAAGGGCTTTCGCCACCAGCGAAAGCCCTCGGGCGCGCCGTTGGCTCAAATTTCATACGTGCATTCAAAATTTTCCGGCGGCTCTCGACAGCCTGCCCCTTGGTAAAACAGAAAACCACTGTTACATTATGCACAACGTAGAAATTGAAGCGCCTTGCTTGCGTCCTGACAGGTTCGCGCGGCGCCATAAGGACAAGAACCTTGAAGAACCCCGACGAGCGCACCGCCGAAATGGTGCATCAAGGGGCGTCCGGCGGACAATCGGGCAATTCGCAGGCCCGGAATCCGTCCGATAACGGCAAGCGCAGACCGCGCAAGAAAGCCGTTACAGATATCGGCAATGCCCGTAGTGCATCCGATTCAGGACGCTCAAAGCCACAGGACGAGACCGAAGGCACGAATTCGCAGAGCCAGCGTAAACGCGCACGTCGGCGTCGGCGCGGTAAGTCTGTGCCGGCTGTTGAAGCTTCTGCGCAAAAGCCCGAGGCTGCAGAAACAGCGAACAATCAACAGCGATCTTCCGGAAAAATCTCGAATCGCCGCCGCCGCGCTCGTAAAAAGAAGCAGTCACGACAACAGGGTGCGCAAACGCCGCTGGTAGCTGAAGCTGCGTTGAAGTCTACGCATAATGTCGCGCGCCCGGAAAGCCAACATGCATCGACGCCGAACAAGCGTAAGGGCGGCAATGGCCAAATGCCCCGCGCTGCTAATGGCGCGCATCACGAAAAGGGCGACGCTCCACTTTATGCGGCTTTGGATCTTGGCACAAATAATTGCCGCCTGCTGGTTGCGTCGCCGACGCGGCCGGGCCAATTCCGCGTTGTGGATGCATTTTCACGCATCGTACGATTGGGAGAAGGCTTGAGTGCCACTGGCCAGCTTAGCGAAAATGCGATGGATCGTGCCGTTGAAGCACTGAAGATTTGCCGTGACAAACTTGCAGGAAAGAAAATCAGACGTTCGCGACTGATAGCCACCGAAGCCTGCCGTTCGGCTTCGAATGGCGAAGCATTTTTGGCACGGGTTCTGGCGGAAACCGGACTTGAACTGGAGATCGTAGACCGGCAGACGGAAGCCCGGCTCGCTGTCTCAGGCTGCGGTACACTGGTTACCCGCGAAACGGATGCCGTCGTGTTGTTCGATATTGGTGGCGGCTCTTCTGAAATTGCGCTGATTGATGTTTCCCGTCGCCGTTCTCCTCGTCTGGCAGAGCATATCATGGCCTGGACGTCTCTTCCTGTCGGCGTCGTGACGCTGGCAGAACGTTTCGGCGGACGCAATGTCACGCAGGAAAGTTTCGATTCCATGGTTTCGCATGTGACCGATCTGCTTGCGCAATTTGCCGAGCGGCAGTGTCTCGGAAATCTGACTGCCAGTCCACGTTTCCACCTGCTGGGTACTTCTGGAACCGTAACCACGCTCGCTGGAATTCATCTCGGCCTCGACCGCTACGATCGGCGCCGGGTCGATGGCATGTGGATGGGTGCCGACGATGTGACGCAAATGACCAACCGCCTTCTCTCATGGGATTTTGACGCTCGTGTAGCCAACCCGTGTATTGGCGCAGATCGCGCCGATCTGGTATTGGCAGGCTGTGCTATTCTCGATGCGATACGCAAAGTATGGCCCAGCGAAAAACTACTAGTTGCCGATCGTGGTTTGCGTGAAGGCATTTTGACCGAACTGATGTCGCGCGACGGCGCATGGCGGCACAATCGCGCGACAGGCGCTAGAAACAGGCACTGAAAATGAGCAAGGCAGGCGGAAACAAGGGTGGAGTAAAAACTGGTGGTCGCGGTGGCGCGGGCTCCAGCAATCTGCAGGTACGTGTGAAGAAAAAGGCAGGCACGATCAAGGAATCGTCACGCCGCTGGCTGCAGCGCCATTTGAACGACCCCTATGTGCACAAATCCAGGCAGGACGGATATCGTTCGCGCGCAGCCTACAAGCTCATTGAAATCAATGATCGTTATGATCTGCTCAAAAAGGGCCAGAAGATCATCGATCTCGGCGCTGCGCCTGGCGGCTGGTCGCAGATCGCGGCCAAGATTGTCGGTTCAACCGACGAGAATCCGCACGTCGTTGGCATCGACTACCTTCACGTCGACCCCCTGCCCGGCGTTGTCTTGCTGGAAATGGATTTTCTCGATGATGAGGCGCCACAAAAACTGATGGATGCGCTCGGTGACAAGCCCGATTTAGTTATTTCCGACATGGCTGCCCCGACGACTGGCCACCGCAGGACTGATCATCTGCGTACCGTGCATCTGTGTGAAGTCGCCGCTGATTTTGCCATTTCGGTTTTGAAGCCGGGCGGGCATTTTCTCACCAAGACATTCCAGGGTGGCACGGAAAATGAACTACTAGCTCTGCTGAAGCAGAAGTTCCGCTCTGTGCATCATGTCAAACCACCTGCATCACGCGCGGAATCGGTCGAGCTTTATCTACTCGCCCGCGATTTCAAAGGCTGAAGCTTATTTTCCGGCTGAGGTGCTCGCGGCTTCGATGGCTGCGGGCTCCTTACCGTGATGTTTCACGACTGTTGGCGCAGACAGTTCCTTGCCTGCATCAGGTGCGAGCCGCGCAAACCAGAGAAAAGCCAGAGCGGAAACGGCAGCAACCACAAAGAAGCCGATGTGGAAGTCCACCAATTCGAGATGGGCTCCGCGTAACGACGTACTGATTTCCAGAATACCACCTGCCAATGCCACACCGATAGCAATGGAAACCTGCTGCGCCACTGCCGTGATGGGCGTCGCCTGACTGGTCTTTTCATCGGGGATTTCGGCGAAAGCCAGCGCATTGACACCAGTGAAAAACAACGAACGCGCAAAGCCCCCCACCAGCAAAAAGCCGATGATGATCCAGTAAGGTGTTGTCGGTGTGAACAGGCCGTTGACGGCAATGAAGCAGGCCGAAATCAAGGACCCTGCCATCAAGGCGCGCCGGAAACCAACGCGAACAAAGATACGCTTTGCACCGAATTTCATGCTGATCGCACCGATCGCCGAAACGAAAGTCATCATACCCGATTGAAACGGTGTGAGACCAAAGCCAAGCTGAAACATCAATGGCAGCAGGAATGGAATAGCCCCAATCCCGAACCGGAAAATGCTGCCGCCGATGACTGCGGAACGAAATACCTGATTATCGAAAAGTTTCAGGTTCAGCAGCGGATCATCGGTTCTCCTCGCATGCTGAAGATAGAGAACCGTGCAGACAATACCGATTGCAAGGGTTGTAAAACCAACCGCTGGCGGCAAGGCTGGCAGGCTGACGACCGACAGTCCGAAGACAACGCCAGACATTGCGATCCCGGAAAGAAAGAAGCCCGTCCAATCAAGGCGCTTTACGATGCGCTCGTCTGTGTCCGGCAGGAACCGCGTTGCAAACCAGATACCGACGAAACCGATCGGTACATTAATCAGGAATATCCAATGCCAAGTCAGGAAAGTCGTGATGAAACCACCGACTGGTGGACCTACCAGCGGCCCGACCATTGCTGGAATCGTAAGCCACGCCATAGCTGACACAAGTTCACTGCGCGGAGTCGAACGGATAAGTACGAGACGGCCAACCGGTGTCATCATCGCACCGCCCATGCCCTGCAAAAACCGCGCAACGACGAAAGCAGTCAGTGAATTCGATGCAGCGCAGGCTACAGAACCAACCACGAATACCGCAATTGCAGCCCGGAAGATATTCTTGGCCCCGAAGCGATCCGCCATCCAGCCGCTGACGGGAATGAAAACTGCGAGCGCAACAAGGTAAGCGGTCAGTGCCAGCTTGAGCGCAATAGGGCTTGTACCGATGTCAGCAGCGATAGCAGGAAGCGACGTCGAGATGACGTTCGAATCCATCTGCTCCATGAATAGGGCTATGGCCAGTACGAGAGGAATGATGCGATTCACGGTAATATTCCGAAATGACGGATATTTAAGAGCTGACAATCCTATGTAGCGCCGCACTGATTATTGCTAGTCAGAGCAGCGTCACATTGCGGTGAATATGCGATAAAATCAGTAATTTATCGCAGTTTTGGGCCTAACTGGCTCTCTGTCGACAAAAGTCACTGAATTTCTCACGCCAGATTTCAACCGTTCACATTTGCGTAAAACAGGGTTGCGCTTCCCGTAACAGCTTGTTACATTTCGTTACAGTTTCACGAGGCTTCGAACCGGGTGGGGGGCCGCTCCGGTTCAAGGAGGTAGGAAATGAACGATATTACAAGAACCGCCATCATCTACGGGATGATGATCATTTCACTGAACACTGCGCTTGCAGTCGGCCTTCTTGGGCTTGATTTCCTGCATTAAAGCGTGCCCCTAAACAAAGTTTTTTGCCCTCCAGGCAGACATGAAAAAGAGCGTTTCCAATAAAATGGAAGCGCTCTTTTCGTTTCATACAGTCTCTGCAGTGTTGGCAAAGATTGCACTATGTGCCTCACAGTCAGAGAATTCGACCCTGACTGTTCGGGTCAAAGAAGACCGACTTGTCCAGGTTGAAGGCCAACGTGGCCGGTTGCCCCGCAGCGATGCGGGCATCTGCGCGCAGTCGTGCCACAACGTGCTTGCCGCCCAATCGCGTAACAGCAAACGTATCCGAGCCTGCGGGCTCGACAACATCTATCAGGCAATCCCCTTCCACTATCGCATTTGCATTGCGATCAGCTCCATCCGGATCTGTGAGTGCTTCAGGGCGAATACCGAAGACAATATCCTGGCCTTCATAAGCGCCTAGTCCTTGGGGCGCCGCCTTCAATGGCAGCTTCAGTGGCTCGCCTTCGCCTCGTCCGAGATTGATGGCATAGCCCGAACCGTTCTTTTCGACTCGAGCAGTTAGCAGGTTCATTGCTGGCGATCCCATGAAGTCAGCAACGAACATATTGGACGGATTATTGTAGATTTCGGCTGGCGTTCCGAATTGCTGCAAGATTCCATCCTTGAGAACGGCGATCTTAGTTGCCAGCGTCATTGCCTC
The DNA here is from genome assembly GCF_025908475.1 of Brucella sp. MAB-22. Classification (NCBI taxonomy): domain Bacteria; kingdom Pseudomonadati; phylum Pseudomonadota; class Alphaproteobacteria; order Hyphomicrobiales; family Brucellaceae; genus Brucella; species Brucella sp. MAB-22. The sequence continues at coordinate 1,709,787 of NZ_CP109781.1, read as the reverse complement.
GATCTGATCGTGCGTCACATAAACGATCGTAGTTTTCATCCGGCTGTGCAGCCGTTTAATCTCGGTGCGCATGTCGACACGCAGCTTGGCATCGAGGTTGGAAAGTGGTTCATCGAACAGGAAGACCTGCGGATTACGCACCAGAGCACGCCCCATGGCCACACGCTGACGTTGGCCGCCTGAAAGCTGGCTTGGTTTGCGATCCAGCAGATGGCCGATCTGCAGGATATCGGCAACTTCCTGAATAGCCTTATCGCGCTCAGCCTTCGGAACCTTACGAATTTCCATGCCGAATGCGATATTCCCGGCAACCGTCATATTCGGATAAAGCGCATAAGACTGGAAGACCATTGCAATATCGCGCTGGGATGGATGCAGGCCGGACACCGACTTGCCATTGATGGCTATGTCACCCGATGTGATCGGCTCAAGCCCGGCGATAGTATTCAACAATGTTGACTTGCCGCAGCCAGACGGGCCCACGAGAACGAGGAAACCGCCTTCATCAATCTCGATATTGATATCCTTCAAAACCGAAACATTGCCGTAGGATTTGTAGAGATCAGATATTTTCAGAAAAGACATTGCAACTTATCCCTTTACGGCACCGGACATCAGGCCACGTACGAAATAGCGACCGGAAACGATATAGACGATCAGCGTCGGCAGAGCTGCCAAGATGGCAGCTGCGAAATGGACATTGTATTCCTTAACGCCGGTGGAGGAGGAAACCAGATTGTTGAGTGCAACCGTCATCGGTGTGGAATTCGCACCCGAGAAGGAGGCACCGAACAGAAAGTCGTTCCAGATGTTCGTGAACTGCCAGATCACCGACACAACGATGATCGGTCCTGAAGACGGTAGCAAAATACGCCAGAATATCTGGAAGAAGCTCGCTCCGTCGATCTGCGCCGCCCGCACCAGTTCTGTCGGGAAGGCTTCATAATAATTGCGGAAATAGAGCGTCGTGAAACCGATACCGTAAACCACATGCACGAGGATCAGTCCCCAAATCGTGCCCGCAATCCCCAGAAAACCAAGAACACGCGCCATCGGAATGAGCACGATCTGGAACGGAATGAAGCACGACAGCAGTAGCAAGCCAAAAAAGATGTTCGACCCGCGGAATTGCCATTTGGTCAGAACGTAACCGTTCAACGCGCCGACGATAGTCGAGATCGCAACGGCTGGAACCACCATCAGGATCGAGTTGATGAAGAACGGCTTCAGCCCGGTAGGCTGAACTCCGATCTGTGCGGTCGACCATGCAGATAACCATGGTTCGATGGTCCATTGCTGCGGGAGGTTCAACATCCCGCCCTGGCGGATTTCTTCAAGGGGTTTGAAGGAGTTGACCAGCATCACATAGAGCGGCAGCAGATAATAGAAAGCGAAGAGCAGTAGCGCAGTGTAGATCAGCGCTCGCGTTAGCTTTCCGCTGTTTATGGCATTGTCTTGCGACTGGGCGCTCATGACCGCGACCCTCCGCGAATTTCAGAGTAAAGATAAGGAATGATAATCGAGAAGATCATCGCCAACATGATAATCGCCGACGATGCACCGATGCCCATCTGGTTCCGTGTGAACGTATAGGAATACATGAAAGTCGCAGGTAATTCGGTGGCCTGGCCTGGACCGCCACCGGTCAGCGCAATAACAAGATCGTATGCCTTGATTGCCAGATGAGCGAGAACCACGAAAGCCGACAGGAAAACCGGACGCATCAGCGGGATAATGATGCGGCGATAGATCGTACCGGATGATGCTCCGTCAATCTGCGCCGCTTTGATGATTTCATTATCCACGCCGCGCAATCCTGCTAGGAACATTGCCATCACAAATCCGGAGGATTGCCACACAGCAGCAATCACCAGACAATAAATTGCCATTGTATTGCTCTTGATCCAGTTGAAGGAGAAACTCTCCCAACCCCATAAATGCATTGTGTTTTCCAGACCGATACCTGGATCGAGAAACCACTTCCATGCCGTTCCAGTGACGATGAAAGATAACGCCATTGGATAAAGATAGATCGGGCGTAGAACGCCCTCACCGCGGATCTTCTGGTCAAGAAGGATCGCAAGAAACAGCCCGATAACCGAACAGATAATGATGTAGAGCGATGCAAAGATCGCCAGATTGGTGATCGCACGCCACCAATGAGGCAAGGCCCACAACTTGGTGTAATTCGTAAGTCCGACGAAGCCATATGACGGCAGCATTCGGCTATTGGTTAGCGAAAGAACGCCTGTATAGATGATAAAACCATAGACAAACACGAGCACTATCAGAAAGCTCGGCCCCAGAACCAGCTTTGGCACCAGTTCTTGTAATCGGTTGTTACGCTGCATATCTGCGTCACCTTGTTTACGCCACCCGGACATATGCCAAACATCAGGCGCACGTTCCGGACATCTGTTTGATCGGCATTCCAGCGCTTCTGCATCATGCGCGACCGAATGCACCCAATAAGTTCAGTCTGCTGCAATTTCCGATGGAAACATGCAGGCCTTCATCATGCAATTGTTGTTTTGATTTCTGGCCACTGATGCCAGTACTTTCAGATGCTCTACCAATATCCAAAGCACCTGAGATAGAAGGCGTCCGGAAAGGACCGGACGCCTCTTTGCTGTTATTTTGCACCTTCAACAGCCGACACGAGTTCTTTGACGGCATCTTCCGAGGAAAGTTGACCGTTGAACTGGCGTGTTACGACGTCATAGATCGCATTCTTCACCGCAGCAGGGTTAGCGTAACCATGCGCCATGGAGCCCAGCATCGTGCCTTTTTCACTCGCTTCCTTTTCGTCAGCGATAGCCTTCTTGCCGCAAGCATCGAAGTCGGTATCAGGCACATCGGTACGAGCCGGAGCGGAGCCCTTCACTACGTTGAATGCCGACTGGAAAGTCGGACTTTCAATCGCCGATGCCATTTCAAGCTGTGCAGGAACCTTGTCTTCCGAGACTTTGAACATGGCAAACATATCGGAGTTGAATGTGATAGCGCCCTGGGTGCCCGGATAACGCATGCAGACGAAGTCTTCGCCCGGCTTCTTGCCAGCCTTGACAAACTCACCCTTCGCCCAGTCGCCCATGAACTGAAGGCCGGCTTTGCCTTCAATGACCATAGCTGAAGCCAGGTTCCAGTCGCGACCGGAGAAGTTATCGTCAACATAGGAACGCAGCTTCGTCATACGATCAAAAGCCTGCTTCATCGTATCGCTGCCGAGCGTTTCGGGATCCAGATCGATGAAGGCCTTCTTGTAGAAATCTGTACCGAAAGAAAGCACTACAGCATCAAATATCGTTGCGTCCTGCCATGGCTGGCCGCCATGAGCGATCGGAGTGATGCCCTGTTCCTTGAACTTATCAAGGAGAGCGATCAGTTCATCCCAGTTGGTAGGCTCCTTGCCGCCAGCCTTGTCGAGCGCTGCCTTGTTGATCCACATCCAGTTGGTGGAGTGAACATTGACAGGAGCAGCGATCCAGTGGCCGTCATACTTGGCAAACTCCTGCAGAGGAGCCGGAATGACCTTTTCCCAACCTTCCTTGTTTGCGATCTCATCAAGATTACCAAGAGCACCCTGCTCTGCCCAATCGCGGATGTCGAAGCCGAGCATCTGCACTGCCGTCGGAGCATTTCCAGCTGTGACGCGCGCGCGCAGTACTGTCATGGCTTCCGTACCACCGCCACCGGCAACCGGCATATCGGTCCAGCTAATGCCCTTCTTTTCGAGATCCTTCTTGAGAACGTCGAGCGCGGCGGCTTCACCGCCAGCAGTCCACCAATGCAGAACCTCAACATTCTGCTTGTCCTGCGCACTGGCAACAGGGGCCATTCCGGCGAGCAAAGCACAGGCGGCTGTACCCATCGCGGCGAGCTTCAAAAGTTTATGCATGTCTACCTCCCGTAGAAACAAACGAAACTAAAACTATCGGATATCTAGCCAAGCCTTTGCTTCAGCGCAGTAATCCGTCTCGTCATTCCCATCCGCACCTCTTCGGCACAGACCCGAAACCAGCTGCACCACACAACCAGTTTCTCCTACTCACTGCCGCAATACGATGCGAAAGCTTCCGCTTTCACCTGTGCCCGGCCATCCCTCACGACGCTTTTCCTGAAATCCTCCATCCCACTCATACGCCGCTTAAGCCCAATTGACAACGTTGTCTTTTAAGGATGCTAAATATCCGCAAGACAAGATGTGAACATAGGATAGGCCCAAACCCTGCCAGGGTGTCAATATCTTCCGATAGATAAAACGCGTAAAATTCAATCGATTAAAACTTCAGGTAGAGCCAGCACCCTGAAAAACGCTTAGAAATTAAAGCATTACCACCTCAAGGGCAGCGTTTTACATGGTGCCTCCCATCAAACCAGCACTCTACCCCCCCTCATCGACCTGAAATGTCGGGAGTATAAAATTTCCCTTATTTTACTGGACAAGCCCGCGACGAAACCCTAATTTCACGCCGCTCGCACAATGGTGTGCGGGCTTGTTCTCGGGGCGGGGTGAAACTCCCCACCGGCGGTATGAAGCGAAAGTTTCGAGCCCGCGAGCGCCTGAAAAGATGCCGATTCGGCTTCTGTTCAGGGTCAGCAGATCCGGTGAGATGCCGGAGCCGACGGTTAAAGTCCGGATGGAAGAGAGCGAATGAGCGTTAGGATTGCGCCCTTGGGCACAATCAATGCGTTCTTTTGTGCGCCCTGATTCTAGTTTCGTGTGGAACCTATGAACCAGAGCTATCCGAACAAGACTTCCTTCAAGATCGCATTCATTCAGGCCCGTTGGCACGCCGATATTGTCGACGAAGCTCGCAAGAGCTTTATCGCGGAACTGTCCGCAAAGGCTGGCACCAATATAGAAGTCGAAATCTTCGACGTTCCAGGCGCCTATGAAATTCCTCTCCACGCCAAAACTCTGGCCAAAACCGGCCAGTATGCTGCCATTGTCGGCGCTGCGTTCGTCGTGGATGGCGGCATCTATCGACATGATTTCGTGGCAACTGCCGTCATCAACGGCATGATGCAAGTCGGCCTAGAGACCGAAGTTCCGGTGCTCAGCGTTGTTCTGACGCCGCATCATTTCCATGAAAGCAAGGAACATCATGAATTTTTCCATGCCCACTTCAAAGTGAAGGGCGTGGAAGCAGCCAATGCGGTGTTGCAGGTCGTTAGCGAACGCAGCCGTATTGCCGCACTTGCATAATGATGCTTCGATCGGCCTTTGCGAAAAGGCCGGTCATTCTCCTGAGATACGCTCTCCGTGGGCATACACGTCGAATTCATCACCCCTTACTAAGGCAACAAGTGTCAGATTGGCCTCCTGAGCCGTTCGGATGGCAAGAGCTGTCGGCGCAGAGATTGCGGCCAGAACCGGCGCGCCGAACATAACTGCTTTCTGCACCATTTCGACCGAAACACGGCTAGTAATCGCGACGATCCCATTTCCCGGTGCAGTACCGGTAAGCGAGACAGCTCCGACGAGTTTATCCAATGCATTGTGCCGCCCCACGTCCTCACGTACAGCAATAAGCCCCTCGCCTGGCACATAGAACCCCGCCGCATGAACTGCATGGGTCTCAGCATTCAGTTGCTGCTCTTTCGTAAGAGACGCGACAGCCATTGAAATATCATTGGAAGAGAATTTACTATCACCTTGTTCCAAAGCCTCAAGCGACCGCAACGCATGGTCAATTGAATCTATACCACAGAGACCACACCCAACGGGACCAGCCATAAACCTGCGTCGCGCGGCAAGCCTCTGCTCGGGGCGTTCGGACAGTCTGATCTGTAGGTCTATACCCTTTTCAAAGGCTACGACATCAACCGCTTCTATCTCGGAAATATGGTCAACGATATTCTCGGTGAGCGTGAAACCGATCGCGAAGTCCTCAAGATTATCCGGCGTAGCCATCATTACGGCTTGGGTTGAACCGTTATAGCTGACCGCCACAGGCACTTCTTCCGGGACCATTCGGGTGCTTTCATGAAAGCTCGACACACGATGCGCGATACGTACAGCGCTCTGGCTAACCTTGTGGATCGTCACCTTAATCGCTCCCCTGTCATCGCATCCGTTCTCCCAGCAGTTTCATGTGGCATGAAAACAACTTTAATGTAAGTTGCCACCGGACAAGCCGTCGCGATTTGAGCGGCAAGTGAGGAAAATATGGATATTCGCCAGGTAGACGACAATTATTCAGTCTCGGGCCAGATCGAGCCCGACGACGTACGCGATATTGCAGCGGAGGGATTTCGCACAATCATTTGCAATCGGCCTGACGGCGAAGGCGGCCCTGAACAACCCGAGTTCAGCGAAATTGCACGTGTCGCCGAAAAAGCCGGGCTTGCAACTTACTACATCCCGGTTGTAGGCGGACAATTGACGCAAGAAGATGTGGATGCGATGGCAGCAGCGCTGGATGAAGCTGAGGGCCCCATTCTTGGTTACTGCCGATCGGGTGCACGCTCTACGAATATTTACGGGATCGTGCAGCAGCAAAAGCGCGGATAAAGAACGAGCGCAAGCTATGTGGGCGGTGAAGCCGCAAAGGCATTTCAACAGTCTTTGCAAACATGGCGATCACCGTCCAGAAAGCCGGGTGCGACCCGAATGAACACCGCGCGATGTATGAGCGCAATATTGGCGATAATAGCTCATACCGGTACGTGTCACAGTCGCAACAACACCGCCAAGAACGAGAAGCCATCCAATGGCCTGTGGCCAGTTGAAGCTTTCAATACCGCCGCTCAGCGCGACAATAAAGATACCAGCCCAGAGCAGAGCAGCCGTACGGCGCCAGAATAACGGGTTGAGCTCATCGAAGACAGCCTTCCACAGTGAGTGAACAAGGCAGGCGAAGAAAAGGGCAGCGGCCAGCCCGATATTGAGCAACTCGACCGGAAGCCATTGTTGCGAAGTAAGCATCGTTTCCATCATCCACTTAACCAAGATGCGTATCGAGGACCCCGTTACGGGATTTGTCTTTACGATCACTAGTACTGTTACTGTTCGTCCTATTCAGCTTTCGCTTTGTGGCCGTAACGTGTTACAAGCACGGAAAGCTCCTTCGGATAAATTCACTTATTATTGCGATCACGCGAAATATCGTGTTGAAAACACTACGCTATTCGCAGTGTTCGACTGCATTGGATGTGGCGCAACCCCTTCCAGCGATTGAGAAATTTGTGGTTCCGGCCCCTGAATATTTCACTATGGAATTTCATTCACAATCGCATCAAATAACAGCTTTGTAACAATTCGGCACAGCAAAGAGGCTCCGGCAACACCGAAGCCTCAACGTTATTCACAAGGTTGCAGTTTATTAGGTAGTCTTTACTTGCCCACCGCCCTTTTTGCTAGGAAGCCGCGAAGACGGATCCGCTGACGCTGGCGCATTGGCCGGACGCCCGAAAAGAAAGCCTTGAACCTGTTCGCAACCCTCTTCGATCACCATGCGATGCTGGTCAAAAGTTTCTATACCCTCGGCCACCACCGGGAGATCAAGGCTACGACCCAACCCGACGATGGCTCGTACAATGGCTCTCGCACTAACATCCGTTTCCATGCTGGTGATGAAACTGCGGTCGATCTTGATCTTGTCGAATGGGAAACTTTGAAGGTTACTGAGCGACGAATAGCCAGTGCCGAAATCATCCATCACGATACGGACACCCAGCTTCTTCATGCGACGCAACAGTTCGAGTGTCGTCAATCGGTCCTTCATCAATGCGGCTTCTGTTACCTCCAGCTCCAATCTCGTAGGATCCAGGCCCGTTTGTGCGAGAACCGAACTCACCGTGTCCGGCAGATTGATCAAACGGAACTGTACGGGGGAGAGGTTTACGGCGATAGTTAAATGCTTCTCCCATCCGGCGGCAGTGCGGCAGGCTTCACGCAGAACCCACTCACCGAGTGGGACAATTACCCCCGTTTCCTCAGCGATAGGAACAAAAACCTCAGGTGGTATCTGGCCACGTTCCGGATGGTTCCAACGAACCAGTGCTTCATAGCCGGTACAACTACCATCTGCTGTCGCGAACAATGGCTGATAGGCAATACTGATCTGACCGCGAACCATGGCGTGGCGCAAATCGGCCTCCATCTGGCGACGCTCTCTTATTTCGCGGTCCATTTCCGGCGAGTAGAATGCAACCATACCCCGTCCTTCTGTCTTCGCCCGATAAAGCGCAATGTCTGCCGCATGTCGGATGGCTTCTGCATCCTTGCCGTCATTCGGATACACGGCAACGCCAATGCTGACACCAACAGCAGTCGGATCGAGCACTGTATTCAGTTCTGACCGGAAGGTATCCAGAATCTTTTCGGACAGTTTCCGTGCACCCTTGGGCTGCGGAACCCCGACCTGCAGAATGATAAACTCGTCGCCGCCAATACGTGCTGCCGTGTCTATACCGTTTATGGATCGCTTCAGGATGCTGGAAACCGTCTTCAATACGCGATCACCTTCGGCATGGCCGAAAATATCGTTCACTGCTTTGAACCGGTCCAGATCAAGCGCGAGTACAGCAAAAGGCTCTCGGCTGCGGCGTGCCACTGCGTTTGCGAGACGCTCTTCAAAGAACATTCGGTTAGGTAAATCCGTGAGTGTATCATGCCGCGCCATATGCTCGATCTGACGCTGGGCCGTACGCTTTTCAGTAAGATCACGGACAGCCAGAACTTCGCAGGGACGTCCCTGATACTCAATCGTATGAACCGCGAGTTCAAAGATGCGCTCATCATTTGGAAATCTGGGTGCGGCCTCGATTGCTTCCGGGCGAGAAGCGCAGACGGGGAGCCCATCAGCCGCCAGTAACAGAGTATCCGGCGCAACACCGACAAGCGCCTTTTCACTGCGCCGCATGAGATCGGAAAACCGAGCGTTCATCTCGACTATTCCACCATCACGAACGACGGCCAGTCCGTCCAGGGTAGCGTTCGCAAATCCCTTCAAGTCTGTCATGTAACGATCTACAAATACTGCAATAATCGTTGTCAGCGCTACTATACTGACAACAGCGGCAATTGCACCGATCAGCCAGAGACGCCCTATGCCCAGCGGATCAGCAGCAGGAAGGGTCGGGTTTGGAACCAGCTCGGTCGACGCAACTGCAGTAAAGTGGAGCGTGCAAACAGCAAGAATCCCCCCAACGGTCGGTAGCAAAACGCGCATCCAGCCGGCAGTGTTCATCACAAACCAGAAAGCAGCCAGCAAAAGCAGGATCGATATTATACTGCCAATCAGGATCGGTGGAAGGTCATAGTGAACATCTGCAGCTGCTCTGATTGCGCTCATACCAGTGAAATGCATTGCGGCAATCGATAGGGTTGCTGAAATGGCTGCGATCAAAACGTACTTGAACGCCTTACCATTCAGGAAGCGCACACTCAGCCAAAAGCCAAGTACGGCAATTGCCGCTGAAAGAACCGTGATTGTAAAATCGAACTCGATTGCCACGGTGCCACGATATGCAAGCATCGCCACGAAATGGGTTGCCCACACGCCCAATCCACCCGCAAGCGCGCTTATCGCCAGCCAATTGTCACGGCGGCTTTCCGTGCATTCCCGCGCGCGGACGAGCAACAGAAAGAAAGCAAACATGCTTGCAAATGAGATGGATGCAGCCAAAACCACGAAAGGTTGATCGTGCTGTACTGTTACGCATTCCAGGACTTTAAACATACCGCCCCCTGCGCCCGCCTGAAGTGCCACCATATAAAAATACAACCAGAAGCATCATTCAGACTGTGCTTTGTTCCCTGAACAAAAGTACCAATAACTATTTAAGCATTTCTGAACTATGATATATATCGGCCCACATAAGCTGACGTTGCAAGAGTGGATCAAGTACGCTTGCCAAAACGCCGTCCGACACGAGCAAGCAATATCACGGGCAAAATTCCGACTACCACGATGGCAAGCGCCGCAATGGACGCTTCCTCATAAGTCCCGCGCGCAGCCTCACCATAAAGATGCGTTGCAAAAGTTTCGACATTAAGTGGGCGCAGCAAAAGTGTTGCTGGTAATTCTTTCACACAGTCTACGAATACGAGCAGACCTGCCGCCACAATGGCTGTTCTGGATAGTGGCAGATGAACTGCACAGAATGTTTGTGTCACACCGCGCCCTAATGTGCGCGATGCATGATCCAACGACAAGGGTATGCGTTCTAATCCGGAATCAATACCACCTGCAGAAATGGCGAGAAATCGGACCACATAGGCATAGATGACCGCTGCGCCTGTCCCAATCAGTACCAGCCCAGCAGAATATCCGAAGAAATGCGATGTGAACTGATTGAAGAGATGATCAAAGCCGCCGGCGACCACCAGAATACCGATGGCGATTACAGTGCCCGGCGCCGCATATCCCATCGTCGAAAAGCGATAAGACCAGCGCGAAATTGAACCCGGAAAAAGTCGGACGGCATATGCGACAAACATCCCGCATATCAGCACCAGCGCAGTCGCGATCGAAGCCAGAGCAACGGTATTAAAAGCTTCGCCGAGCAATCGCGGGGACACACCTGCAAAGCGAATACGTTTTATGGCCTCCACGACCAGATAGATTGCCGGCAGTACGAATCCGATGACTACCGGCAGTGAGCAGAGACAGAACAACCAGATCGCTTGCCCTCGTCTGACTTTCAACGGCTCGAAGCCACGCGAATGGCGGATATTGGAAGCAAAGCGCTGCTTGCGCCGTGCCCAGCGCTCGATTGAAACGAGAGCAACAACCAGAAACAGAAGGGCGAGTGCAAGTTGGGCTGCACCAGGCAGATCGGAACGCGTTATCCAGGTCGTATAAATCGAAACGGTCAATGTGCGAACGCCCAGGAACTCGGCAGCCCCTACATCGTTCAATGTTTCCATCAAGGCCAGACTGACACCGACCGCCACGGCAGGCCGGGCAAGTGGTAATGCAACCCGCCAGAAGATGCCCTTGCGGCTTACCCCCAGAGTTCTCGCCGCTTCGATGAGGCTGGCGGATTGGGTGAGAAACATGGCTCGTGTAGGAATATAGACATAGGGATAGAGAACGAAGCCTAGCAGAATGATACACCCGGTCATCGAGCGGACGTCGGGCAATCGAAACTGACGCGGGCTTTCATATCCTAGTACGAAGCGCACAGCACCTTGCACCGGACCAATGGGATGCAGGATATCGAGATAGGCATAAGCGATAATATATGTCGGTACAGCCAATGGCAGCAGAAGCGCCCATTCCAGCACGCCTCGACCGCGAAAATCATAAGCCGTGACCAGCCATGCCATCGACGTCCCGAGGACGGCAGCGATAATGCCAACGCCGGTAAGCAAAATGACTGTTTCGAGAAAAGCCGTTGGCAGGTTGGTGGTAAATAGATGCGTCCATAGCCCGGCTGAGCCTTGTATGGCTTCCAATGCAAGGGCGAAAACCGGCAGCAAAACCAGAATTGCGACGAAAACCGAGAACCATAACCAGTTGCGCCCTGCTCTTGCGGGTCGCAAAACTCGTTTCCGCATGGCTGCAAGGACTTCCATTCGTCTCTCTATAGTGCAACGCCGGCGCATGAACTGCACCGGCGTTATTTCGCTTAACTCATCAGGCTTTTAGTTGTCGAAACCGACTTTGTCGACCAGCTCGCTTGCCTGCTTGCGATGGCTGACGATTTCAGACAGCGGAACGCTGTCGATCTTCAGCGCACCGAACGATTCCACGATCGGATCAAGCGGCGCACCCGGCTTTACCGGATATTCGAAATTGGCCTTGGCATAGATCTGCTGAGCCTCATCGGAAACCAGATATTCAAGCAGCTTGACTGCCGCGTCCTTGTTCGGCGCGTTCTTTGCAACAGCCGCACCACTGATGTTAACCTGAGTACCGCCATCCTTGAAGGTTGGCAGCAGAACCTTGATGCCTTCGCCCCAAGCCTTCTGCTCGTCGCCGCCCTTGCCCGAACGCATCAGACCGACATAATAGGAATTGGCAACTGCTATGTCGCAGATACCTCCGACGATATCCTTAGCTCCGTCACGGTCCCCGCCAGCAGCTTTGCGCGCGAGGTTATCCTTGAGACCCTTGAGCCATTCTTCAGTCTTTTCCGCACCATAGTGCGCAATATAATCCGCGAAGAGAGCGGTGTTGTAAGGATGCTGGCCCGCACGGATGCAGACTTTGCCTTTCCACTTCGGATCAGAGAGGTCTTCATAATTGATCTTGTCGAGTTCCAGATCTTTGGCTGCATAGACAACGCGAGCGCGCATGGAGAGCGCGAACCAGTTATCCTTCGCGTCGCGAAGCTGCTCCGGAACGGCCTCTTTCAGCACCTTGGAATCGACAGGCTGGGTAAGGCCCTTGTCAACGAGATCGACCAGATTACCGGCGTCGACCGTCATAAGGATGTCGGCGGGCGAATTCGCACCTTCAGAGGCCACACGCTCTGCCAGACCATCCTTCAGGAACACCGTATTGACCGTAATTCCCGTGGACGACTTGAAAGAGTCGAGCAAGGGCTGAATGAGACCCGGTTCGCGTGTCGTGTAAATGTTCACTTCATCTGCGTGGGCGGCTCCTGCGAACAGCGTTACTGCGACGAGGGCGAGACCGGAACGCGCAAATTTGGACATTTTACCTCCAGATGGACATGGTTCATTTTGAATTATGAGCGGACTAATCAAGTTATACGGTGAGGCTCGCTGACGGTCAATTACCCATGCAACTCTAACGGCGTATATTTTCCATCACTTGGGGAAAATGAGCGCCTTATCCCAATGTGGGCATAAAAAAATATCGGTCGCAGAGGCCGGAAGCCTCAATTCTGTACGCACCCGCAACAACGGCGCAGCATCAGTCACCCGTACAACCAATTCTTCGATTTCACCGAGAAACGTTCGTGATTCAATATGTCCATGCAGCACAGCTTCGTTGGATTCAGCATCGGACAGAATCGAGAAGTCTCGCGGACGCAGATAAACAAACGCTTCGGCATTTGGTTCAAGCTGTTCAGCCAGAGCAAGCTCTCCAAAGGGAGTAGCCAGTTTACCGTCTTCAGCTTTGCCCGATATCATATTGAAGTCGCAGAAAAAATCTGCGGCATAACGGTTCGTTGGTCGGTCATGGAGTTCGCGTGCCGGACCGCTTTGAACTATCTTGCCGGAGCGCATCAACACCACACTATCCCCAGTCGACAATGCTTCTTCTGCTTCGTGCGTTACGATAATCGCTGTCGTTCCAAGTTCCCTTAACAAAGCCACCGTCTCACGGCGAACCCGGGCACGCAGACCTCTGTCGAGGTTTGAAAACGGCTCGTCCATCAGTAGAAGATGTGGGTTCGGAGCAAGGGCACGGATAAGAGCAACACGCTGCTGCTCACCGCCCGACAGCATATGCGGATAGCGATCCGCCATATGGGAGAGCGACACCAGTTCGAGAAGCTCGGCTGCTCGTGCGTTCGCTTCGTCGCGGGGTATTCTTCGCAAGCCGAACAGGATATTTTCTTTGACCGTCAGATGCGGAAACAAGGCGTAGTCCTGAAAGACCACACCAACGTTCCGCTTTTCCGGCTCAATAAAAACAGATGGTCCGACTAGCGTCTTGCCTCCCATCGTGAGTGTTCCGCTATCTGGAGCATCGATACCAGCGATGATGCGCAACAGGGAGGTCTTGCCGCAGCCCGAATGACCAACCAGACAAATGATCTCACCCGCATGAACATCAAGAGACACGTCATCAAGCGCACGCACTGCGCCAAACTGGCGACCGACACCGGATAGCGTCAGCGCCGGACCGGAATGACCGGAGACCTGTCGTTCATCATGCGGGTTGCGTGCGTCCATAAGCAAGATCGCGTGTCCAGATTGCAGTTCAGGCGGATATAGAGACACATTCTCCAGAAAGCTACCAAAACAGGATAGAATATCTCAGGAATATCGTAATTGAGTATTTTTCGAATGGGTTATCTGGTTGATCGCGAACAAAAAGCGGGCCATGCTCACCATGCTTCCACATACCCAAATCACCCAATCGCATTGCAGGAGAATACCGAAATGGGGCCGGTCACGGATAAGGTGGCGACAGCCGAAAGCTTGCCGCAGGAAACCAAAATCGCCATCATTGGCGGCGGCATTATTGGTGTTTCTACAGCCCTCTTCCTGGCCGAACGCGGTATTCCCGTCGCTCTTCTTGAAAAGGGAGAGATTGCTGGCGAACAGTCCAGCCGTAACTGGGGCTGGTGCCGCCGCACAGGCCGTGACAGCCGCGAAATGCCGCTCATCGTCGAGAGCATGCGGCTATGGGATGGCATGAACGAACGCACAGGTCGTGAAACGGGCTTTCGCGTTACCGGGATTGCCTATACAGCTGAAAAAGAAGAGCAAATGGCTCTTTATGGTGAATGGATAAAAATCGCCAGCGAACACGGTATCGAAACACAACTTCTCAATACTGAGCAAGCTGCAGCACTTGCACCGGGCGTCAATCGACATCTCGCAGGCGGCATGATTACGCCACTCGACGGTCGCGCGGAACCGCAAAAGGCCGTTCCGGCATTTGCAGCAAAAGCACAAGAGAATGGTGCTGTCATCCTGCAAAATTGTGCGGTGCGCGGTATCGAGACGACCAATGGTCGGGTGACGGCTGTCCTCACCGAAAACGGCCGCCTGCGCTGTGAAGCAGTGGTCATCGCGGGCGGGGCCTGGTCCAGACTTATCGTTTCCGCTTTTGATGCCCATCTGCCGCAATTGAAAGTTCGTTCATCCGTATTCCGTACAGCACCTATTGATGCCGGTGTGGAACCTGCAATTGCATTTTCAGATTTTGCACTGCGCAGAAGGCTGGACGGAGGTTATACAGTCGCAAGCCTTGGAGGCTCCATCGCCGATATCGTGCCCGACAGCTTTCGCTTCTTCCGCGATTTCATACCATCGCTTTCGACCGAGTGGCGGTCGTTGCGATTCCGGTTTGGCGAACGTTTCTTCGAGGAAGCATTCCAGTGGAAACTTCGTCCTGCCGATCAGGTCTCCATCTTCGAGAAAATCCGCACGCTCGACCCCGCTCCACACAAGGCAGCGAATACTCAGGTCCTTGCAAAACTGAAGCAGGCAATTCCTTCTTTCGCGTCGGCCACAATAGCGCAGGAATGGGCAGGCCTCATTGACACAATGCCGGATGTCATTCCGGTCATTTCACCCCTTCCAGGCGTGGAAGGGGCGATCGTAGCGACAGGCTTTTCAGGGCATGGCTTCGGTATCGGCCCAGGCGCAGGTAAGCTTGTGGCCGATATGGTCACGGGAGAAACGCCAGTTGTCGATCCTTCAGCGTTTCATATATCGCGCTTTTCAGATGGTTCCAAAATCCGCATCGAGAACTGGGGATAGATCTGCGCTCCAGACTATTCGATCACACCGCAGGCAAACCGTGCTCCGCCGCCGCCAAGTGGCTTGGGCTCGTCGGAATAATTGTCGCCACCAACATGAACCATCAAAGCTCTACCTTTGATTTCATCCAGTGACTTGAGACGCGGAGCCGTGACGCTTTGCGTTACATTGCCCGCGGCATCTGTTTTGAGCAAAGGCAAATCACCAAGATGTCCTTCGCCTTCCGGCCCCATGTGATGCTTGGAATGTGAGGGGTCGTAGTGCCCACCGGCGGCTTGCGCCGGAACAGTTTTTCCATCTTGTTCGCCGGGGGCGCAGCTTCCTTTCTCATGGACATGAAAACCGTGCTCACCCGCTGGAAGGCCACGCAAATCGGGTTTGAATTGTAATCCGTCCGCAGTCTGCGAGATCGTGACGGTGCCGATTTCCTTCCCCTGCCCCGTCGGCAGAGCTTCGTAGAGTTTGACACTCACATCCGCCGCAGCGGCTGGAACTGTCAGAAGCATCATTGCTGAAGCTATCAATAACGGCTGCATCATTTCCTCCTGATCGCGATAATTCGTGATGAGAGGACAACGCACACCGTCAGAAATTGTTCGAAAATAAATCTTCCGTGTGAGGACCGCGTGACAAACGCCTGACACGCGGTCCAGCCGGATTATACCGTTACGAACTGAGCCATCATGCCCACATCTTCATGTTCCAGCACATGGCAATGGAACATGAACGGGTGGCTCTTCGCTCCCTCACGGTCAAAATGGACAAGTATTTCGGCCTTGCCATCGATCAAAGCAGTATCCTTCCATCCCGACTGGTGCACGGGCGGAGCCTTGCCATTCAGGGAAAGAATGCGGAATGAGGCTCCATGGATATGGAATGGGTGTGGCATCTCCTTGGTTGTGAGATCCCAAATCTCCCAGGAGCCAAGTTTAGCCTCGACATCAATACGATCCATGTCGAACGGTTTACCCGCGATTGCCATTTCCACACCCGAGGTCAGAGCTTCAAGCGCAGGCCCCGCATCGGCAGAAGTTCTGGCACCGTGCATTTCATGATCCATGGCGCTGGACATCGAGCTCATATCCATATTGCCCATATTATGCCCGGCATGAGGATCAGCTGACGGCTTTGCCATCATCAGTTTCATATTTTCCGCCATGCGTTCATCGAAGAAAAATGAACGGCGTTTTACGGATAGTTTTTCATCGGCTGCATCAGGACCATCAAGACGATCTGGAACTGCCGTGATTTTCCCTCGCAAGGAGCTGTCCACGACAAACCGCATCAAGTGCAGATCGTCACCGCCGCTGTCATCCCCATAGGTCAACAAATCAGCGGCTTCACCCTTGGAGAAATCAACCAGAACCTCGTAGCGCTCGCCGGGGCTGATGGTCAGCCTTTCGACCGCTTCTGGCTTTCCAATGAAGCCGCCATCAGACGCTATGACAAGCAAAGGCCGATTGTCGCTCAGACGAACATGAAAATTTCGCGCATTGGCGCCGTTCAGGATACGCAGGCGGACAATGGAGACGGGAACACGTGCTTCCGGTGAAACGACACCATTCACGATAAGCTTGTCACCTCGGAAACCATGCATCAAGTCCATGATATCCGGTTGATAGACCTTATCACCTTCAATCACCCGGCGATCCTGAAGCACCAGCGGAATATCGTCCACTCCGTAATCTTCTGGTAGTCCGCGCTCAGCATCCTTGCCGTCAGTAACCACCATCAAACCGGCAATACCCATATGCGCCTGGCGGGCGGTGTTGCCGTGCAAATGCGGATGGAACCAGTTGAACGAGGCTGGCTGGTTAACCGTAACTTTCGGCTTCCATTCTGCACCCGCCTCAATCAGATTATGTGGCCCGCCGTCGAGTACGGACGGAACGAAAAGCCCATGCCAATGAAGTGTAGTCTCTTCATCCATGCCATTTTCAACGGAAAGAGTGACCGTTTCGCCGTTCTTCAGACGGACGAGGGGGCCGAGATAGGCACCATTGATGCCAGCAGATGCCGCTTCGCTTCCTTCTTCAAAGCTGTGCCGACCTGTCTGCACTTTCAGTTCAACAACGCCCGATGCGTCCGGTTCGATCAACGGCGGTAAGGGCAAAGGCCGTCCAGCCGTGGCGGTTGCTGAGGAAGCAGCGCCGTGGCCCATGTGCGCGTCCTGGGCAATGCTGTCAAAAGGGCGAATAGCGGTTAGAAAAGCGGCCCCTGCCCCAAGAGACAGCAGGCGACGACGTGTAATTCCAGTCATGGTTATTCTCCAGACAATAATCTCATGACCGCCAAACCTTTGGCGGCGATTTTCAGATCAAGCCGGAAGCAGTATGGGAGGCCGCAAATCTCCATTCGGCATTTTGCCGCTAAGTGCCGCGACAAGCGGCGGCAAACCAAAATCCAGAACAGGAGTAAAGGCACGCAAATTCGTGCCAAGCTGAACGACGCAGCCACAAATCATCATGACACAAGCATTGGGTGCTTTGGCGCCGTGATCCACTGGGGCAGATTTATCCATGCTCGACGGCATCGACGAATCGTCCATGTGATGCGGCAGGCTCAAACTGCAATCAGAAACTGTCTGCACAGATGGCATGTCATGCGCCATTGCGTAACAGAGTTGCACTGAGAGAAGAAACACGAACGAAAGCATTGTCACGAGCACGCGGGAGGGCGAACACAAGACCGCATGGCCTCGTGCTGTATTCCTGAAACCGATATCGTACTGTGCTCGATACATCTTTGCTTCCAAACGGACGACATTGGAAATCTAGTCGTCCGTTACGGCAATTAAAAGACCTGACGGAGCACTGACGGGAATTTTACCCACTTTCGCTTTTCTTTCCAAAATCGCCTATTCGAAATCATAAAGTTGCTCAAAAGCCGTTTTTTGCTTGCGATTCCATACCCCGCGGTTTTAAAGAAGCCGTATCTCGGGCTCCTCCCCCAAATTTAGACGGCCCGTAAATATTGGATCTGAAACAATGACTGTCGCTGTAGCGGTTGCCCCGCAGAAAAATTCCGCGCGCCGAGTTCTGGCCGCGAGCATGATCGGCACCACGATCGAATTCTTTGACTTCTATATTTATGCCACCGCTGCGGTGATCGTATTCCCGCATCTGTTCTTCCCTGCGAGCGACGGCAATTCCGCGCTTCTCCAGTCTCTGGCAACCTTTGCGATTGCCTTCTTCGCCCGCCCTATCGGTGGTGCTCTGTTTGGTCACTTTGGCGATAAGGTTGGACGCAAAGCGACGCTCGTTGCAGCGCTCATGACCATGGGCATTTCCACCGTCGCCATCGGCTTCCTGCCAACCTATGATTCGATTGGCGTCTGGGCCGCCCTTTTGCTCGCTCTCTGCCGTCTGGGCCAGGGGCTTGGTCTTGGCGGTGAATGGGGTGGTGCAGTGCTGCTCGCAACTGAAAACGCACCCGAAGGCAAGCGTACCTGGTACGGCATGTTCCCGCAGCTTGGCGCGCCAGTTGGCTTCATTCTGGCAACGGGCATCTTCCTCGTTCTGGCAGAAGCTCTCACTGAAGAACAGTTTTTCGCTTTCGGCTGGCGCATTCCGTTCATCGCCAGTGCACTTCTGGTTGGTGTAGGCTTGTTCATCCGACTGAAAATCGCTGAAACGCCAGAATTCCAGAAAGCAATCGACAAAGCTGAACGCGTCGAAGTACCGGTCGCAACTCTATTCAAAAAGCACAAGATGAGCCTGTTCCTCGGCACGATCGGTGCGGTTGCAACCTTCGTCCTGTTCTATCTGATGACAGTCTTCTCATTGGGTTGGGGCACGCGCGCCCTTGGTTACAGCCGCGAAGAATTTCTTATTCTTCAGATGATTGGCGTAATCTTCTTCGGCCTCATGATCCCGGTAGCGGCCCTGCTGTCAGACCGCTTCGGCATGCGTCCGGTCATGATCATCGTCACCGTTCTGATCGGCCTCTACGGCTTCATCATGGCGCCTTTGTTCATGGCTGGTACGGCCGGCGTACTCGCATTCCTCGTCATCGGCTTCGGCCTGATGGGTCTGACCTACGGTCCGATTGGCGCTGCTCTGGCCGAGCCATTCCCAACCTCGGTTCGTTACACTGGTGCTTCGCTGACTTTTAATCTGGCAGGCATTCTGGGTGCTTCAGTAGCGCCTTACATCGCAACCTGGCTCGCAACACATTATAGCTTCGACTATGTCGGCTATTACATGTCTGCCGCAGCTGTGATCTCGCTGATCGGTTTTGCCTTTATCTCGTTCAAGCGCGGCGAATAACGAACTTCCGAAACGAAAAAGCCCACGTGGAGCGATCCACGTGGGCTTTTCTTTTTAGGGAGCTTGCAGCTTTTATTCTGTGTCAGCTGCTTCCAGCGCAATAGCCACTGACTGGATAATCGACGCAAAACGCACGGCGGTCTGGATAGTTTCCGACGTCACATTGGCTTTGCGCAAAACATCCTCATGCGCATCGATGCACATGCCGCAGCCATTGATAGCAGATACGGCCAGCGACCAGAGTTCGAAGTCAATCTTATCGACACCCGGATTACCGATCACATTCATGCGCAGCTTCGCTGGCATGGTGCGGTAGTCCTTGTTGGTCGCAAGATGCACAAAGCGGTAATAGACATTGTTCATGCCCATGATCGACGCAGCAGATTTTGCCGCCTGAATGACGGAGGCATCGACCTTGGCAGCGGCTTCGGCAACAAGCGCCTTGCGCACGTCGGCATTACGAGAAGCAATGCCGCAGGCGACGAACAGGCCGTATTTCTGTTGCGGTGTCAGAGTTTCGTCGCTTGCCATCGACGAAAGATTAAGACGAACGTCCTTGGCGAAATCCGGGATCTTTGACTTCAGATCATCAATGGACATGGAACCCTCTTTATCTGTCATTTGGATACTAGAGCATGTCTCCCGAAAGTGGGAACCGGTTTTGGGGTAAAGACATGCCGAAAACAAAGAGATAGAGCGGTTCCAACGATTCCGTTTTAACCGGAACCGCTCTAGATAAAAGAAAGGCGGGCCTTGACCCGCCTTTCTGCAAACCAATCAGGGCCTATCAGGCAGCCTTGAGCGTCTCGCCACCGACTTCACGGTTGCATGGGCAGAGCTCATCGGTCTGCAGCGCATCGAGAACGCGCAACGTATCCTTGGGAGCGCGACCAACGTTGAGATTGGTTGCGTAAACGTGCTGGATCGTGTTGTCCGGATCGACAACGAAGGTGTAGCGGTACGCAACACCATCTGGCGAACGAACGCCGAGGCCATCGACCAGCGAACCATTGGTGTCGGCAAACGACCAGATCGGCAGCTTGTCGAGATCCTTGTGATCGCGACGCCATGCGAGCTTCACGAACTCATTGTCGGTCGAACCGCCCAGGACGACTGCGTCACGGTCTTCGAAATCCGATGCAAGACGCGCAAATTCGGCAATCTCGGTCGGGCAAACAAAGGTGAAATCCTTCGGGTAGAAGAAGATAACCTTCCACTTGTCCGCAAAGCTTGCTTCGGTGATTTCTTCAAATGCCGAAACGCCGTTTTCTTCGTGATGGTTGAAACCGGGCTTTACGCCGGTGACCTTGAAGGAGGGAAGCTTATCGCCGATACCGAGCATTTTATACCTGCCTGTAAATTCAATTGTTATGCGGAAATTTCTGAACTTACAGAATTTTCCGACTACGAGTCATATATAGGGATTCTTGTTAAATCGGTCAAAGCGATTATAACGATCAAATCCATCGATTTTAACGATGGAGCAAAGTCGAAAGAAGCAATGCTCAATATCAGCGTCCGCCAGCTCCATTACTTTATGGCCCTTGTCAAAGCGGGGTCCTTTTCGCGTGCAGCTGAGGTCGTGGGCGTTACCCAATCGACATTAAGTGCAGCTATTCAGGCGCTTGAAACAGAACTTGGCGTAACGTTGATTGATCGTTCTGGCAGACGAATGCAGCTTTTGCCTGCCGGTGAAGATTTTCTGGCACGCGCTCGTACGATTATAGCCCTCATTGAAGAATTGCCCGAACACGCGCGACAAGCTGAACGACCGCTGACGACCAGACTGCGAATGGGCGTCATTCCGTCTATAGCGCCTTTTCTGCTGCCTAAAGTCCTGCCTGCGACCGCTAAAGCCTTTCCCGAATTGCAATTGACCATTCGTGAAGGTCTCACTCGGTCGCTGCTCGACAGCTTGCGTTCAGGTTCGCTCGATGTAGCACTGGTCGCCCATCCCTACGACCTCGATGAATTTGAGATAGCAGAGCTTGGTCGGGACATCTTCTATCTGGCGGTGCGGCGCGATCATGCGCTGGCCAATCGCGAACAGGTCGATGCAGACGACTTGCAGGACCAGCCGTTTCTGCTGCTGGAAACCGGGCATTGCCTTCGGGAACACGTCATGGCCGCCATAGGGTCCACACCGGCCCAAGCAAGCGGTGACGTTCATGCCACATCCATCATGACGTTGGTGCAACTTGTCGATTTCGGGATGGGTGTTACGCTGCTGCCTGAAGTGGCGGTCAAAGCCGGAGCCACGCGCGGAACGGAGGTGAGCATTGTTCCTTATGAGGGCAAGAACAATTATCGGTCACTGGTTCTCGTCTGGCGCTCCAACGCCGCCCGCCGCAACGAGTTTCAGCTCTTTGCTGACCATCTTCGCGGCAACTGCATGAAGCTGGCCTAGAGAACTCCCCAGGCGCGAAACCGTCCGCGCCCGGTGACTTCTCTCAGATTGAGTTCCGAGATCAGCTTCAAAGCCCCTTGCTGCGTAACCTGCAATTCCTTCTCCACCATCTGGCTGGAAATAACGGGACTGCGCAGAACCATATCCATCAGTTGCGGCAATCGCGAATTGGACCTGCGCCCCTTGAGCTTACGCTGCATCTGTTCGCGCGCCAGCAGCAGCCGGTCATGCTCCTTCATGGTCGTATCGGCTGCATCTTCGATACTTTCAAAAAACGCCCTGAGACGGACAAGACGGTTAGGTGAGCGTCGTTCATCCGGTCGTTTCGCGCGGAGACCAAGACTGATTGCTGGCAAATGACCGATTGCAAGGCCACTCTGACGCAAGAAGGCGGCAGTCAGCAACCGACCAATCCATGACGATCGCTGCACAACTTCCAGAGAAAACCACGCGTCGTGGATCAATGCGGCGCGCATAAGGGGCGGCAAATGCCTTGTCGCTGTAAGACAGCCTCGCCATTCCTGCAAACGCGCATCCTCATCCCAGTCGTCGTCGTAGAGTAACGTATCGCGCGCGACGACTTCCGGCTTCGACCTGTTTGAGACAGTTCCCTTCAAAAGAGCATCAGTTCGCGCAAGCAAATTGTCGATGTCATCAAGCAGCGGATCAACATCATCGTCGTCCATTGCCCCGGATGGCTCAATTCCAGAGGGCACGGTATCAACCGTGCGGCCAAGCAATTGCTGAACACCAGCAGGGTCAAGAGCCCAATCTGCAGGTCTTCCAGCAATCTGCCGACGCATGCGCAAAACCGCATGTGCGATGGTCAGGGCGTGACTAGGCATCCGGCTGTCCATCAAGGCATCATGCAAGACCAAGTCTTCCATATGTACCAGTTCGCCTTCAAGCCACATCGAAGCGACGGCATCGTGCATATGCATTCGCTCGAGCATCCCTTCGCGAATGGGCGAGCGCAAAAGTCGTTCGTCGAGCCGCACCAGAGCTGCCGTAGCTTTGCTCACGGGTACGAAAAATTCTCCGAACGGCAAATCATCGATCTTGTAGGCCATGCCCCGCATATCGCAGCCGATTGCGAGAAAAGGCAAACAAAATTACCGCCTTATCCGAGAACTTCCGCAACTTTGACAGTGCGGTCTTCCCTGACCGAACGAAGTGCCGCCTCAGCCAGAGCCAAAGCTTGCAATCCATCTTCGGCTGAAGGATGCGGCGCCTTACCGGTGTCCAGCGCATCAATAAACGAGGCGATTTCCGCTGCATAAGCAGCCGTGTAGCGGGTCATGAAGAAATCATGCAATGGTGGACGGTTATAACCGTCTTTAGAAGCGATTTCTATCGAGATCGGACGCTGGTTTTCCGCCGAAACAGCACCGAGCGATCCATGGACTTCAATGCGCTGATCGTAGCCATAGGAAGCGCGGCGCGAATTGGAAATAACGCACTGGCGGCCGGAAGCAGTCGTCAAAATGACGCTTGCACTATCATAATCGCCAAGTTCTCCAATTTTCGGATCGACCAGCACCGAAGCCGAGGCCGATACGTTCTCGATTTCCTCACCGAGGAGAAAACGCGCCATGTCGAAATCATGGATCGTCATGTCGCGGAAAATACCGCCGGATACCTTGATATATTCTGCCGGCGGTGCACCCGGATCACGGCTGGTGATCGTCACCATTTCAACATTGCCGATGCGCCCATCTTTGATGGCTTTGTGCACTGCTGCAAAATGGGGATCGAAACGGCGATTGAAACCCAGCATCACTTTCGCGCCAGTTTCTCGAATGACATTGAGGCAGGCTCTAACGCGCGCTATGTCAAGATCAATCGGCTTCTCACAAAAAACAGCCTTGCCGACGCGAGAAAACCGTTCAATAAGATCGGCGTGGGTATTGGTCGGCGTGCATATCAGCACTGCGTCCACATCGTCTGATTGCTCAATAGCGTCGATACTGCGGACTTCCGCACTGGCAGAATCAGCAATTGCTCGCGCCGCCGCCTCATTTGCGTCTGCGACCGCGACCAATCGGGCCCGCTTGTCCGCAGCGATTGCGCCTGCGTGAACCTTACCGATACGGCCCGCGCCGAGCAGTGCCAGACGTGTCACCATTGCCTCATCCTCCCAGGAAACGGCCATCTTCAGTCAAACGAAGATATACTATAGAATATTTATTCTATTTTGCTAGAATGTGACATAAAGATTGTCAAGAGACCATATCGAAAGGCCACTGATGGATTCCCCCGCCCCGTCATCAATCAACGTTCCGACGAATATCAAGGAATTCGAGGCGAAGCTGCTAGAGGTTTCCGACCGTTTGCCGAAGAGGCTGAAACAGTGCGCCGATTTCGTTGCCGCCAACCAGGACCGTATCGCTGTGTCGACCGTCGCCGAGATGGCCGAAGGTGCGGGTGTGCAGAGCTCAGCCTTCATGCGTTTCTGCCAGATCATGGGTTTCTCCGGCTTTTCGGAGATGCAGAAGCTGTTCCGGGATTCCTATGCGGGCGGCTGGCCTGACTATTCAACCAGATTGCAACATTTGCGAGAAACGGCGACCGGCAGCGCCCCTGCCCTTCTTGCCGAGTTTGCCGAAGCAGGGCGCACATCTCTTGAAGGGCTGCTCAAAACCATTGATCCAGATGCACTCGAAAAGGCCGTTCAGCTTTTGGCCAGCGCGCAGACAATCCACATTGTCGGCATCCGCCGTGCTTTTCCCGTCGCGAGCTACCTGGCTTACGCGCTGGAGAAGATGCAAGTGCCTGCCATGCTGCATAGTGCTGTCGGCAAACTGGAGAACCTGCATGCTATTCGCGAAGGTGATGTGCTTCTGGCGATTACCTTCTCCCCCTATTCACCGGAAACGGTCGCAATGGCCGAAACTGTCGCTGCGCGTGGTATCGACGTCGTCGGCATCACTGACACGTTTGTCAGCCCGATGAGTAAATCCGCCAAACAGACATTGCTCGTTTCAGAGGTGGATTTCGGCGCCTTCCGCTCACTCTCCGCAACGCTTTGTCTTGCTATAGCGCTCGCTGTAGCCGTAGGCACCGCACGTCAAAGCGACTGATCCTTCCCGTGCATATTCCATTTTTTAGTTGAAATGGAATAATAAATCCATTTTAATCAAAAATGGAATAACTGCTATGCGTGCATGAATTTTGCACAGCCTTGCAGCAATAAGAAAATAGCGAGGGAGGATTGTAGTGAAGCGGCTCGACTTGATAACGATTGGCCGATCTTCGGTTGACCTGTATGGCGCACAGGTTGGCGGCCTTCTGGAAGACATGGCCTCCTTCAACAAATATGTAGGTGGCTCTCCTACCAATATCGCAACCGGGACTGCACGGCTGGGCCTTAAATCCGCACTTATCACCCGTGTTGGTGACGAGCATATGGGCCGTTTTCTGTTAGGCGAGCTGGAACGCGAAGGCGTGGACACACGCGGTATCGTCACCGATCCCGAACGCCTGACCGCGCTCGTTATTCTCGGCATTCGCGATCAGCAGCATTTTCCACTGATATTCTATCGCGAGAATTGTGCCGACATGGCATTGTGCGAGGACGACATCGATCCGGTCTTCATCGCCGAAGCTGGCTGTATTCTGGTTACAGGCACACATCTATCACATCCGAAGACAGAAGCGGCTGTTCTGAAAGCACTCCGTCTTGCACGCGACAATGGCAGCCGGACGGCACTCGACATAGACTATCGCCCCAATCTCTGGGGGCTTTCCGGTCATGGTGACGGCGAAAACCGTTTTATCGAATCCGCAGCTGTTACGACCAAACTGCAATCGACACTGCATCTGTTCGACCTGATCGTCGGCACGGAAGAAGAGTTTCATATTGCTGGCGGCTCGACAGACACGCTTCAAGCGCTGAAAGCCGTGCGCGCAGTAACGGACGCTGCACTGGTTTGCAAACGCGGCCCCATGGGAGCCGTGGTTTTCGAAGGCCCAATCCCTAACAGCCTCGACGAGGGACAGAGCGGCGAAGGGTTCCCGATTGACGTATTCAACGTGCTTGGTGCGGGCGACGGGTTCATGTCCGGGCTTTTGCGCGGTTGGTTGAAGGGCGAAGACTGGCCTACCAGCCTCAAATTAGCCAATGCCTGTGGGGCCTTTGCAGTCTCGCGACATGGATGCACGCCAGCTTATCCGAGCTGGGAAGAGCTTCAGTATTTTTTCCGTACCGGCATTCGCAACAAGGCTTTGCGCAAGGATGCCGCGCTGGAGCAGATACATTGGTCCACCAATCGCAACGGCCACTGGCCAAATATGCGCGTTTTTGCCTTTGATCACCGTATTCAACTGGAAGAAATGGCCGCCGAGGCGAGCGTTTCAACGGAAAAGATTGGCGAGTTCAAACAGCTTTGCCTGAATGCGGCCTTGCAGGTGGCAAACGGGGATGAGGGTTACGGCATATTGTGTGATGGTCGACTGGGCCGCGATGCTCTTTACCGGGCCGCCGGTTCGGGCTTGTGGATCGGACGTCCGACCGAATGGCCCGGCTCGCGTCCGCTCAAGCTGGAACCGGAACTCGGACCAGACTGCGGTGGACTGGTCGAGTGGCCTGTCGAGAATGTCGTGAAGTTGCTATGCTTCTACCATCCGGATGACACAGCTGAATTCAAGGCAGAACAGGAAGAAACTGTTTCACGTCTTTTTGCAGCCGCACGGCGCAACCGACTGGAATTCCTGCTGGAAGTCATCCCATCCAAAGCAGGTCCCGTCGATGACGACACAACTGCGCGTGTGATCGAGCGGTTTTATGAAATCGGCGTCTATCCCGACTGGTGGAAGCTAGAACCCATGAAGACCAGAGCGGCCTGGGCCAATGCCTGTGAGGCGATCACGCGCAATGATGCACACACACGCGGTATTGTTGTTCTGGGTCTGGATGCACCAGCGGAAGAACTGGAAGCCAGTCTTGCAATTGCTGCCGAATTCGACCTCGTCAAAGGCTTTGCAGTGGGACGTACGATTTTTGGTGACGCGGCACGCAAATGGCTGAACGGTTCGATCAGCGACGAAGAAGCAATCGCCGACATGGTGATGCGCTATCGTGGCCTTTGCAACGTCTGGGACAGCGTGCGTACATATTGAATTCGTTCTGCCGGGAGGAAACTGGAGGAGCTATGAAAACCGTTCGATTGACCGCCGCACAGGCATTGGTGCGCTACCTCGCCAATCAGATGACGCCGGATGGTGAGACCTTTATCGCAGGTGTTTGGGCTATTTTCGGCCACGGAAACGTGGCCGGACTAGGCGAGGCCCTCCATGGCATTCGCGAAGAACTGCCTACATGGCGCGGCCATAATGAACAGACCATGGCCCATGCAGCCATTGCCTATACCAAGCAGCTTGGCCGCATGCGTGCCTGTGCTGTCACCTCCTCCATCGGCCCCGGCGCAACAAATATGGTCACTGCAGCAGCCCTTGCCCATGTGAACCGCCTACCAATTCTCCTCATTCCCGGCGACGTCTTTGCCAATCGTGGACCTGATCCCGTGCTGCAGCAGATCGAAGACTTCAATGACGGCACTATGACCGTGAATGACTGTTTTCGTCCGGTCAGCCGTTATTTCGACAGGATCACCCGGCCTGAACAGCTTCTCACTGCCCTGCCCCGCGCCTTCCGCACCATGACCGATCCTGCTGATTGTGGGCCGGTTACGCTTGCTTTCTGTCAGGATGTGCAAACGGAAGCATATGACTGGCCGGAAGAGTTCTTTGAACAGAAAGTCTGGTACTGGCGCCGTCCACCGCCGGATGAGAATGAACTGAATGCCGCAGCGGCAGCAATCAAGGCAGCGCTTAACCCCGTTATCGTTGCAGGCGGCGGAGTGCACTACTCCGGCGCTCACGAAGCGTTGCACAATTTTGCCGAAGCACATGGCATTCCAGTCATCGAGACACAGGCTGGCAAATCGGCGCTACCGTGGGATCACCCGCTCAATTTTGGTCCGGTTGGCGTGACTGGGGCAGACAGCGCCAATGCTATCGCGGCGGAAGCCGATCTTGTGATCGGCGTCGGCACACGCTTTCAGGACTTCACGACCGGATCATGGGCGCTGTTCAAACATCCCGGGCGCAAGCTTCTCTCGCTAAACGTCCAACCCTATGACAGCTCCAAGCACGGTTCGCTTCCATTGGTTGCCGATGCAAAGATTGGCCTTGAAGCGCTCTCGAAAGCGGTTGGCAGCTATAAGCGCCAACCTGCGGACACAGCGTTGAAAGAAAAATGGTTTGCGGCGGCAGACGGGTTTACCGCTGCCCCCAGTGACGGCAACGCTTTGCCAACCGATATGCAGGTGATCGGCGCGGTACAGCGTCAGGCACAAGAGAACACGGTCGTCATGTGCGCGGCAGGCACCATGCCGGGCGAACTGCACCAACTCTGGAAAGCCGGTCGCCCCATGTCCTACCATATGGAGTATGGCTTCTCCTGTATGGGTTATGAGATAGCTGGCGGCCTTGGTATCAAGATGGCCGAACCGGATCGAGACGTCATCGTGATGGTCGGCGACGGCTCTTACATGATGGCCAATTCCGAACTCGCCACTGCCGTCATGATGGGGCAGAAGATTACGGTCGTTATTACCGACAATCGCGGTTTCGGTTGCATCAACCGGCTGCAGATGGCGACTGGTGGCGCTGAGTTCAACAACCTGCTCGACCATTCGAGCCACGTGAACCCGTCGCACATCGATTTCGCCGCCCATGCCGGAGCTATGGGTGCCGATACGAAGAAAGCAGGGTCGATCCGCGAGCTGGAAGAGGCTTTGGCGGAAACCCGCAACAGCCCGCGAACCACTGTCGTCATTATCGATACCGATCCTTACCCGACCCCTGAAACTGGCGGTTGGTGGTGGGATGTCGCGGTGCCGGAAGTCTCGGAGCGCGAACAGGTACGTGCTGCGCGTAAAGATTATGAAGCCAAGCTCAAAGAAAGAAACTGACCGATGATCCTCTATGGCACCAATCCTATCGCCTGGTCGAACGACGATGATCGCAACCTCGGTGCGCATATCACTCTGGATCAATGTCTCGATGAAACCGCCGAGATCGGCTTCGACGGAATCGAGAAAGGTCACAAATTTCCGCAGGAACCGGCTGCACTCAAAGCCGTGCTTGAACCTCGCAAGCTTCGCTATGTATCGGGCTGGCATTCGCTCAATCTGCTGGTGAATTCGGTCGAAGAAGAAAAGAAGGCAATGCAGCCCGCGCTCGACCTCCTGAAGGCGATGGGCTCGAAGGTCATCATTGTTTGCGAAACGTCGAATGCCATTCACGGCGATAACGACAAGCCGCTGTCTGAGCGTCCAGTGCTGGAAGAAGCGCGCTGGGAAGAATTCGGCGCGGGCGTCGAAGCACTGGCAGAACATGCCGCCGCCCAAGGTATCGCGCTTGTCTACCATCATCACATGGGAACGGTAGTGCAGAGCGAGGACGAGATAGATCTTCTGATGCAGCATACAGGACCGTACGCGAAACTTCTTCTCGATACAGGTCACTGCCTGTTCGGTGGTGGCGACCCGGAGCGGGTTGCGAAAAAGCATATGGACCGCGTCGGACATATCCACGCCAAGAACGTTCGCCCGGCGATGGCCACTGAAGTACGCGACCAGAGCCTGTCGTTTCTGGAGGGGGTCCGTCGCGGCGTCTTCACTGTTCCGGGCGATGCGGATGGCGGCGTCGACTTCATACCTGTACTGAAAGTTGCTGCTGATAAAACCTATCAAGGCTGGCTGGTGATCGAAGCAGAACAGGACCCCGATATTCGTAATCCGTATCAGTATCAGTCACTTGGGCTAAAATCGCTGAAATCATTCGCACGCGAAGCAGGACTCGACAAAGGAGACTGAGACATGGCCAATTTGTTGCGCAAGCCCAACGGCACGCATGGCAAGGTCCACGACATCACTCCGGAAAACGCCAAATGGGGTTATGTCGGGTTCGGGCTCTTTCGTCTCAAATCCGGCGAGAGTGTCTCCGAAAAGACCGGATCGACGGAGGTGATCCTTGTTCTTGTGGAAGGCAAGGCAAAGATTTCCGCTTCTGGCGAGGATTTCGGCGAGATGGGTGAACGCTTAAACGTGTTCGAGAAACTGCCGCCACACTGCCTCTATGTGCCTGCTGAAAGCGACTGGCATGCAACCGCCACGACAGATTGTGTTCTGGCTGTTTGCACCGCACCGGGCAAGCCAGGCCGCAAGGCACAGAAGCTTGGGCCGGAAAGCTTGACACTTGAACAACGCGGAAAAGGTGCCAATACCCGCTTTATCCATAATATCGCAATGGAAAGCCGCGATGTTGCCGATAGCCTTCTTGTTACCGAGGTATTCACACCGCAGGGAAACTGGTCGTCCTATCCACCCCACAGACACGACGAAGACAATTTTCCGGATATGACCTATCTGGAAGAGACCTATTATCACCGTCTCAACCCGGCGCAGGGCTTCGGCTTCCAGCGTGTTTTCACCGAAGACGGAAGCCTTGATGAAACCATGGCGGTCTCTGACGGAGACGTCGTGCTTGTACCAAAAGGCCACCATCCATGTGGCGCGCCCTATGGCTACGAGATGTATTATCTCAATGTGATGGCCGGTCCCTTGCGCAAATGGCGCTTCAAGAACCATCCCGACCATGACTGGATTTTCAAACGCGACAATCCGTAAACAGAAAAGCCCCGGATCCGGGGCTTTTCAATAAGCTGTCGTTCGTCGCTATCGGCTGGCTGGCAGCGCATTGTTCGCCCGCGATGCATCGATGCTCAGGGGGCCAGGTCCGGCAATAAACAGATAAAGAAAAATGAAGCAGAACAGGATTGCAGCAACACCGCCATTCTGGCCTGGGAAAAAGCTTTGAGATGCATGAGCAATGAAATAGGCGCATGCCATCAGGCCCGAGAGAATGAAAGCAGAAAACCGGCTGAAAAGACCGATTAGCAACGTGAAGCCCAAAACAAGCTCAAGGACACCCGCGGTCCACGACAATGAGAACATTGCTGGCGAACGGCCTGAAGGAAAGCCAAGTATCTTCTCCGTACCATAACTGAAGAGTACAAGAGCTGCCACGATACGTAAAATACTGAGCATGATCGGTTGATATGCAGCAGTCCATCCGTTTGCCGACATAGGCTTCCTTCCTTCAAATGAAACACTATGCCAGCATATTATTGCGGCCTGCATTAGTTAAATAAAACACATTCACGAGTACGTTATCAGGGCCTCTCAGCTAAACCGAAACAAACAGTTTAGGAAATTAGGCGTTCTTTGTTTCTGTCCTCTCCTTGCTTATCTCGGGCTTAAACGCGCGATTTTTCTCAGATCTTCCACCGCACCGGGTGCAGCCACGAAAACCTTGTTGCCTTTGGTGAGCTGTTCTCCGTCTACCGGAAAAGGATGCACATAACCTCCCGCCTCACGCACGAGACAGAAGCCCGCCATGCAATCCCAGGCATGCATATAAGGCTCATAATATCCGACCAGCCTGCCAGCCGCGACATATGCGATCATCAGCGCGCCGGAACCATTGCGGATAAAGGTTCCGCCCGCCTCAAGCAGGTCTTCTACGATTTTTGCCACTACCTGTGGTGTCACGTAGTTGTTGGCACCGATACCCGTCACCGAATTACGGATCGTGCGGCTCGGATCGAGAACCAGCTTCTTTCCATCAAGTGTTGCACCCAAGCCTTTTGCCGAAGCATAGAGTTCGTCGAAGCACGGCGCCTGTATTACGCCGATGACGGGCTCGCCGTCTTTCAGAACGGCAATGGAAACACACCAGTTCGGCATACCGTTGACGAAAGGACTGGTGCCATCAATAGGATCCACAACCCATGTGTAACCCGAAGTGCCTTCATTCAACCCGTATTCCTCTCCCAGAAAACCATCCTGAAAAAACGCTTCCGACACACGGGCACGGATAAGCTGTTCAACGTCCCTGTCAGCAATCGACACCACATCCTGCGGATCGCGCTTGGTTTCGATAACCAGTGTTTCACGCTGCTTGAAATAGTCGAGGGCCTTGGCGCCCGCCTCGCGCGCGATCTTTTCGGCAAGCGCCAGCCGCGCCTCTAGTTCCTGTCGGGGATGGGAAGTCATGATGATTTTCCGATGAGAGATAAAGAAAGGCGCGACGTTTTTGCGCCTATTGATTGATAATGGCAAGTCCGCGCGTTTTGAACTCGATCGATACATCGGTTTGTGGCGGCAGAGCCTCCTCGACCGCCGGATCGACAATGAAAAGCTTGCCGTGCTCGGTCTCGATTTCATACTCGATATGATCGCCAAGATAGGCCGAATGGGCGACACGTCCGGGAAATCCGCCGCCAGCCTTTGGCTGCAAGGTCACCGCGTTGGGCCGGATCGCAAGCTGCGCCGGACCTGGTCGAGCGTTGCGCGCGGTAACCCGGTGGGTCAAGCTGCCCACACGAATGACAGCTTCGCCCCCATCTGCCGTCATCACCTCACACGGCACAACATTCGCCTCTCCCATGAAATCCGCGATAAAGGCTGAGGCCGGTGTTTCATAGAGATCACGAGGGCTTCCCTTCTGTGCGATATTGCCCTCCTTCATGACGATGATCGTATCGGAAACGGCAAGCGCCTCGTCCTGATCATGCGTGACATAGACGGCGGTGAACCCGAGCCTTTGTTGCAACTCACGAATTTCGGTCCTCACCCGACGGCGCAGGCGAGCGTCGAGGTTCGAAAGCGGCTCGTCCAGAAGCAGAACCTGCGGTTCGAGCACGAGGGCACGCGCTACGGCCACGCGCTGTTGCTGGCCACCCGACAGTTCTGCCGGAAGGCGATGCCCCATTCCAGCCAGACCGACGAGCTTCAGCCCCTCTTCCGCACGTTCGCGCGCTTCCGCTCTTTTCAAACCTGAAGATTCCAAGCCGTAGGCCACGTTGTCGAGCGAGTTCATATGCGGAAAGAGTGCATAGGACTGGAAGACCATGGATACATCCCGCTCATTGGCTGGCAGATTGGTCACGTCCTTGCCACCGATCAGAATGCGACCCGAAGTCGGGTGTTCAAGCCCAGCCAGCAGCCGCAATGTCGTCGTCTTGCCGCAACCGGATGGTCCAAGGAGCGTCACCAGAGTTCCCGGCTCGACGGTCAGGGACAGATCGGGCAAGGCGGTAAAATTACCGAATTTCTTGGTGACATTTTCAAATGTAACGGAGCCGGGACGGATCGCAGTCATGCGGTTTTCTCCTGACGAACGGTTTTGACGGGTGGGACAGCCGCAACGCGGTTCTCGCGCCTGAGTTTGCGTTCACCCACGAGGAGCTGGAAGCCTGTAATGACCACGATCATCACCACAATCAGCATCGATGAATAAGCAATAGCCACGCCGAATTCACCGTTTTCGACCAGACCGACAATGTAGGATGTCGCCATGTTGTATTGCGCCGAAACGAGGAAAATAACCGCGCTGATGGACGTGATGGCACGCACGAAGGAATAGACCAATGCAGCTGTGATTGCGGGACGCAGCAGTGGCAGAATGACTTTGCGGATCGTGCGGAAGCTGTTTGCCCGTAACGTCAGCGAGGCTTCGTCGAGGCTCTTGTCGAGCTGGCTCATTGCTGCGATGCCGCCACGCACACCCACTGGCATGTTGCGGAAGACGAAACATGCAATCAGGATCAGCGCCGTGCCAGTCATTTCAAGCGGTGGCAGATTGAAAGCCATGATGTAGCTGACACCGATAACGGTGCCGGGAATTGCGAAGCTCAGCATCAAGGCGAATTCGAAGACGTTTCGTCCAACAAAGCGCTGGCGAACGATCAGATAGGCCGTTAGCAACCCGACAGCAGCAGTCAGCGGAGCCGAAATCAGCGAGATTTCCATCGTCGTCCAGAACGAATTCCATGCCACACCGGTCCACGCAATGCCACTCTCTGTCCAATTGACGGAAAACGCCCGCGCGTAGTGCTCGACTGTCAATGTATTGTCGAGCCCCCACTGACGCACGAAGCCGCCGATAAGGATCATCGCGTAAACAACGATGGTGAAAATCATCCAAGGAATGACAAGGGCATAAACGCCGATCTTTAAGCCGCGTGGCAGCCCGGCATGCATACCGGAATCGCCTTTGCCGGTCACAGTTGCGAAGTTCTTGCCTGAGAGCCAGACGCGCTGGATCAGAAACGCAGTCAATGTAAAGCAGAGCAGCACGATTGCGAGAACTGCCGCGCGCGATGGATCGTTCTGCGCACCAACCACGGCAAAGAATATTTCGGTCGAAAGTACCCCATTGCTGCCTCCGAGCACCATCGGATTGCCGAAATCCGCCATACTTTCGATGAAAGCAATGAGAAACGCATTGGCAAGTCCCGGTGCCATCAGCGGCAGAGAAACCCTGCGAAACGTACGCCAGCGATCAGCGCGCAGAGTTTGAGATGCTTCTTCCATCGACGGTGACACACCCTCGACAACGCCGATAAGTACGAGGAAGGAAATCGGGGTGAAAGACAGGACCTGTGCGATCCATATGCCGGTGAGACCATAAAGCCACCGGCCTGGTTCCACGCCGAATATATTGGAAATCTGTTCCGTCACTACGCCTGCGCGGCCAAAAAGCAGTGTCAATGCAAGACCGACAACGAAGGGCGGCGTGATGATCGGTAATATGGTGAGAAGCCGTAAGCCTTTCTTGAAAGGGAAGCCTGTGCGGGTCGCAACCAGTGCAAAAGCAAGACCCAGCACTGTGGACCCGGTTGCCGTCATCAGCGCCAGCC
The DNA here is from genome assembly GCF_025908475.1 of Brucella sp. MAB-22. Taxonomy (NCBI): domain Bacteria; kingdom Pseudomonadati; phylum Pseudomonadota; class Alphaproteobacteria; order Hyphomicrobiales; family Brucellaceae; genus Brucella; species Brucella sp. MAB-22. Next base: position 1,674,979 of record NZ_CP109781.1, on the reverse strand, counting down.
ACAATGTGCGCCAAGCAACACCGCATCGCCCCTCACCTATAACGCAGGCCAGACTCCAGATCGAGGAATCTTGAATATTGCCGATAAACCCCTCAGGTTTGAAAGAACCGTCGAAATCCTGCACCGACCCGGCAAACATGCTGATAACAGGATAGAAGACGAATACAGCCACCAATGCGACCAGCAGGGTGATAGAGGAAACGACGAAGGCGTCCCCCTTCATCACACCGCGTTCCGCGAGACCAAACGAGAAAATCAGCAGAAAACAGAGCCCTGTCAGGATTGCTCCAGCGCCGAAGGCCGGCTGGCCGTCAGAAAGTGCGCCGAACAGGTTTTCACTGATGGCCCAGTTCCAGCCGGAAAAACCGATGGCCAAGCCTTGCAGCGCCAGGAAAAGTACACCAAGAAGGCTCGCCCATATCAGAACACCGCTCCGACGTTCAACAGGCAATAGCAAGCGGGCACCGGCACAAAGCAGCATGAATACAGCAACAGCGCCAATCCAAGGCCGCCCGAAGAAGGCTATCTGCCAAAGGCCGGGCGCTGTTGCACCATCACCGAACATTCCAGCGAGCCAGCCGAAGCTCAGAAAGCCGTCGTCTATGCGATACCACGGCAACAAGACAAATGCCGCGAGTGCAAGAGCCAGAACGATATCCAGTCTGCGATTATGCTGTTTCATGGATGTCCGCGTCCCTCCAGATCGGGGATTTCCAAGGAATGGCTAGAGCATTTCCAGCAAAAGTGCGAAGCGGTTTTGCGCAGGATAATGCGTAGAAACAAAGAGATGGAGCATTTCCAATGATTCAATTTAAACTGGAAATGCTCCAGGTGCGCCGGCTCCTGCATATTTCAGGAAAACCGCTGCCTTGTTCCCTCATCCGGGACAGGTGCGCCGTACAACAAGAGCGACGCACCCGGATTTCAAGCCAATGAAAGATCAGTTGGCGTGTGCACCGATTTCCTTATCCCAGCGCTCGAGCAATTCCTTGCGCTTGGCGGGTTCGCCATAGGTCTTGAAGTCATAATCGATGAGCTTGATGTCCTCGAAGCGCGGGGATTCCTTTGGAACCTCGGCTGATTTGTTCGAAGGCAACTGGAAGGATTTCGCATCTTTCATGTGCGACTGCACTTCGGCGGTCAGCGCCCAGTCGTACCACTTCTTCGCATTCTCGAGATTCTTGGCGCCCTTGATGATCGACATGGAACCGATTTCGTAGCCTGTGCCTTCACACGGTGCGACTGACTTGATCGGGAAACCTTCTGCCGTCATCGATACTGCATCATGCATGAAGACGATGCCGATGCCAGTTTCACCACGCGCAGCCGACTTGACGGGAGCCGAGCCCGACTTGGTGTACTGCGATACATTTTCGTTGAGCTTCTTCAGATAATCATAGGCTTTGTCTTCACCCATGATCTGAACAAGCGTTGCCAGTGCCGTGTAGGCGGTACCGGAAGAATTCGGATTGGCCATCTGGATTTCGCCCTTATAGGACGCATCAAGCAGATCGGCCCAGCATTTCGGCTCTTTCAGGTTCTTCTTGGCAAGAATATCGGTGTTGTAACCCCAACCAAGCGCACCGGCATAAACGCCAACCGTGCGGAAGCCGGAGCTTTCGGCCTGTTTCCTGGCCCAATCGTTCAGCTGGTCGAGCATCGGGGATTTATATTCGAGCGTCAGCCCTTCAGCTGCAGCCTGAAGATGCGGATCGCCGGTGCCGGCCCACCAGATATCTGTCTTCGGATTGCGCGCTTCGGCCCGCACCTTGGCATAGGTTTCACCGGAGGAAAGCCGCACCATGTTGACCTTGATGCCAGTATCCTTCTCGAACATGTTCTTCATCTGCTCACAGATGACCACGTCCGCGGAACAGATAAGATTGAGATTGCCTGCGGCCTGCGCAGAAAAAGCGAATGAAGATACACCTGCGGCCAGCGCCGCAACCAGAAATGCCGAACGCATTGTTTTCCTCCCTTTATACGGCGCCTCCACGCCGACGCTTTTGCAAGCGTGTGCACAGTGTTTGCCTTTTATGAAAGCCTGTCAATGCCTTTGTAAATTTTATTCTGAAATTACAAAAAATAATTCAATCATTCTGTTTTTGACTATCATTTGCACAGCCATGCAAACTTGTATCGATAAAAGAAAAAGGCGGCCGAAAGCCGCCTTTTAGTTATTGCCTGTCAGGAGATCAGCCGATTGCCATCAAGCTGGCATTGCCACCAGCCGCTGTGGTGTTGATCGAAGTCGAAACTTCTTCCAGCAACCAGTTGAGACAATAGGCATCCGGGTTGTTTGCCAGTTCTTCCGTGGAAGCGGCTTGCGTCAGAACCAACGGTCCGGGAAGCGTTGCAAGCTTCTTGTTGACCTCGACAATGCGTTCAGCGTTCCCTTCAACCAACGCTCCAGCGAACGGTGCGTCGGATTCCCAGTTATTCGTCCAGATCGTGCGCGCTGCAACTGAAGCTGGAACATCTTTCAGGACATTCCGCAAACCTGAAGCCTCGTCGACATACACAGTATTGCCCGTAGCTAGGGCAGCCGTCATCTGGCGATAAAGGCCTGTTTCCGTTTGCGGAACCAGCAGGATATTTCCACGCGGATGCAGCGCATAAAGATTGCGCTCGCCAACAGGGCCCGGCAATTCAAGGTCAAGACCGAGGGCCGAAGCGCTACCAGTGTCGCGCGCAGCCTGAGCCAGATCGTTCATGCCGCGTTGGCCAAGCCATTTCGCAAAATCCTTGAGCGCTGGATCAGTGTGAACCGAGCTATGACGCGGCGGGATTGGAGCTGTTTCCACGAGACGTCCGAGATAGAGCGGACCACCTGCCTTTGGACCAGTGCCGGACATGCCGCGTCCGCCGAATGGCTGCACGCCGACAATCGCGCCAATAACATTGCGGTTGATATAGACGTTTCCGACACGGATACGATCCGCAACATTGGCGATGGTCTCATCAAGGCGCGTATGCAGGCCGAAAGTAAGCCCGTAGCCGGTCGCATTGATATCATCGATCAGGCGCTCCATATCATCGCGCTTGTAGCGCACGACATGCAGAACCGGGCCAAAAACTTCCCGCTTCAGATCGCGAAGCGAATTGATCTCGACAATGGTCGGTGCAACGAAAGTTCCATTCTGGGTTTCAGGACCAAGCGGAAGCTGCTCAACCTTGCGACCGAGATCGCGCATACCCTGAACGTGCTTTTCGATGATGTTCTTGGCTTCATCGGTAATAACCGGCCCAATGTCCACCTTCAGCTTGTCGGTGCGGCCGATGGAAAGTTCCCTGAGCGCGCCCTTCAGCATCGTCAGGATACGATCTGCGACATCTTCCTGCAGGCAGAGAACGCGGAGCGCCGAACAACGCTGACCCGCACTGTCGAATGCCGATGCAATCACGTCGAACACGACCTGCTCGGCCAGAGCGGACGAATCCACGATCATGGCGTTCTGACCGCCGGTCTCTGCGATCAGCGGGATCGGTTTGCCGTTCGGCAACAGGCGCGAGGCAAGCTGAGCCTGAATGAGGCGCGCCACTTCGGTCGAACCGGTGAACATCACGCCGCAAGTCTCTTCCGCAGCAACCAGCGCGGCCCCAATGCGGCCATCCCCCGGCAAAAGTTGCAGCGCATCCGCTGGAATGCCAGCCTCGTGCAGGATGCGAACACCCTGTGCTGCAATCAGCGGCGTTTCTTCGGCAGGCTTTGCCAGCACGGGATTGCCTGCAACGAGTGCAGCTGCGATCTGACCGGTAAAGATCGCCAGCGGGAAGTTCCACGGGCTAATGCAGACGATAGGTCCAAGCGCCTTGTGGCCGACGCCCAGCGTACGACGGGTCTGCTCTGCATAATAACGCAGAAAATCGATGGCTTCGCGCACTTCAGCAATCGCGTTCGGCATGGATTTGCCGGCTTCGCGCATGATGAGGCCGAGCAGAACAGGCATATCACGCTGCATGATATCCGCTGCGCGCTCAAGACAAGCCGCACGTTCGGCTGGTGCAACCGCAGACCAACTTGCCGTTGCCTTCTGTGCCGCCTTCATGGCTTTCGCCACATCTCCTTCGGCGATTTCCGTCACCGTACCGACAACATCGTTCCGGTCACCGGGATTGAGAACCGAGCGGCTGGTGCCCTTTACCTTGGTTCCGGCAAGCTGAGGTTCCGATGTCCACACGCGGTCAGCGCTGTCTTTCAGAATCTTGCTGAGTTCAGCGAGCGTGACTTCATTCGACAGGTCGAAACCGTCAGAGTTCTTGCGAGCCCCATAGAGATTCTCCGGCAGGGCAATCTGGTCGTGGCGCGCACCAAGGACAGCCATCGAGCGAACGACATCAACCGGATCGGCGATCAGTTCATCGACGGAGACACTTTCATCGCCAATGCGATTGACGAAGGATGAGTTCGCACCGTTTTCGAGAAGTCGGCGAACAAGGTAGGCCAGAAGCGTTTCATGTGTGCCGACCGGCGCATAGATGCGGGCCGGACGGCCGAGCTTTTCGGCACCGACAACTTCGTCATAAAGCGGTTCACCCATACCATGCAGGCACTGGAACTCGAACTTTCCGGTTTTGAAATCCGGACCAGCCAAATGATAGATGGTGGCCAGCGTCTGCGCATTATGCGTTGCAAATTGCGGGAAAACGGCATCTGTCGCCGCAAGGAGCTTGCGAGCGCATGCAATGTAGGAAACGTCGGTATGTACCTTGCGGGTATAAACCGGGAAGTCTTCCAGACCGTCAACCTGTGCGCGCTTGATTTCGGCGTCCCAATAGGCACCCTTCACCAGACGAACCATGACACGGCGCTTGTTCTGACGGGCCAGATCGATGATGAAATCGAGCACGAACGGGCAACGCTTGCCGTAAGCCTGCACCACGAAGCCGATGCCTTCCCAATCTGCCAGATCCGGATCTTCGATCAGGCTCTGCAACAGATCAAGCGACAGTTCCAGACGGTCCGCTTCCTCGGCATCGATGTTGAGACCGATATTGTAGGACTTCGCGATAGCGGCCAGCGCCTTTACCTTCGGCAGCAATTCCCCCATGACGCGTTCGCTTTGCGCACGGACATAGCGCGGATGCAAAGCGGACAACTTGATGGAAATTCCGGGGCCGTCATAGATGCCGCGACCGGCGGACGCGCGACCAATGGCATGTATAGCGGTTTCGTAATCCTTGTAATAACGCTCGGCGTCGGCAGCGGTGGTCGCGGCCTCACCCAGCATATCGTAGGAATAGCGGAAGCCGCGTTCTTCCAGCGGCTTGGCGCGCTTCAAAGCTTCATCGATGGTTTCGCCGGTGACAAACTGTTCGCCCATCATCCGCATGGCCATGTCTACACCGCGACGAATGACAGGCTCGCCACAACGAGCGATCAAGCGTGTCAGGGCAGCTGACAGGCCGCGATCATTGACCGTGTTGGTCAGCTTGCCGGTAACGACAAGTCCCCAGGTTGCAGCATTGACGAAGAGCGAACGACCCCCACCGATATGAGATTTCCAGTCGCCATTCGAAATCTTGTCACGGATCAACGCATCACGCGTCGCCATGTCTGGAATACGCAGAAGGGCTTCGGCAAGGCACATGAGCGCCACGCCTTCCTGGCTCGACAGCGAATATTCATGCACCAAGCCTTCGACGCCTGTACCCTTATGCTTGGCGCGCAGTGCTTCAATCAGCTTGCGAGCCGTGGAACGGATTTGCTTGGCTGTTTCTTCCGGCAAGGCGGCCTGTGCAGCCAGCGCGGAAACGCATTCGGCTTCCGGGCGGCGATAAGCGGCGGTAATCGCCTGCCTCAGTACGCTTTGCTCGCGGATCGGCGGCGCAAAATTCTGGAAAACCGGATTGATAGGAGCGGGTATGGTGTCGGTCATGGTGCAATGCTCACAAATGAAAACAGCCCCGAGCGTCTTTGCCCAGTTTAGCTCTGCTTTAAGTGGGCGCACACTATCATTTGTGCAAATTGCATTCTGCCTTCATTTGCTCCATATAAAGGATTATCGATCTTATTATAGGCTCCAAAGTAGGCTAGAAGAATGCGAAAGATAGATTCTGTAGACGATCTGGACCAATTCGATCGGCGTATTCTGGAAGTATTGAGCGAAGACGGACGCATTCCCGTCACAGAACTCTCGAAAAAGGTCGGTCTTTCCAAGACACCATGCCAGGCAAGGCTGAAACGACTGGTCGATGAAGGCTATATTGTCGGCTTTCGTGCGGCCATCGACCCTGAGAAACTCGGTCTCGATCATATCGCCTTCACGACGGTCAAGCTATCTGACACACGCGAAGCCGCGCTTGAAGCGTTTAACACGGCAGTGCGCAAGATACGCGAAGTCGAAGAATGCCATATGATCGCAAGCTCTTTCGACTATCTTCTGAAAGTGCGAACGCCCAACATCCGACGTTACCGCGAGGTGCTGGGCGAAAAGATATCGAGCCTGCCCAATGTCGCAAGCACATCGACATTTGTGGTGATGGAGTCGGTCAAGGACAACCGCCCGGTAAGGGTCTATCCGGGCGCATTGTAATTTTCAGTTATAGCGGCTCACCTGCCAGATAACGTTCGAGCGCTTTGACAGTCCCATCCTGCCAGATGCGCAGAAGTGCGGATGAAAAAGCCGCCACATAAGCTGGATTTGAAGCGAGCGAGCCGAAGATATCATCCATCGCAAGCCATGCCGCCGGATTGCTTTTTGCAAGAGCCGCCTGCTTTGTCAGGCGATCCCATGATGGATCGTTTGGCTCAATAATAGTGCCGCTATCGGTCATGCCATAACAATAACGACACCAGCAAGCCGACACGAGGGCCAGCCCGGTCACGGAATGTCCTTTCGCTACCCGGTCAGATGCAGTTGGCAGAATGAACTTCGGCTGACGGTTGGAGCCGTCAAGGCACAGGCGGCGGATCGTATCGCCGATGCTTGGATTGGCGAAACGTTCATCGATGAGGATACGATAGTCTTCGAGATTGGTATCCGGTACCGGCGGCACTTCCGGAATGATCTCTTCCTTGGTGAGCTTTTCCAGATAACGCCGGATCAGCGGGTGCTCCATCGCTTCATGCACGAAATGTATGTCGAGCAACCCGCCAGGATAAGCGATGGCTGCGTGACCGCCATTCAAGATACGAATCTTCATCAGTTCATAAGCGGCAACCTGATCGGTAAATGTGACACCTACTTTTTCCAATGCAGGACGCCCGGTGGGGAAATTGTCCTCCATCACCCACTGCTTGAAAACTTCGCAGAAAACCGGCCAGCCGTCTTCAACCCCGAAATCCTTCGCAGCGATTTCACGCTCGCGTGCACCGGTGGCCGGCGTGATGCGATCCACCATGGAATTTGGAAAAGCTACATTGGCAGAAATCCAGTCGGCAAAAGTCGCATCACTCAATTTGGCCAGTCCCGTCACGGCATCTTCCGTCACATGCCCGTTGCCCGGAATGTTATCGCACGACATGACGGTGAAAGGTTGAACGCCTGCCGCCTTACGCAGTTTCAGCGCCTGCACGATTAAGCCGAACACAGTCTTGGGCTGATCCGGATGGGTGGCATCTGCCACAATATCTGGATGAGCGGGATCGAAGGTCTGACTGGCCGGATCGATATAATAACCGCCTTCGGTGATCGTCATGGAAACAATGCGAATAGAGGGCGATGTAAGATAGGCCATCAAAGCCTTTCGCCCTTCTTCAGTCGATATTGTCACATAATCGACCATAGAAGCGGTAATCCTTGCCCCCGCATAATCGGCTTCCTGTTCGACAACTGTGGTAAGCCAGTCTTGCGCCTTGAGCGTGTCGCGCATGGCATCATCACTGCCACGCACACCAGCGCCAACCAGCGCCCAGTCATGCCCCTCACCCATTCCGAACAGATCGTCCAGATAGACAGCCTGATGGGCACGATGAAAATTGCCAACACCGAAATGCACGATGCCCGGTTTCAACCCGGTTGGGTCGTAGCCGGGTTTGTGTACCTTGTCGAAGCTCTGGAGCGTTGCACGCGACAATTTGGTCATGACGATTTCCTTCAATTCAATCGGGTACGAACTGGACCTTCATCGTAGCAGGATCGCCACCGTGCTTGGTGAAGAACGGCAGCATTTCGCTGAGCGGTAACCGGTGCGAAACGAGGCGTGCCATTTCGCCCTTGTCCTGTTTGAGTATTTCCAGGGCCTGCGGAATGTTGCGGTTCAGCGAATGTGACCCTGCAATTCGAATCTGACGACGGAAAATTTCGAAAGGCGTGACTGAAATCCGTGCATCCGGTGCGCAAACGCCAAACACCAGAACCGTACCGCCGTCGGCCGTGAAGCTGACCATGCTTTCAACGACCTTGGCAATGCCGGTTGCATCGGCAACGAAATCGAAACTGCGCTTACGCTTATCCAGCATTTCCGAGCCCGACACGACTGGCTCAAGGCCGAGACTTTCGACAAAAGTCAGACGGTGTTCGTTGATGTCAGCCACGGCAACCTGTTGCACGCCTTGCGCCTTCAACGATAAGGCTAGCAACAAGCCAATCGGGCCTGCACCGAAGACGAGTGCATTTTCGGCACCTTGTGAACCGATTTTCAGTTCCGCTGCGCCAAGACCGTTGAGGACACAGGCAAGTGGTTCCGCGAGTGCTGCTAACTCAAAAGGCAGATCGCCAATGGAATGGAGATGGCTGGCATCGACAAGGCTCATGCCTGCAAAGCCCCCATTATGGGTTACCCCATAGGCCTTTAAGTCCGAGCACAGATTGGTGAGCCCCTTGAGGCAGGCACGGCAATGACCGCAGGGAATATTCGGATCGACCGCAATGCGGTCGCCCACCTTCACATTGGTCACGTCTTCCGCCACCGCGACCACAATGCCAGCATATTCATGCCCTGGTACCAGCGGAAATGCGCTGGACCCATAGCGGCCATGCAAAACATCTATGTCGGTGTGACACAGACCCGACGCCCTGACGTCGATCAAGGCGTGTCCCGACTGTAATACCGGCTCCGGCAGATCAGTCAGTCCGGCTTCGCCGTGACCTGTAAAATAGATCGCTTTCATTGTATGTCCCGGCCCTGTTTCAAGCCATCCAGTTGCCCCCATCAACGCCGAAGGTCTGGGCGAGGATGTAGTCGCTATCAGATGATGCAAGGAAAACGGCCATGCCGGTAATATCTTCCGGCGTCGCGAACCGACCGATTGGAACGGACTTCGCTACCGCCGCTTTTTTCTCACCGGGCTTCAAGCCTTCCCATTTGGCAAAATTCGCATCCACCACGTCCCAATGTTCGCCGTCGACCACGCCCGGTGCAATCGCATTGACATTGATGCCATGCTTGACGAGCGCCAAAGCAGCCGACTGCGTGGCGGAAATGATAGCGGCCTTAGACGCGCAATAGAGGGTCACCAGCGCCTCGCCGCGGCGACCGGCCTGGCTCGCCATATTGATGATCTTGCCGCCGCGTCCGCGCTTGATCATTACGTTTGAAACCGCCTTCATCATGAAAACCGGTCCCTTCAGGTTGATGTCGAGCACACGCTCATAACTGTCTTCGGTCAGTTCGTTGATAGGGGCCATATCGAAGATCGCGGCATTGTTGACCAGAATATCGATGCCGCCATATTCCGCGTCGATCTCTGCAACAACCTTGTCAATCTGACTGAGGTCGGTCACGTCAAGCTTTACCGCCTTGACCGATGAACCGATACCGCGTGCGGCCTCCTCTGCCCGCTCAATATTAATATCGGCAATAATAACCCTCGCGCCCTCGCGCGCATAGGCTTCAGCGAAGCCAAGTCCGATACCGCGTGCAGCACCAGTGATGAGGGCCACCTTGTCTTTAAGTCGCATGGGGATACTCCGGGATATTGCAGCCTGCACTCACAGGTGCGTTTTCTTTTCCGTCAGCAATAATGGATGCCGTTCAAAGCGCTCCAAAGCCTTGCCATCGGGTGTAAACAAATGCGCGTCAGTCGGGTCAAAACCCAGTTTCGCCGTTTCGTGTGCACGTGCTGCGCTGCCACCGCCTGCTTCCGCAACAATCAGTCCGGTTGCGCTTTCATTTTGCACATAGAGATAGGTCTCACCACCAAGGCGCTCGACAACCATGATCTCACCTTCAAGGATACCATCGGCTGCCGGATGAAGATGCTCCGGACGAATGCCGAGAACCAGCGGCGCCCCAGCGCTTACGCCTTCGCTTTTGACAGGCGCTTTGACCGAACGTCCATTTGCAAGCTGAACTGTCACCCCGTCGGCATCGACGGCACTGGCTTTGACTTCGATGAAGTTCATGGTCGGTGAACCGATAAAACCAGCCACAAAACGATTCACCGGATGATGATAAAGCTCCAGTGGCGATCCTACCTGCTCCACCTTCCCGTCGCGGAGAACCACGATCTTGTGTGCGAGCGTCATCGCTTCCACCTGATCATGCGTGACATAGATCATCGTCGCATTGAGCCGGTCGTGCAGGCGCGCCAATTCAATACGCATCTGCACGCGGAGCGCGGCATCGAGATTGGACAGCGGTTCGTCGAACAGGAAAATCTTCGGTTCGCGCACCATTGCGCGTCCAATGGCAACACGCTGACGCTGGCCGCCAGAGAGTTGCTTCGGCTTGCGGTCAAGCAACTGGTCAAGCTGCAGCGTTTTTGCAACCTCTTCCACCTTGCGATCGCGTTCGGCTTTGGCAATGCCTGCTAGTTTCAGCGCAAAACCCATATTGTCGCGCACATTCATATGCGGATAGAGCGCATAGGTCTGGAAAACCATGGCAAGACCACGCTCATCCGGCGGCGTATCGTTGATACGCTCACCATCAATCGTGAGGTCACCGCCGGTAATTTCCTCAAGCCCAGCAATCATGCGCAGAAGCGTTGACTTTCCCGAACCGGATGGCCCGACGAAAACTACAAATTCGCGGTCTGCAATGTCGAGATCGACGCCCTTGATGACATCAATATTGCCGAAGGACTTGGTGGCGTTTTTCAGTGATAGTGTAGCCATTTCATTCCCTTTATTTCACTGCGCCGAAAGTGAGACCGCGCACCAGCTGGCGCTGCGTGACCCATCCGAAGACAAGTATTGGCGCTATGGCGAGCGTGGAAGCTGCCGAGAGTTTTGCCCAGAACAACCCTTCCGGTGACGAGAAGGACGCTATGAATGCGGTGAGCGGACCTGCTTGCGAAGCTGTCAGGTTCAGGCTCCAGAACGCTTCATTCCAACAAAGGATGATCGAAAGGAGCGCGGTGGACGCGATACCAGGAAGGCTTAGCGGCAGAAGCAGATACCGTATCTGCTGGCCGACTTTCGCACCGTCCATACGGCTTGCTTCGAGGATTTCTCCGGGCACTTCCTTGAAAAAGGAATAGAGCATCCAGACCACAATCGGCAGATTGGACAGGGTGAAGATGATGATGAGACCGGTGCGCGTATCAAGAAGTCCGGTGTCACGTGCTAGAAGATAAATCGGCACCAGCACGCCGACTGCAGGCAGCATCTTGGTGGACAGCATCCATAGAAGAAGGTCTTTAGTGCGTTTGCCAGGGAAGAACGCTGCCGCATAAGCCGCGGGCACCGCGATAATGAGCGAGAGAATAGTCGCGCCCAGACTTTCAACGATACTGTTCATGGCATAGCGGAAATAATCAGCACGCTGATTGACCGCTACAAAATTCTCCAGCGTTGGCTCGAAGAACAGCTTTGGTGGTGCCACCGCGTCAATTTCCGTCTTGAATGCAGCAAGCAGCATCCAGAGGATCGGGAAGAACATCAGCAACGCCACGATCCAGCCAATGATCCCGGCAGAGACGGCAGCCTTGTTGATCTTGCGTTTTGCAGCCATCGGTCAGCCCTCCTAATTATCCAGATTTCGTGCGACAGTCCGGATCAGGAACGCGGCAACGATGTTGGCAAGGATGATGGCGATGACGCCGGCTGCGGAAGCGCCGCCGATATCCCATTGCAGGAGCGCTTTCAGATAAATGAAATAGGTCAGCGTCGTCGTGGCGATACCCGGTCCACCCGAAGTGGTAACAAGAATTTCCGCAAACACCGACAGAAGAAAGATCGTCTCGATCATGATGACGACCGAGATCGGGCGCAGCAAATGCGGCAGCACGATATAATAGAACATTACCGGGCCTTTGGCCCCGTCTAGGCGCGCAGCCTCCATCTGTTCCCTATCAAGAGACTGCATCGCCGTCATCAGGATCAGCGTCGCAAACGGCACCCATTGCCAGGACACAATTATGATGACGGAAGCCATTGGAAACTGCGAGAACCAATCGATGACCGGCAATCCGAAACTGCGTGAAATGAAGGCGAACAGCCCGTTCACCGGATGCATCAGCAGGTTTTTCCAGATCAGCGCCGAAACGGTTGGCATGACGAAGAACGGCGCAATGACCAGAAGCCGCGCTATATTCTTGCCCCAGAAATCCTGATCGAAGATGACCGCAAACAGCACACCTAGGACGACCGATATCACGAGAACCGACACGACAAGGATCAGTGTCTTGGCAATTGCGGACCATAAGGTCGGATCGGATAACAGGAAGGAATAGTTCGAGAAACCGGCAAAACCAGTAATGAATGGATTGATGAGGTTGTAATACTGAAACGAGAACCACAAGGTCATCGCCAGTGGAACGATCATCCATAGCAGAAGCAGAATGACTGCTGGAGCGAGCAGAGGCCCAGTGCGGACACTGCGACGCGACTTTGCTGCAAAGCGTGATTTCGTGCCTGCGGCCAACGCATGGTTTGCTGGCATTCGGACTTATCCTCCCCTTCCCGTTTCGGATTCACCGTGGCGAACCTCTACGAAAATCAGGTCTGCCGCCTTCCTCCTACCGAAGGCGGCAGACCTTTATCTCACGGCTACTTGATGTAACCGGCCTGCGTCATGATCTGCTCGACCTGACGCTGCGCGCCGTCGAGTGCTGCATCGACGCTCTGTTGACCCGCAACAGCCGACGAAATCGCCTGCCCGACAAGCGTACCGATTGCCTGGAACTCAGGAATGGCCACGAACTGGATGCCGGTATAAGGAACGGGGTCCTTGGTCGGTTTAGTCGGATCGGCAGATTCGATGGCTTTCAGCACCGTATCCGCAAAAGGAGCCGCCTTCTTGTACTCCTCGTTGGCATAGGTGGACTGGCGTGTGCCCGGAGGAACAGCAACCCAGCCTTCAGACTTGCCGACAAGCTCGACATATTCCTTCGATGTCGCCCATTTGAGGAACGATTTCGCAGCTTCCGCCTTCTTGCTTGACGCCGGGATTGCAAGGTTCCACGACCATGCCCATGAGGACCCGTTCGGCGTTACCTCTACCGGTGCCTTGGTGAAGGCAACCTTGTCGGCAACCTGGCTCTGTTTCGGATCATAGATGCGTCCGGCGGCAGAAGTGGCGTCGATCCACATGGCGCAGTGGCCAGTCGAGAACAGGGCCTGATTTTCGTTGAAGCCGTTCGAGGTAATTCCGGGAGGGCCCGCTTCCTTCATCAGATCGACGTAGAAGTTGATAGCCTTCTTCCATTCGTCCGAATTGATCTGCGGCTTCCAGTTTTCATCGAACCAGCGCCCTCCGAAAGTATTCACGAGGGTACCGAGATAGGCCATGTTTTCGCCCCAGCCCGGCTTTCCACGCAGACAGAGACCATATTGCTCTTTCGACTTGTCGGTAAGCTTTGTCGCGAATTCCTTGATCTCGGCATAAGTTGGCGCGTCAGGCATCTTGAGGCCCGCCGCGTCAAACAAGTCCTTGCGATAGAGCGTAAACGAGCTTTCGGCATAGAACGGCACGGCGTAAAGCTTGCCATCGACCGTCAGACCGGCGCGAACCGGCTTGATGAGATCGTCATAGCCGTAATCATCACCAAGATCATCCACCGACAGAAGCCAGCCGGCCTTGCCCCAGATCGGCGTTTCGTAACCGCCAATGGTCAGGATATCGAATTGGCCGCTCTTGGTGGCGATATCGGTCGTGACGCGCTGACGCAGCACGTTTTCTTCAAGCACAACCCAGTTGATTTTGTTACCGGTCGCCTTCTACCACTCCGGCGACAGTTTCTGCATGATGATCATGTCGCCGTTATTCACCGTCGCGACGGTGAGCTCTTCCGCCCACGCAGCCCCGGCCATAACTGCAACACTTGCAGCAGACGCAATAAGCCCTGCAACATAAGACTTGGTCCGCATTTCGTCTCCTCCTTTACGAATGCATAGCAAAATTCTTACATATGTAAAATTTATGGCGTGAGCTTCCGTAGCTTGTCAAGCACGGTTTTCAATTTTGCGTTGCGAGAAGAAACGACCGCTTTTGTGAACAGTTCCAAGGGCCGAAGTCGCGGACATTTCCACCTGCCAAATTCACGAACCGATGTTTTAGCATATATGGATATTCACCGCATCATTCTCTGCGAACACATTTGACTGCTTGACGTTTTGCCCCGCCTTTGACAGTTTGACGGGACTTCGCCTGGAGGAATACAACGGCGAGCGGAGCTGGAGGAACATCCTGAAATCGTTACAGAAGCGGCAACCGGGACCAGATTTTGTCCCGAGAAATCAGCACACTCCAGTTTATGCGGCGGCTTCGCAGAAAACAGCATCGTCGTGTGTACCTAGGCCGCGACAACTGACGAACAGGACGTAAAGACGTGCGCAAAACAATACGCACCATGGAGGATTTTTCGGAGTTTGTTGGGCTTTCCCGCCCGACAGTGTCGAAATATTTCAGCGATCCGTCGTCCGTCCGTCCCAAGACCCGTGAACTGATTGAAGCGGCGATCAAGCAATCCGGCTTTCGTCCCAATCTTTTCGCGGTGAACCTCAATCGACGTCGCACGACAATTCTGGGTATAATTATCCCCAACCAGCTCGATCATTTCTACATGGCGATGACGAAACGATTGCAATCGCTCGCAGAGCAACGCGGCTATCTTGCGATTGTCCTGTCATCCGATGGTAAGCCGGAATTAGAAAAGCAGGCAATTGAAACCCTGCGTTCGCTCAATGTCGCAGGTGCCATCATCGCACCGCTTGGCGAAGAGTCGCAACATTCGACACTGGCACGTCTCGCGGAAGACGTTCCAATTGTCTATGTCGACTCTCCGCTCGACAGCACCTCACCCTTTGTCGGCACCGACAATCTCAAATCCTTCCATCTGATTGTCGATTATCTGTGCCGCTCGGGCAGCGAGCCTTGTTATTTTTCCATGCCGATGGTCAACAACAATGCAATCAAGCGGCAAGATGCGTATCGACAGGCCATGGAAAAGCTAGGTTATGAGCCGCGCATCATTGACCTCGAACAAAGCCGAAGCTGGGATTTCGAGCGTTATGCTTTCGAGCAGACCGCGCGAATTCTACGCGAAAGGGGACGTCTTCCGACAAGCACTGTTCTGTGCTCCAATGATCGCATCGCCTTTGGCGTAACCAGTGCACTCTGGCAGGCCGGTTTGAAAATCGGCAGGCTCAAGGATTGTGATGTCCGGGTCGCGGGTCACGACAACAACCCGCTATCAGAATATACGTGTCCGCCGCTCACCACAGTGGCGCAGGATTACAATGAAATCGGACGGCTGGCGATTGAGCTCTTGTTTCGAACACTGGGCGAAACAACGGATGACCGACTGGAACTTCCAGAAACGCAGCGCATTCTACTCAATGCCGAAATCAAATTGCGCATGAGCGCATGAAAATGGCGGGTTACCCCGCCATTTCAGTGTTCGCTTTTTAATTCAGGCCGAGCGTCCCGCGCAGGGTGGAAAGATCTTCGGCAAGCGTGGTCACAGGACCAGCAAGCGCCTTGCGATCATCATCCGACAGCTTGTCGTAGGATTCGTAGCCGTCACCCTTCTTGTACTTTGCAAGAATGTCGTCGACAGTCTTGAAGTTGGCTTCTACCTTCTTCACGAGATCCGGATTTTCCTTTTCCAGCAAAGGCTTGAAGAGCTCGACGATCTTCTGGGCGCCATCGACATTGGCCTTGAAATCCCAAAGATCGGTGTGGCTGTAACGATCTTCCTCACCGGAAATCTTGGTTGCAGCCACTTCTTCAAGCAGGGCAGCAGCTCCGCCAACAACCTTTTCTGGCGGAACGGTGAGGTCTTTTACACGCTTCTGGAGTTCCAGCACATCTGCGTAGAGCTTGTCGGCAACCGGAGCGAGTCCTTCGGTTGAATTCTGCGCAAACAGGCCATACTCGATGCGATGGAACCCGATAAAATCTTCCGACTTCTCGCCGTTTTCATGGTCATCGGCGCGGCTGTCGATCGAAGCGTCAAGATCGGCGAAAAGCTCGGCTATCGGCTCGATCTTTTCGTAGGAGACGCGCGATGAAGGATAAAGCTCCTTGGCCTTTTCCAAATCGCCTGCTTTGACCGCGTCGGTGAAAGCCTTGGTGTCCTTTACCAGAACGTCGAGGTTTTCCTGCACATAGACTTTGTAGTCAGCAATCGGCTGAACAAGGTCCAGCGGCGAAACTTCGGCCTTGGCTGCGCCGAAGCTGAGCGTGAGGGCAACGGCACATGCCGATGCGAGCAATGGCAGACGATACTTCATGTTTAGCCTCTCCAGATAAAGCGCATTGCGGGAAATGCGCGTCAAATCAAAAACTTGAGATGCGATCCTCACCCGCCAGCATTTTGCGGACCGCTTGCCTCCAAAAGTGCGCGCGCGTAGTAGTCCTTATGATCCTGAACACCAGGCAGCGCGAAGAAATACCCGCCCCCAATCGGTTTCAGGTATTCTTCCAGCGGCTCGCCGTTGAGACGGTTCTGGACCGTGATGAAGCCCTTCTCCAGATCGGCCTGATAGGCGATGAAGAGCAGCCCCATATCAAGCTGACCTGATTTGCTGACCCCGTTTGAATAGTTGAATGGTCGACGCAGAATGAGGTGTTGCTCAGCATTGGCATCCCGCGGATTTGCCAAACGGATATGCGAGTCAAGTGGCGTCACCTTGCCATCCGCATCCTTCGCATAATCGGGAACATCGGCTTCGGTTTTACCGTCGAATGGCGCGCCACTATTCTTGCGGCGTCCGAAAATGGCTTCCTGCTCCTGAAGCGGCGTGCGGTCCCAGCGTTCGACAAAATTGCGAATGATGCGCACAGCCATATAGCTGCCATTAGCGGCCCAGCCCGGCTCTTCATTTTGCTTCTGCACCCAAACGATGCGGTTCATCAATGCATCATCGGCGGAATCCGGATTGGCGGATCCATCGCGGAAACCGAGGAAGTTTCGTGCGCTTTCCTTCGCCCGGGGCGAATGCGGCGGTTGCACCGGAACCGTCCCTTCCTGCTTCCAGCGAACCATCAGAAGATCAGGCATGTTCTTCATGATGTCGCGCAGCGCATGAATGTTCGTGTCCGGCGTATTCGAACAGAACTGAATGACGAGGTCCCCGTGGCAGATGTCCTTCTGCAGGGCGTCGTTGGGGAAACCGGTCATGCGCTGCAGAAGTTTCGGCTTCAACGGCTTCAAACCGAAACGATCATCGAAGAATGATGAACCGAGCGCCACCGTAACCGTGAGGTTATCCGGCGTGACGACAGGTCCAAGAATACCGGAATCCGATGGCGGAAACTTCGCATCAAGCTCCGGTGGTTCTCCACCCTTCATCAAAAATTCTGCCCGCTCGGTAAGCAGTTTGAACATGCGTTCCAGTTCGGCGCGGTCACGTGCCAACACATCAAAGGAAGCGACGAGACCCGCAGCAGGGCGCGGCGTGACGATACCGGGCTGGTGCTTCCCATAAAAAGGCTGACTTTCGTGAATCTTGTCGCTTTCCGGTGCATTGGTCACGCTTTCCGAAGAAAGAGCATGGGCTGTCTGCGGGGCAAGCACGCCTGCAACGGCTCCGGCAACCCCGGTTGCGCCAGCCCCGAGGAGCAGTGCACGGCGACCGGCGGAAACTGGCTCTTCTGTGGTAATCTTATCGGTTTTGAAAAATTTTCTGGTCATCAATCTACCCCAAGCTGATCGCGGAGTTTCGTAAACTGTGCAGCGAGTTGAGCTGCACCTTCCTTAATTTTCGTCTTTTCATCAGACGACAGAGCATCATACGCCTTGTAGCCATTGCCTTCAGCACCCGTACCAAGCAGCTTCTTGATCGAAGCTGCGTCCTTGTCGATGCCTTCAAAGGCTTTCGGGTCAGCCTTTATAACAATGGGGCGCAGGACATCGGCAGTCTTGCCAGAGCCTTCAAGAAGGCCAGACAAAGCCTGCAGATCGGTGTGAGCGTACCGGTCTTCACCAGCATCCGACGCCGTCGATGCAAAACGGTTCAATGCAGAAGCAGTGCCCGCCATCATGCGATCCGGAGAAATCCGAAGCCCGCGAATGCGCTCTTTCAATGCAGTGGCATCCTGCTCAAGCTTGCCAGCAACAGGAGCCAGACCATCGACGGATTTCTGTTCGAACAAACCGTATTCGATACGGTGCAAACCACCGAACGCAGGGTCCTGCTCGCGCTTTTCAAAATAATCCGCACGAGCATTGATAGCCGTATCGAGATCGGAGAACGCTTCCGACACGGGAGCAATGCGCGCATAGGCTTCTCGCGCCGGACCGTAGGCGGTTTGCGCAGCCTCAAGATTACCGCTGGCTATTGCCGTGGAAAGTGCCGAAACCGATTTCTGGAATTCGGCAACCTCTGTGGTCAGATAAATCTGATATTCAGCCAGTGCACCAATGAAAGCTGTAAGCGGAAGCTTGCCCTTTTCCGCTTCACTGGCAGCGGTCGCAGTCACGATCAGCTTGCCGCGCGGATTGGAAAGGAGCCCGCAGGTAATCTGGTATTCGCCAGGCGTCAGCTTGGCGGTGATGGTCTGCTTGAAGCCAGGAGCGATATTTTCGCGCTCCTCAAGAACCATTACTCCGTCGAGAATTTCCCACTCAACCGTACGGTCGGACTTATTGACAATTTCGAATACCGAGCGCCCGGCCGGAACGGTCAGTTCGTTCGGCTCGCAGCTTTTACCGTTGATCGCGACCTGTATTGTGTCACCGGCTTCTGCATGGCGGGCTTTGTCCGACACACGAGATGCATAATAAAACGCAGCGCCAGCGGCGAGCAGCAACAGCACGGCGAAAGCCAGTCCGATGCGGACCAGATTGCGCGACATGGGTTCAGCAGGTTTCGGATTCGTCATTGAAATCTCTTTTACTGTGCGCTTGTTTTGGCCTGGCTTGCCGTTGCTGGTGCATTTGCAGGCATCAGAAACAGAATGAGCGCTGGAACGAGGAAGGCTACATAGGCAACAACTTCACTGACGGTCGGTGTCGCGATGTAACCGAAAATGCCAGCAAGAACTGAACCAAGCGTGCTGTCGAGCGGGAGAATATCGCTCATATCGAAAACGACCGTCTGGAAATGGTTCCAGATGCCAGCTTCGTGCAGCGCCATGACCGAATTGGCGAGAATGCCTGCCGCGATGATCAAAATAAAAACGCCGGTCCAGCGGAAGAAACGGCGAAGGTTCAGCTTCAAGCCGCCTTTAAAGATGCCGTAGCCAACTGCCGCAGCTAGCAACACGCCAAGAAGCGCGCCAAGCGGGGCTGCCGCCCCTTCGCTCTGCTGGAAAGCCGCCAGCAGAAAGAAGACCGATTCAAGCCCCTCGCGTGCGACAGCAAAGAACACCATCAGAATGAGGCCGAAACCTTTATGTGTCGGTGTCTGAAAAGCTGCATCGATGGAATGATGCAGTTCCGACTTGATAGAACGGGCCGCCTTGCGCATCCAGAACACCATCGAGGTCAACACAAAAACGGCAATCAGACCAATAATGGCTTCAAACAGTTCCTGCGCCTTCTGTGGGAATTCTGCACTCAGAAGCTGCAGGATAGCGCCGACGGCCAACGACACGGCCAATGCCAGCAATATGCCGATCCAGACCACTGGCATCCAGGCACTGCGGCCAGTCTGATGGAGATAACTGGCAATAATGCCAACGATCAGCGCTGCTTCCACGCCTTCGCGGAACATGATTAGAAAAGGTACGAGCATTCCAACTATCCAAAAGACAGAGAAATCGGCCTGTCCCTCGGTCGCTTCTCTTCAAACCCGGCATGAAGCCTTCGCCATTTGGTCATCTTTTTATATCCGCACGGCCAGCGCTGCAAGCTAAATGAAGTTGACCAACGTAGGAATGTTTTAGAATTATTCTAATTATTTCAGGAGCTTATGAGTCCGTTTGTTAGCGAGGAATGATAGTCTGCCAAGTTCAGAGATGATTGCATAAGTCATTGAAAATGCACTGAAGCCATGGCCCAAGCACTTTTAGACAGCAGTTGATGGCGAACTGAAATCAAACCGATCTAGGTTTCAAATCCCTCGGGCAAACCTGCTTTCCCGGCTTGCGACGGATTAAGCCTGACATAGTCAGCTTTCAAATCTTCGGATGTCTTGCGGCTGCCATCATGGCTCCAGCCGGGAGGCGCGATTATATACATCAGGCGCTGCCGCAAGGTGAGACCTGACGAGAATACGTCTTTAAACATACCAACCCATTCGTGAAACGCCACACGCACCGGATTAAATGTGCCGACATTTTTCACGATGCCATAGCGCGGCATATCTTCCGGTAATTCCTCCACGAAAGTGCCGAACATGCGATCCCAGATAATCAGCGTGCCAGCGTAATTTGCATCAAGATAACGCGGATTGGTCGCGTGATGTACGCGGTGATGCGACGGGGTGTTGAAGATGAACTCGATAGGCCTCGGTAGTTTATCTATGGCTTCCGTGTGAATCCAGAATTGATAGATCAGATTGAACCCATAGACGAAGGCGATCACCGCAGGGTGAAATCCGAAGAGTACCATCGGCACTTGCAACACGAACATGCCCGTCATCTGTCCTGTCCACGACTGACGCAGCGCCGTCGTGAGATTATAATGCTGGCTGGAGTGGTGGTTGACGTGTTCCGCCCAGACCCAGCGCACACGATGCGCAATCCGATGATAGCAGTAGTAGCGCAAATCATCGAAGATGAAGGCGACCACAAATACCCACCAGTGCAGGCCGAGATCAAGAAAGCGGAACTGCCAAACCCAAAGCAGCGCTGTCACGGAAACGAAGCCGAGCAGCAAACCCGCTGCAACATTGCCCGCCCCCATCAACAGGCTTGTAAAAGCGTCTCTTGTCTCAAATTCGCCCTTGCGTTGCCAATAGCGGATTGCCACGAGCTCAATCAGAATTCCCAGCACATAAAGCGGGATCGCAACACGCGTCACATCGAAAAATACCGGATTGCTATCCATGTCGGCTCCCCTCCCCAGACAGACCTGAAAGCCAGGATATCACTCTTTCCCGATCCTCAGCATTACTGAAAAGAAACCGCGCTTTGGGCCAGGTAAAATCCTTCATATGCAATATCAATTCAGTATCGCCCTTGTGCTCAAGTGTCAGGACGTCTGCAGCGGTCACGCATCGCGTCAAAAAGCGGTCCCCGACGCTATGGACGAGCCCTGTGGATGCGCCACGCAACAGGAAAAATGCTGTACGATGATCGTCGGTATAACAAATCTCACCGATTTCGATTTCGGGATAATCAAGATGAAAGCGCGCTTTGACACTTTCGTCGTCGGGAAGAATGCTGCGCTTAAGCCCTCCACCCAGAAAATGAATTAACAGAACGCCGAAGCCTATCCCGGCGACAACCATAAGCAGAAGCAGCCGCAAATCCATAAAATCTCCCATTCGCAGCGATGCCAACATGTTCCTGATGACATCCTAGCCACCAGCCAGTGCGAATACATCCCAAAACTTTGCGGGCCGATTTGCTAGTCGCAACCGACTTGGCATTTGCAACGGGAGATTGTTTCGATTTGGAGTACGGCGAAGCCGCCATGGGATACAAATACTGACCAATAAGCCAAAGAACACGGCCGAAATTCGAAAAGTTTCAGAATTTTCCGAAATGGTCAAAAATTTCGTGTTTCAGGGGTTGAAGATTGGAGCAAGGTGATACATATCACAGTCACTTACCGCTGTGCCTCCTCCCATTGCGCGCGGTAAGTGTTCCCCTCTGGAGGTTTGCCCAATGTGGCACCTTCATAACTTAGCCGGACTTCCCAGTCCGGCTCTTTTTTTGCCCAAAATCTGGATAGCGGCTCGTTTCACTAAAAATGTGCAACTTGTGCAACTTGCTGTTTTAAAAACACTAATTCATAAAAATCAGCTTCACTATATTCGCCCCTCTGTAAATTAACTTATTCTCAGTTAATCAGCCAAATACACTTGGGTGCAACATAGAAAAAAGCGCCGCGTTTCCGCGGCGCTTTCCATCAATAGACCTACATTTTATCTCAGCCGTAGGCTGCTACTGGCGGACACGAGCAGATGAGATTTCTGTCGCCGCCGACATTGTCGACACGGCTGACCGGCGGCCAGTATTTTGCCGTCGCATCGAAATCGCCATTGATCGCGCTTGCCGGGAATACGGCTTCCTCACGCGTGTAAGGATGCGCCCATTCCGTTGCCAGTGTATCGCCTGCCGTGTGCGGTGCATTGGCAAGCGGATTGTCATCTGCTGGCCAAACGCCGTCGGCAACCTTCTTCGCTTCGCCCGCAATGGCGATCATCGCATCGCAGAGACGGTCGATTTCCGACTTCGGCTCAGACTCGGTCGGTTCGATCATCAGCGTTCCGGCGACCGGCCAGGACATGGTCGGTGCATGGAAACCATAGTCGATGAGGCGCTTGGCCACGTCTTCCACGGACACACCTGCGCTGTCCTTCAGAACACGCGTATCGACGATGCACTCATGCGCCACACGATCATGCGCGCCGGTGTAAAGGATCGGATAGGCGTCCTTCAAGCGATGCGCGATGTAGTTGGCATTTAGGATCGCAGCTTCGGTTGCCTTCTTGAGACCTGCGCCGCCCATCATGCGGATATACATCCACGTAATGACCAGAATGGATGCGCTACCAAACGGTGCAGCCGAAACCGCATGCTTGGAACCGATATCCACATGGCCCGGCAGGTAAGGCACCAGATGCTTGGCAACACCAATCGGACCGACGCCCGGACCACCACCGCCGTGCGGGATGCAGAAGGTCTTGTGCAGGTTCATGTGGCAGACATCGGCGCCGATATCGCAAGGGCGCGCAAGGCCGACGAGTGCATTGAGGTTTGCGCCATCGAAATAGACCTGACCGCCATTATCGTGGACGATTTCGCAGAAAGCCTTGATGCCTTCCTCGAACACGCCATAGGTCGACGGATAGGTAATCATGAACGCCGCGAGATTATCGCGATGCTTCTCGGCCTTGGCCTTGAGATCGTCGATATCGATATCGCCATCCGGACGGCAATTGACCACAACAACGCTCATGCCTGCCATCGAAGCACTGGCCGGATTAGTGCCATGTGCAGACGATGGGATAAGGCAGATGTTGCGATGACCTTCGCCGCGTGACTGGTGATAGTGGCGGATGGCCAGGAGACCAGCATATTCGCCCTGACTGCCTGCATTCGGCTGCAACGAAACACCCGCAAAGCCGGTGATTTCGCAAAGCCATGCTTCGACGTCAGCCGTCATCTTCGCATAGCCTTCAGTCTGGGCCGCAGGCGCGAATGGATGCAGGTTTGCAACCGTATTCCAGCTCACCGGCATCATTTCTGCCGCTGCATTGAGCTTCATGGTGCAAGAGCCAAGCGGGATCATCGCACGATCAAGCGCCAGATCCTTGTCGGCCAGACGACGCAGGAAGCGCATCATCTCGGTTTCCGAACGGTGCGAATGGAACACGTCCTGCGTGAGGAAACCTTCGCCGCGCCCCTTGCCGGGAACGAAAGCTTTGTCGCCATCGACCGGCTTGGCACCGAACAGAACGGCGAGTGCTGCAAGATCTTCCTCGGTCGAGGTTTCGTCAAAGGTGACACCAACTGTATCCGCATCAACGATGCGGAGCAGACGACCGCCCTTGTCGGCTTCGTCGGCAATCTTCGCAGCCTTACCGGCAACTTTAATCGTTACCGTATCAAACAGGCTATCACCTGCGATCTCGACACCAGCAGCCTTGAGGCCAGCCGCAAAGCGTGCAGCAAGGCCGGCCACGCGTGTAGCAATAGCCTGCAGTCCTGCCGGGCCATGCCAGATCGCGAAAGATGCAGCCATATTGGCAAGCAGCGCCTGCGCGGTGCAGATGTTCGAGGTGGCCTTGTCGCGACGGATATGCTGTTCACGAGTCTGGAGCGCCAGACGATAGGCCGCACGACCATGCGCATCAACCGACTGACCGACGATGCGGCCCGGAATGATGCGGGTCAGAGGCTCAGACACCGCCAGATACGCGGCGTGCGGGCCGCCGAAGCCCATCGGAACGCCATAACGCTGCATGGAGCCTACAGCCATGTCGGCACCCCAGCTGGCAGGCGCTTCCATAATGGTCAACGCCAGCGGATCGGCAACGGCGATGACGAGGGCGCCCTTGGTTTTCGCATCGGCGATGACCTTGCTGAAATCGCCATAGACACCACGCGTATTCGGCCACGGCACGACGATGGCAGCGGTATTGTCATCGACAGTGCTGCCAGTTTCGATCTCCCAGCCGAGCGGTTCGGCGCGGGTGTTGATCACATCGACGGTCTGTGGGTGCAGTTCACCTGCAAGCAGAATACGGCTGCGCTTGTCGCGGTGGTGACGACAAGCAACGCCGATGGCTTCAGCAACCGCAGTCGCTTCATCCAGGAGCGATGCGCAGGCAACCGGCAGACCGGTCAGTTCCGCAACCAGCGTCTGAAAGTGGAAAAGAAGCTCAAGACGACCCTGGCTGATTTCCGACTGGTAAGGCGTATAAGCCGTGTACCAGGCCGGATTCTCAAACAGGTTGCGCTGAATGACGGGTGGCGTTTCCACACCATGATAGCCCGCGCCGATGAAGCTCTTCTTCACCACATTGCGGCCCATGATTTCATTGAGCTCCGCAAGTGCTGCATGTTCGCTCAAAGCGGCTGGCAAATCGAGCGCGCGATTCAAACGAATGGATGCTGGAACCGCCTGGGTGATAAGGGTTTCCATGGAAGGAAGGCCGAGCGCTGCAAGCATTGCGCGCTCGTCTTCCAGTCTTGGCCCGATATGACGGGCAACAAAGGGAAGAACCTGTTGCGTCATTTGTTTATCCTACCAGTTTGTCGTAACCGGCCTTGTCAAGGAGACCGGAGAGCTGGCCTTCGTCGGAAAGCTTCAGCTTGAACAGCCAACCTTCGCCTTCTGCGGCCTGATTGATAAGGGCTGGATCGCTTGCAACGGCTTCGTTGACTTCGACCACTTCACCATCGACTGGCGCGTAAACGTCGGAAGCAGCCTTGACCGATTCCACAACCACGATGCCTTCGCCCTTGGTGGCCGTGCGGCCGACGTCCGGCAGTTCGACGAAAACGAGGTCACCCAGTTGTTCCTGTGCGTGGATCGTAATGCCGACAGTGGCAACGCCGTTTTCGACGCTGATCCACTCGTGATCTTCGGTGAACAGGATATTGGCCATGGAAATCATCCTTTGCGATAGCGATGCGGAGTGAAGGGAAGCGCCGAAACGTCAACGGGAACCTTGTTGCCGCGAACGTCAGCGAAAACACGTGTGCCGGGGGTAGCGAGGCTTGCCTCGACATAACCCATGGCGACTGGGAAGCCTGCCGATGGACCGAACCCACCGGAAGTAACAGTTCCGATCTGGCGACCGGATTCATCAAAAAGATCGGCTCCGCCGCGAACCGGCTGGCGGCCTTCCGGCTTCAGACCGACGCGCTTGGCAGATGCGCCCTTGGCGATCGCGTCCAGCACGGCTTTTGCGCCGTTGAATGCAGCCTTTTCGCGCACGGCTTTGGTGATTGCCCATGTGAGGCCCGCCGAAACAGGATCCGTTTCCGGCGTGATGTCCTGACCGTGCAGGCAGAGACCGGCTTCAAGGCGCAGACTGTCGCGAGCAGCCAGGCCGATCCATTCGACGCGCTCGTCGGCAAGCAGTTTCATTGCAAGCGCACGGGCTTCATCGGCTGGAACGCCGATCTCGAAACCATCCTCGCCGGTATAGCCCGAACGGGTCATGAACCAGCCAGCCTTGGGTTCAAACCCGCTCATGAAAGCAAGCTCAGCTCCAGCCAGCCCGGCATCATTGATGACGGCTTCCGCTTCCGGCCCCTGAAGAGCAAGAAACACACGGTCAAGAGGATTGACCTTAACGTCCTTGCCCGATGCAGCTTCCGTCAAATGCTCGATATCGGCATCGGCATTGCCCGCATTGGCGACAACCATGAAACGGTCTTCGCCAAGACGCGTGACGATCAGATCGTCCAGAACCCCGCCATTATCATTGAGGAAGAAAGTGTACTTCGACTGGCCTTCCTTCAGCACAATCGGGTCAAGCGGACAGGTTTCGGCAAGAAGCGCAGCGGCATCCGCGCCCGAAATCTCGATCAGCTTCATATGAGAAATGTCGAAAAGGCCCGCATGTTCACGCGTATGAAGATGTTCCTTCATGACGCCCAGCGGATAGGTGATCGGCATGTTCCAACCAGCAAAGCCGCCGAAGCGCGCGCCAGCCTGTTCATGCAAATCCTGCAAAGGCAGGGTATTCAAATGTGCGGTATCGCCCATAACAACTCCAGAGTCGCACGTGTGCCTCCGCAAAATGCGGTTGCTTCGTGCCCCTCTGTCTCAGGCCTGAGAGACTCGCATGGCAAGGATGCCATACTTACACCTTCGGCGCAGGGTTTCCCCTGACTTTCCAGAGTTGTCTTACCCGTCTGCGGTTCCTTGTACCTGAGAGATTTCGGGCGATTTCCCCTTCGGCGGCCAATTGGCGCTCTCCCGCAGACAGACAGTGCAAGAACGTCACATGATATGGCGTCCCGACACCCGACGAAACTCCCTTACCCCAATCCGGCGCGCAAGTCATGTAGAATTGTTGTCTCTAACCGACGATTTCCCGGACTTTTGCGACAAAATTTAAAGCGGACAGGAGGTCCGGATTTATACTCTATTATACATGCATATTGCGGCACAGACGAGACCGCGCATTTACCGGCAACTAAATCAGTTGGACGCGCCGCTCTCCACCACATTTTGTGGAGCAGTTTTTCGGCCAGCAAATTTTTAAAGAAGTTTTAACCAGTTAGCTGCCGGAGCAGCCTGAATCCAGCCGATTTGCCTAACAGGGCATCAGATTGTGATCGCATGATGACCAAGCTGCGCAAAAGGCGTGCAACTGACAAGCTTTAACGCATTGCAGCTATGCAAATCTGTCTCTCCAATTCGAAATGCTTCAAGCCTATATGCTGTTTGCAACAAAGAGATAAGATTTTACTAGGTGAGAGAAATGAACCTGATCCGCTCGTACAACAACTGGCGCCGTTACCGTAACACCGTAAACGAACTGAGCCGCCTGAGCCCACGTGAACTGAACGACCTTGGCATCCTGCCTTCGGAAATCCCGTTCGTTGCACGCAAGGCCGCTGCTCGCTAATAGCGCTCCCCCCCGGAAGGCATTGGCCTTCTTCAAGGATCGCGAGTCCCCATAACCGCGCGGTCCTACAGTTTCCAGAATATCACCGGGGTGCTTTCTCCTCCTCCCATTTCCTCGGTGATTCAAGACCGGATGTCCTCCTCCCAAGTCCGGTCTTCCCCATAAAACACCCGTCGCCTCCTCCCGCGACGGGTGTTTTCGTTTATGGGCTGTATTTATGCCTCTTGCGAGGCAGGTGTTGCCGCACCGCGTCTGTCGAATGCAATCGAGATTGCAAAGACCGCCAGACCAGATAAGGCAAGCAATGCGCCGACTGTTCCCGTCGACGTCCAGCCATAGCCCCATGCAACCGCAAGACCGCCGAGCCAAGCACCGAGCGCATTGGCGAGATTGAGCGCGGAATGGTTGAGGGCAGCCGCCAGCGTTTGCGCATCCGCCGCTACATCCATCAGACGCGTTTGCAATGCGGGGACGAGTGCAAACCCGCCGCCGACCAGAAGCACGTTCAAGAATGCAGTCACAGGATGCTGCATGAGGACGGGGAATGCCAACATGACGGCCATATCATAGAGCAGCACCAGACCAACAGTTCCCATAACCGAACGATCTGTCAGTCGCGACCCAACTATATTTCCAAGCACCATGCCGAGGCCGAACATCGCGAAGACGAAAGGCATCCATTTCACATCGACATGCGAAACCTCGGTAATTGTTGCCGCGACATAGGTAAAAACGGAAAACAGGCCGCCCGTGCCAATTGCACCAATCCCAAGCGTCAGCCAGACTTGCTTGCGGCGGAATGCTCCCAGTTCGCGCAGGGGTGACGCCCCCTCCTCTGCAGGCTGTTTGGGTACATAGATCGCGACCAGCACCATAGTTAGCATTGCGATCAGGCCAACGGATGCAAACATTGCGCGCCACCCGGCAATCTGGCCGAGAGAGGTCGCAAGCGGCGTCCCGCACAATGTCGCGATGGTCAGTCCCATCATGACCCGTCCTACAGCCTGAGCACGCTTGCCCGGTTCCGCCAAAGATGCGGCGACAAGTGAAGCAACGCCGAAATAGGCTCCGTGAGGAAAACCCGCAACGAACCGCATCATGTAAAGACCGCCATAGTCCTGCATGAATGCACTTGCGAGATTACCGAAAGCGAACAGCCCCATAAGCAGGAAGAGGAGCTTGCGGCGGTCAAGCTTTGCGCCGATCACTGCAAGCACCGGTGCGCCAATCAGAACACCGAGCGCGTAAGAACTGATGAGATGGCCGCCTTGCGGTATGGTCACACTAAGATCACGCGCGATATCTGGCAGCAGCGCCATAATGGCGAACTCACCGGTACCTATACCGAAGCCGCCGATGGCAAGCGCTAGTTCCGCCAATCGTGCAGACGAACGTAGCGAAGTTTCCGGCGATGAAGCCGAAGGCTGAATTTTGGACATGAATGGGCCTGAAGGGAATGGAGGATGTCGGACAACCCTACCACTCCTTTCAGGCAAAGGCGATACGCATTGCTGCGGCGCTTTGACGGCTCAAAAACAAACGATTATCTGGCCGCGGCCACCTCGATTTCGACCTTGAATTCCTCACGCGTGAAACCGGAAACGATCATCAGCGTGGAGGCTGGCGCTGGTTGCGGGAACAGCCTGTCACGAACATCCATATAAGGACGCATATGGCCCCGGTCTGTCACATAGGCGTTGATACGCACGACATCGGAAAGGTTCATACCGCCATCGCGCAAAATACGGCGAATATTCTCGAAGCAGAGTTCAGCCTGAGCGCCTGCGTCTTCCGGCACATTTCCATCCTGCGCGATGCCTAACTGACCGGAACAGAAAATCATTTCAGCACCGGCTTTAACCTTCACGCCATGGCTGTAGGCGGCAAAGGGTGCTGCCATGTCAGCGGGCAGCAGATGTTTCAAACTGTTCATCGTGAATCCTCAAGATTTCGGCGCAGCGGCCAGCATTTCTTTCAGCCGCGCCGCCCCGGCGGCAATATCGGCCTCGGTCGGATTAATACCCGCAGCCAGCAGACGGCGCGCGATCATATGGTCCGCCGGACGATTGATGGAATCGACAGCAACAAGCCTGTCACCGGCAAAATGGAAGATGGAAAATGCATTTTCTTCCGGGTTCCCCGAAAGGATATGCCGATCAGCATCGAAGGAAAGTCCTGCCGTCTGCAGCTTCATATCGCCCTGATCGGACCAGAACCAGGCGACTTCCCGAAACGGCGCTTCGCGTCCGACAATGGTGCGCGCCACATGCTTTGCCTGATCGGTCGCGTTTTGTACCGATTCCAGCCGTACCCGGCGACCAGCATGAAAGTGATCGTAGCTCACGCAATCGCCAATGGCGTAGACATGGCTAGCAGAAGTACGCAGGTTCTCGTCGACAATAATCCCATTGTCGATTGCAAGTCCCGCCGTTACTGCAAGCTCCACATTTGGTACCGCACCAGTGCCGATCACGACCATATCCGCCGGGAATATCGTGCCGTCTGCAGCTTTAACGCCGATAACATGGTTATTTTCCCCCTCGACTGCCGCCACGCCGAGACCGGTTAAAAGTGTGATGTTAGCGGCGCGGCTGCGCGCTTCCACATGGGCAGAGATATGCGTTGCAACCGAACGACCCAGCACACGAGGCGCCGCTTCGATCAGAACCGTCTTTTTGCCAAGCGCGATTGCGCTATGGGCCATTTCGAGGCCAATGAAACCGCCACCGATAATGACGACATTCTCGACATTCGGCATTGCCGCTGCGATACGGCGTGCATCTTCCATCCGGCGCAGCGTAAAGACACCTTCGAGCCCGACACCCGGTACATTGGGAATGCGCGCACGTGCGCCGGTCGCGAAGATCAGTTCAGACCAGTTCAACACGTGCCCATCATCAAGCGCGACCGTCTTGTCGGCAATCGATACGGCATCGACGTGATGGCCGAACAGCATCTCGATATTATTGTCGCGATAGGTTGCTTCCGGGCGCAACACCAGGCCACCGCCTTCCGGGGCTTTCAAATAGGATTTGGAGAGCGGAGGCTTATGATAGGGAATATCGGTTTCGTCGTTGATGAGAACGATTTCGCCTGCATAGCCTTCCTGCCGAAGGCTGATAGCGGCCTGCGAACCGGCATGGCCGGCACCAATGATAATGCATCTGTCGTCCATAGGACCTCCGGAAATTTCCGCGCATCATAAACACGTCACGGCCCGTCGCGTGACCGAATAGCCACGGATTCACACCTTAATTGCACGCAATTCGAATATTTAAAACATTTAGTTTGACCGATCGGTCAGATTGTTTAGTAGGATATGTCTAACGCCCTTGGCCCGAGCGTGTAGGAGTTGCAATCTTGAAACGATATTGGTCCGATTATACGAGCGAGGCATTCTCCCGCCTCGATCGCGAGAAGCTCGTGGCGGTTCTGCCCGTCGGCGCAATCGAACAGCACGGACCGCACCTGCCGCTGGCGGTCGATGCCGCCATTGTCGACGGCATGGTGAAGGAAACAATCGCCCGCCTGCCTGAAACAAGCCACGCGCTTTTCCTGCCGACGCAGGCCATTGGCAAGAGCAACGAACACAGTCTTTATCCCGGCACGCTGACGTTCTCGGCAGAGACGATCATTCGCATGTGGTGCGAAATAGGCGGCTGCGTGGCGGCAAGCGGCGTTCGCAAGATGGCGCTTCTCAACAGCCATGGCGGCCAGATCAGTGTCATGGATATCGTGGCACGAGAACTTCGTATTCGCCACAATATGATGGTGGTGAGCATCAACTGGTTCGGTCTCGGAATGCCGGAAGGCGTCTACAGCGACCACGATGCCAAGCACGGCATTCATGCCGGTGACATGGAAACCTCGGTGATGCTGGAAATGCATCCAGACCTGGTCGACATGTCGAAAGCTCAGGATTTCCGCACTCTTACGGAAACTTTTGCACGTGATTTCAAGCATCTTGCGCTGAGCGGCGGCGCGAAGCCTGCCTGGCAGATTCAGGATATCAACCCCTATGGCGCCGCTGGCGACGCAACGCTCGCGACTGCCGAAAAAGGTCGAGCGACCATCGATTTTGCCGCCGAGCGGCTGGTCGAGGTTCTCGCAGAAATCGAACGAGCGCCGCTTTCCTGGCTCGACAATCAACCAGCCTGGTAAGGACAATGAGCGTGGCCCCCAACTCGCAAGCTTCGTCCTCTCTGATTGAGATAGACGGCGTCTACAAGCAATATGGCACTGGTGTGATGGCCGTGAGCGACATGTCGCTCAAGATCGAGCAAGGCCAGTTCGTCAGCTTCCTTGGTCCATCAGGCTGCGGCAAGAGCACCGCGCTGCGCATGATTGCCGGTCTGGAATCGATTTCCGCCGGTGATATCCGTGTCAACGGCCATGCTCCCGGCAAAGGTCCTATCGGAGCGCAGGATATCGGCTTTGTTTTTCAGGAGCCGACGCTGATGCCGTGGGCCAGCGTTTTCGACAATGTCTATCTGCCGCTGCGCCTTGCCGGTATCTCCCGCAAGGAAGCGACCCCGCGCGTTGAAGAAGCTCTGGCACAGGTTGGCTTGTCACGCTTTGCCAAGGCTTTTCCGCGAGAGCTCTCAGGCGGCATGAAAATGCGCGTTTCCATCGCCCGCGCGCTGGTTACACGTCCGCGTCTTCTCTTGATGGACGAACCTTTTGCGGCACTCGATGAAATGACGCGCTTCAAGCTCAATAATGACGTGCTGCGCCTCTGGCAGGAACATGGCCTGACGGTAATCTTCGTCACCCACAGCGTTTACGAGTCGGTTTACCTGTCAAACCGCGTTATCGTCATGGCGGCAAGACCGGGCCGAGTGGTTGCCGATATACCGATCATCGGCTCCTATCCTCGCGCTGAAAATTACCGCACGACAGACGCATATGCGAAATATTGCGCCAAGGTTTCCGACGCGCTGACCGCGACGCTTTCTTCTCAAGATATAGACCATTGAGGGCGGGAAGATGAACCAGATGCAAAACGAACTGCCCGTTCTCAATTCCGAACAGGATCGCCTCGCCCGGCGCGAGCGCACTTTGCGCATCATGATGCCGACATTGGCAATCATCATCGCGCTCGGCATATGGGAAGGCCTCGTCCGCTACTATCAGGTACCGCATTACCTGATCCCAGCTCCTTCGCTGGTCGCCGAGACCCTGATCAAGGACGGTCCATCCTTGACGGCATCCATGTGGTTCACCGTCAAGCTAACCCTGATTTCACTTGCCTGTGCCATTATTGGCGGCGTTCTGCTCGGCATGATCTTCGCCCTGTCGCGCCCGATAGAAATGGCGTTTTTTCCCTTTGCCGTTATCCTTCAGGTCACGCCGGTCATCGCTATCGCGCCGCTCATCCTCATCTATGTGCGCGACACATTTTCAGCCTTGTTGATCTGTGCATGGATCGTGGCGTTCTTTCCGATCCTCTCCAACACGGTGATAGGATTGCGCAGCGCCGACCACAACCTGCGCGATCTGTTCAAGCTCTACCGCGCTTCTCCATGGCAGCGCCTGCGTTATCTGCTGGCACCGAGCGCATTGCCCTATTTCATGGCCGCGCTAAAAATCGCTGGTGGCCTGTCGCTGATTGGCGCTGTGGTGGCTGAATTCGTTGCCGGTACGGCAGGCCAAAGCACCGGTCTTGCCTCGCGTATTCTGGAATCGAGCTTCCGCAACGAAATTCCGCGCATGTTTGCGGCACTTTTCCTCGTGTCGCTGCTCGGCATCGTGATTTTCCTCATCACAAGCTGGTTGTCGCGCCTCGTCCTCGGACGCTGGCACGAAAGCGAAATCCGTCGTGAGCGCTAAAATGCTGACTGGCGTCGCCTTAGCCGGACGTTCCGGACACTACGACATCAAAATCGAAGGTGATCGCATCGCGTCGCTTGTTCCGTCGCAGGCAGTTGGCGGCGGACTTGTCACCCCGCTTTTTGCGGATATCCACGTCCATCTCGACAAGACGTTCACGATTCAGCGTATTGCAGAAAATGGCAGCGCCAGAGTGGATTGCCTGTTCGACGCCATAGACCTGATGGGCACAGACCGGAAGAACTGGAGCGCGGAAGATATCCGCGACCGCGCGAGCAAAGGCATTGAGGCTGCGTTCGAACAAGGCGTCGGCGCCATGCGCAGCCATGTGGACTGGACGACACCGGAAGTTCCTGTTGCATGGCCCGTTCTAAACGAGCTGCGCGAGGAATGGAAAGACCGGATCGACCTTCAGCTGGCGGCGCTTGTGCATGGTGATCTGGTGCTTGATGCAGGCTCACAAATCGCGGCCCGTGTTGCAAAAGATGGCGGTGTCTTCGGAGCGTTCTTCTATCGCAATGCCGATCTTGAAGCCAAAATCGAAGAGATGTTCCGCCTCGCTGTGCAGCATGGTCTCAATCTCGACTTCCATGTCGATGAAGGTCTGGATGTCGAAGCAGACGGGTTTTCGCTGATAGTATCGGCAACCAAACGCCATGGCATGGCTGGTCGGGTGCTGTGCGGTCATGCCTGCTCGTTGTCGCTGCGCAGGCCGGACGAACTGCAGCGCATCCTGGACGCTGCCGCAGAAGCAGGCACGGCACTCGTTTCGCTACCCACGACAAACCTCTATCTGCAAGACCGGATCGGCGGAAAGTCTCCGCGCCTGCGCGGTGTTGCACCGTTGAAGGAAGCGCGCGCAGCAGGCATGGATGTCATGTTCGGTTCCGACAATGTCCGCGATGCATTCTATCCCTATGGCGATTACGACCCGCTCGCCATACTTCGTCTCGCAGCGCCGGTTTGCCATGTCGAGCCGCAGGACTGGCTCGACAGCATCACCACCCTGCCCGCCCGCCTTATTGGCAGCGAATGCGTGCAGCAACCGCAGGCAGGTGGCGTGGCCAGTTTTGTCTGGCACGACGCAGCAGACCTGAACGATCTCATCAGCCGCCCGCAGGCTCGCCGCGTCGTCTGGCGTAATGGCGTTGCCGTGCCTCAAATCAACGGGAGAGCCACATGAATTCTGCCGCTCCACAGCGCATCTACGACTGGGCCGCATTTCGCGCCGAAATCGATGGAATCCGCATCTATGACGACCCAAAGCAGGTCGAACTGCGCTCGCGTGATTATTTCTGGTACAGCCCGATCCTCACCGAAGATATCGGCCATTATGTCGGCGATCTCGTCGTCATCCCGAAAGATCAGGATGAGGTGCGTCGCGTAGCGGCAGCCGCTGCAAAATTGCGTATCCCGATCACCGTTCGTGGCGGCGGCACAGGCAATTACGGTCAATGCGTTCCGCTCGAAGGCGGCATCATTCTGGACATGACCAAGATCGACCGCATCGTTTCCATCGAACCCGGCAAGGTTCGTGTCGAAGGCGGCGCTCGCATTTCGCGTCTGGACGATGCCGTGCGCGAAACCGGTCAGGAACTGTTGATGTATCCGTCGACCCGCCGCATCGCCACGATTGGCGGCTTCTTCTCAGGTGGTTCAGGCGGCATCGGCTCATTGCGTCACGGCATGTTGCGCGACGATGGCAATGTCTATTCGGTCAAGGTTCTGACTGTCGAACCGGAGCCGAAGATTATCGAATTGACCGGACGCGACATTCATAAAGTTCAACATGCCTATGGCACCAACGGCATCATTCTGGAGCTGGAAATCGGCCTTACCAAGGCAACGGACTGGATACATACTGCAGCCTTGTTCGATAGTTACGAGGCAACGCTCAACTTCTGCCTCAAGGCGCTAGAAGGCAATCTCGACTGCTATCTTCTGACCACTGTAGATCGCCGTTTTGCGCGCTTTTACACCAAGTTCGGCGATCTGTTCCCATCCGACAAGGATGCGGTTTTTGCCATGATTGCCCCGGAAGAAATGGCTCGTTTCGAAGCGCTCGCCACTGAATTTGGCGGCAAGATTTCCTTCGCCATGACGCTGGATGAATTGCACAAGAATGGTTTGCAGCCTGCTTATGAGTGCGGCTGGAACCACACAACCTTGCAGGCGCTGAAAGCCGAGGAAGGCTGGACCTATCTGCAGGTCGCCTATCCGCGTCCGTTTGACGTGGATGTAGTGACACGCCAGATCGAGCGCTACGGCGAAACGCAATATATGCATCATGAAATGGCGCGCCTTGAAGGAGAAGTGCAGATTTTCGCGCTTCCGCTTGTTCGCTTTGAAGGCCGTGACGAGATGTACCGCCTGATCAAGGAACTGGAGCAGGTTGACGGTTGCGATATTTACGATCCGCATGCCTACACCATCGAGGATGGCGGCATGAAAGAAATCGACAGTGTCCAGATCGAATTCAAGAAACTGGCAGACCCATATGGCCTGCTCAATCCGGGCAAAACGCGCGGCTGGACCGCTGACATGGCTTTGACTGATTAAAACAAGGGGAACCAAATGAAAAAGACACTGGTTGCGGCGTTGGCCGCACTTTCCATGGGCCTTTCTGCACAGATGGCCTATGCGCTCGACAAGGTGACGCTCGGTACCAACTGGCTCGCACAAGCCGGTCACGGCGGTTTCTATCAGGCTGTCGCAGATGGCACCTATGAAAAATACGGCCTCGATGTGCAAATCGAAATGGGCGGACCGCAGGTCAACAATCGCCCGATGCTTGCTGCAGGTCGTCTCGACTTCCTGCTGACCGGAAACTTGCTACTGTCGTTCAACAATGTCGCCAACGGCGTGCCGACGACGGTTGTTGCCGCGTTCTACCAGAAGGATCCGCAGGCATTGATGGCGCATGAAGGTGCGTACAAGGACTTCAAGGACCTGGCCAATGCCGAAACGATCCTGATTTCGAAGGACGGCCAGTTCTCGTTCTGGCCATGGCTCGTCAAGGATTTCGGCTTCAAGGACGAACAGCTGCGCCCTTATGGCTATAGCCTCGCCCAGTTCCTTAACGACAAGAAAGTCGTGCAGCAGGCCTATGCGACCGCCGAGCCGATCTATGCAGAAAAGGAAGGCGCTAAGGTTACGACCTATCTCCTCGCCGACTACGGTTACAGCACTTACGGCAATACAATCGAAACCCGTCAGGATCTGATCGAAAAGAACCCTGATCTGGTACAGCGCTTCGTCAGCGCTTCCGTGGAAGGCTGGACCAATTTCCTCTACGGCGACCGCAGCAAAGCCTATGAACTGATCCTGAAAGACAATCCGGATATGAGCAAGGAAACGCTCGATGCGGAACTGGAGCGGATCAAGAACCTTCAGCTTATCGA
The DNA here is from genome assembly GCF_025908475.1 of Brucella sp. MAB-22. Classification (NCBI taxonomy): domain Bacteria; kingdom Pseudomonadati; phylum Pseudomonadota; class Alphaproteobacteria; order Hyphomicrobiales; family Brucellaceae; genus Brucella; species Brucella sp. MAB-22. Next base: position 1,638,270 of record NZ_CP109781.1, on the reverse strand, counting down.
CAGTGGCGATACGCTCGAAAAGGGAATTGGGGCAATCTCGATGGATCGCGTCAAGGCGTTCTACGAACTCGCCCGCAAGGCAGGGATTGTCAGCGGCGACGAACTCGACATGAGCAAGGTCGCGACCGATGCCTTCGTAAACAAGGGCGTGGGGCTCGACATCAAGAAAAAGCTGGGGCAATAACCCCTCCTCAATCGCGGCAGGCATGAATGAACAACGGCGACGAGAATGACGACACCGAACTGACCGGACGGGACAAGGTTCTCGGACGCAGGCGGCGCATTCTCGGTGCAATACGGGCTGCCGCGATCGATGAATTTGCCGAAAAAGGCCTTGCGGGGGCATCCACGCAAGGCATTGCGCACCGCGCCGGTCTCACCAAGCCGCAACTGCACTACTATATTTCGAGCAAGGAAGAGCTTTACGAGGATATCATCGTCTACATCCTCGAAGAATGGGAAGACATATTCCTCGGGGCCAGTACCGAAGACGACCCTGCCAAGGTGATCCGCCAATATATCCGCGCCAAGCTCGAATATAGCCAGAAAAGCCCCAAAGCCTCGCGCCTTTTCACCACCGAAATTGCCAATGGTGCACCTTATCTGAGCCGCCATTGGAAAAAGCACGTCGCAGCGACCCATAATGCAGTGAAACTCATCCAGTCGTGGGTGGATGATGGTCGGATCAAACCTGTCGATCCTCTACTATTTCAGATGCATATCTGGGCCGTCACCCAGCATTATGCCGACTTTGAAACGCAGGTTCGCAGCATGATGGAACTCGACAAGGACGAACCGCTCGATCTCGAAAGGATCGAGAAAGAGGTTTCGGCGCTGTTTCTGCGGGCCTGTGGGTTGGAATAAAACGCGTACCGGCAACCCTTTCAGCGTAATCCTTCAAGTTCCGCGATGCGGGCGGCACTGTCTTTTTCAAGCATTCTGGTCATTTCGCGAATGACCGTTTCCGCCAGCACAAAGAGCGCTGCCGAAGAATCCCAGGCTGACGGTACGGCCGTACGTCCCGCCAGAACATGGCGCGCCACGCGTGCAATCGGTGAAAGCCACTGGTCGGTCACGAGGATGACTTCCACGCCTCGTGACCTTGCCGTCTCAGCCAGTTTCAAAAGACTGTCCTGATAACGACGAATATCGAAAACCACCAGAACATCGCGCTTTCCCATATCGAGAAGACGGTCACGCCACACGCTCTCCTGTCCGCCCAAGTGAAAGACATGCGGGCGAATGACCGTCATATGCGCCGCCATATATTGCGCAATCGGATCGGTGAAGCGCCCGCCAATCAGATAGACATTGCCCTTGGCGTCACTCAAAGCCGACACGGCCTGCCGCAACTGCTTTGCACCCAAATGCCGGAAACTCTCCCGAATATTCTCCAGCGTATGTTCCACCGCAGGATAGGCTGTGTCTCGCCCGGTTCCCGGCTGTTCGTTGCGGTGGTGCGGTGATTGCAGTTGAGCCGCGAGTTCATCCTGCAAGCGCGCTTGAAAATCAGGATAGCTCTGAAACCCGAGCCTGTTCACAAAGCGCAATATCGTTGGGGAGCTGACACCGGCCAAGCCGGAAAACTCCGCGACAGTTTTTAGTCCCAGCATCGGGTAATTGGCGATCAGCGTCTGGGCGGCACTGCGCTCGCCCGCTGGCATCGTATCGATCCGTTCATTGATCAGTTCCGCAACGCTTGCATGCACCGGCACAGCACTTCCCGTTCCTGAACGCCCTTTTTGAATTTGGGCGAAATTGTGTTTGACAAATAATCATAGGACGTATCAAATAATCCGCAATAGCGCATAATTGGAAAAAACGTAACATAAGTTACAGCGCGGGGAACGAACAGAATGACGGACGAGCGAGAACATCGCACGGCTTCGTGCGAGCCTGTTTCTGTCTTCAACAAGGATGGGGAAAGTCCCTATCTTCTTGTCTGCGAGCACGCATCCAACTTCATTCCCGAGACTTTCGAGGGACTCGGTCTGGGGGGAGATGCCTTGCAGGCACATATCGCGTGGGATCCAGGCGCAGTGGAAGTTGCAAGGCATCTCGCCTCGTCCCTTCACGCGCCGCTCGTCGAAAGCCAGCTTTCGCGATTGCTAATCGATTGCAATCGTCCACTCGACGCTCACGACCTCATTCCGGAAATCAGCGAGACAACCGTGGTTCCCGGAAATCACGCGCTCAATTCCATGGAACGTCTGGCACGTATCGATCTTTCACATCGGCCATTCCACACTGCTGTCGAACACGTGATTGCAGAGCGTGCGCGACGAGGACAGGCATCGTGGATCGTGACGATCCACTCCTTCACGCCCATCTATCGCGACGTCCCCCGCCCCTGGCCGATCGGCATCATCCACGACGAAGATGACCGGATCGGCAAGCCGTTGATCGCCGCACTGAGGAAAGATCCAGCGCTCAATGTCGGCGTCAACGAACCCTATTCACCAGCCGATCGCGTCTATTACACGCTGGAGCGGCACGCGCGTCCGCGCAACGCGCCCTGCGTGATGATCGAACTTCGCAACAATGAGATTGCCGATGGTCCGGCACAGATTGCCTGGGCCGAAAAACTCGCAACGATATTGAGGGACATTGCGAAAGCAATTGACCCTCGCAACACAGAACAGAAAGCCTGAAGGAGCGGGAAATGCCGAAGCCGATCAGACTGTTCGTCAAATATGTTGATGCAGTGAATTACTATGTCGGGCGCTTCGCGATGTATCTCTTCTTCGTGCTCGGCGCCTGCCTTCTATATTCGACTTTTTCGCGTGTCGTTCTCGGCGTACCGGTCAACTGGGTATTGGAAATGTCCCAGTTTCTGCTCTCGGCCTACTATCTGCTCGGTGGAGCATACGCCATGCAACAGGGCGCGCATGTGCGCATGGACTTGTTCTTTGACCGTCTTTCACCGCGCAGGAAAATGATCACTGACATGATCACCATCCTGTTCATCATCTTCTATCTCGGTGTGATGGTCGCCGGTGGCATTTCATCGACCAACTACGCCATCGTTTACAGCCAGAAGAACTATACCGCCTGGGCGCCGCTTCTCTGGCCGATCAAGCTCATCATGACTGTCGGTATTCTCCTGCTGCTGCTGCAATGCGTCTCCAATTTCTTCAAGGACTGGGCCTCCCTGCGTGGACAGCCGATCAGCACCATTGCGGGTCCTGCCATTGAGGAAGGGCATCACATATGAGTTCGGAATTCATAACGCTCTTCATGTTTGCAACCATGATGGTGCTGCTCATGACCGGGCAGCGCGTATTCGGCGTGATCGGTTTTGTCGGCTCGCTCGCCGCTCTCCTGCTTTGGGGCAAAGGCTCGTTCGAGATGCCGTATAATGCCACCTTTGCGGTACTGAACTGGTATCCGCTTATCACTGTGCCCTTCTTCGTCTTCATGGGCTACATGCTCTCGGAATCGGGCATTGCCAGCAATCTCTACCGCATGTTCCACGTGTGGTTCGGCGGCATTCGCGGCGGTCTGGCACTGGGTACGATCGGCCTGATGGTCATTATTTCCTGCATGAACGGCCTGAGCGTTGCAGGCATGGCAATCGGTGCTACCGTCGCACTGCCAGAGCTTCTCAAGCGTGGCTATAACAAGGTTATGGTAACGGGCGTCATTCAGGCTGGCAGTTCACTTGGTATCCTTATTCCGCCAAGCGTCGTGCTGGTACTTTATGCGATGATTGCCCGGCAGCCGGTATTGCAGCTCTGGCTCGCAGGGATTGGTCCCGGCCTTCTCATGGCCGCGCTCTTTGCGATCTATATCTACATACGCTGCCGCCTCCAGCCCGAGCTCGGACCGACTTTGCCACAAGAAGAACTGGACAGGATCACATGGCACGACCGCTTCGTCGCGCTGCGCGCAGGCATTCTGCCACTCGTGGTCTTCGGCGCGATGATGGGCCTGTTCCTCACCGGCGTTACCAGCCTTGTTGAAAGCTCGGCCGTTGGCGCATTGCTTGCAACGCTTGCCGCGCTTTTCACCGGACGCCTCAACAAGATTGTCTGGGAAACCACGTCACGGAACAGTCTCACCGTCACCTGCATGTTCCTCTGGATCATTCTGGCTGCACTCTGCTTTTCATCGGTCTATGATGGCCTCGGAGCGGTGAAAGCCATTGAAAGCGTGTTGCTGAACACCTTCGATCTGTCGCCCTGGACAATCCTGATACTGATGCTGTTTTCGTTCATCATATTGGGCATGTTCCTCGATGACACGGCAATGCTGGTCATCGTGGCACCGCTTTACATACCGCTGGTCAAGAGCCTCGGCTTCAACGCCATCTGGTTCGGTGTGCTCTACACGATCACCTGCCAGATCGCATATATCACGCCGCCTTTCGGGTACAATCTCTTCATGATGCGGGCCCTGGCCCCGAAGGAAGTCACGCTGATAGACATCTATCGTTCAATCGTACCGTTCTTCTTCCTCATGGTGCTGACCATCATTCTTCTGATGATCTTTCCGCAGATCGCGATGTGGTTGCCCAACTGGTACACCGGACGATGACGATAATTACGGGAGAATGCGCATAAGCCGGTGACAAGAGCCAGAACGGCTAGACCGGAACACATAAAGGGTGAACTCAAACAAGAGTGGGAGAATGGGCATGAGTGAGAATAGCAAGCTTAACAAACGCGATTTTCTCAAGAAAGCCGGGCTGACGACCGTTGGCGCGCTGGGTGCAAGCACGCTTGCAACGCCATATGTGAGGGCGCAGAGCCCGATCAAATGGCGGCTCCAGACCTATGCAGGTCCGGCACTTGCAGAGCACGTCATCAAGCCGTCTATCGACGCCTTCAACAAGGCTGCCAATGGCGAGATGGTGATCGAACTTTATACTGCCGACCAGCTTGTGCCGCAGGGTGAGCTGTTCCGCGCGGTTCAATCCGGCACAATCGACGCTGCGCAAAGTGATGACGACTCGATGGCGTCACCAGTCGATGTCGCGGTGTTTGGGGCTTATTTCCCCTTTGCATCGCGCTACAGCCTCGATGTGCCTGCCCTGTTCAACTGGTACGGACTCAATGAAATCTGGGAGGAAGCCTATAAGGAAATTCCGGGCGTCACATGGCTCAGCGCCGGTTCCTGGGACCCGTGCAATTTCGTAACCACCAAGCCGATCCGCAGCGTTGCTGACCTAAAGGGACTTCGGGTCTTCACATTCCCGACCGGTGGCCGCTTCCTGACCAAATTCGGCGTCGTGCCTGTCACGCTGCCGTGGGAAGATATTGAAGTCGCTATCCAGACTGGCGAACTCGACGGCGTTGCATGGTGTGGCGCGACCGAGGCCTATACGGTTGGCTGGGCCGACATCAACAAGTACTATCTGACCAACAATATCAACGGCGCATGGGCCGGTTCCTATTTCGCGAATACCGAGAAATGGGACGCCGTGCCGGATCACCTGAAGACGCTCTTCAAGCTGGCAATGGACTCATCGCATTATTATCGCCAGCATTGGTACTGGTGGGGCGAAGCTCACTATCGCACCACCGGTGGGAAGCTGGAACTGACAACTATTCCGGAATCGGAATGGAAGCAGATCGAGGACGCTGCCGAACAGTTCTGGGATGAAATCGCAACCAAGAGCGAGAGAAACGCGAAGGTTGTCGCAATTCTGAAAAAATATCAGGAAACCATGCGAGGTGCGGGCGCACCTTACCGTTATGCCTAAGGATTTTGGACGCGGCACACTGTGCCGCGTCCATCACTTTTTTCCGTTCTGGAGCGAGCATAAATGGCCGGACAATTGACTTTCGATGCATTGAAAAAAGCCGTTGCGAATGATGAAATCGATACGGTTCTTGCATGTTTTGTGGACATGCAGGGACGCTTGATCGGCAAACGCTTCTACGGGCAGTTTTTCGTGGAATCTGGTTACGACGAGACCCATGGCTGCAACTATCTTCTTGCCGACGATATCGATATGGAACCAGTGCCGGGCTATGAGGCCGCCGGATGGGACAAGGGCTATGGTGATTTTGTCATCAAGCCGGATCTTTCGACCTTGCGCGTCGCCACATGGCTGGAAAAGACCGCCATCGTGCTTTGCGACGTGCTCGATCATCACGACCATCAGGATCTGGCGCATTCCCCGCGTGCTATCCTCAAGAAACAGCTCGCGCGCCTGCACGAGCGCGGCTATCGCGCCTATTTCGCGTCTGAGCTTGAGTTCTATCTTTTTGACGAGACCTATAAGACAGCCCGCGCAAAGCACTGGCAGGATATGGAAACGGCATCTCCTTACGTGCAGGATTATGTCATCCACCTGACCACCAAGGAGGAACCGGTTCTACGCGCAATGCGCAACCAGCTCGCGGCAGCGGGAATTCCGGTCGAAAACTCCAAGGGCGAATGGGGTCCGGGACAGGAAGAACTGAATGTGCGCTATGCCGAAGCGCTCGAAATGGCAGACCGCCATGTCATCATGAAGAATGCGATGAAGGAAATCGCCGAAGCACACGGCAAATGCATCACCTTCATGGCCAAGTATGATTACGGCAAGGCTGGAAGCTCCAGCCACGTGCATAATTCCATCTGGAGCGCCGATGGCAAGGAACCGCTCTTCTTTGATCCGAAAGCCCCATACACTATGACGCCGCTCATGCGTTCCTGGGTGGCCGGACAGCTCAAATACGCCACCGACTACACCTATTTCCTGGCGCCTTACATCAATTCCTACAAGCGCTTTCAGGCAGGCACTTTTGCGCCGACGAAAATCATGTGGAGCCAGGATAACCGCACTGCAGGTTTCCGCCTTTGCGGCGAAGGTACGAAAGGCATCCGCATCGAATGCCGCATCGGTGGTGCTGATCTCAATCCATATCTGGCCTTTGCAGCGCTTATCGCATCGGGCTTGCAAGGCATAGATGAACAACTGGAACTTGATGAGCCCTTTGTCGGCGATGCCTATAGTGCGGTCAAACTCAAGGAAATTCCTTACACGCTCCGGGAGGCCGCACAGGCGCTCAAGAACTCGTCGTTTCTCAAGGAAGCTTTTGGGGACGCTGTGGTCAACCACTATGTCCACACCGCCCATTGGGAGCAGATCGAATACGACCGGCGCGTGACCGACTGGGAACTACATCGCGGTTTCGAGCGCTATTGACCCGCGTGACCGGTCCCGAAATGAATAACGCAATGCCAGACTTCAGAGGAAATTGCAGATGAGCGGCACGGCCAAGATCATCTCTCCGATAGACGGCTCGGTATATGCCGAGCGTCCTTTTTTAAATGAGGCTGCAATCGCCTCGACGGTGGCGGCAGCGCGCGCTGCGCAAACAGGCTGGGCTCAGTTGAGTATTGCTGAGCGCGCGCGCTATTGCCGGGCCGCACTGGATGCGCTTGCCGGGATGCAGGAAGAGATTATCCCTGAAATCGCATGGCAGATGGGGCGCCCGACCCGTTACGGCGGGGAGAATGGCGGCGTGCAGGAACGCGGCCAATATATGATCGACATCGCCGAAGAGGCACTGAAACCCTATGTGCCCACACAGAAGGATGGTTTCCGTCGATATGTGAAGCACGTACCGCTCGGCGTAGTTCTGGTGATTGCACCGTGGAACTATCCCTATCTCACCGCCGTCAACACAATCATTCCCGCACTTATGGCCGGGAACACCGTGATCCTCAAACATGCAACGCAGACGCTTCTGGCTGGTGAACGCTTTGCAAATGCGTTTGAGAAGGCCGGGCTGCCCAAGGGTGTCTTCCAGAATATCGTTCTCGATCACGCATCGACGGAAAAGTTGCTTGCATCCGGCACAATTGACCACGTGAATTTCACGGGCTCGGTTGGCGGGGGGCGCGCCATCGAAAAGGCTGCTGCGGGCACCTTCATGACGCTCGGGCTGGAGCTTGGCGGCAAGGATCCGGCCTATGTGCTTCCTGATGTCAATCTGGACCATGCCGTCGCCAATCTGGTCGATGGTGCTTTTTTCAATTCCGGCCAGTGCTGCTGCGGGATCGAGCGCATCTATGTTCATGAAGCAGTCTATGATCGCTTCGTCGATGGTTTCATCGACCTGACGAAGCAATATATCGTCGGCAATCCGCTGGATAGTTCAACGACGCTTGGACCAATGGCGCAGGCGCGCTTTGCCGATCTCATCCGCGAGCAGAAGGCGGAAGCGCTGCGCAAGGGTGCGAAGGCCCACGTCAATATGAGCGTCGAGAATGATCGCGCGGGCTCTCCCTATGTCGCGCCGGAAGTGCTCACCAATGTCGACCACCAGATGAGCGTCATGCGTGAAGAAAGCTTCGGCCCCATCGTCGGCATCATGAAAGTACGCAATGACGAGGAAGCTCTCGCGCTCATGAATGACAGCATCTACGGCCTCACAGCTTCGCTCTGGACAGCAGATACGGACCACGCTGCCGCTCTCGGTGACCGCATCGAAACGGGCACGGTTTTCATGAACCGCTGCGATTATCTCGACCCCGCACTTGTCTGGACCGGGGTCAAAGACACTGGCAAGGGTGCTGCCCTGTCACCCATCGGCTACGGCAATCTCACGCGACCGAAATCCTTCCACCTGCGTGAGAAAATCTGATCTGAATTGAATTTCTGGAAAGCAATCGACATGACCACTTTGACTGCCAAATGGAATTTCCCCACCACCGTGCTTTTTGGCCCAGGCCGCATCAAGGAATTGCCTGTCGTCCTCAAGGCCGCTGGCATTCAGAATCCGCTCTTTGTGACTGACCCCGGTCTGGCAAAACTTCCAGTGGTGGCGTCCACGCTCGCTATTCTGGATGAAGCCGGTGTGAAATACGGGGTTTTCTCCGACGTCAAACCTAATCCGGTCGAAAGCAATCTCTATGCGGGCGTTGAGGTCTTCAAAAGCGGCAAGCATGATGGCGTCATCGCTTTTGGTGGTGGTTCAGCGCTCGACCTCGGCAAGCTGATTGCCTTTCAGGCAGGGCAGACACGACCGGTCTGGGATTTCGAAGACATTGGTGACTGGTGGACGCGCGCTGACAGCAAAGCAATTGCCCCGATCATTGCCGTGCCCACGACCGCTGGCACAGGATCGGAAGTTGGCCGTGCAGGTGTCTTGACCAACGAAGCGACCCATACCAAGAAGGTCATCTTCCATCCCAAGATGCTGCCGGTCACAGTCATTGCCGATCCTGAGCTTTCCACCGGAATGCCACCTTTCATCACTGCGGGCACTGGCATGGACGCACTGGCACACTGCCTTGAAGCATATTGCGCTCCGGGATTTCATCCGATGGCCGATGGCATCGCGGTGGAGGGTATCCGTCTGGTTCTTGAAAACCTTCCCACCGCCTATGCCGATGGCAAGAATATTGAAGCGCGTGCGAACATGATGGCAGCGGCCGCAATGGGTGCAACGGCCTTCCAGAAAGGGCTCGGCGCAATCCATTCGCTGTCGCATCCCATCGGTGCCCTTTATGATACCCATCATGGCATGACGAATGCGGTTTTCATGCCCTATGTTCTGCTTCAGAACCGATCTGCCATCGAAAAGCGTATAGAACGGCTTGCCGATTATCTCGGCATCAAGGGCGGATTCGACGGATTTCTGGCAGCAGTCATGAAATTGCGGAGCGATTTGAGCGTCCCCAATACGCTGCCCGAATTCATCAAAGGCCTCACAATGGATGACGCCCGGAAAGACCTGATTGCCGAGATGGCTATCGTCGATCCAACCGCTGGCGGCAACCCGATTGAATTGACAAAAGAACGCGCGTTGAAGTTGCTAAATGCTGCACTCGAAGGTAAGGTCTGACACGCTGAATTCAGGCTCGGCGAGGGCCATAGAAGTAAGCATCGCACCACCTATGGCGGGGGGCGATGCATTGGGGAGCAGGTTCTTGGGGAGGAGCCTGCTCCCTTTCATTTTGCGCAACATTCAGGCCTGCCCAAAACAGCGAAAACCCGGCTTTCCGCCTGTAGAGAAACGGGAACAAATCGATATTTCAAGCGTTTACCTTAATCACCTAAGACGGAGGGTTGCACGTGAATATCTTCAAACAGACCTGTGTCGGTGCGTTGGCCGTGATCTTCGGAGCGACGTCCATCGCGCCGACAATGGCAGCGCCTTTGAATCTGGAACGTCCGGTCATCAATCATAATGTGGAACAGGTGCGCGATCATCGCCGCCCGCCACGTCACTATAATAGCCATAGGCCCCACCGGCCGGGATACTGGAACGGTCATCGCGGCTATCGGCATTATCGTCATGGCTATCGTCGCTATAATGACGGGTGGTGGTATCCGCTGGCAGCTTTCGGCGCAGGTGCCATCATTGGCGGTGCCGTAAGTCAGCCTCGCCCCGTTTATCGTGCATCGAGGATGTCCAACGCGCATGTTCAGTGGTGCTATAACCGCTACAAATCCTATCGCTCCTCGGACAATACATTCCAGCCCTATAATGGGCCGCGCAGACAGTGCTATTCGCCCTATTCTCGTTGATAATTGGAAACGCGCCCTTTGAGGGCGCTTTTTCATATAGTTTACGATGTGTCGAACAGAAACGTGATGAAATTTCCGGTTTCTGCGATAACCCAATGCTGGACGCCTCTCTCAAAGAGGAATAAGCAAGCCCGCGTCATAGCAATGTCGCGGGCAAAATTTTCTTCGTTCCCATTCTTTTGCGACATGACAGACAATATTCAGAACGTGGATGGTGAAAGAAATGTGCTCGACTTTCTCCACGACCGGTTCAGTCCAAAGCCGGCAGTCGCTCTTTAGCTGCGTGCATTGCGCGGGCAGCAGAACGATTTCGGCGCAACCTTGAGTTTGAGAATGTCGCATACCACCGCCGCAAGCCCCGCTCCTACCAATGCGCAACGCCTGGCGATGACCGCTCTGATCGTTGGCGGAATCGCTATTGGCAGCTCGCCGATCTTTGTCCGACTTTCCGAGGTGGGTCCGCTCGCAACAGGCTTCTGGCGTCTTGCACTCGCAGTTTTACCGCTTCTGCTCATGGATGGTCGCGAACGGCGCGACGAAAAGGATACTACCCCGCTCACGCTGTCCGACTGTTTGCGCCTCGCCCTGCCTGGCCTGTTTATCGCTTTCGACCTCGGCGCGTGGCACCTGTCGCTGCACATGACATCCGTTGCAAATGCCACGCTGCTTGCCAATATGGCGCCGATTTTCGTGACATTGGGCGCTTGGTTGCTTTTCAAATCGCGCGTGAGCACGTCCTTCATGATCGGGCTTGCCGTCGCGGTTATTGGCGTCGTCGTGCTAAAGGGTGGACCGGGCGAGCTTCTCCAGTCCCAATCGTCCGGCGATGCGATGGCGCTTCTGGCCGCAGTCTTCTATGCCGGTTACATTCTCTCGGTTGGCCGCTTGCGCAGCCGCTTTTCCACCATGCGCATCATGCTGTGGAGCAGCGCGATTGCAGCCGTCTTTTCGCTGCCGGTTGCGTATTTCATGGAAGGTCAGATACTGCCTGCCACGCTCTATGGATGGCTTATTCTTGCAGGCCTAGCATGGGTAACTCATGCCGCAGGCCAGAGCATGATCGCTTATGCCCTCGCCTATCTTCCGGCATCGTTCTCGTCACTCACCCTGCTTCTGCAACCGGTTGTCGCAGCGTTTCTTGCCTGGACTATCCTGTCGGAACCTATCGGCATGTTGCAGGCTCTGGGCGGCATCATCGTGATATCGGGCATTTTGATCGCTCGAAGAGGATAGGATATGAAAAAGCCCCGGTTTCCCGGGGCTTTCTTACGGAGCTGATTACTCAGCCAGCCATTCCTTGATGCGGTCCGGATGGTCCGCGATATATTTATCGACGGCCTTCTCATAGGACGTTTCCTGCGCATCGAACATCGCAGCTTCGAGCTCGCTGATCGGAATGCTCATCTTGGTCAGCAATGAAGCAACTTTCGGATTGTCTTCCTTGAAGCCCTTACGTGCAATGGCGTCGATATGTTCGGCACCACCCAGTGCGCCTTCAGGATCGGCAATATAGCGGAGCTTGTACTTGCCGAACATCCAGTGCGGGCTCCACGAAGTTGCCACGAACCAGCCGTCGGAACGTGTGGCGCGGTCAACTGTCGTCAGCATGGCCGCTTCACTCGAAATATTGAGCTTGTAGTCCAGCCCGTATTTCTTGATCGCTTCCTGCGATAGACGAGTGAGGCCTGCGCCCGGATCGATGCCCTGAATTTCGCCCTTCAGCTTCTCGCGAACTTCCGGCTTCTTCAGGTCTTCAATGGAGCTGATCTCGCTTTCCGGGATGTAAGCCGGAACAATCCAACCGAGCTTTGCACCTTCATAGAGCGGGCCTAGGTCTTCGACCTTGTCCTTCACGCGTGCATAGTAATCGGCGTGCGTTTCCGGCAGCCATGCCATCATCATGGCATCGATATCGCCACGGCTCACACCCTGATAAAGTGGGGCCACGTCCGTCTGAACCAGCTCAACCTTCTGGCCGAGATTGTCTTCGATCAGTTTCTTGGCAAGTTTGGTGACGAACTCAGCATCCGACCAAGGTGCCCAGCCGATCTTCACCGGCTTGCCGTCCTGCGCAAATGCTGCGCCCATGGTCATCGTTCCCGCCACAACTGCCGCCAGACCGAATTTGGTTAGTTTGCCTAACATAGCTTCTCCTTTTCGATTGGTATCAGTTCCCATTGTTATTATTGGGTTATTCTTGGTTATTTTGGCTTCCTTCATGCTTCCTGCTTGCGAAAGGACGAGGCGGACTGAGTGTCCGCCGCCTTTCTTAAAGATGCGAGCCTTTTGAAAAATCCGGCTCCGCCCTTGCCGAAGCTCTGGGTAATGCGGTCGAGAATGACCGCCAGAATGACCACTGCAAGGCCACCTTCAAAGCCGAGGCCCACATTGAGGCGCTGGATGCCGGTCAACACTGTATTGCCGAGGCCGCCCGCACCGATCATCGACGCGATGACCACCATCGACAGTGACAACATGATCGTCTGGTTGATACCGGCCATGATCGAGGGCATGGCGTTTGGAAGCTGCACCTTGAACAGAAGCTGCCGTGATGTGCAGCCGAAGGCCAGCCCGGCTTCAACGAATTCGGCATGTACCTGCCGGATACCAAGATTGGTCAGACGCACAACCGGCGGCATGGCGAAAATCACCGTCGCAATTGTTCCGGGCACGGCACCGAGGCCAAAGAACATTGCTGCCGGAATGAGATAGACGAAAGCGGGCATCGTCTGCATGAGGTCGAGCACCGGGCGCACAATCGAGGCGACTGTATCGCTGCGCGCCATGGCGATGCCAAGCGGAATGCCGATCACGACAGCAATAACCGTCGATGCCAGTACCAGAGAGAGGCTTTCCATCGTGCCCGTCCACAATTCCATGTGGATGATAAGGCCCAATGCGAGAGCCGTGAATATCGCGAACTTCCACCCCACACGCCACAGCGCGAGCAGTGTAAGAATTGCGACCCCACCTATCGGCGGGACTGCGAGAAGAGCGTTTTGAATACCGTCAGTCACAAAACCGATGGCGGCTGCGATCATATCGAGCGCAGGCGTAAAGTGGTCGAGAATGTAGTTGACCACAACATCCGCCCATCCGCCGACACTGAAATTCAAATCCATGTTTTACCGTCCATTTCCGTATTTCTTCTGGATTGGACCAATTCTGCCTTCATCAGGCAAAAGGCCGTTGGCGCGCAGGTCTCAGCCTGCGCGACCAAGCGTTTCAAGCAAGGCCGATTTGCTGATAGCACCGACATAACGGTTCTGGCGGTCAGTGACCGGGACCGGCCAAGGGCTTTCCGCCACCTGTGTCAGCAATCCGGCAAGCGGCGCTTCGGCTTCGATAGCAGAGACGCTATCCAGTCTCTCGCCATCCTGCGCGACAGCACCCTTTGCCAGCGCATCACGACTGACCATGCCGCGATATGTGCGGTCGGCATCGATCAACACGCCGAACGTCTTGCCGCTCGCGTCGAAACGCTCGAGCGCCGTCGCCAGCTGTTCGGGTTCAAACACGATCAGCTCGTCGTCGCGAGCCACATCGGCGGCTTTGAATACGCGGGACACATCGACATTGCGGAAGAAGGAACGAACATAATCGTTGGCCGGTGCGGACACGATTTCGTTTGGCGTTCCCACCTGGACGACCTTGCCGTGCTGCATGATGCAGATACGGTCACCGATACGCATGGCTTCGTCCAGATCATGGCTCACGAAAATGATCGTCCGGCTATGTTCAGCCTGCAGCCGCTTGAGTTCGTCCTGCATTTCGGTGCGGATCAGCGGATCAAGGGCAGAAAATGCCTCGTCCATCAGAAGAATGGTCGGCTCGCTTGCCAGCGCGCGCGCCAGTCCGACACGTTGCTTCATACCGCCGGAAAGCTGATCCGGCATACTGTGAGCATATGGTTCAAGACCAACCGCAGCGAGTGCTTTCAGTGCCTTCTGGTGACGTTCCGCCTCACCCATTCCGGCCACTTCGAGACCGAACGACGCATTGTTCAGAACCGAACGATTGGGCAGGAGCGCAAAAGACTGGAACACCATGCTCATGTCGCGACGACGAAGATCGATCAGCTCGCGCTTCGTCATTTTGACGATATCGCGACCGTCCACTTCGATGGAACCGGCAGTCGGTTCGATCAAGCGATTGAGCAGACGCAGAAGCGTGGATTTGCCCGAACCGGAGAGGCCCATAATAACGAATACTTCGCCTTCATAGATATCGAAGGTCGCATCATCGACGCCGATTGTTGCGCCAAGTTCGCTGTGAATCTGGGTTTTTGATTTACCTGCGCGCAATTCTTGCATTGCACGCTCCGGGTCATCGCCGAAGACTTTAAAAACGCTCTTCAAGCTTATTTTCGTCTCAGCCGGCGACTTCATACTTTCTTCCTTGTATAAAATACCATGCATTAAGTTTAACCCCGCTGTGCTGGCGGACTTAATCTCCTTTTTAACATTGATAGAACTTCATTCCAGCGCAAAGTGCCCACACGCGATCTGCGTTCCGCAAACGGTCCGCATGGAATGATTATCGATAGATTGCTTGATTCTATATAGGTCATTTCCCGACATGTCCACCCACAGCCGTGAATTCATCTGAATGATCCGTCCAGCAACCGTCCCCTTGAATGATTTGTTTGAAGGGTTGCACGACGCATTTCGAGGGCTGTTCGACACTGCCTAAAGCAGGAGGCAATCGACCAGCCTGAAGACAATAGTAGTCCCGATCCAGTCAATTACCGGAACACCCTGCGACAAATATGCTATCAGCTGCGACATCGTCCGAATTAGTATAATTCGGGATAAAAATGACTATAATTACAGAAAAATAGTGTGATTATACTATCACTCGGAGTTATCTAGTCTATACATAAAGACGGCGCGGATTGAGCAATCCGCGCCGTGATAGACCCTGTTTCAAAGGCCTGTTTCTTCAACGATAAGCCATATATCCGACAAAGCCGGTGATCTTCCAGCGTGCCCCGTCGCGACGACAAAAATAAAGCGTCTGCCAGTTGAGACGATCGATTGTTCCGTCCTTTCTGGCGATCGTTCCATCGAATTTTTTCCGTGCGAGAGCGACGTCGCCGGTAATATCGATCACACTCAGGTTGGTCGCACGAAAGATACCGTCCGCCAGAGATTCGGCATATTCCACCGCTGCACTCTCCGCTGCCTGTCGCAGCCATTCATCGCGATAACTTGCGAGCGTCGGAAAACCGGCGTCCCAATTGTCAGGATCGCGATCATTATGCGCATGAATGCCAAGGAAGCGCACCTCATCGAAATCATCGGCCACCAATGACCAATCCTGCGATACGAAGGCCTCGATATCGCGCCGTACAAGCATCTCCCAAATCTGCTCGCGATCCTTGTCGCCAGCAAACGGATTGGCCGCACCCTTCATGCTATCCTCCTGATTATCTTAATTTTCCACGTGCGGCGACCGGCAGGATATCGACGACATCCTCGCCCGAAACAAGATGAACTTCATCAAAGAGATTGGAAACGACGCAGACGTGGTCGGGAATAATCCGGAGCCGCTCACCAACCTTCAGACCCGCGACATCACCAACCAGCTTGCCGTGCTCCTCACTCAGGCCGATCACACGGGCATCGGGACGGCCCATCACTTCACCAAAGTCGCTCAGTCCCAGCGTATCGCTGGATAGTGCCTTGGATCCGGCATCAATGATCGCTCGTTCTGATGTTGGATGGCTGACGACCGTTGAAAGCACCGTCAAGGCGCAGTCATCCACTGTCGCCGCGCCCTTTTCGACCTGATAACGGTCGAAATAGATATAGGTGCCGGGGCGATATTCGGTGACGACGCTGTCGCTGGGTTTGCGCCACATATCGGGCGTGCCGCCGCTTGAAATCGTCTCGCAGGGAAGGCTATTCGCCTCCAGCAACTCACGTGCCGAATAAAGCCATTGTTCAGCCTCGTCCGGCTTGCCCGCTGCGGGATAGGTCATCAGACCACCAAAACGCAGTCCTGTGCTCTGGTCTATAATGCGTGCCAGCTCCAGGGCTTCGGCTGGCGTCTGCACGCCACAGCGCCCCATGCCCGTGTCGCATTCGACAAGCACTTTCAACGGATGCTTTTCATCGGTGAAACGCGCCGCCAGTCCTGCAAGGGAGGTTCGATTATCGACCGTTACAGACAGGGTGATGCGTTGATGCAGCGTATGAAGGCGATCAAGCTTTTCCTGTCCGAGAATATTGTAGGGCAGGAAAATGTTCGTCAGCCCAGCATCGGCCATGACTTCTGCCTCGCCTAGCTTCTGGCAGGTGATCCCGGTCGCGCCCGCTTCCACCTGCATTTTGGCGAAGAGCGGCAGCTTATGCGTCTTGATATGCGGGCGCAGTTTAACCCCCACCGCATCTGCATGCGCCTGCGCCTTGGCGATATTCGCCTTCACGCGATCAATATCGATGAGGATCGCAGGTGTATCCACCTCGTGAACGGTTTTCGGTCTGGTCATGGATCAGTCTCCCAGCGGCAAGCGCGGATCGTCTATGGTGAGCGTATTGAGGCTATGCTTGATGCGGCGCAGGCTTTCCAGCACCTTGGGGCCACGCGCTTCTGCTGTCGCCGTGGCGATCATGTCGAGAATGGCCAGCAGCGCGAAGCGTGACGATGTCGGCTTGTAGATATTGCCGTCTTCATTCGCCTGATATGGAATGAGCACATCCGCCGCCTTGGCGAGATCGGAACCGGCAGGCGTGATCGCTACCGTCTGCGCTCCATATTGCCGCGCAACCAGCACGGCCTCCACCACCGAACGCGCAAAGCCGGAGACGGAGAAAGCGATTACCGTTGTTTCATGCGTGGTGACGGCGGCATACATGCGCTGTAATTGCCCATCAACCTGCGCGCTGACAGGAATACCCAGCCGGAACAAGCGGTTCTGCATTTCTGTTGCCAGCATGGACGAGATGCCGCCAGACCCGAGACATAGCACAGGACCACCGGCGGCAAGCCGTTCGGCCACTTTCATCAACACGCCCATATCGAGCCCGTCGCTGGCGCGCTGAATGGCGGCAACTGCCGCATCAGTCACAGCCGTCGCTATGCGGCTTTCACGCACATCCCGCGCGGGAATTTCAGCCGTCAGATACTGCCCGCCGATGGCCAAGGCCTGCGCCAGAAAGAACTTGAAGTCGCGAACCCCGTCACAGCCAAGTGCCCGGCAAAAACGTGTCACCGTGGGTTCGCTGACACCTGCTCTGGCCGCAATTTCCGAGATTGCCGCCTTGGAAGCATAATCGGGATCGGCCAGCACGAGCGCAGCCAGCCTCCGGTCGGATTTCGATCCGTCCTGCGCCACGACATGCAGCCGCGTGATGATGTCGGCAACCTTGCTCATCGGAAATTCAAAGCGGGAGACCGCTATCCTTGTCGAAAAGATGTATGTGTTCGCTCTTCGCAGTTACAGGCACTTGCTCGCCGGGCGCAAGATGTATGCGCTCGCGAAACACAGCTCGTATAGGCTGTCCTGCGATCCGGCCATAAATATGCGTTTCCGGACCAGTCGGCTCGATCACCTCGACGGTGAGTTTCAGCCCTTTGCCATCCGGCGCGACCGTAAAATTTTCCGGTCGAATGCCTGCTTCCACCTGCCGGGTTTCGGATGATCCCACGCCAACAGCGATTTCCTCACCCTCTCCGGTACGGAATACTCCGCCTGAAACGGTTCCCGGAATGAAACTCATCGACGGCGAACCGATAAAGCTCGCAACAAACTTGTTGGCGGGACGATCGTAAAGATCCAGCGGTGCACCGATCTGTTGAATCCTGCCCTGATTCATAACCACAATCCGGTCGGCCATGGTCATGGCCTCAATCTGGTCATGGGTGACATAGATCACCGTCGACTTCAGCCGCTGATGTAGCGCCTTGATTTCCGTGCGCATCTGCACGCGCAATTGCGCATCCAGATTGGAAAGCGGCTCATCAAACAGAAATACCGATGGTTCGCGAACGATGGCGCGCCCCATGGCGACGCGCTGGCGCTGCCCGCCTGAAAGCTGGCGTGGGTAGCGATCAAGATAGGAATGGAGATTGAGGATGGACGCCGCCCTGTCCACCTTCGCGGCCGTTTCTTCTGACTTTTCGCCGCGAATGCGCGGACCAAAGCCGATGTTTTCACGCGCCGTCATATGCGGAAACAGCGCATAGGATTGAAACACCATCGCAATATTGCGCTTTTGCGGTGGCAACTCGTTAGCCCGTTCCCCACCAATCAGAAGGTCACCGCCGGAAATGGGTTCAAGCCCGGCCACCATCCGCAAAAGCGTGGATTTTCCGCAGCCAGAAGGGCCAACCAGCACGAGAAACTCTCCACTTTGAATATCGAGGTCGACATGGTCGAGGACCGTTAATTGTCCGAAAGTCTTGGTGATGCCGCGCAGAGAAACCTCTTTCATCGGTCAGTTCCCTCCGAGAATATCTTCGATGAAAGGACGGCAGCCCGCAGTCAGGCCGGCATCGACCGGAAGGATCGCGCCGGTAATCCCCGATGCGCGGTCAGAGGCCAGAAATGCCACCGTTTCTGCCACCTCGCGGGTATCAACGATGCGCCCCAGCGGATAAAACCGCTGTAGGCGCTCCAGCACGCTCGCATCCTGCGCGATACGATGATCCCATGCGGGTGTTCTTATCGACCCCGGACAGACGACGTTGGCACGCACGCCCTTCCTTCCGAACTCAACCGCAATACCGCGCGCAAAGGCATTGATTCCGGCTTTAGCAGCTGCATAAGCCGGGTTTCCGAAATGCAGGAGACCGTTGACCGAGGAAATGAAGACGAAAACGCCTTGTCCCCGCGCTGCCATGGCCTGCGCCATGACATTGGAAAACCCGGCAACCGCAGTCAGGTTGAGGTCAATCTCAGCGTCGATATTGCCCTGATCCAACCCATCGAAAGTCTCGGCACGGGTCCAGCCCGCATTGTTGATGACAATATCGGGCGGGCCCGATTCCGCTATTATCCGCTTTGCAGCCAGCTCCAGCCCGTCGCGGTCAAGCAGATCAAAGGCATGACGCGCATGAAAATCATTGCCGGTCATTGCCTCCAGTGTCGTATCGCAACCGATCACGCTGGCGCCGCGTTCAGAGAACAGCTTGACCAGCGCGCTTCCAACACCACCACCGGCTCCGGTAACCAGCACCGACTTTCCGGTAAATTCGCCTGCTTGCTCCACGCTATTCCCCTTTTATGCGGCAGCTTTCTGCACCTGTTTATTCCCACCAGCGTAAAAGTCAAAATGTAAGTTTGCAACAAAACTTTTCGCTTGAAAGTGCAGATTAAGCCGATAATGTAAGAAAATAACAAAAATAGATCGTCATCGCACCAATGCGCGGCAAAACAAGGGAACGGGAAGATGTCTATCAATAAATGGAAGGCCGGCCTGCTGGCCGGATTGAGCGTTCTGGCGCTGTCATCGGTTGCGAATGCAGGCGAAGTGCGCATGACCGTCGCGGAGTACAGCTCCAAGACCGGCCCCTACTTCGAAGAGGTCAAGAAGGCATTTGAAGCTGCCAATCCCGGCATCACGCTCAACTTTGAAGTAGTTCCATGGGATGTACTTCTGCAGAAACTGACTACCGATATTTCAGCAGGCACCAATGCGGACCTTTCGATCATCGGCACACGCTGGTTGATCGATTTCGCGCAACAGGGCATCGCCGAACCGCTCGACGGTTACATGAACGACGAGTTCAAGGGCCGGTTCATCGAGACTTTCCTGTCTCCGTCCATCCTTGAGGGCAAGACTTACGGCCTGCCGATCGCAGCATCTGCCCGCGCCATGTATTACAACAAGGATCTGCTGGCCAAGGCAGGCGTCGAAAACCCGCCCGCAACCTGGGACGAGCTGAGAGCCGCCGCCACGAAAATCAAAGCGCTCGGCGGAGAGAATTACGGTTTCGGCCTACAGGGCAAGGAAATCGAGACCGACGTTTATTACTATTACGGCATGTGGTCCTATGGGACAGAAATTCTCAACAAGGACGGCACGTCGGGCCTCAGCACACCGGGCGCACTTGAAGCCGCGAAGCTTTACAAGTCGCTGATCGACGATGGCCTGACCCAGCCTGGCGTCACTTCCTATGCCCGTGAAGACGTTCAGAACCTCTTCAAGCAGGGCAAGGTCGGCATGATGATTACCGCGCCTTTCCTTTCCAACCAGATCAAGGAAGAAGCGCCGAACCTCAAATATGGCGTTGCAGCCATTCCTGCCGGACCGACAGGCGCGCGTGGCACCTATGGCGTGACCGATTCCGTCATCATGTTCCAGAATTCCAAGAACAAGGAGGAAGCCTGGAAGGTGCTCGACTTCCTGTTCCAGACTGAATGGCGCGCCAAGTTCACGCAGGGCGAAGGTTTCCTTCCGGTCAACAAGGAAGAAGCGAAGATGGATTATTACGTCAATAATGCCGATCTTGCCGCCTTCACCGCGCTTCTGCCGGATGCCCGCTTTGCACCCATCATTCCGGGCTGGGAAGAAATTGCCGACATCACGTCCAACGCCATGCAGAGCATCTATCTCGGCAAGGGCGAACCTGATGTCGTGCTGAAGGACGCCGCCGCCAAGGCGGACGCAATCCTGAAGAAGTAGCACTCCCCGCCTGCCCGGCAGTGCCCTCGCTCTGCCGGGCTTTTTTCTTTTCAGGGATTTTGATTGCCAATGCAAAGCCGCACCCTGCCCTATCTCCTGATCCTGCCGAGCCTGCTTCTGGCTGCGGTGGTGATCTTCTGGCCCGTGGTGCATCTCGTTGAAATTGCTAGCCATGACGTAAACCGCTTCGGGCAGCTACGCGATTTCAACGACGGCGCAAATTTCACTGCACTATTCGCAACGCGCGATTTTCTGAATGCACTCTGGCGCACCGCACTCTGGACCGTCGCCGTGGTTGGCGGGGCACTTATCGTCTCCATTCCGGTCGCCATCATCCTCAACATGGATTTCTATGGCCGTTCGGTAGCGCGGGTCATCGTCATGCTGCCGTGGGCAGTTTCGCTCACCATGACAGCCATTGTCTGGCGCTGGGCGCTCAATGGCGAAAGCGGAATGCTCAATTCGGCACTGCGCAATCTCGGCATCATCGACAGCAATATTCAATGGCTGGCGAGCGCGGCCACCGCCTTTCCCATGCAGATACTGGTCGGCATTCTGGTCACCGTGCCGTTCACGACCACGATCTTCCTCGGCGGACTGTCATCCATTCCGGAGGATCTTTATGAAGCGTCGTCTCTCGAAGGCGCTAGCCTGTGGCAGCAGTTTCGCGAAATCACGTTTCCGCTGCTCAAGCCCTTCGTCAACATCGCCATCGTGCTCAATACGATTTATGTCTTCAATTCATTCCCGATCATCTGGGTCATGACGCAGGGTGGACCGGCAAACTCCACCGATATTCTGGTAACGCATCTCTACAAGCTCGCTTTCCGCCTCGGAAAGCTGGGAGAAGCCTCTGCCGTATCGCTTATCATGCTGGCAATACTCCTCGTCTTCACGGCGATCTATATCCGCCTCGCAATGCGGGGAGAACGCGCATGACCGGCTCGAAGCTGAAACGCACAATCATTGCCTGGGCCGTTCTGTCGCCGCTTATCGTGCTGACACTGTTTCCCTTCGCGGTGATGTTTTTCACCGCCGTCAAGCCTCCACAGGAGGTCCTGTCTCCAACATGGTGGCCAAGCAGCTTCCGCTGGCAGAATTTTTCGGAAATGTGGGTTCAGACCAAATTCGGGCAAGCGCTTCTGAACTCGCTTTACGTTTCGGTTATTGCTTCCGTCGGCGCCATCATTGTTTCCATTCCTGCCGCCTATGCCATGTCGCGCTTCCGCTTTGCAGGCCACGGTGCATTCCGGCAATTCCTGCTGATTTCGCAGATGATCTCGCCCATCGTTCTGGTGCTGGGCCTTTTCCGGCTGCTCGCCGCCTATGGATTGATTGAAAGTGTCTCCGCGGTCGGCGCGGTCTATATGGCCTTCAACATCGCCTTTACCGTGTGGATGCTGCAGAGCTATTTCGACACCATACCGCGTGATCTGGAAGAAGCCTCGTGGATGGAAGGCGCCGGGCGCGGCAAGACACTGATAAAAGTGTTCCTGCCGCTCTGCCTGCCCGCCATTGCCGTCACGGCAATTTTCACCTTCATCAATGCATGGAACGAATTCGTCGTCGCATTGACCATGCTGCGCAGGCAGGAAAGCTACACCCTGCCCATTCAGGTCTTCTCGCTCGTCGCGGGGCGCTACACGGTCGAATGGCACTACGTCATGGCGGCAACCTTTCTTGCAACACTGCCGGTCGCCATCCTTTTCATCTGGCTCCAGCGCTATCTCATCAAGGGACTGGCCCTTGGAGCAGTCAAATAACCGGAGAAAATCGTGTCCAGAAAACAGGTCTTCGGCGCATCGCATGTGCCACTTTCCCCCGCCGTTCGCGCAGGCGACACAGTCTATGTTTCGGGTCAGGTACCGGTTGGACCAAACGGCCAGATTGTTGAAGGCGGCATCGAAGCCCAGACAAAACAGGTCCTCGAAAACGTCAAAGCCGCACTTGCGCTTGCAGGCGCCACAATGGAAGACGTGGTCAAAACCACCATATGGCTGGAAGATGCTCGGGATTTCGGGAGGATGAATGCCGTTTACGGCACCTATTTTCCAAAAGAGCCTCCCGCGCGCACCACGGTTGAATCCCGCCTGATGATCGACATCAAGATCGAAGTCGAAGCCATCGCCTACGCACCACAAAAATAAGCACGTCACCTCCCCGCACAGAGTATTTCCATGCGCATTTTCACCGCATCGCTTGCGACAGAAACCAACACGTTCTCGCCGGTTCCAACCGACAGGGCCTCGTTCGAGATGGCTTTTTATGCCGCGCCGGGCAAGCATCCAGAAACGCCGACGCTTTGCTCTTCGCCCATTGTCGCATTGCGCAAGCGTGCGGCAGCGGAAGGGCTGACCGTCATCGAAGGCACTGCCACCTGGGCGGAACCGGGCGGATTGTTGCAGCGGCAGGCGTTCGAGGAATTGCGCGATGAAATCCTTGACCAGCTGAAAGCCGCAATGCCCGTTGATGCAGTCGTTCTCGGCCTGCATGGCGCCATGGTCGCTCAAGGTTACGACGATTGCGAGGGTGATCTTCTGGAACGCGTGCGCGCCATTGTCGGGCCGGATATTCTGGTTGCCAGCGAATTCGATCCACATAGCCACCTGACGCCGAAGCGTGTCGAAAACCTCAATATTTTCGCGTCGTTCCTCGAATTTCCTCACACGGATTTTTATGAGCGCGGCGAGCATGTGGTCGATCTTGCGTTGGACGCCCTGAAAGGTCACATCAAGCCGGTCATATCCACATTCGACTGCCATATGATCAGTGTGTTTCCCACAAGCAAGGAGCCAATGCGCTCCTTCGTCGATCGCATCAAGGCGATGCACGGCAAAGACGGGATTCTGTCGATCTCCGTCATCCATGGCTTCATGGCAGCCGATGTGCCGGAAATGGGAACCCGCATTCTCGTCGTCACAGACAACGATCCGGCAAAGGGGGCAGCACTTGCCGAAAAACTCGGGCGTGAACTGATTGCGATGCGCGAGCAGACGTTGATGACCATGTTCGACACCGATCAGGGCATCGACCGGGCGCTGGCTGCCCATGCAGCCATTCCTGCCAAACCTGCGGTGATCGCCGATGTATGGGACAATCCCGGCGGCGGCGTTGCGGGTGACGGAACCTATGTCCTTCGCCGCCTGATCGAACGCGGCATCGACAATATAGGCATTGCTACGATCTGGGACCCCATCGCAGTGACCTTCTGTCATGCGGCAGGCGAAGGTGCAGTGATCGACCTGCGTTTCGGCGGCAAGTCCGGTCCGCTTGGCGGCGAACCCATCGATGCGCGTGTGACAGTCATGAAAACCCTTGCCGAAGGCTGGCAGAGTTTTGGCCCAAGCCGTGTGACGCTGGGGGCCTCGGCAGTCGTGCGCCTGGAAGGCACCGAGATTGATATCATTCTCAACACCAACCGGACGCAGACATTCGAGCCGGATATCTTCTCCAATATCGGCATCGATCCGATGAAGAAGGATATACTGGTGGTCAAATCCACCAATCATTTCCACGCAGGCTTCGTGCCGATTGCTGCCGAGATTATCTATGTCGCGGCGCCCAGCTCCTATCCGAGCAATCCGCGCACGACCAATTACCGCAAGCTCAGCCGTGCCATCTGGCCGCGTGTCGAAAACCCGTGGTGAACAAACGAAAAAAGCGCGGGAATTTCCCGCGCCTTTTTTGAGCATTCCCCGCTGAAATTGAAACAGTGGAAATGCTCTATCTCTTTGTTTTTACGCATTATCCGACGCAAAACCGCTTCGCACTTTTGCTGGAAATGCTCTAATGAGCCAGATAGGTTGAGATAATCGGCACGTAAGTGACCAGCACCAGCAGGATGAACAGCGCCATATACATGCTGAATGCCTGGCGGGTGAAATCTCCCACCCTCACCTTCGCAATATTGCAGACCATCAGCATGACCGTTCCGACAGGCGGTGTCAGCGTGCCAATCGACAGGTTGATAATCACGATGATACCGAAATGCACAGGATCAATGCCCAGAGCCTTAACCGTCGGCATCAGAAGCGGCACCAGAACGATCATCAGAGCTGTGCCCTCGATCAGCGCGCCGAGGATCAGCAGGATCACGTTGACTGCCAGCAGGAACGCATAAGGATTGCTGGTGAAGGACGAGATCAGCTGCATCAGCGACTGGCCGGCCTGTTCAAGCGAAAACACCCATGCGAGCGCCGATGATGCCATGATGACCAGCATAACGGACGCGGTCGATTTCGCTGTTTCGATCAGCGAATCCACCACATGCGAGATGCGCATTTCGCGATAGATCACGAAGCCGATAATCAGAACCAGCGTAACCGCAACTGCACCGGCTTCCGTCGGGGTGAAGATGTTCAAGCGGATGCCGCCGATGATCGCGAACAGCAGCAGCACCGCAGGCCATGCCGAAGCAAGCGTCGAGGCAACTTCGGCGCCGCTCATCCGCTTTTCACGGCTTGGCTTGTAGCCGCGCTTTACCGATGTCGCATAAGCCGCGATCATCAGGATAACGGCGCCCAGAATACCCGGCAGCACACCTGCCATGAACATCTTGCCAATGGAAACATCCGCAATCAGACCATAGATGATGAGCGCAATGCCGGGAGGAATGATCGGCGTAATCAGCGAGCCAGCAGCCGTCACCGCGCAGGAGAACGCTTTGTCATAGCCACGCTTGACCATTTCCGGCACCATCATGCGGGTGAGCATGGCGCTGTCGGCCAGATTGGAAGCGCTGACGCCACCCATCAGGGTGGAAACCATGATGTTGGTGAGCGCCATGCCGCCGCGCATACGACCGACCAGAATTTCCGCGACCTTGATCAGACGTTCTGCAATGCCGGTATGCGACATCACCGTACCAAGCATAATGAAGAACGGAATGGCAAGCAGCGACGTGTTCTGTGCCGGGCTGATGAAGCGCTGCACGGCAATCGCTATCGGCATCTGGTTGAAAAAGGTGAAATAGGTGAAGACCGCAATCAAAATGGCCACATAGAGGCGCATATTGAGCGCGATCAGCGCCAGCATGATGAGAACGATGGTTGTCAGGTTCATGCCTTGCCTCCCGCAAAAGCGGCGCGCAAGGATTTGAATGCGCCTGCAAACATATAAAGAGCGATAATGACAAAGCCGACCGGCACGGCGATATCGATCCAGTAATAGGAGACCCGCAGCACGTCAGTCACTTTGAACTGAGCCGCAACCGAAAGCTTGTAACCGGCATAGGACACGTAAAGCAGGAACAGTCCCGACAAGATGGAGACGATGGCGTTGACGACATCGCGCACCTTCTCCGACAGCAGATCCACGAGCATCGGAATGGCAAGATGCTGGTTGCTGCGTTCTGCGGCGACACTGCCAAGCATCACGATCCAGATCATCAACAGACCGGCCATTTCCTCGGTCCATTGCAATGGCTGATGCATCCAATAGCGCATGACGACGGCGATGTTGAACATCGCAAGCAGGATGAACAGCGGCACGGCAGCCAGCCATTCGATCAGTTTTTCAAAGTATTTCATCGGATTGAGTTCCACGATCGAGCCATGCCGCGGCAAACCGCGACACGGCATTATCCGAGTAAGGATGGATCAGTTCAGTTCGGCTTTGATCTTGTCATAAAGGCCGGGCGACCATTCCGGGAACTGGGTGTAGACCTTTTCAGCAAGTGCCTTGAAAGGAGCGCGGTCGACATCGATAATCTCGACACCGGCTTCCTTCATCTTCTCGATCATTTCATTGTCTTTTTCGATCGTCAGCTTCTGGCTGTAGAGACCCGCATCATAGGCGGACTCATGGATCATCTTGAGCTGATCTTCCGGCAGCGTGGAGAAGAAGGCTTCGCCGCCGACAATCAGAGCAACGTTGGTCAGATAGCCAACCTTGCTCAGATACTTGGCTTCTTCCTGGAACTTCTGGCCGTAAAGAACCGAGATCGGGTTCTCAACGCCATCAATCACGCCCTGCGCCAGCGCCGGGAAGGTTTCGCCCAGCGGCATCGGGGTTGGCGTTGCGCCCATGGCTTCGAAAGTCTTGATCTGCATGACGTTGTTCGGCACGCGAATCTTCATACCCTTCAGATCTTCAGGCGTACGGATCGGCTTCTTGGAAATGATCTGACGAATGCCGTAGAGGTAGTTCGGCATTACGATGTGAATGCCCTTCTTCTTCAGCTCTTCACTCTTTTCCTTGAACCAGGGACCATCATAAACTTTGAAAAGCTGTGCCGGATCATCGGTCAGGAACGGACCGTAGAGTACGCCGAGGTCCGGGTCATATTCGGCCAGAAAGCCAACGTCGGAAATGGTCACGACATTGAGCCCCATCATGGCCTGCTCGGTCACGTCCTTCTTGGAGCCAAGCTGCGAGCTTGGATAGAGTTCGAGCGTGATTTCGCCATTGCTGCGCTTGGCAAGATCATCTTTCCAGTAATGCATCACCTCATCGAAAGGCTCGCCGGGGTTGTTTTCATAGGCAACCTTGATCGAAACATTGGCAGCATAGGCAGCCATGCTTCCTGCCAGCAGCATGCTGGCGGCGATCATGCCGGTAACGAGTTTCTTCATCTTTGTCCTCCCATATGGGGTCATTAAACAATTGGCCTTAGGGCCGGTTTCCTCCGTTAGAGCGCCATGCGTCCAATTTGGACGCTTAAAGGACGCTCTAATTTCTTCAGTTTACGCATCGATTTTCCATCGATGCGTGGCAGCCCACGTCTTCCTTCCCGACGTGGCGCATTTGCTTCGATTTCAGTCGCGTTCGATGATGATCTTCAAAACGTTACGGTCGCCATCCCAGTAAGGGAGTGCCGCTTCAGCTTCATCAAACGGAAATACCTTCGAGATCAGCTTGTCGGCATCCGTCCCAAGCTTTTCCAGATGCGCAATGACGGCCTCGAAATCGGTGAGCGTGGCATTGCGTGATCCCATGATGTCGAGTTCCTTCAGGTTGAAGAACTGCGTCTGATAGGTGACCGGCGCCTTGGAATAGCCGACATAAACCACCCGGCCCGCAAAGCCCGCCAGGTCGACAGCCTGCGTGAAGGTGATCGGCAGACCGACCGCTTCGAAAGCAACGTCCACGCCGTCGTCGTTGGTCAGTTCCTGAACCTTGGCGACGACATCCTCACCGCCCGGCAATGCGTGTGTTGCGCCGAATTGCAGTGCCAGTTCGCGCTTTTCAGCGCTTGGATCGATGGCGATGACCTTGGCACCGCGCGCCAGCGCGCCGATGAGAACACCCATACCGATCATGCCGCAACCGAGAACAGCAACCGTATCACCTGCCTGAACACGTCCGCGCTCGACGGCATGGAAGCCAACCGAAAGCGGCTCGACCAGCGCCAGATGACGGGGCGACAGCGTCTCATTGAGGATCAATTTTTCGGCAGGCAGCACGATCTGGTCGGCCAGGCCGCCATTTTGCTGCACGCCGAGCGTCTTGTTATAACGGCACGCATTGAGCCGACCTTTACGGCAGGACGAACATTCACCGCAATTCGTATAAGGCAGCACGATAACCCGCTTGCCTTTGACATAGGCAGCGCTGACACCCTCTCCGGCTTCCATGATCTCGCCGCCGATTTCATGCCCCGGAATGCGGGGCAGCTGCACCAGCGGATTAAGCCCCTTGAAGGTGTTCAGATCGCTGCCGCAGAGACCCACGTGCCGAACCCGCACACGGACCTGACCGGCCAGCAACGGCGCTTCGTCGATTTCTGCAAAACGTGTGACGTTTTCGCTCTCGATACGCAGAGCTTTGACCATCGAATTATCCTGTCAGTCGTCATTAAAGAAAGGGATCAGGTTACGGCGCCGACCTGCCAAGGCACGAATTCGTTGTCGCCATAGTCGTAGACTTCACTCAACGTCTTCTCGCCGGATGCGACCGCGATGATATGTTCGAAGATGCGGATGCCGGACTGTTCGATGGTCTCGTCGCCGGTGACGATACCGCCGCAATTGATGTCCATGTCTTCCTTCATGTGCTCGTACATTTCGGAATTCGTGGCGATCTTGATGCAAGGCGAAGGTTTGAAACCGGAAACCGAACCACGGCCAGTGGTGAAGCAGATCACGTTGCAGCCACCGGCCACCTGTCCAGTCACCGCGACGGGATCGTAACCCGGCGTATCCATGAAAGTGAAACCCTGTTCCGTGACGGTTTCGGCAAACTCATAGACGGCCTTGAGCGGCATGGAACCACCCTTGGCAACTGCACCGAGCGACTTTTCCAGAATGGTGGTCAGCCCGCCGAGCTTGTTGCCATGCGATGGGTTGTTGTTGAGCTCGTCGCCATTGCGCGCCGTGTAATCACGCCACCAGTCGATGCGCTGCAACAGCTTCTCCGCCACCGCAGGCGTTACTGCGCGACGGGTCAAAAGATGTTCGGCACCATAGATTTCCGGCGTTTCCGAAAGAACGGTCGTGCCGCCATTGCGCACGATAAGGTCCGAGGCATAGCCCAATGCCGGATTGGCCGAAATGCCGGAATAGCCATCCGAGCCGCCGCATTCCAGCGCTACTTTCAACTTCGACAGAGGCTGTTTGGTGCGCACCGCCGAATTGACCAGCGGCAGCATTTCCTTGATCTCGGCAATCGCATGATCGATGGTCTTGCGCGTGCCGCCATGCTGCTGGATCGTCATGGTGCGCAGGCGCGAGCCTTCTTCCATGCGGTAATGTTCGAGGATCGGCGCGATCTGGTTGGTTTCGCAGCCAAGGCCGATCAGCAGGATGCCACCAAAATTCGGGTGCTTGGCATAACCCTGAATAGTGCGCGTCAACAGGCGATAGCCTTCCGACTTGGTGTTGAGCGCACAGCCGCTGCCATGTGTCAGCGCCACGACGCCATCGACATTGTCGAAACCATCGAGACCGCCCATGCGGTTGAAATAATCGGCGATGTAACGCGACACCGTGGCCGAGCAATTGACCGACGAAATCACCCCAATGAAATTGCGCGTGCCGACACCGCCAGCGCCCCGGTCATAACCCATGAAATGGCGGCGTTCTGCGTCCGGCAGCATGCCGCGTTCTTCAATATCGATGGAGAACTGATGCTCGTGTTCGGAGGGCAGCATGGCGAGGTTCTGCAAATGCACATGCTCGCCCTGAGCGATATCCTTCGTCGCAACGCCGATCACCTGACCGTATTTCAGGACTTCCTTGCCTTCCGGAATATCGCGAATGGCCACCTTATGCCCGCGACCGATCAGTTCGCTGGCCCTGATCCCGTCAAGGCCGATCGGATCACCGGCGCGAACCGAAATGCGCGCAACGGCAACATCATCCGACGGATGCAGCAGAATAACCGGCGCAACCGCTGTATCAACGGATTCATTCATTTGTCTGACCTCACTCCCAAATCGTCCCGGCTAATTACTCGCTGGGTTCATTATCCATCCAACGCTGCTTGGACCGGTCCAGATGCGTTCGCATGGCTGCCTGCGCCTGAAGCGGATCCCTCGCTTCCAGCGCCGCATAGATGGCTTCGTGCTCGGCCAAAGCCAGAGCCCATGTATCGTTATCCTCGAAGCGCGTCCTGATATGCGACGTCAACGGACTATGCCGCTCGTCAAAAAGGTCGCGCACGATGCGCACCAGCACGGAATTGCCCGATTGCTCGGCAATGAGCAGATGAAACTGCCTGTCGAGCTCAATCGCCTTGCGCCCGGCATCGACATTCACCTTCATTGCGTCAATCGTTGCGCGCAACTCGGCAAGCCTTTCAGGCGTCATGCGCGCACAAGCCGTGACGACCACGCTGCCTTCGACCATTTCGCGCGCCTGCATGATTTCAAGCGGACTCTCGCCGATGGAAGCGCCATGTAAAAGCGAACGCTTTTCCGACTCTGCCGTGACATAGATGCCCGACCCCATGCGGATTTCGACATTACCGGCGATTTCGAGTGCAATAAGCGCCTCGCGCAGCGAAGGCCGCGACACGCCAAGTTGCTGCGCCAGCTCGCGTTCAGCCGGTAGCCTGCTGCCAGCAGGAAACTGGCCGTCCTGGATAAGGCTTCTCACCCGATCTGCGATCTGCTGATAAAGCCTGCGCGGTTCCGCAGTTGCCGTAAAATCGCTCATAGCGCTCCCAAATCCGCCTCTCCTCGAATTGGCCTTACCATATTTCCAACCGGACAGAAGCGCAATATGCTTAAAAACCCGGTTAATTGCGGCAAATCGCGCATTTCATCATGTGGAACCGAACCAATCGTTCGATAAAGAATCCTACTGGCTTGACCAATTTACCCTGCATCGCTTAGTTAAAACCACTGATTTATGGGAGAAGGTCATGCACGAGAAGCCAGCGATCCTGCAGTTCGGCACCAGCCGTTTTCTGTTGGCTCATGTCGATTTCTTTGTTTCGGAGGCGTTTTCCAAGGGCAAAGCCATTGGGACAATTGCCGTCGTGCAGACGACTTCAAACCCGCAGAGCAGCCAGCGCATCGCGGCTTTGAACGAAAGCAACGGCTATCCTGTGATGATCCGTGGGCTTGTCGACGGCAAGCCATCCGAAACGGAACATCAGGCGAAGGGCGTTACCGCTGCCTATTCCGCACATCACGACTGGGCGGCGATTCTCGACCTCGGTGCCAGCGTCGATGTGATCCTCTCCAACACCGGCGACAAGGGCTACGAACTCGACAGAAGCGATGACAGCTCGCTTCTTGCGAACCCGGATGCCTTGCCGAAGAGTTTTCCAGCCAAACTTCTGGTGCTCCTACATCACCGCTGGCAGCACAATCCCGATGCGCCATTGTCGCTGTTTCCCTGCGAGCTGATCTCGCGCAATGGCGACAGGTTGCGCTCGATCCTCATCGATCTTGCCCATGACTGGAAACTGCCGGACGGTTTCGTGCAATGGCTCGAAACCCGATGCATTTTTGCCAACAGCCTTGTCGACCGCATCGTTTCCGAACCCATCGAGCCAATCGGCGCCATCGCCGAGCCCTATGCGCTCTGGGCAATCGAGAAGGCCGATGGCCTGACGCTTCCTTGCGAACACGAAGATATCGTCGTCACCGACGATCTTGCGCGCTATGAGCATTTGAAACTCTACTTGCTCAACCTTGGCCACACATTCATCGCGGAACAATGGCTCAAGGGCAGCCGTCCGAAAGACGAGATCGTACTGGAAGCCATGCAGGACGAAACGATCCGGAATGAACTGGAAGCGGTATGGCGCGAGGAAGTCCTGCCGGTATTTGCTGCGGACGGCCTTGGCGAACAGGCCGAAGCTTACGTGGCTTCGGTGCGGGAGCGGTTTCTCAACCCTTTCCTCAAGCATCGCATCGCAGACATTGCTTCCAACCATGACGAAAAAAAGCGGCGTCGCTTCGCTCCGGTCATCGCCCTTGCGTCGGAACTCGGCCTCAATCTCGCACAGAGCCGTTTGAAGGCAGCTGTCGGCTAAGCCATTCGTTCAGTTCGATTTCTGCGCGTTCCAGCGCACTGTAATTCAGTAGTTTGCGCAAAAGCGCTACCGTCACGGCACGAGCCCGGAGGTTGAAACGCCCTTCCTCCGGCTCACCTTTTTCCTGATAAACGCCAAGTTTTTCATAGAGTTGCTGCAATCTGTTCTGGACGCTTCTCAGCGACAGATTGCGGCGGCGCGCAATAACGCGATCGGTAAGCCCCAACGCGATATCGACCAGAATTTCATATTCACTTTCGCTGAAACCGCTGGCATGACCGAGGCTCTTTTGCTGCAGGCCGCGCACCTCGCGGTCGATGACGCATTGTGCTTCGACAAAGATACTGCGCAATGCCAGCCGCAGCTTATCGTCGGACGCCGATTTCAGCACATAGCCATAAGCCGCCCCTTCCGGCACGATGCGCGACACACCGCGCACATAGGCTTCGTCGGCATAGTTCGACCAGAACAGGATGCGCGTTTCAGGATTCTCCTTCCAGATGGTGCGGGCGGCCTCAATGCCGTTACGTCCACTCATCTGCAGGTCCATGACGATATGGGCTGCGCGATGCTGACGGGCCAGCTTCTCACCTGCCGAGCCGTTGTCGGCTTCCAGCACATCGCTACATTCAGGCAATGCCGCACGCACAGCCTCGCCAAGATAGGCGCGATGCAATGGATCATCTTCCACGATCAGAACATGCATTTTACCCTCCCGTCTCCCGGCACATTTCCACAGGCAGATGGATCGTCACGCTGGTGCCACCGCCTTCCCCATTTTTCCTGATAGCAAAACTTGCAGAAATCAACCGCGCGCGCGTGCGCATATTGTCGATCCCATGTCCGACGCCATGCCGGTCACTGGAACGTTGCACCTGGCGATCCATGCCGATGCCATTGTCAGCGACTTCGACGTGCAGGCGACCGCCCTTGTCGCGAAACGTAACCCGCAACCGGCTGGCATGAGCATGGCGGATCGTATTGTTGATCGCTTCCTGCACGATGCGGAACAGCGAAGTCGCAACTGCTTCCTCCAGCCGATCGGCCATGCCGTCGCTGCGGTCGTCCAGCGTCCACTCGATGGACGATCCACTGTCGCGCACCGAACGGTCAAGATGGTTTTCCGTCGCTTGCACAAAACCGAACAGCTGAAGAATTGAAGGCTTAGCTTCTTCAATGATTTGCCTGAGATCGTGCATGCAATGCTGCAGCCCGCGAAACAGCGGTTCAAGCTGCTCGCCCGAGAGGTCCGGTGCATGGGTAAGCCGCTCCACGTGACGCGCAAGGCGTGTCAGGTCGGCCAGCGTCTGATCATGCAAATCCATACCGATGAGATGGCGCTCTGTCTCCAGCGCTTCGGTCAGCTTCAACGCGCCGAAACGCAAGCCTTCCTCGCGAGCGCGCGCTTCCGTTTCCACGATAGCGGAACGCTTGGCCTGTTCCGCCGCGCGGATCGCAAAAAAATATGGTGCAAGCAGATCGGCAATCGACTGGGCGTTTTCCACGTCCCGCATGGTGTAGCAGGCGGGCGCGAGACTGGAGCAGCTGAGCGCACCGATAATATCGCCCTGCGCCTTCAAGGGCACATGCAGGCGGCCTTTCAGATCATGCTCGATGATCGGACTGGAAAAGGAACCATCAAAGTGAAAACGCTGATCGGTGCGCGCATCGTCGGTCAGTAGATGATCGACTTCGCCGGAGAGCACCGTTCGAATGGGACTGCCCGACAACAGAGCGGGAGGATTACGGCTCCAGGCCGTCGATATGCCGCTCTCATAGGCGATGTGGAACTTGCCATCGACCATCTTGATGCAAACGTCCAGATGATCATAGGGCACGATATGCGTGATTTCCGCCGCCACCGCCTGAATAATGGAATCGAAGTCGAGCTGTCCCGCCAGCAATCTGGAAATATTCAGATAGTGGTCGAGCAACCTCTGGGGCACGAGTTCGGCCAAGCGTTTCTCCTCCAAACGCAAATTGCTCCTGAAGCACTATAATACGCCGTCACATCCTCGGCGCGTCTTGCGGGTTCCCGCAATTTTGCTGCGGGAACCCGCAAGACAGTTGCTTCATTCGGCCTTCACAGAAGGCTTCTCTTCTTTCATCCTCGCTTCACCAGAAAATTGCCCGCAAGACAAGAGCGTAAAATCGCGTCAGGTGCAGACTGGTGCCGTTGAGGAGCGGCGGTGCGGGAGGCTCGCATCATAATCAATTCAGACGATCCGAAGTGCCGGGGCGCTGCGGGTCGTACACTGGCAACCGGGAGGAAAGAATGAAACTCGCAAGAATCCTTTTCGCATCCGCAGCACTGGCAGGCGTTCTCGCCGCTGGCAGCGCGATGGCTGACACATCGTCGAAGAAGATTGCATTCTCCAACAATTATGCTGGCAACTCATGGCGCCAGGCCATGCTGCAAAGCTGGGACAAGATCACCAAGGAAGCCGTGAAGGCCGGTGTGGTCGCTGCGGCTGACCCGTTCACGACGGCTGAAAATCAGGCCACAGAACAGGCCGCACAGATCCAGAACATGATCCTGCAGGGCTATGATGCCATCGTCATCAATGCCG
Source organism: Brucella sp. MAB-22 (assembly GCF_025908475.1). Taxonomy (NCBI): domain Bacteria; kingdom Pseudomonadati; phylum Pseudomonadota; class Alphaproteobacteria; order Hyphomicrobiales; family Brucellaceae; genus Brucella; species Brucella sp. MAB-22. The sequence goes on along the minus strand of NZ_CP109781.1, from coordinate 1,603,174 downwards.
CTTCGCCAACCGCTTTGAACGGTGCAATCAAGGAAGCCTGCGATGCGGGCATCACGGTCGTTTCCTTTGACGGCACCGTCACGGAGCCTTGCGCATGGCGCATCGCGGTCGATTTCAAGGCAATGGGCGAAGGCCAGATCGATTATCTCGCAAAGCGCTTCCCCGATGGCGGCAACCTGCTTGAAATTCGCGGTCTTGCCGGTGTTTCGGTCGATGACAATATCCATGCTGGCATCGAAGAAGGCGTGAAGAAGCATCCGAAATTCAAGATCGTCGGCTCCGTCAATGGCGACTGGGCGGCGGACGTCGCACAGCGTGCCGTCGCTGGCATCCTCCCAAGCCTGCCGAAAATCGACGCAGTCGTGACGCAAGGCGGCGACGGCTATGGCGCTGCGCAGGCCTTCGCCGCCGCCAAGCGCGAAACGCCGATCATCATCATGGGCAACCGTGAAGACGAACTGCAGTGGTGGAAGCAACAGAAGGACGCCAACGGCTATGAAACCATGTCGGTTTCGATTGCACCGGGCGTTTCCACGCTGGCTTTCTGGGTCGCACAGCAGATTCTCGACGGCAAGGACGTGAAGAAGGACCTCGTGGTTCCGTTCCTCAGCGTCAGCCAGGAATCGCTCGACAAGGATCTGGCCAACACCCAGAAGGGTGGCGTCGCCAATGTCGAATATTCGCTGGAAGACGCGCAGAAGGTTATCGACGCGGCCAAGTAAGCCGGGCCTCACATAATCGAGCGATTGGGGCGGGTTTCGTTCCCGCCCTTTTCCATCGTCTATTCTTCAGCATTTCCAGCAATCAGTTGAGCGTATGACAGAAACAGCAGAGAAACGGGAGGTCGTCGCCGCGCGCAATATTCGCGTGCAGTTCGGTGCGGTGAAAGCACTGGATGGCGCTGAGCTCGTGATCCGCGAAGGTGAATGCGTCGGGCTGGTCGGCCACAATGGCGCGGGCAAATCCACCATCGTCAATGTCATCAATGGCGGGTTGTCGCCACATGAAGGCAGCGTTTCCTATCATGAGGAAGCAGGACACGGCGTAGCGATGGCGCGCAAGCACGGCGTGCGCTGCGTCTTTCAGGAATTGTCGCTGTTTCCGAACCTGACCATTGCCGAAAATGTCCGCATCATGCAGCGCGATCTGACCGGCGCTGGCTGGCGCGGCAAGGCCGTCGAACTGATTTCCAAAAAGCTCGACGAGATTTTCCCCGGTCACAAGATCGACAGCGGCGCCACCATCGACGAGCTTTCCATCGCCGAGCGGCAGATGGTCGAAATCGCCATCAACTTTACCGCGCCCGGCACTGCGCCAAAACTGGTTATTCTCGATGAGCCGACCTCTTCGCTTGATGCAGGCATTGCCGCGCAGCTCATGGCCTATGTGCGCCGTTTTGTCAGCACCGGCGGCGCCGTTATCCTGATTTCGCATATGTTGGGTGAAATCCTCTCAACCTCCGACCGCATCGTGGTGATGAAGGACGGAAAGGTGGTCGCCAACCGCGCTGCGGGCGATTTCACCAATCGCAGCCTCGTCGAAGCCATGGGCAGCGTCGAGCGCGAAAAGGCTGCGCGCCGCGTTGCAAAGACCGACACGAGCGGCACGCCCGTTCTGTCCTTTGCCAAGCGCGCCAGCGACATCAAGCCGTTTGAGGCTTTCAAGGGCGAAGTCATCGGCCTCGCCGGGCTGGCCGGACACGGACAGACCAGGATGCTGCTCGATCTCTACTATGCGCGGCGACCGAACTGGGTTCCGGCTCGCAATTGCGAAATCGCCTTCGTTGCGGGCGACCGCAGCCTCAACGGCACCTTCCCGCTGTGGAGCATTCTGCACAATCTCACCATCGGCTCGCTGGACCGGCTGTCGTCGGCAAAGCTGGTTGACCAGAAGCGGGAAGACGTCCTCGGCAGCGACTGGAAAGACCGCATCCAGATACGCACGCCGGATATGGGTAACCGCATCCTGTCACTGTCGGGTGGCAACCAGCAGAAAGTGCTTTTCGCCCGTGCACTGGCAACCAGCGCCAACACTATTTTGATGGACGATCCGATGCGTGGCGTCGATGTCGGCACCAAGCAGGAAGTCTATGAAATCCTGCGCCGTGAGGCCGAAAACGGACGCACATTCGTATGGTACTCCACCGAAATGGACGAAATCGAACTTTGCGACCGTGTCTATGTGTTCCGCGACGGCGCTATCGTTGCGGAACTGACCGGCGAAGACATTACGGAAAAGAACGTGCTTGCAGCATCATTTGAGGGAGGTCACGAATAATGCGCCTTTCCTCTTCCTCCATCCGCCTGCTGACGCCGGTTTTTTCGCTGGTTCTGCTGCTTGCCGCCGTCTTCTACATGCAACCACGCGCCATGAGCTATACCGGGCTGAATCTGCTGTTCAATCTGGCCGTCCCCATTGCGCTAGCGACCATCGCCCAGATGCTCATCATGGCGGTCAACGACCTCGACCTCTCGATGGGCACCTTCGTGAGTTTCGTGGTCTGTGTTGCCGCAACCTATCTCAACACTGCGCCCGTCATCGGAGTGCTGATCCTTGCCGCAGCCATTGCAGCTTATGCGGCGCTTGGCGCGCTGATCCACCTGCGCAATCTGCCTTCCATCGTCGTCACGCTTGGCATGAGCTTCGTCTGGGGCGGGTTTGCCGTTCTGCTGCTGCCCTCGCCCGGCGGACAGGCGCCGGACTGGGCGCGCTGGATCATGACCGTTAAGCCGCCTTTCATGCCGATGGCCATTGTCGCCAGCATCCTGATCGCGGTCGTCACGCATTTCATCGTCATGCGCTCGACCTTCGGCGTGCTGATGCGTGGCGCGGGGGGTAACAGCCGTTCCATAGAACGTGCGGGCTGGTCTGTGACCATGATCCGCGCCGGAACCTATGCACTGGCGGCCTTCTTCGCAGTGCTTGCAGGTATAGCACTCGTCGGTCTCACCACATCGGCCGATGCCAATATCGCGTTACGTTATACGCTTCTGTCTATCGCAGGCGTTATTCTCGGCGGTGGTGAATTCGTCGGCGGACGCGTATCGCCTATCGGAGCCGTCATCGGCGCACTGACGCTGACGCTTGCCGGATCCTTCCTATCCTTCATGCGCATTTCGCCGGACTGGCAGATCGGTGCGCAAGGCGGCATTCTCATCGTGGTGCTGGCATTGCGCCTCTTCCTCAATCGCCTCGAAAAGAGGGAGAAAAAGCAATGAGCGGTCTCACCATCCTGACCAACCGTCCGTGGATATGGTCGTTCATCGCCACTGCCGTCGTCTGGATCATCACCATCCTCTTTACCGGCGGCGCTGGCGCGCACGGGCTCTCCCACGCAGCTTTCACTTTCGCGTCCTTTTCGGTGATTGTCGGCCTCGGCCAGATGTTCGTCATCACGCTCGGACCCGGCAATATCGATCTGTCGGTCCCGGCCAATATGACGCTCGCCGCAACACTGGCGCTCAAGCTCATGGATACGCAGGACGGCATGGTGCTGGCGGGGCTTGGTGTTGCCATTCTGGTTGGTGTTGCCATTGGCATCTGCAATTATGCGCTGATCAAGCTTCTACGCATTCCGCCCATCATCGCCACCTTGTCGATGAGCTTCCTGATCCAGTCCACCGCCATCTGGAGCAATCGCGGCCTGCGCGTGAAACCGCCAGAAAGCCTAGCGCAGTTCACAACATCCTCCACGTTTGGCGTTCCCAATGTTGCCCTCGTGGCGCTGATCCTGTCAGTCATTGGCTGGGTACTGTTGAAGAAGAGCATCTATGGACGCTGGATTTCGGCAATTGGCCAGAATCCTTTCGCTGCGCGCATGGCGGGCGTTCCGGTCGATGGCACCCGCTTCGTAACCTATCTGCTCTGTGCAGTGCTCGCTTCGCTATGCGGCTTCCTGCTTGCCTGCTTCTCGGGCGGCGCAGCGCTGAACATGGGCGCGGAATATCTTTTGATGTCGATTGCCGTCGTCATCATCGGCGGCACGGCGGTTGCAGGTGGTGATTCCAACATCCCTGGTATTTGGGGTGCCGCCCTCTTCATGTTCCTCATAGTTTCGATGCTCAACACCTACGGCTTCGGCGCCGGTGTCCGTCTTGTCCTGACTGGCCTCACCATCATTGCGGTGATCGTCCTCGCCAGTGGTCGACGCGCCGAGCGCTAATTATCTTCGGAGTATCTCCCTTGTCTCAGACTGTTTCGATTTACGAAATCCACGACGAACGCTTCAAGCAGATGATCGTGCCGAGCGCCGATCTGGACGAACTTTATAGCGGCTGCCGCTGGGCGGAAGGCCCGGTGTGGTTCGGTGACCAGAACTGCCTTTTGTGGAGTGACATTCCGAACCAGCGCATCCTGCGCTGGGTCCCAGATGGCGGCGTTTCAGTGTTCCGCCAGCCCTCCAATTTCTCCAACGGCAACACCCGTGATCGTAAAGGACGCCTCGTCACCTGCGAGCATGGCGGTCGCCGCGTCACCCGCACGGAACCAGATGGCAGCATCACTGTGCTGGCGGACAGCTATCAGGGCATGAAGCTCAATGCGCCTAACGACGTCATCGTGCGCTCGGATGGAACGATCTGGTTCACCGATCCGACCTACGGCATCATGGCCGATTACGAAGGCTATAAGGCTGAGCCGGAACAGCCGTCGCGCAATGTCTATCGCCTCGACCCGAAGACCGGCAATATCGATGCGGTCATAACTGACTTCCACCAGCCGAATGGTCTCGCCTTTTCACCGGACGAAACAAAACTCTACGTCGCCGACAGCGCCTATAGCCACAATGAGGATGCGCCCCGTCACATCCGCGTCTTCGACGTTGTGGATGGCGGTAAGCGCCTGACGGGCGGCACGGTTTTCTGCACCATCGACATGGGCCTGCCGGATGGTTTTCGTTTCGATACGGACGGGAACTTGTGGACCAGTGCTGGTGATGGTGTGCACTGCTTTTCGCCGGAAGGGGCGCTTCTCGGCAAGATCAGGACGCCGCAAACTGTCGCCAATGTGACCTTCGGCGGTCCGCGCCGCAATCGGCTGTTCATCACAGCAACGAAGTCGCTTTATGCGGTCTATCTCACAGTCACCGGCGCCCAATATCCTTGATAAAACAACGGCGGCTTTCCAAAACGAAAAGCCGCCGCTCTTTATAAGTATAATAATTCATTGAAAAAACTGCATTCGCCGCAAGTCGCATTCATGCGAACCTGCCAATAAGGTTTCTTTATTTAAAACGGATCTTCCCGGCCCAAAAACCGGGGCGACCCGCATATCAGAACCGTGAATGACGGAACAAATCAAAGAATGATCTCTTCTGTCCTTCAGCCTGCACTCAGCAAGAAAGGCCGCAGCCTTACAAGTGAATGCATGCCCTGATGCGCTGAGGTTGTATAGCGCAACCGTCAACGCGATGGAAACAGTTTGTCAACAAAACCACTCACATTACTGTGAGTAAACTCTGAAAAAGCTACAACTTTTCATGATGTTACCCGAAATCATCAATCTTAATATTAGTAATACCTATTTCATGATCCTATTTATTTCCCGTTTATTAGAAGTACCGCAGCAACCGAAACAATGACTTGCAGCCTGACCGATCATGCAGAATGTCTGAGTTCCAACGGGCGCTGGCCCGGAGCACGATAGCGGATGTGACAGCCGCTGATGCCCTGATATTCGACGTCGACATCGACACCGAAGACTTCGGCGATGCGCTCTGCCCGCAACACCTCTCGCGGTGTGCCGAGCGCGACGAGATTGCCCTTGTCCATCACCGCGATTCGGTCGCAGAACATCGCGGCATGGTTCAGGTCATGCAAGGCGGCCACGACTGTCAGTTTTTGGCGGCTGACAAGATCAAGCAACCCGATCTGGTGCCCGATATCGAGATGATTGGTCGGTTCGTCCAGAAGCAAAATCCGCGGCTCCTGCGCCAGGGCGCGCGCTATATGCAGGCGCTGTCGCTCTCCGCCGGAAAGCGTGTGCCAATAGCGGTCAGCCAGATGGACCATATCGACATTGACCAGCGCCTGATCAACAATTGCATCGTCTTCCGCCGACCATGGCGACAGGGCCCCAAGATAGGGCGTTCGCCCGAGTTCTACCGCCTGACGCGCCGTAATGCGCTCGGTTGTTCCTGCCTGTTGCTCGACCAGCGCCAGTTGGCGCGCAATCTCGCGACGACTAAAACTGTCGATGGATGCACCGCAGAGGTTCACTTCGCCAACGCGGCATCTACGAACACCGGAAAGCAAAGACAGAAAGCTGGTCTTTCCCGAACCATTCGGCCCTATGATGCCAAGAAACTCACCTTCCGCCACTTCCAGCGAAACATCGCGCAAGATTTCGACACTGCCCGCCGACCAGCCGATATTGCATGCTGAGAGGATCATGACGACGCCCTCCTTTGTCCAAGCAACAGGGCGAAGGCCGGCGCACCGAACAACGCCGTGATAACCCCGATCGGCAGAACCTGACCCGGAATAATGATACGCGACAGAATATCCGCAACGATCATGAAGATTGCTCCGATAAGGGCCGCCGCGGGCAACAACCTGCCGTGCCGAACTCCGACCACCATTCGCGCCGCATGGGGAATGACGAGGCCTATGAAGCCGACAGAGCCGACGATGGAAACCATGACCGCCGTCATCATGGCGCTGACGCCGATCAGCACCGCGTAGACGCGGCGCACCGGTATGCCGAGAGAAGCTGCGGATTCCGTTCCGAAGGTGAAGGCATCGAGCGCACGCGCATGCCACAGACAGATGGCAAGACCGATCAAACAGGCAGGCAAAGCGAGTGTTACGTCCGGCCAGCGCACGCCGGAAAGGTTGCCAAGGAGCCAGAACATGATACCGCGCGCCTGTTCGGCATTTGCTGCTTTGGTGACGATGAATGAAGTCAGCGCATTGAAAAGCTGCGAACCGGCAATACCCGCCAGAATGATAGCGCTGCTGCCTCGCCCCGCCCGCAGCGCCAGCAGGGACACGAGACAGAAAGCAACAATAGCGCCAATGAACGCACCCAGCGAGAGTGTCAGCACGCCAGCGCCGATGCCAAGAATGGCAACGGCGACGGCTCCAGTCGAAGCGCCGGCGGAAATGCCCAGAATGTAAGGATCGGCGAGCGAGTTTCGGAGCAGCGACTGCAGAATGACGCCGGATATTGCGAGAGACGCGCCGCAACATGCAGCGATAACCGCACGGCTGAGGCGATAGCTCCAGACAATCCCTTCATCGATGGGTTCGAGCGGATAACCGGCGTTCCACACCCGATTGGCTACGGTTTTCGCAACCACATCGAGCGGTATCGCCGTTTCGCCTATCGCCGCTCCAAGCCAAAGTGCAAGAAGAAGCAGGACAAGCGAAAAGGCCAGGAAGAACACGCCGGAGCGGGCCCTTCCCTTCTGTTTGAAGCCTGTTGTCGCTACCCGCGCCGTCACTTGTTCAGGCCCGAGGCGGCGATATCGGCTGCAAGTGTTTCGATGCCTTCGATCACGCGAAGCGACGTGCTCATCGACTGCGCATCCATGTCGAAGACATGTTTGTCCTTGACTGCTGGCATCAGCTTCGTCACCGCATCGTTCTCAAGAAACTGGTGCTTGACGGCGATATCGTCAGCCGGATAGCGGCGGCGATCCAGTTTTGCAGCAACGATCATCGAAGGGTTTGATTTTGCAATCGTTTCCCATCCAACCGTTGGCCATTCTTCTTCGCTGTTGATGACATTCCTGATGCCGAGTGCCGAAAGAATATAGGCGGGCGCGCCGAACTTGCCTGCGACGTAAGGATCGGCATCGACCTGCGTGCTGGAGAACCAGACAACGGCAGACAGCTTGCCGCCAGCAGACCCAATTTTTTCGCGCGCGGCCGCTTCGCGCGCCTTCAGGTCGGCGACGAGTTTCTCGCCGCGATCCTGCACATTGAAGATTTCCGCCAGTTCGGTGATTTCCTGATAGACGATATCCATCTTGAAGGCTGCCGTACGAACACCGTCGCCACCGCCGGAATTGTCCTTGCCGACACAATCGGAAGGCGATGTATAGGCCGGAATGCCCAGTTCCTCGAATTGTTCAGGCTTCGCAACAATGCCGGTCGGCCCGACATGCCACTGGAAATCCGCCGTCACGATATCCGGCTTCTGCGCCAGAACGCTTTCGAAGCTCGGATCGTTATCGGCGAGCCGCTTTACCTTGGCATTCACCTCCTCAAACCCTTTGAGAACAGGTCCGAACCACACTGCCGTGCCGACGACCTTGTCGCCGAGACCAAGGCTGTAGAGAATTTCTGCGCTGCTCTGGCCAACCGCAACCGCGCGGCTCGGTGCCTGCTTGAAGGTAACGTCACGGCCGCAATTTTTCAGCGTCAGCGGATATTGCGTTTCTGCTGCCTGTGCAGCCAAACCGCCTGCGAGAAACGCAACCGCACAGAGGGCGGCGCGAAACGGCATCTTGCCGAGAATATTCATGAAAGTCCCCGAAATGATGAGAAAAAGACGCCCTGTCAGCTGGCGGAAAAAATCCGATACGGAAGACGGACAGGCATATCCGGGGACATGTCGAAATCATGCGATGACGATGGAAGGATGCGTCCTGCGACGCGGAAATCTGTCATAACCGGCTCCTGTTCCGGGCATCCCCGCCCGTGACAATGGACAACACTAAACGGCAGGTCTCCTGGCTCACGAATATCTGCTGTTCATCTGCCTTCCCGCGCTTCTCCGGCACAGTGGCATGACGCTTTCAACGTCACGAGGATGAACGGCAATCCGCTTACAGTTGCGGGGGCAGCCACGGTCTTGGCCCCTTTTCGGGTCGTCCTCACCGTGTTCCCTATTAATCCCCTTCGCTCTCGGTCGGGGAACCGTCGTTACACTATTACGTTGACCCGATGTCGCCGTCAAGCAGGTCTCGATGGCTATTTCCAACGCACGGTTTTCAAGCGATTCGAAAGCCCGTTATTTAAATTGCGGCCAAACTATCGTCGCATGCGCTGGCCTATTGAATTTGTTTTCGCTAATCTCCATGTAGTTTTCTCCCGCTAGAGGAGCGGGACTTTGGGGAGGTCCGCCGGGAGGCCGCATACATTCTATCTGGGAGGACATATGCGTAGATTTATTCTGGCCCTGACGTCGGTAGCGGCGTTGGCTATGGCAGGCTCTGCTTCCGCAGAAGACTACAAGGTGCTGGCGCCTGCGGCTCCAGGCGGCGGCTGGGACCAGACGGCGCGCACGATGCAGAGCGCGCTTCAGGACGAAAAGATTTCCGGCAGCGTGCAGGTCATCAACGTTCCGGGCGCTGGTGGCACTATCGGCCTTGCCCAGTTCGTGAACCAGAACAAGGGCGACCCGAGCCAACTCATCGTCGGTGGCTATGTCATGGTCGGCGCTATCCTGACCAACAAATCGCCGGTTACGCTCGACGCCATCACGCCGATTGCACGCCTCACCGGTGAATATGAAGCCATCGTCGTGCCTGCTTCTTCCGACATCCAGAACCTTGGCGACCTTGCGGCAAAGCTGAAGGCTGATCCAGGCTCCGTTTCGTGGGGCGGCGGTTCTGCGGGCGGCACCGATCACATCACCGCTGGCCTCTTTGCCAAGGCAGCAGGCGTCGACCCGACCAAGGTCAATTACATCGCCTTCTCGGGCGGCGGCGAAGCACTGGCAGCCATTCTCGGCAATCAGGTAACCGTCGGCATTTCCGGCTATGGCGAATTCGACGCCCAGATCAAAGCCGGTACGCTGCGCATCATTGGCATTTCGAGCGACGAGCGCGTGGAAGGCATCGACGCACCGACCTTCAAGGAAGGTGGCGTGGACGTTTCTATCCAGAACTGGCGCATGGTGGCCGCTGCTCCCGGCATCACTGCCGAACAGGAAGCTGCTATCAATGCCGATATCGAGAAAATGGTGAAGTCGGAATCCTGGCAGAAGGCTCTGAAAGACAAGGGCTGGGCGGATACTTATCTCGCCGGCCCGGCGTTCAAGGAGCAGCTTGCCAAGGACGTCGCTGCGACTGAAACCATCCTCAAGGAAATCGGCCTCGTCAAATGACAGGAACAGAACCGCAGGAAAAGCGCCGCCCGGAAGGGGCGGCGCCAGATTTCGCCGCTCTTGTCATCGCCCTTGTTCTTGCCGCTGTCGCCATCGCCATTGCCTGGTCGACAACCTATGGAAACGACGTGACGAGCTACTCGCCGGTCGGCCCGAAAACCGTTCCCTATGTCGTCGCAGCCGGATTGTTCGGCCTTGCCATCTGGACCGTATTCGAGGCGCTTCGCGGTGATTTTCCAGAGCGAGAGCATCAGGAGATCGCCCCGATGGCATGGATCATCGGCGGTCTGGCCATCCAGATGCTGACGATGAAGACTGTCGGCTTTTCCTTGTCCACCGGCCTGCTTTTCGCAGCAACCGCACGTGGCTTCGGCTATCGCAAATTCTGGATCAGCGTTCCCGTCGGCATCGTCTTCGCCTTCGTGATCTGGTTCATCTTTGCACGCGGCCTGCAGCTATCGCTGCCGTCCGGCTGGCTCGAACAATTCGTTTAGAGCATTCCCAGTTTTGACTGAAACATTGGAAATGCTCTAAGTCCTTGTTTTGTCGCATTATCCTACGCAAAACCGCTTCGCATTTTTGCTGGAAATGCTTTAAAGGCTCAGTGCCATCATGGATACTGTCGCACTTCTCGCCAACGGACTTCTGGTGGCGCTTGAACCATCGAACCTTCTTTACGCGCTGATCGGTGTCACGCTCGGCACCGCCGTCGGTGTTTTGCCCGGCATTGGCCCGGCGCTGACCGTCGCGCTCCTTCTGCCCGTTACCTACAAGCTGGACCCGTCCGGCTCCCTCATCATGTTCGCGGGCATTTATTACGGCGGCATGTATGGCGGGTCGACCACATCGATCCTGCTGAATACGCCGGGAGAAAGCGCCTCCATCGTCACCGCATTGGAGGGCAACAAGATGGCCCGGGCCGGGCGTGGCGGACCAGCGCTTGCAACGGCGGCCATCGGCTCGTTCATCGCAGGCCTGCTCGCCACACTGGCGCTTGCCTTTGTCGCACCATGGGTCGTGAAATTCGCCCTGTCCTTCGGACCGTCCGAATATTTCGCGCTCATGCTTCTGGCCTTCATGACGGTCTCGGCAGCATTCGGCGATTCCACGCTTCGCGGATTGACGTCCCTGTTCATCGGACTGGCGCTCGGCCTGATCGGCATCGATCAGCTGACGGGTCAGGCACGTCTCGTCATGGGAACGCCGAACCTGCTCGACGGGATCAATGTCACGACATTGGCGGTGGCGCTGTTCGCCATCGGTGAAACCCTTGCGGTCGTGTCGAAGAAGCTTCGACCAGAGGATGAAGTCATCGCGGTCAAGGGTTCCGTCTGGATGACCAAGAATGACTGGAAACGCTCATGGATGCCGTGGTTGCGCGGCACCGCCATCGGCTTTCCAATCGGAGCCATGCCAGCAGGCGGCGCCGACGTGTCGAGCTTCCTTTCCTATTCAGCGGAACGGCAGTTCTCGAAACATCCGGAAGAATTCGGCAAAGGCGCTATCGAAGGCGTTGCGGGACCGGAGGCCGCCAATAACGCTTCGGCTGCGGGCACCCTCGTGCCGCTTCTGACGCTCGGCCTGCCAACCACGGCGACGGCAGCAATCATGCTTGCCGGTTTTCAGCAGTTCGGCCTGCAGCCCGGCCCTCTCCTGTTCGTGACCAATGCCACGCTGGTATGGGGTCTGGTGGCGAGCCTTCTCGTGGCCAATCTGATGCTGCTGGTTCTCAACCTGCCGCTGATCGGCCTGTGGGTGAAGATGCTCACCATCCCGCGCCACTGGCTCTATGCAGGCATTCTGGTTTTCGCAACGCTTGGAACAATCGGTGCGAATGCCTCCACTTCGATGCTGTTCGGCCTGCCGGTTTCATTCGAGCTCGGCCTGCTTCTGGCATTCGGTGTGCTGGGCTACGTGCTGCGGCGCTTCTCATATCCCATCGCGCCGGTTGTTGTTGGCCTGATCCTCGGGCCAATGGCAGAAAAGAGCCTGCGTCAGGCATTGCAGATCAGTCAGGGCAACCCGATGGCTCTGGTGCATTCCTGGGTATCGATCGTGCTGATCGCACTGGCGATTGCAGCAGTCGTTGTGCCGATGATCATGCGCCAGCGCGGCAAGGGTGCCCTGCTGAGCCAGATGGCAACGGACGAAGACTAAAAACAAAAGCCCCGGAAACCCGGGGCTTTTTTACTCAGATACACATACGCTTACTTGATTGCTCAACCCTGAATACGACGGAACTGGTCAACGTCGATACCAAGCGTCTCAAGGTCCTGGGCAGTAGGCTTCTGACCAGCGCGCACAGCAGCAGAAGCACGAATGGCGCTGCCGAATTGCGCGAATGCACGACCGAACCGATTATTGAAGCGGGTAAACATTTTTCTCTCCATCACGGACACTTCATTGGTCCGTGCCCATGAGATGGGGATCGCACTGACAACTTAGAAGATCGGCATTTGCATGCCAGCCATGCAGTTTCCGCATATTCCTTTCCGCTCAACTTGATCGCGATCAATGCCTTTGGCTCGCTGGCTTGCGAAGCTCTTTTCAACAAAGGAAGGAGCTAAAGAATGTCGAACACCCCCCATACACTTGGAGAAGAGTTTCCCGGCCAGCTCGACGCCATTCACGCATTGAAGGCAAAGGATGCGCATTTTGCCCGCATTCTGGAAGAATACGATTCCGTCAATGACCGCATCCACCGCGCTGAAACGAAGATTGCGCCAGTAAGCCAGGAAGAAGAAACAAACCTGCGCAAACAGCGCCTTGCCCTGAAGGACAGCATCGCCGAAGCGCTCGCCGACGCTTGATCCGTCACTCCGGCAAACTGTTGGCTCGGTAACCGCTCAGGAGGTTTTGTCCTCGACTTTGCTGTTGTCCGGGCCAACCGAGTTTTCCATCCTGCCCACCACGACCAGAACCGTGACGGCAATCAACGTCGCCATGATTGCGATATGCCAGAGGCCCAGACCACTGGCGAGCCCCACTGAGGCTGCAAGCCACATGCCGGCGCCGGTCGTGATGCCGGTTATTTTTCCGCGTGCGAAGATGATGAACCCCGCCGCCAGAAAGGCGACCCCGCTGGTGATTGCTTCAACGAGCCGCGAAGGGTCCATCCGGATATTCTGATCGTTGAATACCGGCACATTGACCAGTTCCAGCGAAACAATCGTGAAGGTAGCGGAGGCGAGACAGACGAGCATATGGGTTTTCAACCCGGCCGGTCGCCGACGCCATTCCCGCTCCAGACCGATAATGGAACCGAGCAGTGTTGCCAGCAGCATCCGCGCCAGAACCACCGGCAAACTGATTACATTCTCATGCGTAAATTCAGCCCAGAATTGTTCCATGCTTCACAACGGGCACCATTGGGTTTGGTTCCGCTATAGACGAATGTACCAACGACGCGCACTCGCAAGCAAACGATCATTTCGCCGACGCCGGTGGGACCGATTCCGTCGTGGCGGGTGGCAGGGAGTTCTCGCCATTGGGCGTATTCTCATCGGGAGAAATAACGGTGCCGTAGATTTCGACCAGCACCCACACGACCAGTGCCGCCGCGATACTGACCAGCAGCACGATGAGAACGGGCTTGCCTTCGCGCCCCTGCCTTGCCTCAGTCGGGTTGACCTGTTTCATGGATCAAATCCTCCTGTTGGTTTCAGCGGTATAAGATTTGCCGCTACAGACCTAATGGCAGGGTAGGCTATTGGTTCCAATTAAAGCATCGAGCGCGCTACCGCATTCCTGCAATTCGCGTTAAACTGTTGTTTTTATGAATTTTTCTCAGAGCTACGAATCAGCGTTTTATCGCTGATTTAAACTCGCAACGATTATATGAGAGACAATGGTACGGTCGGTTGGTATCTAACGGACATTCTCTTCATTGTTTTTATTATATAATTTTCATTACACATCCGAAAATGTAGCACGATTTGTTACACAATTGATTGCACGGTTTGTAGCACGTTGATGTACGTCTTTATAGCATATTGACTGCAATCAAAAATGAGAACAAAATAGGAACATCTGTAGAAAACAGGAGAACACTATGAACGCTCTTGTCCAAAGCTATGACGCCGAGATCGAGGAAGTCCTCGCCTATCATGGCGGAGATGTGCACGCGGCCATTGAGGCGCTTTTGAAAGACCGCGACTTCCTCGTTCGCGAAGTCGAACTCTCGCGGCTCGCCGTTACCCATGGCCAGCCGATCGACCTGTTTAAGAGGGCAGCCTAATGAAAACGTTCCAGGTTGCCCTCCCCGAATCTTACGCTTTGAAGTTTGCGCGTCGCGAGGTGCATCGTGATGCTGATCGGCTCGGCGCCAGATTGCCTCATCGCATGGCCCGCAAGTCAGGAATTGATTTCTGCGTATTCAGTTTCCCTACTGAAAAGTGCATGAGCGCTTTCATGCGTCGGCATGGCGGCAAGCCTTTTGGCGACGGCATTTGGCAGAAGACAGTCGTTAGTTGAGCGTGACAAAACACAGGAAATCCACAGACAATTCACTGAATTTCCACAGCTTCAAGATCGCAATTGACTCTCACCTCGGATGAGAACATTTTAGGAACATCAGCGGGCGGCGCTGATGAAATCCAGACATGCTTGGTGGCGTGTGTGTCTGCTTCAATGGAGCAGAACAATGAATGCGGTCGCACAGGAAAATGAATACGACGATGAAATTGAATTGGTTCTCGCCTATCACAAGGGCGATGTGCGGGCTGCGATAGAAACACTGCTCAAGGATCGGGATTTTCTCGTCAAAGAGATCGCTATAGCCAGCATGGCTGTCAGCCATGGTTATACTCGAGGCTGGAAGCCTACGGTGTTCGTGAAATGAGCGGGAGATCACGCGATGAGCCGCCAAAGACGCTCATCAATAAGCACTATCCGTTTCAGGTCGTGCTTTTCTTGACTGATGAACTGCGCATAAGGCTTTTGGAAGTGATTGCGGACGAACATCGGCTCGGCGCCTATCGCCTGCATGGCTGCTTATATCATGAGGGCCATTACTTCTCGATTGTGAAATTCCCGGCCAAGGAAGGCCAGCAAGAGTTCATCCAGCTATATGGCGGGGCTCCCTATGACCCAACGGACAAGAAATCCAGGCCGTGGGAGACGTATTTTGATCGATGAAACCGCGACCGCCTTACCTGACCGAAATGCCGGTATCGACCCGGATCATGGACCTGTTCAAATGGTACGAGCTATACGGGTTCTGTTGCCAGTGCGGGCACATCGGATCGATTGATAGAGAGATGCTTTTACGAAAATACGGAACGCATACCTGGTTTGTCGACCTACACAGGCGCATGCGCTGCAAAGTCTGCTCGACAAAGGGGTATGCGCAGTTTGGAATTACGAAAATGCCGAGGTGATTAATGGCCGCGTACAAGAACGATAATGCACACGTGGCGAAGGCTGGAAAGCTGTTTGAGCACTGGTGTGATGCCAAAGGCTGTAAGGAGTGGGGAACCTTTGGCTATAAATTGTCGAATGGCCAGCTTTGGCTTTGCCGCGCTCATAAGCAGCAAGGCGAGGATGCTCTCACTGGACGGCGTAAATAAGCCGACACACACACTTGCTTTAAAAAGCGATCTCGATGAACGAAAGAGGCATCTATGGCCAATACCACACTAATCGTCATGGCAGGACTGCCAGGCTCAGGGAAGAGCACTGTAGCAAACGCACTTGCCAGAAGGCTGACGGCACCTGTCCTCTCGATTGACCCGATCGAAGCCGCCATGTGGAGGTCTCAAATTTCACGCCAAATGACAGGAATTGCTGCTTACGAAATTGCCGCTGCCATTGCGGAAGAAAACCTCAAGATCGGCATAAGTGTGATTATTGACGCGGTGAATCCAGTAAAGGCTGCCAGGTCAACATGGGTCCAGCTTTCCGAACGCCAAAACGTTAGGTTACAGTTTATAGAGTGCTCATGTTCAGATATCTCAGTGCACCGCCAACGTATCGAAGCTCGTGTCCGCAATATCCCTGGTATGCCTGAAATATCGTGGTCGCGAGTGGAGGAGCGTAAAGCCGAATATGAACAGTGGGACTTTGATCACGTGACATTCGATACTGCATCCAAGTCGCCAAGTGAGATCGTTGCTGACTTGCTACAGATGTTTGAATAGTTCTTGTTTTGGCATGATTAGACTGGGCCAGACTCTAGCAATAAGCGCGCTATTTGCGCCCGCGCTGGCTCTCGACGCAGTTCTTTGCATCCTTTCCAGGCGCACATTCGTCATCATCTGGATTTTTTAAGCGATCCCGTTTCTGTGGCACTGAATTTAGAGGAACGTGAACCGCGTCTGGGTCAGACGACGGCTGATTGGGAGATGGTGGCGGATTGCCTGGCACCTCTGGTTCTTGCGTGCCTGACTGTGTCGGCATACCTGATTCCTGTGCAACTGCTATATTCGGGGCAATCAGTAGTAGCGCAAGAATGAGTAAGTTTTTCATTTTCCTACTCCGAGTTTAAATCATGGAATTGCCTTACTTCTTCACTTCACATCTTACGAATAAAGGGCCTATTGAACTTTAGAAGAGCCTTGTTCGCCGCTGTTCTGAGGAGACACCCCATAATAATAAGGTGTTGCGAAGATAAATCCCAAGATCACAGCAACGGCTAAAATTAAGAACAATATCGACTTACGCATTCAATTCTCCTGTCCAAGACAGACTAAACGAACCGCCGCCATTCGGGTTCCGTCCTCTCGACAAACATCTGAAGCGCACTATTTGCCGAAAGCGAAAATATTCAGGGGATCAGGATGTCCAGTTCGGAAAAGACGGAGCCGACAGCAGACGGGCTGAAGGAAACACTTCCATCGAAGTCAGCCGCCATCCACGAGCTAATCCGACGTGATGGTGAGAAGGAAATCAACCGAGATGCAATGGCGCTTTTCTGGTCAGCCATTGCAGGCGGAATTTCTATGAGCACATCCATGATCGCTCGGGGAATTCTGGAGACTTACCTTCCAGACAGCGATCTTTTCTTCCTTGTGAGCTCCGCAGGATACACGGTCGGGTTCATCATCGTCATCATCGCCAATCAGCAGCTATTTACGGAGAATACGATCACTCCTGTCTTGCCATTTATGACGGAACCGACGCTGTCGCATTTCGTGAAAATGATCAGGTTGTGGACCATTGTTCTCTTCGGGAACTTGATTGGCGGTGCAATTGCAGCCTTCGTTATGGTTAAAATGCCGATTTTCTCTGACGAAGTGACCAGGACGTTTGTTGACATGGGTAAGCACCTTATGGCCAGCAGCAGCAATGAATTATTCAGTAAGGGAATAATGTCAGGCTGGCTTATTGCTACGTTGGTCTGGATGCTTCACAGTACAAAGCAGGGGCACATAGCATTAATCTTTCTCATCACATACCTCATAGCTATCGGCGATTTAACGCACATCGTAGTGGGTTCAATTGAGGTGCTGTTTTTACTTATGATTGGAGAAGTCACCCCGTTTGACAGCATCTTTAAGTTCGGGCTCCCAACTTTGTTCGGGAACGTCGTTGGAGGAACGTTCATCTTCGGATTAATTTCGCACGCACAGGTGCGTGCCGACGAATAGTCAGGAGATAAGGAGGAGCGCATGTGCAATCTATACAATATCACCACAACACATGAGGCCATGCGCCGTCTGTTCAAGAAATTCTCGGACCTGACCAATCGCGTCGATCCGCAGATGGATATCTTTCCCGACTATCGGGCTCCGGTTTTACGAAACATCAAAGGTGATGAGCCAGAGCTGGCAATGCTCCGCTGGGGAATGCCTACGCCCCCGATATATGTGAAGGGCGAAGCGGATAGCGGAGTAACGAATATCCGCAACCTCACCTCGCCGCACTGGCGGCGGTGGCAAGGCGTCGAAAGCCGTTGCGTTGTGCCGGCCACATCATTCTCCGAATACGGGCAGGAACCGGACCCGAAGACCAAGCGTAAGCTGCTGCACTGGTTCGCGCTGAATGAGGAAAAGCCGCTGTTTGCCTTCGCAGGTATCTGGACAAGCTGGAAAGGCGTGCGGAAGAAGAAGGAAGGCCCGGTCGAGGTCGATATCTTTGCATTCCTCACCACTGAGCCAAACGCTGTCGTGAAGCCGGTTCATCCGAAGGCAATGCCGGTTATTCTCCGCACCACGGAAGAAATCGACGCTTGGCTACGCGCTCCATGGGACGAAGCCAAGGAAATGCAAAAACCCTTGCTCGACGCCGACCTGATCGATCTCACGCCAAGCAATGACAACAAGGAAGAGCAGGCGAGTTTGTTTTAGGGAGGGTAGAATGAAAGGGCCGAAGAAAGACGAGGACTATCCGGAACGGTTTATGGACTGTCAGGAAGCTCTGGCCGACGGCCTGTTCAACCTGATAGACGACGCGCAAGAGGCTGGATGGGATCGCATCGAAATAGCACGGGCTATCGCCAGCATGGCTAAGGGCGTCCAGATGGGGGAGATGGGAACTGACCCGGAGGAATAGCGTGGCGCTCACAGCGGAACCATTCCCCCTCCCCAGAGTTGTAATAATGCAAGAACGATAACTTCGCGCCGGTTCACCTCTACTGGCACCAGAACCATCGCTGGCGCAGCCCTGCCTAGCTCGTCCCTCGGCAGGGCAACTTCTTTGGGAGGGGAATATGGCTTGGGGAAAACCAGTAGACGTCGAGCTCTATGGAATTGGCAAATATCGCGTTGTCCCAGACACCCCGACAGCTGCACGCTGTCTGTTGAACGACTGGCCACACAACGCCCACGGCAAGGAATACGAAGAAGCCTTACAGGCATGCCTTGCCGATCTCGAAGGTCTGCCAAACACAGCCCGTAAATCGTTTGTCAAAGCGGCCAAGGCCGCTGGAATGACGATCCGGACCAACCAATGGGATTGAGATCATCCGAGGTTTTGTGAAACGCCTTTGGATGATGGCGCGAAGCTAGGTCGGGCACATACGCCGAGCGCGGCCCCGACGTTTGTAGAGGACGTCGGGGCATCTAAACCGATAGTCGGCAGTGGGGGGGGGTATTGAAAAACTCAGACATCGAAAGGGCAATTCGGCGCCTGCAGCTTCGCGAACCATTTAGCGCTAGGTCCGTTCATCGTGCTTTGCCTGACGTGAACATTGCAAAAATCGCAGATCATCTGCGCAAGCATTCTGTCAAAACCAACTATCAGCATAAGCCAGCCTACATCCGAGTGATGCGAGGCTGGTACCGTTTGAATGAACGTTAAACATCGGGGCTTTACAAATCCGATTCCCTGAATAAAATTTTGGGTGCCGATGAGACATAACTTCCAACCCCGCGCGATCCCACTGCGGGGTTCTTTTTTAGGCGACCTTCCTTTGCTCCGACGCTTTCAGCCTCTCCGCGAAATATATGATTTTGTTCAGATCATACATTCGGCTGGCCGCGTCTTTTTCTCCGAACCGATAGCAAGCCTTGAAGATGTTACCGAGCGCGAAGGACATGCCTTTGTGCTCGATAAGGTCGTTGAGCTCGGTCGCGCCGGGCGGTAGTTCGTAATAGCTCGTGCTGCCGCCGTCGGAGGTGACGGCACGCGGGTCATAGACCGGCTGGCCTTCAATCGCAGCACCTACGCGCGCCCATTCAGCAATCTCACGGTCAATTCGTGCGTCTGGAACCATTATATCTTCTCCTCAAGTGCGGCGTCGATCATAACCCGCCATACATCGGATGCACTGTGAGAACCGGCTCTGTATTCACCCGGTAAATTATTCAGGCCATTCCCCATGAGGTCGGTAGGCTCCCGCATTGCCTCCATGGCTACGCGAGCTGATCTTAGCCATGCTTTCCGTTCGCCTGGGTTTGCGCTCTCCCATGGCTCAGAAGATTTATCATCCCACTCATCCTCGAATAGAGCTTTAGCAACACGCTCAATCATCGTCTGCTCTACCATACCCCCTCCCTGACCTTCCGTTTCGGCTCTTCAAACTCCTCAGTTACAGGCCCGCCAGCAAGCAGACCCCGGACCGAGGACAGCTTATCGCGAACAAGCGGACGAAACCGACGCGCTGCGAATGGCGGATTGTCGTAACCGAACTGAGGGCAGACACCACGATCAACGCCTTTAAGGCGGATGCCGATGAAACTGCCCTGCGTGTAATGCTCGAACGGTCCGATCCAGGTGACCTCGTAAATCTCGCCTTCCTTGATCTCGATGAACTGTTCGAATCCGACCTTGGCGTCGATGCAGACGACCTTCTGGCCTACATGGAAGTTGGTCATGCCGCATCCCTCCAAGTCTCTAGTCGCCGATACTCGACCAGCACACCAAACCGCTTGGCCCGCTGGATGCCCTCGATCATACCACCGCTAATGCCACGGTCACCGTAAACAACGCATTTCTCTGCCACGCGATACCACGCGAGGCCAGCCTCAATGCCGAGCTCACGTTCATCAGGCCGCGAGTCTTCCAACACTTGCGTATGCAGCAAGTGGCTCGTGATGGGTGCCTCTCCGCGCCGCAAACTGTCCAGAAGGCAGGCGCGGGCATATTCAGTGTTGCGTGCGATGTCGCCGCCGTACGGGCTTTCGATGATGACGAGAGGCTTGCGTGCTTGTTGCTGGGCAGCTGGCACAAATCTATAGGCCTCCACGACGCCCAGAAATGTATCCCGTTTCACCTCGACCTTATGTCCGGCGGGAGGTTCAGGCGGATCGACAAATCCTTCAAGTGCAATCCAGCCGCATGGCACATTGTCGTTATAAGGTTCTGGCGAAATAGGTATAGCTGTATCATCACCACGATACGCCTTCGCTGCTTCCTGCTGGGCAGGAGACAGCGTGGATACGAAACCTGTCATTTCCCGGCCCGGTTGCTGGGCAACTGGCACCGGCTGCGGCACAGGAACGTTACCGATGTAAAGCTCCCCAGCCCTTATCGTCACTCTGGTTACCGGCAAGTTGTCGTTATAAGGTTTTGGCAGGCGACTTATAACCTTCCCACCTGCCTTCATCTGCCGACCTTCAACAGCCGCTCGCGCAGCGCGGTCTTCTGCTTCTTCTAGCATGTTCTCTCCTCGTGTTGTGGTGAAAGCGCCGCTTGGTGGGCGGCGGGTGTGTGCTAGCTAAACTGCTCAGCGGCTGCCACAGAAACAAATCATTGATTTGGTTGATGACAGACTTAGGAAATTGTTTATCTTACGAGAGTGGCCATTCTGAGTACGAAAATGTTGAATTTCAGAAACCCTTTAAGTCACCTAACCTGGGCTTCCAAAAGCATAACAACCCAGAATGGGGCGCTTAATCCCATTCTATGGCTGTGTGGAATTTGCGTCCCGTCCGCTGTCGTGTGCGCCATTTTTGCCCCTTCTGAATGGATGGTGTACATGTTTTTTGCCTTGTTGACTCCAGTAGCAGTGGCTCTTGCATGCTACGTAGGCCTTCTTATGATGGCGCCGGACCGGCTCCATTCTGAACGTCATCAGATTGAGCTACGAAAGCTTGCTACGATTGGAGATGATAGGTCTGGTGGAGTTGTTTTAGAACACGAACCAACAACTAATCCTTCGAGCAAGAGGTTATCATGAACGACGCGGAGAGAGGCATCCGGACGTACATGATCTACGGCATGTATAACAATATGAATACTGCTGCATTCCATCAATATTTGATAGATAGTGTTGACATTCTATCGTATTGGAACCACATGCCCTTGCTTTATTTTGTCAAAAGTAGAAGCACTCCTTTTGAAATGGCTGCAAAAATCAGGCCATTTTTCGGAGGGACTTGGTTCATTGTGAACGAGGTTGTACCGGGCGCTGGAGATGGATGGCTACCGAAACCGGCGTGGGATTGGTTTACCACACCTGCACCAAACGAGAAAACCACGTCGTCACCTCGCCAGCAACTGGCAGATTTGTTTGCGCCTCCTCCACCACCGCCACCGATTAAAGGCTAGTCACGCCACCCTCCTCGCGCGCGCCACATTATCATTCGCGGCAACCGGCATACGCGCTGCGCCCTTGACCATCGCTGGCGTCATCCTGTCCCGGGCAACTTCGCCGTACTCTTTGTGATACGTAATACGCTTGGCTGACCTTCCGGACAGCCAGCCGCCGCTCGCGGCATAGTCATCCTTGGCGGCAAGCGTTTCGTGGCGCTCGACATACATTAGGTTTGTCCTGATGCCCTCATCGGAATGCTTATGGCCAATGTGGCAGTAGGCCGACAAACTCAGGCCGTATTCTTTGCGGAACAGGCCAGCCATCGTGACGTCGACATTGTTGATAGTTCGCTTGTCGCCGTGATGGTAAAACAGTGCTGTCTTACCCCACGAGTAGACGTGGTAGTGCATCGGCGAGTTGTCGACGCTTATGCGAGGCTCGTGCTCGTACATGGCCGCAAGCATCTCACGCAGCCATGCCGACGATGCTGGATCATGATTGCCAGACGCCATGATAACGTGAACGTGCTGGTGCTTCTGTAATAGCATGTCGATGATGCGTCGGACTGTGCGAATGACGACGCGGATGACCTTCTGCAAGCGGCTGTCTGCGTCTAGCACGTGCCTATGAGCCGGTGTAACGCTTTCGAGGCTATCATGGTGCATCAGATCACCCAACTGCGCCAACACAGCCGTGTGCGCCTGCGGAGCGGCGGCTACAGCTGCGGCGAACCAGTCCAGTAGCAACTGCTCGGCAATACGCAGATCGTAATCATCTCCGGTTTCTTCACGCCATGCCAGCATGCCGAAGTGACTATCTGTCACGACGAACTGGTTAAGTAGTTCGGACGCAACATGCGCCGGAGGAGGCGTAATCGCGACACGCGGTAGTTTTTCAGACAGGGCTGCAACCGTTGCATCCAAAATGGCGCGTTGCTGTTGCACATCAGCCCGCTCCATAATGTGCTGCGTGATAACCCGGCCTTCGGCATTAACGAGCGTCGTCTTGCCTTTAACGGCAAGGCCATCCGTCGGTTCATAAACCGGGCCAGCCTCTTTCGTCTGGCGCATATAAGTGCCGTTTGGCGTCTCGGTCAGGCTTTTGATCGCATAGCCGGGCAACGTCGGCGACGGACCCAACAACCCAATCTCTGCCGCCCGCTTGATGCTCTCGTGAAACGCCGACTTCTTTATGCCAAGCGCAGCGGCAGCCTTAACCAGCGTGCCGTGCTCGCGGTAAGCCTCCGCGCGGCGCAGTAGTTCTTCGTGTGAAAGGCGCGCACCCGCGCCCTGTCTGTCATGGGGCATACAGTCTCCTCGTGTTTGGATAGTGGCCGTGGTGAGCGGCGCAAAAGGAAGGGTGGAATGTCTCGATAAATGTGGTGTTAATGGCCAAATAAAAATGGAAAAAGAAATGAAAACCCCGCCGAAGCGGGGCTTGTTGCTGTTAGGCGGCGTGAGTGATTGCAATCGTGATGTTCTGATTAGCTGGTTCGAACAGACTGCGCTGTCTAATGGGCTCAAAGCCTGACGGACAATAGAATCCCATATCGTCCCAAAGAGCACAGGCGAACCCGTCTCCTTTTACCTGCTTCGCAAGTCGTACGAATTCCATATCTCGGGCGTCAGGGACGATTGGACGAGATGGTCTGCGGTTACTTAGTTCGGCTTCCATGGCGTTGAATGCGGCTATGTATGCCTCTTTGAAGCGAGCGGCGTCAGCACCTGTGAAGCCCAGCACTAAAAAGGCGAACCCATCCTTCGTCATCTCATAGTGAGACGTGCTCTCTCCAGTTAAGTCTTTGATTTTAAACGGTGCAAAATTGCGTCGATGAAAACTTTCGCTGCATTGCACATCCCGAATTGCCCTCAATACATCAGCGTGCCGCTTCTCAAAGAACGCAGCCACATCCCGGCTGTTTGCATACACAGCGCCGTCTTTAACGAATACGGATGGCATAGAAATATCAGTCATTGTTACTCCTCGTGTTGGGTGATTGCCGCGGTATGCGGCGCGGGCGGGTAGCCCGACGAGGAGGGTGGAACGCCTCAATAAATGTCGTGTTAATGGTGGCATGCAGACCTGTTAGTATTGGTGAATTACTCGGGCCTTACATCAAAATTTTCCATCAACCTTGAGGGGGAAAACCAACAAGGAAGGCTGTTTTCTGAATCATTAATTGGAATCAAGCCTTTGTAAATAATACGGTATTCTAAACGCGCACCACCTCAACGCTTAATTCGCATCTTAAGTCAAGAAGAATTTTTATAATTATGTTGACACCGCTTCTCCAAGTGGTTAAAATCAGTGTCACGCACTGTAATTAATTATTATAGTTTACATTAAGTAAAAAATCGGCAATAAAAAAGGCAGGTAGCGAATCGTCGTTACCTGCCTTTTGTGTCGATCAAACGGTGCGCCGATTGGCACGAGTCGTTCTCTCGCCTGAACAACGTTGGGATACGACTATCGAGGGTAAAAATCAAGGCGCGCTGGAAATCGGTTATTGAACATGTCTAAGCCGCCTCTAAAGCCAGGCAATATAACTCCCCGCTCCGGCCAGTACGCAACTATTGGACCACGCGGTGGCGTTGGACCGGAGATAACTGGTGTGCAAGGAAAGCCTTTGCCTCCAACCCCCAAACCTGGTTCAGGCTATCGCTTGGTTGACCCAACCAAGCACAAGTAAGTGACTGGCGCCCTTCGGGGCGCCTTTCTTTTATGTTCTAGTGCGCCCCGTCCTCGTTGCCATGATGTTGTCAATCCGTTCTGTCAGCCCGTCGATGCGGTGCGCCACACTTTCGATGGCTCGCATGATCTGGGACGTCTGCTCCTGCATACCTGCCTTGGTGGCAAAGGTTTCAGCTGCCCGCAGCTTGTAGTCGGAAAGCTCCTGCCGTGTCAGGCTGGCAAGAGCCGTTGCAGCGTCCGCCTTTGCAGCGTTCCGCGTTTCGGCTTTCGCGATCTGGCTCTCAACGTATTTCCAGAGGCCGAACAGAAAGCCCATCAACATTACGATAAAGCCGACGACGGCCATGATTTCAGCGCCGGTCATTGCACACCCTCGGAAGTTATGTTGCAATCGTCTGATCTAAAGGGATGGGGGAAATGTTTGAAAATCAGACAATCGGGGTGACTTGCCCTAAATGTGGAAATCAGATCGAGCAGACTATCGGTTGGCTTAAATCCAACGACAATGTCACTTGCCCTGGGTGCTGTTCTGATTTCATCATCAATAGCGAAAAGTTCTTCGCCGGAATTGAGAAGGCCGAGGAGGCCATCGCGAAATTCGGGAAATCCATCCGAGATAGAGGATAGCGACGATAACATTTTTTGGGCGCTATGCGTGTCCATGCGCAACGACAATTTACTCACGGCCGCACCCCGCATAGCTTTTCAAGTTTGGTGTTC
Source organism: Brucella sp. MAB-22 (assembly GCF_025908475.1). Lineage (NCBI taxonomy): Bacteria > Pseudomonadati > Pseudomonadota > Alphaproteobacteria > Hyphomicrobiales > Brucellaceae > Brucella > Brucella sp. MAB-22. Next base: position 1,577,796 of record NZ_CP109781.1, on the reverse strand, counting down.
TCTGCCAGGATCTGGCGCTTCGTTCCGTCGGTCAGGCTGTCCTCGACGCTCGGGCGGACGGGCCGCGCGACGTCGCAGTAGCTACCGGCTGTCACGCATCCACCGAGACAGAGCAACGTCAACATCACCGCCGCCAAGCTTGCTCGTTTCATCTTCAATCTTCCTTGCTTTATTGGCGGCTTTCAGCCGGTCGGCGGTTGCGCTTGTGGCATTGTCCGCCCTACCTTTGAGGTAAGCACCCGCCAGAATCGCAAGGGCCGCAGCGATTGCCACGGCCCAGCCTGTGATCTTGGAGCGCAGGGTTAGGAGCCAGGTCACACCGCCACCCTCTTCAGTTCCAGCCTGCCGCTCTTCCAGAGCCAGAAGCCCGCGCCTGCTGCGACCAGCAGGAGCGCTACTGTTGCGAACGCCCATGGGTTCGACACCGCGCCGATAAGGCCAGTCACGAGCGTCCCTCCCGTACCAGCGACGATTGTCTGCACCGTTTTATCCTGCAGCAGAGGCACATCGTCAGCCTTGGCATCTTCTGCTACGGCCAGCTTCATTTCACGGGCGGCCACGATGCTGTCGAGGAAGTTGCGGTAATAACCTGCGATAAGGCTGGCCTTGTCGCTGCCGTTGACGATAGCGCGGGCGCCTACAGGGTCTTCCTTGCCGACGCCGAAATAGTCGGCCAGCCGCTTGCCCGTGAACTTGCCGTTAATCATCCCGTCAAACAGGATTCGCACAGCTGTGCTGTCTTCCAACGCGGCGTCGGGGTTATCACCGAGCCCATACTTCTTATAATTGTCGCGTCCGGTGATCTGCACCAGCCCGCGACCGCGGAACCGCCAGCCGTCGTTTGCGCCGGTATTGCCCATGCGACCGCCATAGACCTTGTTAGCCAAAGCCTGCGGGTTTCGGACAAAGGGCTGAGCGGCGGTTACCGTGCTAAACCGCGGCGGCCAAACCTGCCGGATGCGAGCCGCACTGGTGTAGGTAAGGTTTTCCTCGATTGGCTGCATCTTGCCGCCGGTCTCATGGAATGCCGTTGCGAGCACATAAGCCGCCTGCTCATCCGGCAGGCCTCGGCGTTCAGCTTCAGCCAGAATCGCCGACGTGCCGTCGACCTGCGCCTGCGACAGACGGCCGCCAAAAGGCGCGCGCCTCGCATAAGCGAAGAACGTTGTTTTGTTCATTGAGTTGTTCCGGGAAAATGGCAAACTTACTTTGCCGATTGATTCATTGGCGATAAATGGGGGACCGCATGCCGTATTTTCATTGTGCGCCGATTAGACTGGGCGCAGGCAGCATAATTGAGCCAGGAAATTGGGGGCGGATTAAACGGGCTTTCGAGCAGGCGCCAACGACAAACTATCGCGAGCTCGCATTGGAGTTCGGTCGGCTAGCCCTAAACCCAAAGGCTCCGAGCCGTCTTGATTGTGTCTTTTGTTGTGAGAATCGCGCTGACGCGGATCAATACGTTGCCACCCATTCGGCATTGTCAGTAGTTCACGAAGTCGAACTGGTAGACCCTGCCGTACCGGTTTTCCGTACCTCGTGGGACTTTGTTGGCACGACCAATCCAGGTATGCCCACACCATTCGCGCAGATGGATAACGATATTCGATCATATTGGTCGGGAAATCCGCAACAAAACGTTGAGGTGTTGATCGGTGGCTCTGTGCGGGTGATTAGGGCGCTGTAGTTCAACCTGCAAGCAGTTCAGCTGCCCTGTCATCTCCAAACAAATCCGTAGCCATTTGGACCAACAGCGGCCAAAGCTCATGATCTGATCGGAAGGTGTTTGCGGTCAGAAAGATTTGACGGGTGCGGAAGGGCTGAGTTGCCATGGCAGCATTGACCTGATCCGCCTCGGCTTCGGTCATGCGCTCCCACAGCGTAACTGCTGGAAGAATGGTGACTGGCTCTGGTTGGATTATTGGTTCCGGCGGCGGTGGCTCCACCAATTGTCCATCTGGAGCGCGCCACAGCTGCATTATGGAAGCGCGGAGCCATTGCTCATCTGTTACGGCCACTGCATCGGCAGGTATGGCAGGGTTCAGCTTCCCCTTTTCCGTGGGTGGGTAGGTGACTTCGTCATAATAGAACAGCGGATAGCCTTCTGGGCCGAATTTGATGAATTTGTACTGCATTTTTCTACCTCACCAAAAAGCCATGTGCTCTCGTGTTGCTGCCCTGAAGCAAGGGGGAGCCAGCGGCATTTACTAACTCGAACTCAAAGGTAACAGTGTCTCCGACGGTCAGAGGTATCACGCTCGTTATCGTGACATGCTTGAAATATAAGCTCTTGTTTTCGATGCCGCCAATGACAGTAGTCCCGTTCCTCTTTATTCTGAGAATTGCATATCCGGTATTATCTTGGCCGACGTTCCATTGTGCCGAGAACGAAAAGAGGTAATTACCTGCTTCTGGACAAAGAAATCTCGACCCGTTCCAGTGATTTCCAACATTGACATGCGTCGCTGTCATGTTGACGGCATTGATGCCATTACCGATAGAAATATCAGCTGGCGGATAAGCTGAAAAAATAGGACGGTCCGAACCCGTAACCGTGCGCAAGGCTGTTGCATTTGCGGTAGCGACCACAGAACGCCCGTATGTGGTGATGTCTGAAAGAAGAACATCGCCATTCGCATCGGTATTTAGCAGCTTGCTCGCTGCCAGAGCGATGGACTTAAGTGCACCCGTCTCATCAGTTTGAAGGATTTGGCGAGCGCCCAACGTGAGTGCCGTCAACGCGCCAGTTTCATCCGTCTGCAATATCTGACGCGCCGCCAGTGTCAGCGCGGCCAGCTTGGCGAGACTGCCGTTCGGGTCCGGAGTACCGAGCTCAGACTTATCAATCAGGTCATAAAGACCGGCAGCGTTGCCGATCAGAAGATTGCCTTCTTCTACTGGAATGCTCGCAATGTTCGAAAGAACACCATTGCCAAGGAGTTCAATCAGCAATGTAGTCTGAGCTGTAACGCGTGCGCCATCTGGTAGATAGCGCGCACGATATGGGGCATCAGTCAGGCCAGTTCCTGTCCAGGGATCAGCCAGCGTCAACTGCGTGTTGCTATCGACGCTGGCGATTACTGCCGTCAGGTTCTGGATTTGGAGCGTGTCGCCCGGTCGAAAGGCCGCCGTTGTGAACATGGTTCCCGTACCCGTGACGGTCGTGGAACCATTGGCAAGCGTGATCGTCCCGGTCACATAGTCAGGCAAAACAGCCATGAATTACCTCCCCGCGCTGTCAACGCGGTTTCCTATGATTGGATTTGGATGAAAGTCAGCGTTTCCAGACAAGCGCTTTCACATCGCCCACCGTGTTGCCGATTGAGTTTGTGCCTGAACTGGTAATAACGGTGATCTGCAAGCCGTAAACGTTAGTCCCTGTAATGGCGGTAAAATCAATATTACAAGCCCCCAAGGGCAGTGAGTTTTGTCCCCCGGTAACAGAGGCCGTGTTGGAAACAATTTCTGAGCCTGTCGTCATGTTCCACAAGGTGAGTTTCAAGTTGATTGAGCTACCGGTGGAGGCTGTAAACGGAGTGGCCACATTACACCCCACAACCACTGCATTACCCGCAGGATTGCTAATTGTCAGAGCAGCGACCACACCAGAAGTTCCAGTCAATAACTGATTGAAAGGGGATCGATTTGGCTGGGTGACGGCGTTGAAATCAAGGTTACTCGTTTTCACCACTAGATTGTCGATCACCGCATTTTGTATCTGCGCCCACTGGATTTGCACGTTGACGATCTTCGCCCAGTCCATGACGAAGCCTTCGCCGTACATGACGTTATTCTGGATGACGAAAGGCTTGAAGAACTGAGTTCCATTCGAGAATACGATCTGTTCCGCAATAAGAGCTATACGCGCCTGAGTGCTGGTAACATCAAGAAACAAGCCAGCACTTTTGAAGCTGTCATCTGTCCCACCGCGCACTTCCATACCAATACGAGCATTCCAGCCTGACGGGACAACGTAAGTACCCATGCGGAAAGTAGCGTTCGCTGACACCTCATTGACGTTGGACGACAGTTGCGTGAGCAGGTTTGCCTGCGCCGTCACATCGCCTTCAACTCCATCAACGCGCACCTGCAGAAGCTGAATGATGCTAGCGCCTGTATTGTCCCAGAGTTGAGCATTGATGCGTGTCAGCTGCTGGCCAATGGCGCTGTTTGGTCCGGTAGCAACAATGATATCTTCCTGCCATCGGGCTTGAGCATTGCCAAACGTGCTCGACAACTGCCGCGTCAGTCGCTGAATATCGGAATAATTGCTGTTGTGGTTGTCCGCTGTCAGCGTCGCTAGTTCTTCCGCCTGACGGATCAGCTCTCGCACCTGTGGCCCTATCCAGCCCAGATAGCCTTTCAGATCATCGGCCAACCCTTCGTAATCGATCGGGTTCTGATCGCCTTGTGCATTCAGCGTCCGAAATGGCCTTGCCGCGGCCCACGCCACAGCACGCCCATTATCGACACGCAGGCGCGTCCGAACGAACCAGTCCGTAAGAGAGGTAAGGCCTTCAACCAGCAGAACATTCACCACGTCCCATGTCACGAAGCGCTTGAACACCTGGCTTGGATCATTGGCCGGCCAATACTCGATATCGACACCGACAACAGAAATGTCATCGATCGCATCCCACAGCAACCGTGCACCCGGCAATTCACCAGCGCCATCAGCCTTGACGATGGTCGGAATGACATCAAAATTCTGCACCTCGGCCAGATATTGCGGCGGCGGAATGACGATGATGTTCGGCGGGTTGGTTTCATAAGCCGTCGGATCGAAGACGCCATTGCTGATCTGTTGCAGCGCAATTGAGATATCGCGGGCGCCGTCAGTATTGATGCCGCCGAGCTGCCGGGTCAGAACCTGATATGTCCGGTCGCCATATTTTGCGCTATTCCAGCGAACCCACCGGCCTTCCTTGATCGTGTCGAGGAATTTCGGATGAACGACGATTTCCGCTGATGCCTGATAACGCGCCCCACGGATTGCGATGTCAGCCAGCCTGTCCACCTGCCGCACATCGGTGACGGCAGCGTAAGGAATGGCGCTGGCAAGCGTTTCGCGATCTTCGGCCAGCGCACCAGCATCGATGCGAGTTGCCGCGTCCTTCGTTTCATAGAAGTCATCCGGCGAGACATATGAGGCCGCAACCGTGTTGATAAGTTCTGTACGCTTGCGCTTTGCGCTGAAACGAAGCGGTGCACCACGCTTGATATCTGCGTCGGTGATGGTTGCAACGATGGCCTGCGGAGCGCCCGCAATCGGGAATTCGCCATCGACACGCTCTACCCACGAGCCGCACATGGCTTCGAGGATCGGCGATAGGTTGGCGTCGTGGTTCGCGCCGGGACCATCCTTGGCAATCGCATGGGCGCGATAGCGCTTAGAACCGTCCGACATGACTTCGTCGCAGATGTTCGCTGCCTGGGTGTATTCTGCCAATGGCAGGCGGCTTGCACGAACAGCCTTGCCGACCATGCGCTGCGATCCATTGTAGAAGCCGCGCTCCAGATTGTAGATCTGAACCGGCGGATTATCGGAATATTCCCACGTGCTCTGGTCACTCCAGCGATGCGCGCCCGATCCGCCCATCGTGCTGTCCTTACGCCAATCATAAAGCGGCGCTCCGACGACTTCGAAGAGTAGCTTTGCCGGCGAGGTCAGTCCGTCGCCGTTCTTGCGAAGTTCGGAAAATACGATGGCATAGGCAACGCCGGCACCACGATGGTTCGCAGTCCAGCGCCCGGCAGGGCGGGCATTGTTGATCAGCGTCGGTTCGGCCTGCTGATCCATCGTGCCGTAATAGAACTTGACGCGGACATTGTCGTGATCGTCGCCGCTCGTGCCTTCGTTCGGCACAAGCCAGTAACCGTCGGAATCTTGCTGCACCAAGCTCCGCCATTCGCCATTGTAGCGAACACGTGGAACAGCCGTAATGCGAAAGCTCGACAGAACGAACACGTCCTGTATCAGACGCCCGCCGCTACCATAGCTGTTGCGATAGATGTGATGGCCTTCGGTCGCACAGGTACCAAGAATGACCGAACGCGGAATATTGGCGCCATACTGCGTTTCCAGCTCCGACGCTCGGCTTTGCGTCTTCGGAGGAAACAGCGCATTGACGGCGTATTTCAGCGCAATGCCGAAGGCTGTCTGAGCGATACCGGCAAGGATCGGGCTCGCTGCAGCCCATGCGGCCACGCTTGACACGATGCCGCCGATAGCGGTGAAGATAGGCGCTAAAAATGGCATACGGCGGCCTCATGCAGGCGCAACAAAAAAGGCCCGCTGCTGGCGGACCTTCAAAGGCGCAAATTGTAGTGGTGGTTAGCTGCCGACCTTATAGGCCTGCTCGATTTTGGTCACCGGAAAGAACGTGAGCCCATACGGCTGCTTGACCGCGAAACCAGACCCGCAAATGAACCCGGCCACATATTCGTCATTGATCAGCATCACGCCGACATCGCCGCGGCGAGCAGAGAGCCGATTGACTGCCTCAAGCTGGAGATAGGTTTCAAGCACGTCCTTGACGTTCTCGCAGCCATTGGCGCGCATCTTACGAGCTGCACCGGCTTCGGTTTTGTACTTACCTCGAAACTCGGCGAGTGGATCTTCTCCGGTGACGGCCTTGATTGCATCGGCTGCCGTCATCAGACAGTCTGAAATGCCCCACTCCGGCAAGATCGATACGTGAACTGTCGCAAGGTCTTCCAGCGCCCGATCCCAGCCGGGGACCCTAGCCGAATTTGATTTTGAAGAATTCATTCTTGGTCCTTGCTGCGTACTCGAAAAGCATATCGCCCGGCGAAACAAGCTGCTGATCCTCATGTGAGGCGTAGCGATAGCCTTCGCGGAAATTGTCGACTGCGCCGGTCTCGATATGACCTTCTAGCCAAACGCTGTCACCTTCCTCGCGGTGATCAATGGTATCGACATAGCCGTACCAGGTCGGCTCGGCGTGAAGGAACTCGTTCGTGTCTGGGTCGAAATAGAAGTCGTAGAACGTGACAGGGCGGTTCTTGTAATCTTCCTGCTCAATCAGGCCGAGTTTGTCGGGCGTCAGGCCAAAGTCGGCAGCAGCGGGCAGTCGCATCGTCACGGGCTGTGCTGCCGTGCCGAGCGCGTACATCGGCTCATCGATGTCGATGATAGTGTTGCCGTGATAGGTCAGGCCGCCATAGTCAACACTGCCCTTACCCGAAAAAAACCCGTAGATGCCGGTGCCGAACTCGAACTTGACGGCAGAGGCGATCTTGCCCCTGCCCTCGTCGAGCAATTGCTGTAGACGTGCTGGGAAAGCCATTAGTTACCGCCAATTCATCGAAAGGGTGGATTGAACCGCGCCCAGCTGATATCTGGCCGGCATGATTAGAAGTGTTTGCGTGTTGATTGTCGGTTTTGGTGCCTTGATCCAAGGTGTTCTTCGCCTTGGAAATCCAGCCCAAGCAGTAGAAAAAACGGGCTGGTTATATCAGCAGTTCGGAGACCAAGGCGTAGCTTTCGGCATGGTCGCCCTTGGCGCCGTCGCATTGGTCATAGGCGCCATTATGTTCAACAACACCTGGGTTCGTGCTATTCGCGCTCGGCGCCAACGGTAGGCAAACTCGACTTCCGATTGCGACTCAGCTTTGATGCTCGCGCGGAGGCACAACCATGTCAAAAGGCAAAAAACATCCTGGAAACAGACCTGATAGACGTCGCTATCCATTAATTGATATCAGCTTCGCTCACTTGCTAGGCGAGCTCGTGATGGCTTGGAACAACACCGAAAATTGTTGCAAGATGCTTTTGAGCCATTTGCTTGGCCAACCAAAGGGAGTGCAATCTGTCACCAACGAACTAAATGGTCAGTCACTTTGGTTCGCGCTTCGAGCTTTATCTTCATCTTCGTCTCACCCGGAAATTGAGCCTCACATTAAAGAAATTTCAATTTCCATCGAACGATTGAATGAACATCGCAACTACTTCGTTCATGGTGCTAAGGAAGATCAAGGCAGCTTTCTGATCTTACGAACCGAGTACGCCAAGGGCGAAATCCGAGAATACGAAGATAAAATAGACAAACAAGAAATGCATCAGTTGATCAGGGATTGCGAGGACATGGGAATGTGCGCCCTGAATATCATCGCATATCTAATTTTAAAGCGTCGGGGTCCACCAACTTCACTTCCTGAAATGCCCTTTTTACCACCTCAATTAGACAAAACCCGTCGTAATTCGAAAGTTCGCGTTCCAAAACCTTTGTCATCTCAGGAGTAAAACCGAAAAAATCTCTTTCTTCCACTTCCTTCACTTCGGCACCTCAATGAGTTGGAACGACGCATCGGGAAACTTGCCTTCGCCGATTTCCCACGTCTTCGGCATCAGCCGCATGTTCATTATAGGGTTCTTGAACTTCACCGCCGCGCCGACGGTGATATAGGATGGTAAGAATGGCTCGATCTTCACCTGCAATGTCGTGCTAGCCGCGGTGGCATCGGCAACGATGCGAGCGATGAAGTTGTAATTGCCGATCGTAAAGCCAACCAAATCACCGTTCATCAGCTTAAGACCGACTGCAACGCCATTCAGCGTAAGAGTATTGCCGTTGATCGTGCCCAATGAAGCCGTACCGGTAATCGCCGAGTTGTTTGCGTCGCCCCAGTAGGCTTGCGGAATGCAAACATGCTTCGGCGTGTAATGCACCGTAACCTGACCGCCCCGGCACCGATCAATGAACGCCTCGAGCAAATTGCGTTTGGCATTCGTCAAGTCGGTGACTTTTGCCGTCCACGTCCAGAACGGATCGCCGTTCTCAATCGCTGAAATCGCCCGATCCCCATACTGAGACATGGAAACCGGGCGATTCAGGACCGGGAAAGTCGGCTGATATCGAAGGCCAGTCGGAAGTAGTTCAGCCATTACTTTGCCAGTCCTCTTGAGTTCACCTGCCTTAGATCACGCGCCGTCCGGACGGCTCCCGACTTATCGTAGGAAGCCAGCCCTTGCTTTACGTTGCGCTGCGAGATGCGCTCGACCTCGGCCTGCCAGTTGCCGTCACGGTCAACAAAAACACGAACGTCGGCGATACCGGATTGCGCTTGCTGCGACGCAGCAGGTGACCGCAGGATCGGCATGGCTGGGGCGCGCAGAGGTGAGCCTCCGTCCTTCAGTCCGATAACACGCCCGCTGTTGATGGCTTCCAGTAAAGCACGGTTGCGCTTTGTCGCTGCCGCATTAACGACGAATTCCTCATCGCTTAGCATCGTCGGGATTTTGTCGCCACGTGGCCCGCCAGGACCACGAACAATGCCACCGCCAGCGCGCTTTACCGGTCCACCGTTCTTGCGGAATATACCGCCCAGAGCGCCGAAGAGATTAAAGCCGCCCTTGTCGGTATCGAAGATGTTCGCAAGGCCGATATCGATTAGCTTTTGCGCGATGCGGCCAAGAGCGTTCGCGAAAATCTCAGCTGACTTTGCGCCGTTTAGGAAGTCATCAGCAATCCCGCCAACCAGGTCCTTTTGGAATGCCGCCATATCTTCCGCGGTTTCCCGAATCCGGTTTTGTGCTTCGGCCAGCTTGTTAGCCTCGGCACTCGCAAGAGCCCACTGGTCCGCCGTGGCAGCGATTTGAACCCGCAATTCTGGCGTGAGCGCGACACCAGCCTTTTGCGCTGCATTGAGCAGTTCCTGCTCTGTGCGCGCCTTTTCCATGGCAAAGCCATAGTCGTTGATCAGCGGGTTGATCTGGCGCTGTGCCTCAGTCTCTGCAACAAGTGCAGCCGTGCGGTCGGTGACGCGCTGCATGTTATCGTCAAACCGCTCGGCAGGCGTTTTCTTGGTCCGACCATTCTTCTTATCGTCTGGTGTAGTGGCGATGCCGCCGCCGTAGCCCGATGGCGTTGAGGCGAGGATCTGCTGAGCCTTCTTTTGCTGGTCTTCCAACTTCCCAACGGCTAGCCCGAGAGCATCGGCGTTAGCCAGAGCTTGATCGGCGGCATATTCCAGCGGCTCAAATTTGAGCCCGGTTAGCTTTCGAAAACCTTGAGCTCGTGCATTCGCTGCCGAGAAATCAGCATCTGCCTGTGCATAGGCCGCCTTAGCCGCTTCCAACTGCAAACTGATCTGCTTGACCAGTTCAGTCTGATACTGTCGCGAAGCTGAGGCTGCGCTTTCTAGCGCAACCTTGTTTCCATCGACAGCTTCGCTGAATGATTTAGCAGCACGGTCGCCCGACGACATGTTGTTGTAGAGCAGGTAAACCGCTCCAGCAGCTGCACCCGCAAGAAGCCCAATCGGCCCCAGAGAAGCACTAAATGCAGCAACAACACTGGTTCCGGTGCGTAGTGCGGTCAGGAACGAACCCAACGCAACAACGGCCTGACCGAGTCCGACGACGACCCCAGCGATTGCCCGTCCGGTAAAGGCCGTAAGTAGCACCGTCGCAAAAGCCGCCACGACATCAGCGATTTCTTTGAAATTGTCGGCCACATACTGCAGCACTTGAACCAGCTGCGCACTTGCGCCCGCCGATTTGTCAGCATTACCGATATAGGCTGTGAATTCGTTGTTGAGCTGGGTAAAAGCATCGGCAATTGTTGCGTTCGTCGCTCTGAACTGCGCTTCAATTGGCTTCTGTGCGTTCAGAATGGCCTTGAACACGCGATCGGAGGTCAGCTTTCCATCGGCGCCAAGCTGCTTCAAACCTGCGATTGTGGTCTTAAACTCGTCAGCAATCGCTTTCGCAATGACTGGTGCGTTTTCACGCAAGGACCGGAGTTCGTCACCCTGCAAAACGCCAGAACCCAAAGCTTGCCCGAGCTGGAGAATGCCCGCAGCTTGCTCCTGTGCCGATGCCCCGCCCGCCTTGAATGCTTTAGATACCAGCGACGTCGCCAGTGCTATCTCGTCTTCGGATTTAGCCACAGCGGAGGCCGATCTGATCAATCGGGCATATAGGTCAGTATACGCTTCAAGACTTGTACGCGCCTCATTGGCGCCGTCCTTCAACTCATTCAGCGAACGTGCGCCAACACCTGCAGCCGTGGCAGATGATCGAATGAGGTTTCCGGCCTGTGTCCAAGCATCTGCATACTGCATCAGCTCACGCGTACCCAAAGCGGCAGTAATGCCGGTTAAGGGAGCAGCGAGGTCTCGTATTGTGCCCTTGCCGATATTACCGAGCGCCGCATTTATACGCTGTACGCTGACATCTGCGGACTTCTCCATCTGGCGCATCTGCCGCGTGAACTGCCCACGCTGACGATTGATGGCGTTCTCCAATCGCTTGAAATCGGCTGAAAATTGAACGACAAGAGATTCAAGGTTGGTTGCCATGGCAGGGAGGCTCCATGAGAGTATGTTTTTTGGTGATTGCCGCCGCCGTTATGGCAATGCCCGCGCAGGCTAATGAGCAGAACGATGCGTTCGCGCGGGCTGCGCTGGAGTGCTGGAACCCGCCTGCTTCAATGAAATTGGCAAGCAAGATCGTTCTCTCTGTCGAACTGGATAAAGACGGGGATTTGTCGGATGTGACCGCCAAAGAGTTCCCGAAAGACGGGGTTGGGAAGGCTGGCGTGGAATCGCTCAACCGAGCCTTACAACGATGTGCGCCTTACAAATTCCCCGCAGGCTCTTACAAGTTGATTGTCGACAAGAACACCAAAGGCGGGAAGTCGTTGGATCCATATAAATAATTCTCTAGAAGATCATTTTGATCTCATACGCTCGCTTACTGGGATAAATCAATGCTTGAAATTGTAACTGATCAAAATATTTGTGATGCTGTTTACCAAAATTGGGTTTCAGCAATTAAGAAGAACAGCACAAATACTGAAAAAAATGTTTGGTTGATGCACGATCGTACAGTTCTATTCGGAAACTATGGACACGGCGACCCTGGACAAATTGAAGATCAAGTTATGTTCGGGTCATATCCCGACATTAAAAACGGAATTGTAAAAATTGTAAGGCCCGTGGGGTCTGGTTTAGACAGGCACAAACTAACAATTGTAGCCAAAGACAAGATGGGCAATCGCCTCTTGCTACGAGAAGGTCGTTTGCATAAGAACGCTCTCTCTCATCTAATCGTTGGAGACGAATTCGAGCGCTTTAGTAAGTTACGACCGCTCGAAGTACTTGTCGAAGGCGGTTTGTCTAAGCGAAAATATTACTTGGTTGCCAATATTGATTCCTCTGAGGCGAATATCATCAAAACTACAGTGGATTTTGCACTAGGATGCACATTGGCAAGACTGGCAAGTTCGACCCCCGTGAATTATATTACAGACAACTCCTATCATTTAGGCGCCGACGAGACGGGAAGCGTAACGGTTGTTGACCAGCCGGGGTGGAGTAAGGAGGTATGCCGGCTACAGGGTTTTGTTTGGCAAGCATTGAATGCCTGTTTAAATGGAAAGCTACTAAAGCCGCAGCGAAATGGTTTCGCAGTTGACGCGATTTATCCAGAGGCCAATTTACTCATAGAAATCAAAACAAGTTCGTCAATGAGTAGCGTATACGAAGCAGTTGGTCAGCTTAGCTTATATCCTCACATTATCGGGTTAGAAAAACAGTTAAAACCTGTGCTTTTAATACCAGAAGAACCTCCTATGCGCGACATCGCCATTGAAGCGGTAAACAAAGCGGGTATTTTGGTTCACACTTACAGTGTTAAGCCCACTAATAAGTCCGAACCGATTATAGCAATTTCGGAGAAGTTCATTAGTTACTGCCGAACACAATGTTCGTCCTAACGGCTGGTAGAGTCTGTCAGTATAGCCGAGGCAACCAGGCGACGCAGTTGGGTTGCTACTAGCAAGCCACGCTACCCCTCGCTCACCCACTCCCAAAGCTCGTCTTTTTCCGCTTGGCTCAAACCGCCATCGTCAGTCGAGTTGGCTTTGACGTACCCGTCTACGGCAGCCATGAACTGCCACATGGACATTCGCCTTACTTCTTGCGGCGTGAAGCCGAGCGCCGCACCGTTGCCGTAGACCGCGGCAAATCGGACTTTACCGTTGGGGAGACTGTCAAGTTGCTCTCCGTCTGATTTGCCGCCGCTGACTCCCCCACCGGCTCCTCCGGTACGCCTTGAATGCCGGCCTGCAAAATGATTGTCGCGAAGACGATGTTCTCGGCAGGTGGCCGCTTCTCGACATAGGTTCGAACAAGCTTCGTTGCCGCAGTCGGCTCCATCCCACCACCGATAAGTCCCTGCCGTATGACGTTTGAAATATCACCGACGCGGCATTGTTTGGTGAACAGCCGCTCCAGAATGACCCAAGGGCCAGCGTCGCAGGCTTCTTGCAACGCTTCTAGCTCGCCCCAACCGAGGCGGAAGGTATAAGTACCGTCCGCCCAGTCGAGTTCTACTTTTGCATCTCTGCTCATTACGGAGCTGTCGGTGCCGAGACGCGGACCATTTCGCCATCGGACTGCAGCGAAACGTTGTTCGTCGCGCGCTCGCCATTGTTGGCGCCAATTTCCAGGCTCTCAACGTGCATCTTGCCGGTATAGGTGTAGGTCTTAGCTGGGAAAACAATCTCAACTTGGACCGGGACAGAATCGATGCTTTCCCAAGCATCCAGCCACGTTTCCACGGATTCGGAAGCCAAGACGCCCTCACCGTTGATGCTCATCGAGAGCGAGGCGGCGTCACGACCGATCCAGTCGACCTTGTCGGGATCTTCACAATCGGGAATCGAAACCTCATTGAGGTTTTTCGATAGCGTGATCGATTTCTGCGTAAAGCCACACGGCGCAGTGTAAACGATTGGCGATGCATCATCACCGATCTTGACGCGGACCTTTCCGCCTTTGATCGTGGTGGCAGCTGTCATGGAGTGCTCCAATACGAAAAGGGCCGCCTCTAGGCAGCCGAGTAAACAGTTTTTGAGAGGCGGTGTGGAGGGCCTTAAGGCTGCTCGATGATCGCCGTGTAACGGATCGACGCATGATTGATTGCGCCATCCTGGATGTAGTCAGTACGCCAATATTCGAATGTCACGAGGGCGTTGGCCGTCAGAACTGGTTCCCATCCTCGTGTTGCGAGGCGCACGGCGTTGGCGACGTCGCGCATCTGCTTTTTTGCTGGCTCGATCGACCAGACATCCAGCTGGAAAATGATATCGTCGGCATAGATGCAATCGGCATCTGCCTGTTGAGCGCTCGACGCGCCGATACTGACATATGGGAAGATCGAGGGCGAAACCTGCCCTTGGTCGTTCGTTGGCGGGTTATCGTAGCTGCGCTGACCAATCAGGGAGACGAGCGCAGGAAAGCTGCGTAGGCGCTGAATGATTGCGCCCTGAAGCTCTAGAACCGGGTCCATTAGCGATCCGCCGCTATCTGTTTGGCTGCCTTGGTAATCGCACGCGACACTCGGGCCCGTGCGCTACGTCGCTTGGCTCGCCACGAGACGTAAAAGAATGGCTGTGCCTTGGCGCCCGGATTAAAAGTGCCGGGATACATGCCGCCATTCACGTGCGGAGCGCTGCCGAACTCGACCAGATGGGCATAGCGCACCTTAGAATTGCCAGCGTAAATCGTAATTGTCAGCTTGCCGTCATTCGACTTTAAGCTGCCAATGCGCTGGCTGTATTTTGGAGCGTTGCCCCAAGTCCAGCCGATGCTATCTCGTAGATCGCCCTTATCGACGGGAACCAAGTTTTGCATCATGTTGACGATGTCGTGCGCGCCTTGCTCCATCGCTGCTCTAACAAGCTTTTCAGCGACTTCTGGGAACTTAGTTAGCTTGATCTGAAGGCGGTCGAGACCTTTAATCTTTACCGCCATCAGGATTCCTCGCCTTCAATCGCCAGCATCTCAATGTACTGCCCACGCTCGTCGGGATTGACAACGGTCTTGATTCCGAGAACCCGGTTCGGCTTGTCCCCAGTCTTCCCCGCTCGAGAGTCGTATGCCCGCCACGCCGCCGTAATCTGCCGTGCCTGCTCGCTACTGCGAATGGTCAGATTGTACGGCTGCATAGACTGCATTCGCGCGGCCATGACACTTTCGGCATTGCTGCCGTATCGCGGTTCCAGCCTTCCAGGCATGGTGAACTGGTCAACCCATTCACCACGCGTTCCGCCAAACCCATCGTCTACGTCCTGCCGAACCTGAAACGTTAAACGGCAGTTTAGGCTGCCGGCACCTGCGCGCTTCGCCATGCTTCGGCCTCGTCTTTTGTAGGGGTTGGAAGCCGCTCGGCTTTGCCAGCGGCAATGGCGCGGTTAGCGCAAGACGTAGTCACTAACCCGACGTAACCTGCTGGATAGCGGATGGTCACTGCAGGCTTTGGGATGAAGTCGTAGGTGGCTGTGAAGGCAACCCAGGGCATGACTACACCCTCAGCAGCCGATACGGATCAAGCAGCCAGCGTGCCGATCTGTTCTCGAACAATTCGGCGGTCGATTGTCGCTCGCGGTTCTCATAAAGGTCTCCCGCGATAAGCAGGACAGCCGCGTCCACCTCGGATTCAGCGCCAGCGGGCACGGCGTCGCGGTTCATGTAGCGCAACGCAGACCCTTGAGCTGCGGCCAGATAGCCCTCTAGCTCCGTATCCTCATCATCGAATTCAATTCGAAGATGTCGCTTTAGCCGATCAAGATCCACCGCCACGGTCGAAGCCCTTCTTCTTAGCAGGCTCATCTGCGACACAGCCCAGAGTTCGCGCAACCTCGGCAATGCGACCAGTCACGGTATCGCCAACATCAAACTGGCGCGGATAAACCTCACCTTCAGGCACCGCCTTGAATGCCTTCGCAACACGCACTTCCATCAGCGCCTCCTGTATAAAGGGCGCCCGAAGGCGCCCCGTTACTATTCAGATTAAGGCGTCGGTGCCGTTGCGATCTTGTGGTAACGCAGGGCCGTCGGGTCAGTAACGCCGCCGCCAACGCGTTTCGTGGTGTAGAACTGCACGAAAGGCTTGTTGGTGTACGGATCGCGAAGGATGCGAATACCCATACGGTCAACCACAAGATAACCGCGCTGGAAATCACCGAAGACAACCGGGATAGCGTCAGCCGCAATGTCCGGCATTGCAGCAAGCTCGCTGACCGGGAAACCAAGGATCGTTGCAGGCTGGCCAGAAACCAGACCCGGCTGCCAGATGTAATTGCCCTGACCGTCCTTCAGTTTACGGATGGCGCCCTGCGTCTTGCGGTTCATAGTGAACCGTGCATTCGGAGTGCGCTCACTTGGCAGGTCGTAAACCAGATCAATGAGACCATCGGTCGTAAGACCGGCTGCGTCACCGCTATTCACGGTCGGAATCGCGCCCCACGGGTGCGAATTCGCCGCCGTATAGGTCAGTAGACCCTTGGGCTTGTCGGTACCGTTGCCGGAGACGAACGCGATACCTTCCTGATAGGCGAACTCAGTCTCGACTTCACCGGCAAGCCAGTTTTCGAGGTTGATTTCGGAATCATCCAGCAGGCGCTGCGTTGCAGCAGGATTGGCGTAGATTTCGCCGGTGTTGAACTTCACCTCGGCGAACTTTGCAGCCGGGGTTTCAGGACGTGCAGCGGATTCACCTACCCAGCCCGACGCCGTAGCGCGGTCGTTGTAGAGCTTGGAGAAGCCGTTACCAGAAATCTGAATGACCGAAGCGATACCGCGCATCGGAGAAACGATCTTCAGCTTGTCGGTAATGGTGCGGTCCCATTCGGTCGGAGCCGTATAACCGCCGTCTTCTGGAACGGCGACGCTCATCGCGGCCTGTGGGTTGGCCTGAATGAATGCGTCAATGCTTGCATCATCGCCTTTGCGGAAGAAGCGGTCAAACGCCTTGGTATATTCGGCGTTCTTGACGGCATCACCGGGCTTGGATGCGCCTGCCGTCTGCAAAGCTGCAAGCTTCTGGGCCTGCTCGTCGAGAGCCGCCTGAAGGTCGCTTACAGTGGCGTTGATGCGGTCGACCTTTTCGGTGCGAACGACATCTTCCGTGCCCTTCTTTACGTCATTAAGAGCTGCGCTATGTTCTGCCTTGAACGCTTCGAATGCGCGGCCCTGCGCTTCAATAAGCGCCTTGATTTCATCGGGTTCCATTTGGTTATCCCTTGGAAAGAATATTGGTTGTGCTGACAAGCGCGGCCCTGATGCCGGTCATGTCTTTGGCTCTGGTCTTGCCAGCGTCGCGCGTGGCGCTCTCGGCGGCATCGCGCTCGCCTCGAATTTCATGAAGAAGTTGAGTACGCGAACGGCGCGTCTCACCTGCGGCAGCTAGCGCTCGGTCAATCCGGCGCATCGCGGCAATATGTGCGGGAAGTTCAGCCTTTGCGTCGGACTTGGCAGTTCCAGTGCCCTTTTCGTCCGCAAAGCCCTTTTCAATGGCCTCATCAGCTGACAGCCAAGTGCCGTCTGACGCCTTTGATGGGCCGTCCAACAGCGAAAGCACGACGTCCTGCGCCAGTCCTGTGCGGGCAGCGTAGATATCTGCCATTGAACTATCGAAGGACTGAAACAGCGTCGCGGCATCGGTGAAATCGTGCGTATTACCGACGGCCAGCCCCCACGCTCGATGGATCATCATCATCGAACCGGTCGACATGATCACTCTGTCACCGGCCATAGCGATGATTGACGCCGCAGACGCCGCATAACCCATCACGTTGACGGTGACCTCGCCGGGATGGCCTGCGAGGAGATTGTAAATCGCCAGCCCTTCGAACATGTCGCCGCCTGGCGAATTCACGTTCACGGTAACTGGATTTTTCCCGATAGATCGAAGAGCGGCAGCGGCTCGCTTGGCCGTAAACCCGCCTCCGCTCCAATAATCTTCGCCGATCACATCAAAGATTGAAATTGTGTTCGGGTTGTCTGCTTCTGCCGCTTGTGGAGCGTTCTCCCACCGCTCCAAGGCGGAGAGAGGCACATCCCACTGATACGACTTCGGTCGCGCAACGGCAGCAACCGGCGTTCTGTTAAGGCTCATTGCGTGTTCCTGAAGGAGGGCGGCCAGTTTCTGGCTGCGTCATTGGATTTTTGAGGCTGTCCGCATCTGGATCGTCGCTCTGGCTCAAACCCACATAATCGCGAGCTTCATTCTGTGACATCCACGGTCTGGAGCCACCCGAACCCAAGGCTTTCGCGAGGAATTCGGCCTGGTCCTTAATCGAACCGCGCAGCAATTCGCGCTCATCGAAGTCAGCCTGATACGATCGACGCTCTTCGCGGGTCAGAAGGCACCGAGAAACCGCCTGCTCCCAAGCGATGAACCACGGCGCCAAGCCATAACGAACGAAAAACTGGCCAAGGGTTTCAATACCGCTGCCCCAGGACGTGTCGTCCATCATCAACAGAGGTCGAGGCACGCCAAAAGCTCGCGCGACCTCCTCGATCTGATGATTTCTTGTCTCGATCTGCTGACTGTCTCTAGCCGTCTGCGAGAATGGCTCGGCCTTCATGCCTTCTTCAAGGATCAGCCACTTGTGCGCGTTTTCCGCGCCGGAGAACTTTTCCTTTAGGCTCGTATCGAGGTTTTCAAACTCGTCATCACCAAGTTTGCCGGGGTGCGTAAGCGCACCGCCGACCATCGTACCGTTCTTAAACAGACGAGCCGCGGCTTTCTCGGTCTGCATGGCAAGGCCGATAGCCTCTTTTGCCTGCTGGACGCGAGAAAGACCCACAACGCCATCGTCTGTCATATCGCGGAGATGGAAAACCTCCGACTGGGGAAGTTCGACATAACGACCGCCCTTCAAGACGACCTTGTAGATGACAGTCAGGTCGTCTTTCTGCTCCACGGTGACATTCGTCGGGTGCAAAGGCTGCAACGCAACCACGCGCCTACCGCTTCGAACAATACGGGCGTATGCATTGCCGTAGGTCAGTGCATGCGACTGCAGCTGCCGACGGAATTCATACGCCGTCTGCCAGTTATTCGGCTGCGTAAGAAGAACATCAAACAGAGAATGATCATCTGCTGGGTGAAGTCGCCCTTTCCCGTCCTTGTACATCAGGTAGAAAGGCAGCATCCCGATGCTGCCTGAAATGAGGTCGACACAGCGAAAAACTGTTGTGTTGAACAGAGCAGCCTTTGGCGTCACCGCCATACCGCTAGCTGTTTCAGCGCCGCCGCCAATAAATGCGGCCAGCCTTGGATCATCCAAGCCGTCGAAATATTGCCAGTCAGCTCGCGGAGCTCGTTTCGGCGCGTCCGAAGGCGCTGCCTCCGGTTTGGACCGGAACAGGTCTAAAATACCCATATCTTTCCTTGTTCCGATTAGCCGGCCATTCGGATGCCGCGTTTCTTGTAGACTGACTCTTTCGGCGTAACCGCCCCGTCCATCGCCACACCAACGGCCATCGCCAGAGCGACAGCAGCGTCGATGCGCACCGATGCCTTCGTCTTGACGAACCACCGATTGTCTTGCGGGTCATGATCGAAGGCTGCGCCCATCAGGGCGGTCATAAGAACGGGACTGCGCCGCATACGAATGCGACCGTCGATGATCATGTCCTCAAGCGCTAGAACCGAACCCGGCATCCACAAGCCTTGTGGCGGTGGCAAGCCAGCAGCTTTCGCCGCTTCTACCTTTGTAGGCTCGGGACGGGCCCGAACCTTGCCGCCCTGTGGGTGTGCGACATGTTCAATGTCCAACCCGAGCGCTTCAACTTCTTCGCGGAACTTGTCGTAGGCGTAGCGGTCATAGGCGATGGCTTGAATATCGAAAGTTTGATCGAGTTGCTGCACCCGCGAGGCCACGAAATCATATCGAATTCGCTTGCCGGGAGGAGCATTCAACCACGCTTGTTTTACCCAAAGCGCATATGGCGCCTTGTCAGCCTGTTCTCGCGCTTCCAGCGTGTCGGCTGGCGTCCAAGCCTCTACCCACGCATCGAACGTCGGCAGATTGACGGTAGACCCGTCTTCCCGCTCCATTTCCTTGAAGCCAGTCGGGACCACACACGCAAGCACGGTCATGTCCTTGCTTCCGGACAGGTCGACGCCCATGAAAACCGGCTTGTCTGCGTGTTCGACTTCGGGGGCGAAATCGTCCATTACACTTTCGACGGTCTCGCGTGGCATCCATGCCTTGTCGGCATCGGTCCAGCAGCAGAAATGCAGGCGCAAAATGCCGTTCAGCTTGCCTGGCATTTGCTTCGCTTGAGCGACAACACCGGCCAGATATTCCTGGGTCAGGATAACGCCGAGAAGCGGGTTAGCCTTTTTCCAGCAGGTTTCGTCCTTGAGCGGATCGTCGCCCTTGTCCAGCGCGCAGACATAGGAAAACGTCGTGTCGTCGATCACCTCGCCGACATAGGTAAAATCCTCGTCAGGCGTTTGCGTGCCAGCGGCTACCTTGATGGCGTGCTCGTGCTCTTCCCAGCAAATACTGTTTCGGTCACTGCCTGAGTTCGTAATCATCAGCAGCAGAGGCTGGCGACGAAACTTGAAGCCGCGCTCAAGCATTTCCATCGTTGAGCGGTCGGGATGCTCGTGCACCTCGTCACAAAGCGCAAAATGCGGACGCGGACCAGAGCCAGACTTGCCGGAATCCTTCGAGATCGGACGAAAGAACGATTGCGACTTGTGATGCGCGATATTGAACTCGCGCCCGATACCGCCGCTGAACTTCAACCGTTCGACCAGTGCAGGAGCAGCACGCACCATTTTGACGGCGTCCTGGAAGAGAATCCCAGCCTGTTCTTTTTTGGCGGCGGCGGCATAGATCTGGGCGCCAGCTTCCTTATCAGCAATCAGACCGTATAGACCGACACCGCCAGCAAATGGTGACTTACCGTTGCCCTTGCCTTCCTCGATGTAAGCGCGGCGAAAGCGGCGCGATCCGTCGGCACGTTTCCAGCCGAACAGCGAACCCAACTTGAAAGCCTGCGAGGCATGAAGCTTGAAGGGCTTACCTTCGAACTGACCTTCGGAAAGCTTTAGCCGCCCTTCAAAGAACCGAAACACTCGGTCGGCTGCGTCGTCGTCCCAATACAGCCCGCGCTCGTGACCATATTCGAGATCGTCGAAATGGCGGCGACAGGCATTGCGAACGTGGGGGCCGGCGACTTCTCTGCCATCAATGACAGCTTGCGCATAAGCGCTCACACGCTCAAGCGCAGGCATATCAGTCAAGCAGATCATCCTTTTCCTCGCCACCTTCAGGCGTTGCCACCTTGGAGGCATCTGCAGGCGTCGCGCCCATCTGGCCAAGCATCTGGCGGAGCAGGTTCATCGCCTGCACTCCAACCTCCTGCCCGGCCATGATGCGGCCCTGAATTGTGGCCGCCATACCGACCAGCGTACGGTGCGATTCATTCAGCCACGGCAGCTCTTTCGCGAACAGCTTCCAGGCAGACTTCGCTTTAATCTCAGCGCTGTCCTTCAACCAAACGGGAGGAGCACCAAGAGGGCCGTTTGCGGCCGGTTCGGCGCGGTTTTTGTACCGACCGGCATTGATTTTGTCGCGACCCTCGACCTTCGCTTTGCCGAGGGGATTTCTCGGCTTTGCCATGGAATGAAATCCTTATGGGGTCATGTTTTGAATTGCAGATGCGTGCGCTGTGGGTCCCCGCTGGTCCTGTGACTGCGGACTTGGGCGCTTTTTGATCCCCCCGTCTATGCCGGGATACCTTCGGGGATATAGTGAACTGGCGTTCCGTCCATAACTGATATGGCGCTCTGAAGGGTTTCTATCGTTTTTGCTTCCTTCAAATACCTGACAGGCAGCTTCACATGCCCGCACCCAGGCAAAACCGGCAGATAAACGATAGTTTCCAAGTCATTGTGGAAGAGAGCCAGTATATCGGCATCACGCCGATCAACCTCACGCTTCCGGCTAGCGTTGCCGCCGCGTCGGTCCACGGATATCCTGCATCTCCATTCAGCGCGTTGGCGCCTAATGATAGATGATGATTTAACCTGAATTCGATACGTCTTGTGGCCTGCTATCATAAGGACGTCGAACCCAGACGTATCTGAATGAATAGCGTGGTATCCATTCTTGGTGATATCAGCGCAAACCAGAAACTCTGCATACCTACCAAGCCTCGAATAATCAGGGCGGTTATCGTTGTCCGCTAATGGGGCGGAGATGCAATTTCCAAATAGATCCAAGGTCTCGACTCCTTGCCGACCTCATATGAAAGAGGCGGGGAGCCGAAGCTCACCCGCCTGAACCATGCAAGAGGTCGAGAATTGCATGGTTATGCTATCGGCCACCCGTCCGGCCCGAACCGGACGACCGTTTGCCCGAGTTCTTCTCGACGCTTGGTGCGATCATGACAGGGGGCGCAGAGGCTTTGGAGGTTGTCTGGGTCAAAGAACAGATCTTCGCTGCCCTTATGGGGGCGGGTGTGGTCAACCACCGTCGCTGGCGTGACGTCCTCTTGCTGCAAGCAGTACGCGCACAATGGATGTGCGGTCAGTTGTCGCTCACGTAAGCGTTGCCACCGGGATGTCTTGTAGAGCTTGCGGTACTTGACAGCCTCAAGCGATCGTCCGCTTGATAAATGCTTAAACAAAAGGCGGAGGACCCATCATGATACGCGTTATCTTTATGGTCGTAACCATTCTTGCATCAATTCCAGCATCAGCCGACGAGTTGTCGCTAGAGCAAACCAATAAGCTCATTGCTTCAACTCTAGCGAGGATAAATCAAAAGAATTTGGAAATTCAGGAAGCGATGCCAGCCAATAAGAATAATCCGACGTGGTACGAAGAGAAGATTAATGGACTGATACAAGAGGCAACTGACCTCGGGGCAGCTCTATCAGATAATCCGTATGTGACCATGACCGGCTTTTCAGCCGGATTTCCTTGGGGTGTAACGTTCGATTTTGAGTTTAAGAATGGTTCATCGGCGGGGAGCCCACCGCAATAGGCTCAACCCGCCGAACCAGCAGCTGGAGGAGAAACAGCGCTGGAATAGTTACCCCACCAGCAACGCCAGCAGGGGCGGCTCTTGTAACCGCACTGAAATGAAAAAGGCCGCGCGGGGCGGCCTTGATGTAGTCTTCCCCTCATTGGGGAGTTGAAGGGGATCGGGGTGCACTATGCAGGTTGCGCGATATTCCAAACGTTTCGATATGCCAGTGGATGATGCTCCAGATCGTCCATAGCACCCTCAACTGCAGCTAGCCCGCGGAAAACAAGAGACCTTCCCGCTGCAGTTGCCTGCTTGTGCTTGAAGCCGTCTTTCTCGCCTATTTCGGCCAGCGTTTGCCCGCCCAGCACCGCATCCTCGAACGGCTCGATGAGCGGCCCGAGCCTTGACCGCAGATAGGCAAGGATCGGTCTTGTGTCGATTTTCTCGAGCAGCAGATCGTCGGTGAATTTCAAACTGAGGCTCGGCGTCTTACCGGTCTTGGGTATTGGAACCGTGCCGTCGTCGTTCTCGAAGTAGGCATCGACTTTGACGTTCACCTTGCGCATGGCAGGAAGGGCATAAGCTCCCTTGCTTCTGCGGAGCTTACCGGAATATTCAATTTCTCCGCCTTTCACACCACCTTCCCAGTTCCGCGCTGCGGCAGCCTCAACCTCTTCAGTGCCTTTCAAGCGTTTGCTTTCTTGAGCAGCGTGCAGACCAGCATCATATCCATAGTCTTGGCCCTTAAGTGGCTCGGCGTCGGCGATGGCGACAAGCCGACGATACTGCATAATCAGCTCGATAAAACCGTGTAGCTTGTCGCGACGGAGGACAGCTAAAAGCGGGAAATCCTCGTTGTCATTCGCAGGAACGGCAGGATCTCCGATAGACTGGCGCTGTTTAATGCGTCGCAATTGCGTGGCCATTGTCCTGGTTTCCTGCTTGGCCCGTGCTGCTCGGTCCAGATAGATCACGTTTCCCATCAAGCTGCCTCCTCATTCAGAAGATCCGACAGGTACACGCCGTCGACTGCATAGAACTCGAATTCTTCCCGGCGCTTAATCGCCGCCGTCTGCAAGCCTCTTAGTCCCAAGTCTCGTGCATATGGAGATGATGAATGCTGGTCTTCATCGATCGGGCAGTTGTCATTCGCGGCGAAATATTTGTCTTTTAGTTTCTGCTTCATGCTGCTTTCCCCTTCTCTTCTGCAAGCCACTCCAGAACCGCCGTAACGGCCCGCTCAGCGGCTTCTGTCGTCGTCGCGGCCCGGAGGACCAGAACAGTGTAGCCAAGCCGCTCAAGGGCCGCGTGGCGGACTTTCTGTGCCGGAGACAGTCTTCCCTGCCCGACCTTGTTCTCGATCAGCAGCAGGCGACCGTATTCGCCGTAGATGCGGAGGTCGGGTTCACCGCTGGTCATTCCTGTTGCGATTGCCTGAGCCTGTGCCCGTGGCCCACGCTTGCTGGCGTTCATGTCTCCCGCCAGCAGGAACTGGCGCTGGTACTGTGGCAGGCGGCGAAGTGCGGACACCTGTGCCGCCTGTAATTCCCATTCGAGCGGCAAGGCGGGCTTTGTGGTCACCTTCCCGGCCTTGGTGGTGATCTTGACTCGAGCGCCGTTAATGCGGGTGATCTGTGTCGTGGTTGCCGTAGACGAAGGCGCGCGTGTGCGACTGCGTGCCATGTGTGCTCCTCGTGTTGATTGCGGTACGCCGTTGGTAGTGGCAAGAGGAGTGTGGAATGCCTCGATAAATGTCGTGTTAATGGCCGATGGGGCGCGGCGAATATTTTAGCCACCCTCAAATCAGGTTGTATTTTTGAATTGGCCAAAATCAGGAAAAGTGCGCACTTCTCAAATTACGAGAACTGCGCGCCGCGCGCTTTGTGCGTAAGTTTCTATATAAGAACACTTACGCACCAAAAGCAGCGTGCATTTGCGAACTTCTTTTAGAGCCTGTTCCAAAAAGGATTGAGCGATTTCAGTAGGTTATGATTCAATCGGATTGCTTACATTCGATGGAGATTATGATGGCCTGGACTGCAACCGCTCGGCAACAATATGGACGACGCAACGCGCGCTATGCAAGCGATTTAACGGATGCGGAATGGACTGTCATCGAACCGATGATGCCTGCACCGAGCCGTCTCGGACGCCCTCGCAAGACGGATTTGCGAGAGGTGGTAAATGCGCTGCTTTATATTGCTTCATCAGGTGGCGCATGGCGGCTTTTGCCCACGGACTTCCCACCATTTTCCACGGTGCAAAAATACTTTTATCGATGGCGAGATGAAGGGATGCTGCGCACGATCAACAACGCGCTCGTGATGACAGCACGCGCGTTGACCGGAAAGCAGCCCAGCCCTACCGCTGGCGTGATCGATAGCCAGTCAGTAAAATCCACGGAAAGTGGCGGAATACGGGGCTTTGACGCGGGAAAAAAGATCAACGGTCGCAAGCGTCATATTGTGGTTGATACCCTCGGCTTGATGGTTGGTCTGGTGATCCATTCTGCGGGTATTCAAGACAGAGATGGTGCACCTGATGTCTTGAAAACCATCCTCAAACGCTGGCCGTGGTTACGGCATATCTTTGCTGATGGTGGATACGCAGGACCCAAGCTCAAAAACAGGTTGGAAAAGGTCGGAAAATTTACGCTGGAAATCGTCAAACGATCCGATCACGCTGAGGGCTTCAAACTCTTACCACGCCGATGGGTGGTCGAGCGGACGTTTGCATGGCTGGGACGTTGCCGTAGATTGGCCAAAGATTTCGAGAAAACCGTCGCGTCTGCTGAAGCCTGGGTCTACATCGCAAACATCCGCCTGCTCACCCGGCGCATCGCAAGAGCCTGATATCGTTACATTCATTATGATTCAGGCTCTTAGGGTTTTCGAGAAGTGCGCACAAAGAAGTGCGCAGTATCAAAAGTTGTATTTTGATTGTGACAGTGGGTTGTATAAATGGAAAAGGAGAGGAAGGACGCACCGCCTCCCTCTCGTATGCAGCCAGAAAACTATGCCTTATTGATTTGGCTTATGGCCAAGTTCGTTAGTTTGTTATTTGTAGCTTTCTCTTGATCCAAAATCTGGGTCAGTAAGGTGTGCGCTTCCGTGTGTCCGAGCTCCTTTGCCCATTCGCGCAGCGATCCGTATCTGGAAATTTCATAATGCTCGACTGCCTGGCAAGCTGCCAGCAAGCCTGCGTCAAGAGCTGTTCCGCTTGCCTCTTCCATCAAGCCGTCGGCTTCCTTAATTAGCCCTTCGATCGCGTCGCATTTTTCAGCGGTAGGCTTTAGCTTAAGAGACTTGAACACCTCATTCAGGATCGTGATCTGCCCCTTGGTTTCTTCGAGATGCTCCTCAGCGGCTTGCTTCAGTTTGGCACTTTTGGCCGCCTTGGCGACTTTCGGGAGAGCCTTCGTAATGGCATTCTCCGCGTAATAAATGTCCTGCAAGGTATGCTCGAAAATATCAGACAAAGTTTTCATGATCGTCCTCCTGGTTGGGAAAAGCGAAACGAACCATTTGCTGATATGTTCCTTTATATGCGCCCATGACTTGAGCCAAATCCTGTTATGATGCGTAGGGAAATGCCATTCGAAGGGAAATCCAATGTCTAAATTCGGACCTTATGAATTCGACAAACTGCTGGGCGCAAAATATAATTTTCTCAACCATGACCCGTTGCTCGGAATTCTCAGTATAAAGACCGATAAGGGTGTCATTGAACTTGGCATGATAAAGCCTGTCGCCGAAGTGCTGATGGGCGAACTGATGGACTTTCTGCAGGAAGGAAAGGGCGAGGATGCGCCAAGCTTCGCGGTCGAGCGGAGTCAGTGAAATGCAACATCTCGCCACCGCCTTGGCCATCGCTGTTTGCCACATAGAAGACTTGGCGAGTGATGCTGACGCTGACGTGAAAGCCCTGGAAGCTATTGCTGTGGAGATACAGCAGGGATCGCTCGACGATCGGCGAGCGGTTGTGGAAGCGCTTAACGCGGTCGGCCGACCAGAGCTAGTCGATGGCATGGGCATCTCCTCAATATGACAAACCCCGCTCGGTGGCGGGGCTGGAGCTTCAACCAGAAATAAAGCTGTTCGATTCATATTGACCTTGCCCCCAAGTTTTATCCAGTTTTGAGTTCGCTCCAGCGGTTTTGGGTTGCTGTATTTGGGGCGGTAGCGGCGGGTTGCGGTGCGGAGCCATTTCGGCTGCGCAGCACCGCATCACGTCGCGGGTTGATGGTCTGAGCGAACTCGGCAGGTGTCAGCCAGCCGAGGCCAGAATGTGGACGGTGATCGTTGTAATCGCCGCGCCAGTTTGAAAGCGCTGATCGAGCATGGGTCAGTGACGAGAAGAGGGTTTCATTCAAGAACTCGTCTCGCAGCCGTCCATTGAAGCTTTCGATGAAAGCGTTCTGAATGGGTTTGCCAGGCGCAATGTAGTGCCAATCCACCTTAGTCTTGTCCGTCCATTGCAGGATCGCGTTGCTGGTGAACTCGCTGCCGTTGTCACTGACGATCATTTTCGGTTTGCCGCGCTCCTCGATGATCCGGTCAAGCTCGCGGGCAACGCGCAGACCGGAAAGCGATGTATCGGCGACGAGTGCCAGGCATTCCCTGGTGCAATCGTCGACGACCGTCAGAATCCGGAACCTGCGTCCATCGGTGAGTTGATCCGACACGAAGTCCAGTGACCAACGATCATTGGCTGTCATCGGAACCAGCATCGGTGCTCGTGTGCCGATCGCTCGCTTGCGACCGCCGCGCTTGCGCACCATCAGCTTTTCCTCCCGATAGAGCCGGAAGAGCCTCTTGTGGTTCACAAGGTGCCCCTCGCGTCTGAGTAGGACATGAATGCGTCGGTAGCCAAAGCGGCGGCGTTCATGCGCCAACGCCTTCATTCGCTCGCGAAGGTCATGGTCGTCGATGCGGCTGCTTTCGTAACGAACTGTCATCCGGCAAACACCGATGGCTTTACACGCCCGCCGTTCGCTCATCCGATGTTGGTTCATCAGATGCGCGATAGCGTTCCGCTGGGCTGCGGGCGTCACCACTTCTTTCCCAAAAGGTCTTTCAACGCGGCGTTGTCGAGCATCGCATCCGCCAGAAGCCGCTTCAGTTTCGTGTTCTCGTCCTCCAGCGTCTTCAGCCGCTTGGCCTCAGACACGTCCATCCCGCCGAACTTGGCCTTCCATTTATAGATGCTCGCATCGCTGACACCGTGTTTGCGGCAAAGCTCCGAGACAGGCGTGCCCGCCTCGTGCTCCTTCAGGATGCCAATGATCTGTTCGTCTGTGAAACGGTTGCGCTTCATTCTCTGGTCCTCTCAATGGGCCAGAGCTTACTTCAAAATGGATTATTTCAACGGGGCAAGGTCAATATTCACCCGCATGGAGAGGGAAGATTTTCAGGCAAACTGGCGTGGAGCCAGACGATACCAGTTCGATGATGAGGTGCGGATTAAGTCCGAACTTCTCAAAGGTCGTGATCGTACCTGGCTAGATCGCTTGCCCGTACTCGGCTTCATATTGCTGGTTGCAATTGCCAGCGCAGCGGCATTTGTCGCTATGTTGCTGCTTTCAGTCCCACCGATCTGATCGACGCTCTACTGTGCTTGGCGCACAGCTGCCGCCCGGAAACAAAAAAAGCGGAGCCGAAGCCCCACTTTCCCGATTTATTGTACTGGTTGCTATCACGTGGAATTAGACAATCGTCCTTCCTCCTGCATCTGCCGGAGTGGCGCAGTAAACATTGCCTGGAAGCCTTCTGGCCTAAACTCGGAACTAACTTCCCCCGCTCCGAGAAGTCCCATTCTTATGAGCTTGGATCCGAACCCTGTTTTTGTTGGTTGGGCGACCGGCGGCCCTCCAATTTCGATCCAATTCATCGAGAAAACCGGCTCAACCTGTCTTTTGGCTATGGCGACGGTCAGTTGCACATGCCCCGTAGGGTTAGAAAGCGCACCATACTTGATCGCATTGGTCGTTAGTTCGTGAATTAAAAGCGAAAGTGTCGACGCACCCTTGGGACCAATCGATACATCCGGACCAGTCATGTGAACGCGATCGGCTACGGCCAGCGCAGTTGTTATGCCCGACACAATCAGCCGCAACGAACCTTCCGAGCTCTTACCCAGACGAAGGGCGTCATGAGCATTTCCTAGAGCAAAAAGTCGCTTTGTAAACGTGTTGATGACTTCTTCATCAGCATTATTATTGAAAGTCTGGCTTGCAATTGAGGATACGACGCTAAACGTGTTCTTGATGCGATGCGCGAGCTCCGCGTTGAGAATCCTGGCGTGCTTCTCGGCTTCCACTTTTTGGGTGGTCTCAATGACCGTGTCGATCATCCCGCCGACTCGACCTTGTTCATCAAAGATCGGGCTATAGCAGAATGTAAAATAGCATTGTTCATCATATCCGTGTCGATCGATCACGAGCGGAAAGTCTTCAATAAAAGTCGCCTCGCCAGCATAAGCTTTACGAACCATGGGTAGCAACTCATCCCAAACCTCTGACCAAATATCGCGAAATGAAGCTCCCATGCAGTTCTCTTTTTCACCGAGAATTGGCCTGAAAGCGTCATTATAAATCGTGATATACTCCGGCCCCCAAATGATAGCTTTGGGAAAATGCGAAGCCAACATCATCTGAACTGCAGTGACCAATGGCGCCGGCCAACTTTCTGGCACTCCGATAGGGTTTCGGCTCCAATCCAACAGCCGAATTTCATCAGCCGACTGACCACGCGCATGCAGGAAAGGCACCGCACTATCCATAGTGTATCCCAATTTGATCGAGGAAGATTCGTAGGCGGCAATACTCTATTTTATTAGATTCGGCTCACAGGGGCGAGTGGCATTCGGTCTTCTAGCTGTGCTATCCCTATTGAATCAAACCGCCCTTACAAAAGACGTCGTCTTTCGCTGTACCGGGTCGCGCTCCTCGACCTTCGCCAGGAACCCTTCCTTGAACAGCGCCTTGGTAATGAGGCTGGTCCGCTTCTTCTGCACTTCGTCGTCGATATCCAGCCCCAGCGCATAAGCCACGGCGTGACCAACCCAGTCTTTGGCCTGCGGCGCTTGCTTGTACATGCCGCCATTTACAGCGCCACGGATTGCGTCTTTCTGCTCGTCAGTCATCCCTTCAGCAACTTCCTCGCTGGATGGCCAGTGCCATTCGGTGACGACCGGCGCATGGTCCTGCGGCTGGGTTAGCCCTCGCCCGTTGCCCAGTGCCACGCTTTCGATATGCCGCCAGTCCAGCCGGTGCGACAGTGGCGTAAGGTTCGACTTGCCGTATGTGATCGAGAAATAGCCGAACCGATCCATGCCGGGAATGCCAGCCTCGTTGGCTTGCCCTTCCGACATACGGTTCAACACCCGCACCGAACGGGCTGCACCGATCAACGCCACGGCACCGCGAGCATCTTCGACGGTTGCCTCACGATCACTCACCTTGCGCAGGTGGTGCACAATGTCAATGGAGCAGTTCGTATAATCCGCGATTTGGGCCCAGAGCTTCGCGACCTTGTCGATTGCGCCGTTGTCGTTTTCGTTGACCTGGTGTGTCGAAACGAACGGATCGACGATCATCACGTCGATCCCATTGGCAAGGATGGTTTCGGCAACAGCCTCGACGATCGGCTCCTGGATTTTGACGCCCTTCTTGTCGTCAATAGCCACGACAAGCTCCTGCTCGCGACCGCTGTCGAGAAACAGATGACCATCGATGTCTTCCGGCTTGAGATTGAAGTGGATGCACGCTGCCATGATGCGTCGCTCAAGCTCGTCGCGCGGATCTTCGACGTTAAAGAGCCAGACCTTAAGTCGACGCGGCGGCTTCACGCCATTTAAGGCCTTGCCCGAGGCCATAGCGAGCGCTTCCACGATGCTGTTTGCGGTTTTGCCGAGCCCGCCCGGCGCGACAGTCACCGAGACATACTTGCGGATGAAGTGCCGACCGAAAGCAAACTCACGGCGTGGCAGTGTCGACGGGTCTTTCCACTGGAACGGCGTGGCTGCGAGGATGGGTTGGTCGGCGGGCTCTTCTTCAGCGACCGGGACGTCAGGTTCGACGTTGTGTGCGTCCGGTTCACGCTGCTCATCCACCTTCGCCCGCGCATTGTCGAGCATACGAGTGATGTCC
Source organism: Brucella sp. MAB-22 (assembly GCF_025908475.1). Classification (NCBI taxonomy): domain Bacteria; kingdom Pseudomonadati; phylum Pseudomonadota; class Alphaproteobacteria; order Hyphomicrobiales; family Brucellaceae; genus Brucella; species Brucella sp. MAB-22. The sequence goes on along the minus strand of NZ_CP109781.1, from coordinate 1,546,836 downwards.
ACAAGCTTGGTGTTGTCGTTGACGGCTTCCGGCGCCTGACGCGGATGCATCTTGCCGGCCTTCAAGCCATTGTCGATCGTTTTGCAGCAACGCGGGAAGTCCCTGCCCCAGCCGCGTGCCACGCCTTGCAGCAAAGCCCGCGCTTCTGATTCCGCCAACGCACCGGCACCGACGAATGTGCCCAGTCGGAATGCTGCGTCGTTCAGACGGTTATTGCGGTTGCCCATCGGTTCCATGGCGAGGTCGTCCAACTCGGATTGTACCGCGCGCTCGACGTACCGGTCGTTGATCGTGCCTGAGACCGACGGCGCCTGGTACATCGTCGTGCTGTCGTATGACCGTGGCAGGACAAGCTCCAGCAGCCAGTCCGGTGCGTCAACCGGTTCCATATCGGCCAGCCAGCGGTAAGGCTGGCCGATAGCAGGGACACTGCCAGCCGCAATTACGTAGCCGCCGTCGCCACGAACATCGATGCCAGCGCCCAATGCGCCACGATTGCGCACGCCAGCCTTGTGTTTGAAGAAGTAATGTCGGCCGCCGCTCGTGGTTTCAGCCGTCAGTGTGGCCGGCAGAGCACCGTGCTCGGCTTCCAGTGCGGCAAGCGTAACCGGCCCGCCGTGCTTCGGGTCGATATCCAGCACCCACGCACCAATAAGCGCACCGGTCGGCACGCCGATCATTGCACCCGGGTTTCGGCGCCAAAGCTCACGCACGATGCGCTCGTTCAGCGTTGCACCGCGGAACCCATTTGAGGTCAGCGGAGTTTTGGTGGCGAGAATTTCGATAAGGCCGTCCTCGTCGACGAATTCCTCATCGGCGGCGCGGCACGGAAAAACCGGCCAGCTGCGCGTCGTGTAGGATAGCGCAACGTCGAGCATGGGGTCGGTTGCGACTATAGAATTTGGATGCAAAGTGCCTCCTAGGATATGCTTTAAATGTCGTCGAAGAACTCCTTCACGACACTAACCTTCTCAACCATCTCAGTCTTCACGCCGAGATGAAGCTCCTTGAGAATGACCGCTAGGTCTTCTCCGCTGATTAGATCAATCTCTGGAACACCGTCCCGCGTGGCTTCATCCAAGGCGCCGCGCGTGAACGATCCTGTGGTTATAAAAAGCGCTTTGTCGGTTCTGCCTGACATTGCGCCACGAAAGTTGCGTAGATCATTAGGTCCAACCGTATTTTTGTAGCGTTTGCACTGCACCACGACTTTGAAGGTCAGGACGCTATTGACCGTGACCGTTCCAACCGCGTCAATCCCGCCATCGCCAGAGCCGCCGGTGACCAATACCTTCGAAAATCCAAGCTCCAGCAAAAGTCTCTTGGCTAAGCGCTCAAAAGCTGCAGGATTCATACTCTTGATTGTGTCGAGAACGGCTGTCTGCCATTCTGACAGCTCTTCAGGTGTTTCCGACTCTGAAGTCTCGTTAGGCTCGGCCTTTTGGGCAGTCGGGCGCTTTTTGTTTGGAGCTACAGATTCTGCATCAGACTGGGATATTTCTCTGCCTCGTGGGGTTAGAACCCATACACCCCGTTTCGGGTTTTCGAGCACCCCATCGTGCTTCAGCCAAGTTTGCACCCATGCAACTCGATATCCGACTTCCGACTGCGGACCGCCTTTGTGTAGCTCTTCAAGAACGGCGTCCGGCAAGTGCATAATTTCTGCAATTTTCTCTATGAGCTGCCGTTTATCTGCCGCCCCACCTAATTCTCGGAAGGCCAAAACAACTGGCCAAATAAAGTCAGGATACCCCGGCATAGCTTTTTTCTTGGTCATGCAATCGCCCCAATGATTCAAAACTTCGGGACGATCGCACGCTTCACATGATGCTGCAATTATGCCGCTAGATCATTTCTCTCCGATCGCTTGTGGTTGTCGTTGGCAGCCACTGGCGGCATCAACTTGGCGACACGCTCACCTAGCCACTTGAATTTCGGTACTGCCCAACTGTTGCCGAGCGCCTTGTAACGGGGGCCGTCTGGACTATCTGGCTTCCCGCGCCATGGAATATTGGTATAGCCATCCGGGAATCCCTGAAGTAGCTCGCATTCGGTCGGTGTGAGGCGGCGGACGGCCCATTGTTGTTGGATATAGTCACCGCCCTGATTGCCACCGACTGGGCCACCAGCCATCAATGGTTGGGAAACATCAACTTGACGGGCCTTGAAATCCTTACCGCTGTTCTGTGGCATGATGGACCATGCAATCGCCATTGCGTTACCGCCATCACCACCGATCCGTAACGTGGGCGATATATTATTCCCCACTGACAGATTTGCACCCGACGCGTTGGACATGAAGGCAACGGGAGCACACACCGCACCAACGCCGATTCCAGCGCGACCGCCATTCGGAGTAAGCAAAGCATTGGCCGTTCCATCCTGCCGGTATTCCAGATCATGGCTTTCACCTCGACCACGAATTGCCAGCGTGTAAGGATGTGCAACCATCGTTTCGGTTTCATAGTCCTGCTGGCCCATCCCGCCAGCATTCAGGCAGTGTGCTACATCTCCGGACGAAGAAACCGCCACATAGGCATCACTGTCGTCTCTCAGCGAACAGTTGCTCTGTGCTCTAAGGCTAGGCGCAACATCTCTGGTATGACTTTCCTGTGGGCTGCGGCTCGGCGGAGTATCCCGGCACATGCTTTCTGGCTCAAATAAAACCGCTGCGGGATCTGCCCCGTTTCCAAAATCTGCGACAACGATGACACGCTTGCGTCGTTGGGCCAGTCCGAAAAATTGGGCATCTTTGACAGCCCACGCGGCCCGTCCTTTCGGTCCAGAAACCATACCGTAACCTGACCATCGCTTTGTCGGCACGATGGGATCATCTGCGCCCACAAGTCCGGCAAGAAAGCATCCGAATGCATTGTCTTTGGTTGAGAGGACGCCGGGGACATTCTCCCATATGACGTTCCGAAGTCCATTTCCTGCTGCAAGCTCATGCGCAAGCTCCACGAAGGATAGTGTTAGATTACCACGCTCATCTTCGAGCGAACGACGGGCACCGGCGATTGAGAACGCCTGACAAGGCGTCCCACCGCAAAGAATGTCGACACGGCCCAGCCTCGTGGTGTCGATTTTGGTGAAATCACCAAGGTTAGGCACGTCTGGATAATGGTGAGCCAGCACGGCAGACGGGAACTTCTCGATTTCGCTAAAAGCTACCGCCTGCCATCCGAGTGGCCTCCAAGCAACCGAAGCAGCTTCGATCCCGCTACACACGGACAGGAAGCGGAGCGCATTGTTGTCGTTGTCGTGTTTCATCAAAACGGCGCCTCCTTCAACGCTTCCCGCACCCCTCGCCCGCAGCCGGTCCACGCGGCTTTCACCAGCATGCGCGCTTCTAGTTCATCCATTTCCTTAAGGTCGGTCTTTCCCAACTCTTGCAGATACGAACCAACCGCCTCGACGCCGGTATCCAGGGCGCGCAGTTCGTAAGGATCGAGGCGACGGCGGTGCCGGATATACTCGGCGATGTCGGCGCATTCCTTGCACAGCCAGAGGATCGGCTCGCGGTCTGCCTGCACACCGAGGCCAACGGCGTGTCTCTGGCAAACCCAGCATTGTTCGGGATGGCTCATGCGGCCATCCTCTCGATTACTGGATCATCAGCTTCTGCAAATTTACGACGGCGAAGCACTGAACAGACTTCAAGTGTCACTTGCTTGCCACTCAGGCGATCATAGAGGTCGCGCTGCATTTCCCACATCTGGAGGCCACGAGGCGATATCTTGGGGAAATGTGTTTCATACACGAGACGAAGTTCTTCTGCCCAAAGAAAGCCCAGCATCTGACGCGTTCCTGGCGTTCCTTCCAAGTCTTTATAGCGGTCAAATTTCCACGTCTCTGTGTCTGGGTACTTCCAGAAATGCTCACGGTGCGAGTATTTGCACCATTCCTGATCCTTGACGCTGTTGTCTTGGTTGAACCATTTCTCGTGGCATACAATGTGCCACTGATGGCAACGAGCCGACATTTCGAAGAACTGTTTTTTAAGGCGAGTGAGCTTGTCTTTTTCGCTCTTAATCTCCTGCAACACTATGGCGTCAGGGAAGATAATCGCCAAATCGGCCCGACCAGATGCGCTGAAACCATCGAGCGGCAGCTCATGAACGACACGACCACGCGGTTCGTTATCATGCCAGAACTTGACCAAGGCGTCTCGGATTTCTCTTTCTGATGAGCTTGCCATTAAGCCACCCTCCCCAGCAAATCTTGGTTATCATTGGCCGCTATATACTTGCCCGCCTCGTTGCCCCACGATGACCAGCCCGGCCACGCTTGACGCGCGAATAGTTCAAGATACGGGCCATCGATAAGCTGCTCGATGCGCTCATACTGTTCATCAGGCTTACGGCTATGCTCACGACGGGGTGCCTTGATTAGCGAGCGCACGCCTTTGCTCTGACGTCGCGGCTTGCCTCGCTTGAACAGGTGGCAGATTTCAACTTCCTGTCGTGTCCAATAGCCCATTCCCATGCGCCCCTTGTCCCAGACAAAGGCCACACTTACAGGACGGAATCCCCACGATGCAGCCACATCGAAGGCTTCACGCTGCAGATGTGAAACGGTCCACATGAACAGCAAACAGTCGCGGGCGCATACCTGTTCGACAGGTAGCGCCTTGATATCGTCGAGCGACATCACGCTGTAAGGCTGGCGACCTCGCGCGGGTGCGACGTTCTTTTTGCTGTAGGTTCTAAATGCCCATGGCGGGTCCGCAAGGACGCAGCCGAAATGCCCGCGCGGTAGCGGTTCATTCATCCTCATCTCCTCGTGTTTCGTGTTGGTAACCCGCCAGTTGGTGGCTGGCGGGGTGGTGTTACTGAAATGGCTAGTAGGACGGCTGGCTACTGATGCATTGACCGCAGAAATAGTCGGCCAAATAAAGCGGGCCATAAGTAAGGGCCATGGCGAGCAGAACATGGCGCGGGCGAATTTTCGCTAAGATTGCAATCACGCCGCCATCCTTTCGTCTCCGCCTTGCTGCACAGCAGCAATCGGGCGGGTAAGGTCGGGAAACCAGTCGTCATAGGTGGCTAGGTCGATCATTGCGTCCGCCAGCGATTCCGTTTCTTGCCAATAGGCGTGGTAGTCTGGCTCGTCGTCAGGGCCCAGCATAGCCATCCACGGTGCGTAGCTCACGCCGCCCTCACCGTAACGCTCGGCTGGCCTTCCTGCAGCACTGCACCCGGCACGTCTTCGCCAGCGTCGAGCGCCGCCTTTATCGCCGTCTTGTCCGGCTCGCGCTTTAGCTTCACGACGTTATCAGGCAGCAGGCTTTCGTCCACAATCTCAACGCCGGCGCGGCCCTTGCCGATGCTCACAGTTGCCTCCGGCAGGCTCACTTTTGTGAGGTCGGCGGCCTTCAACAGCCGCAATAGCAGCGCACGCATTGCGTCCTTGCGTCTGGCGTATCGTTCTTTTCGCGCAGCCAATTCCTTGGCGCGCTCGCCGATGGCCAGCATCATGCTGTTGGCATCGCGCTCAATTGCTACGATCTTACCCAGCACGCGGTACGCGTCCGTCTCGCCTTCGATTGTGTCAGCGCGCAGTTCCTCATCTTCTGCCAGTTCGGGGTATGCCGCAACCAAGTCGGCGAATTCCCGTTCCAGAACGGTGACATCGTAAGCTAGGTAATTTTGTGCTTTCGTGTTGTCGGCTTTGTTCTGCATTATTGCTCCTCGTGTTTCTTTGGTTGGTGTTGCTGCGATAAGCAGCGGTAGGTAAGTTAACACGCCTCGTGGCGCATCCCGTTAATGGATTGGTTTATTTTGATAAAACTTAATCCTACTGTTTTAGTGTAATTAATACTTGGCTTTAACTGTTGCATACGGCGTTTGTTTATGTATATTCGCCCAACTCTTGGGAGGGAGTTAGACCGCCCAGGCGCGCACCGTCCGCTGCCGGGCGGTTTTTTATTTTCCCTGCATATCAGCTATGCAATTTCTACCCTTGCAACGCACGGGTGGTGGACCTATCTACGCCTCGTTCAGTTTCACTCCTCCTCCCAGAAACTGGACCTTAAGCGCGGCAACTCCTCCTCCCAGTCGCGCTTTTCAGATCGGCCCGCTTCGCTCTCCTCCCAACCGCGAAGCGGGCTTTTCTATTTGTTGCGGTTGCAATGACAAATGTTGGCAACCGTTACATTCTGTTATTTCATCAATCTCTAATGTAACCCTATCTTGGCGGCGCACTCCTCCGGATTGCACTCGCATCGCGCGTCCCCAAGCCCCCCGCCCAAGCGCGCGATGCGGAACTTCCTAAAACGGAATATCGTCGTCCAATATTTCAGCCAGCCCGGCAGATACTCGGGCGTAGCTGGGCGCTGGCTCATTATCATTGCTCGCCTCCGGCACATTGTCATTTGCAGCGCTTGGCATGGCGTCGACCACTTCCCAGTATTTGCCATTCGGTTTCACAACGATTTCACCGGTAGGTAGCAGTTCGTTTTGGCGTTCCATGAATTCCAGCACGGTTTTTGGGAACGGAGCCTGACCCCCGTGCTTTCGCCACCACCGGTCTGACTTCGACTTGAAGAAGCCTGTGTGAGCCGGACCCAGCCACTCGTTGATTGGCGACATGCCAACCCAGTAAGACACCTTCACGCTGTCCTGCTTGCCGCCCTTGCCTTCGTGGTATGCGAACGTGCGGCGCTCCACCTGGCGGGTGCTGGCGTTATCCTTCGACAACATCGGCACGTCTTCGGCCTGCGCAGATATCTTCGGCGTTTCATCGACCGGGAATTCATATCCGCAATCCGGACAGGTGTGGAGCGAGGCGTGGATCAGTGAGCCGCAGCCTACTAGACCACGATCGTCAGGCTCTTGCGGACATTGCTTCACTGGCGCTTCCCCGTCACCCTTTTTCATTCCGGGTGGCGTAACCGCATCGATTGGCCCATGCTTGCGAACAACGCCCGCGAAGTCCAGAAACAGGCAGTTCTCCTTGCCGGGATAAAGGCGCAGGCCACGACCCGCCATCTGGACATAAAGGCCCGCTGATAAAGTCGGGCGACAAAATGCGACCAGATCGATAATCGGTAGGTTCGTGCCGGTTGTCAGCACCGAGTTGTTCGTCAGCGCCCGGATCTTGCCGGCCTTGAAGTCAGCCAGAATCCGGTCCCGCTCTCCGGTCGGGGTATCTCCAGTCACAGTCTCACAGCTAAATCCCCGGCTCCGAATCTCGTCCCGCATATGCCGGGCATGCTCAACGCCGCTGCAAAAACAAAGCCAAGCCTTTCGCTCAGCACCCGACGCCGTGCCATATGTGACGATCTCATCGACCACAGATGCTGTGATGTCGTCCTTGTCGATAGCTGCCTGCAGCGCGTTCTGCTTGTAGTCACCGCCCTGCTTGCCGACGCCGGACAGATCGAATGCGGTTGCCATGCCTTTGGAAATCGGCCGACAGAGATAGCCTTCCTCGATCATATCGCCGATCGGCTTTTCAAAGCAGATGTCGTCGAAAAGCGCGCCGTCACCTTCCGTCAAAAGCCCCTCGCCCAAGCGATAAGGCGTGGCCGTGAGGCCGACCAGCTTCAGGTCGGGATTGATAACGCGCAGACCATCGATAAGCTTGCCGTATTGCGTTTCCGAATTGCGCGGCATCAGATGGGCTTCATCGACTAGGACGACGTCAATATGGCCGATCTGCTCCACCTTGTTAGCGATAGTCTGCACACCGCCGAAAACGATCTGTGCCTTTGCATCGCGCCGACCCACACCAGCCGAGTAAATGCCAGCTGGCGCGAACGGCCAGATATTCAGCAGTTCCTGATAGTTCGACAGGATCAGCTCGCGCACATGCGTTACCACAAGCACGCGCATGTCGGGCCAGCCTTCAATCAGTTCTTTGCAGATCGTTCCCAGCACGAGGCTCTTGCCGCCGCCGGTAGGAAGCACGATAAGAGGCGAGCCGGGTTGTTCGCGCCAGTAGTCATACAGGCCCTCAACCGCGGCGCGTTGATAATCGCGTAAGGTTAGCAAAATAATCCTCCGGAGTAGAATATGGCATTAGACCCAATGACGATGGATGACCCCGAGAAAATCCGGAATCTGATGAAGAACGCTGAAGGGAAGGCACCCGAAATCGTCACGGCCTGCAAACGTCGGCTTTTTCAATTGTCCGGGCGCGACTACGACGACCCGATCGAGCGTCGGATTTGGGAGGCTGTGGCAGCGTTGGAGGAAATCCTGAGCGCCAAGAATGGCCGCCGCCAAGCTGCTGGCTATACCCGCCGCAAGATACGTGAATCTGGGGCCATTAAGACACTTTCTGATTGGGCGCTTAGTCCGAAAGAAACTGAAGGTTTCGAAGCGTTGATCAATGACGGGCTTGCCGAGTTCACTGGGGAGTTCATCATTATGGAGCACCCAGATAGGTTTGTTGACGCCGTAGTAGCTGCTGCCAGAGAACGCCTCGAACGCCATGGGGTTAGCCTCCCCTCATCCCATCCACCCAAATCTCACCGGTCGTCAGACGATAAGTAACGGTTTCCGCAATCTCGTCTGCATCGATCTGTTCGCCATTTATCAGCCCCGGCAGGTAGAGATGCGCCGGGCAGCCGTCGCGCTGCTCGTCGATCGACAAAGGCTTGTTCCAGCGCGCGCACGACATGTGGCAATCACCGCCATGCTCAGGCTGTACGTGGAGGCAGGTACGGCAATTCACGCGCGGCTGCACGCCTTCATGGCAAACGCCTCGGTGTTTGCAAAACATGCAGCCGAAGAACTCCGGGTCTTCGCTGATGCGGCTCGGTGGCTCGTCCGAAAACACGATGCGTTCACAGCGTGCCAGCAGTCGAAGGCAGAATTCGACGTCGTATTCGATCCGCTCGGCATAAAGCGTGTCGGTGTTCTTACATGAAGCCAGATACAGACAGCGCGTCAGCCCGAAATCGTGCATTCCAAGCTGGCACTGGGCGTAGTGGAGTGGCTTAGCTTTCTGGCAGCCGTGCTTCTGTAGTTCCTTGATACCATTCTCGTTGCTCGACTTAAATTCCAGCAGGTGCTCAGTCTTCGGTGCTTCTGGAACACCCATCGCCTTGCCGTCGCACTTGCCGCGCACGAAACCCGAAACCAGCCTGATTTTATCCTGCTGCCCGTAGACATCGACGCCGATGCGCTCAAGGTCGGCGACCAAGCGGTCTTCCTCGATATTGCCGGTAGCGAATAGGCGGAGCTGGCGGCCAGAATGAACCTCGTGCGCTGAGACCCAGCGGAAGCCGAACCACAGGGCCCTGTCACATTCCGTGCCAGCCTCGCCCACGCTGATCCCCCACGAGTCCCAGGACTTAGCCTGAGCCTCGTAAGCTTGATAAATGGCGCGGACCGTGCTGGATTCAGCTTTTGGGAGGGCGGCCATCCCCTAAACCCCCATCGGCATAAGCACGCCCGTCCACTCGCCCTCGCCTTTGACGACAGCAGGCATGCCCGCATCACCGAGCGCAAAGCGCACATTCGGTTCATCCAACGCGCCGAGCATGTCGTTGACGTACCGGGCGTTAAACCCGATTTCCAAAGGCTCGCCCTCGAACTCAATCGAAACTTCATCGCTGGCCTTGTCAGCCAGCATCAGTCGCAGCACATCTCCGATGGCGAATTTCACAGCGCGCGATTTGTCGTCCGCAACAGCGGCGACGCGCTCGACCGCCTTCATAAGTGACTGCCGGTCGACGGTAAGAATGTTGCTATTGCCGGTTGGGATGACGCGCACATAGTCAGGGAATGTGCCGTCGATCAGCTTTGAAGTGATAATCGTTGAGCCAGACGTGACGCGCACCTTGTTCTGCGACAATTCAACCGTAACCGTACCTTTCGGTAGCAGGCCTACCAGCTTTCGCGGCAGGATCACGCCGTATTCCAAAGCACCGGCAGGGCCGACATTGCACATCAACCGATGCCCGTCGGTTGCGACAGCGACCAAGCGGCCGTCGACAGCATGCAGATAGACGCCATTGAGGTAATAGCGGGTTTCTTCCGTCGAAATGCAGTGCACACAAGGCGCTACAAGCGCAGCCAGATCCAGTTCAAGCGACGTGTCAAACTTACCGGCGCTGAAAGACGGAAAGTCTTCAGCAGGCAAAACGTCGAGTTTGTAACGGCTGCGACCGGACGCGACGGTAAGGCGACCTCCACCGCCAGCTGCGTCCAGCTCAAGGGTAATGTCGCCCGTCGCGCGCTTTGCGATGTCGGCGAGCATCTTGCCGGGCACTGTTACGCTACCCGGATGGCAGTCGAGCACCGGCAGACTGGTCGTGATTTCCACGTCCAAATCGGTCCCGGTCAGGCGCAGCTGGCCATCCTCGACAGCAACGAGCACGTTGGCGAGAATAGGAATTGAATTGCGGCTTTCGATGGCACGGTTGACGGTAGCCAAGGCGTGTGCGAGCTGTGAGCGGTCAATGCTGACTCTCATCAAAGTCTCCTCGTGTTCGGTTCGGTACGGTGGTTGCTACCGGCGCTTTCGCGCCAGTAGCTGCGTGGTGTGGCTTACCCCCATGGGCGCTTCTTGCCTGCCGCGGCAGCAGCCGGCGCCGGCTTGTTGCTATTCGCCGCAGCCGGTCGGTTGTCATTAGCAGGGCGGGCCTGCGCTGCAGGCTGGTTGGCGTCGATCGAAGGCTGGGGAATGTTGCCCTCATCGGGGAAGTAGTACTTCTTGATCTCGGCGCGAGCCGGGTATTGGCCGTCCTTGGAAGCCTTTCCGAGACCAATCTTTGCCGTAAACGCCTTGAAGTGCAGTTCTTCGGAATCCTCGACTTCCGAAACACCAATTGCCCGGCAAAGGCTCGCGAACTGACGCTGGCCGATCTCTTGCGCCTGAGCGTTCTTGTGCTCCAGATTGTAGAAATTGAAGACCTTGCGGCCCTTGTATTCCTCGGGGCGAAGAACCGTCATCGTTGTCTTGAGGCCGGTGCCATTCGCGCCTTCCTTGACCTCCGACGCCTCGATTTCCAGCTCATAGTCGCCGTTCGGCAGTTCCTCGTAGTCGCGCTGCTCCGTATCGTGAGCAGTCGCATCAAATCTGCTGGCTAGTTTTGCCATGTGTCATTTCCTCGTGTAGTTGGTGGTGTGGTAGCGGCGAGGCCTACGCCTTCGCCCGATGAATAGCCGGGCGGAAGAACCCGCCGATAAAACCGAGCGAAGCGCCGATCTGCCACATCGCAAGGCCCGCCGCGTTGATGCCAACGGCGGCAAGGAAGGCGTGGATTGTTTTTGCGAAAAACAGGCCAACAACCCAGCCGACGAACGCGCCACCGAGAACGCCGATGAGCGGTGCGATGAAGAGGATGGCCGCAATTGCTACGAGGCCAGCTAGAGCTTTTTCCATTAGGTTTTTCCTATCATCATAGGATTGGTGTTGTCGTTGGCTGGTATCGCCAGCGACGGCTGGAATGGCACATCAAGTTTTGCGCCCTTCCTGATATTGTCCGCTGCCCACAAGGGCCTCAGATTGGACAGAGCCCAGCATTTCTGGAAGTCGATGTCGTCAGGCGTTTGATAGTTATGAGCTGACACTGGGATAATGTGATCAATGTGCCATTCTCCATAGTTGTCCCATGTCATGCCTGGCAGAAATTGGATCTCAAGATGGGTCATTAGCTCTTCAAGGGTGTAACCAAGAAGATCAAATGTCTTACGAGCAGATTTCGACCCTTTCCTAACCCCTTTTACGACACCGGCTCTTATCGCGGATGAAACCTTGAACTCTGGGTCATCCTTTTTTCTGGCATATGATATTGCTGTATAGGCACGCACTTTGTCGGCGTTCTCAGCCCTCCAGTTCTTATCGTAGCCGGGATTCTGTGCGTACCATTCCTTCATGTAGCCGGGGTTTGCGGCTTTCCACTCCGCAAGCTTGGTCGCGATACGATCTTTGTTTTCTTTGGCGTATCGTTTATCCATTTCGCGTTTTAGGTCTGGGTTTTTGGCTACCCATTCGCGAGTTTTGGCTCTAATTTTTTCTTTGTTGCGCTGATAATACTCGCGTTTACCCTCCAATATGGCATCTCGATTACGTTCTGCGCTTGCCTTATTCGACGCCGTTGTACACACCTTGCATCGTGATCGGCGCCCGTCGGGTTTGGACTTGTCAGAATGAAACTCGTGAATATCCTTTAAGTCCCCGCAAGCTGTGCAGGTTTTCACCTGCACGCCGCTCCCATCCATAGCTACGCTGCCTCTGCCATTTCTTCGCTATCCGGCACATCTGTGGGCGCCAACGAATTGCGCTGGAAGTAATAGTCCAGCACCCTGAATCCCTCACCGCGCTTGAAGGGCAGCGTCGGCTTTTCGATGTCGTATCTGTTACCAGCAATGAATCCAGGTCGTTCCTGCACGGCGATCAGCATGTCACCGCCGCCTTCGCCGCGTGTATTTTTCTTATTGAACCCGACATCTTCCTTGCGAATGGAAACGCGCTGATGCAGGAACCCGATAAGATCTGCTGCGTCCACAACGATACCGACAGCGTCATCACGCAGATTTGGCATATATCGGGGGTAACTGTCTGTCGTGACGCCGGGAACAGTCTTGGACTTCACGTGCGCGATCACGACCACATAGAACCCAGCTTCTTTTAGCTGCATCACCTTGGCGATGAACTCGTGCCAGATTTCCGACGCCTGCGTGTATCCCTTGCCGTATGGAATATCCTCAATGCTGGCCACCTTGTTTTTGGCGCATACCTCGGCAAAGATATGCTGTTCCAGCCCGTCAGCGGAATCCAGGATGAAGGTCTTGCGATCATGCTGCGCGTCCAGCATCCAGTCAGCCTGATCCATCACATCGCGATAGGACTCAGACACGCCGAAAGACTTCATTGTTACCCCGGCTGGCGCGCGTTCCCCCTTCCCCGTGCGGATATAAAGTGGCGAAGGAAACTCGCTTGCCAGGGTCGTCTTCCCTGACTTCGCACCAGCGTAGAAGACGCAAAACGCCGGTTCGTTTTCATTGGTATCGTCTGGGATACCATCGTTCCAGTTGAGAGCCATAGGTCTCCTCGTGTTCAGTAGGTGTGGTGGGTAACGGCGATTGCGGCGATGACGGCCGCAAGTATGAGCCAGCCGACAAGCCATGCAGGCGGGCTTGTGAGGGCGGTCATTTGAATGCCGCCATTCTTGCGAAGTTGGCCGCTGCTAAGGCCACGTCGAACGTGGCCATGTCGATGCGGCCGAGGAACAGATTGATCACCGCAAAGACCATTAGTGTGGCGGTTAGAACGAGATCGAACGTCTTCATGCCGCACCCCACAGATAAAGCAGCCCGTAGAACGGCAGCAGCAGGTTCCAGAACAGGAAGGCTGCGATTGTCGTGGCGATTGCCAGCGCGAACGCTGCAAGCGCCAAGGACTGTCCGATGCGGCCGACACCGGGCTTTCGCCCGGGATCGATGTGCGGCATGTCAGCCGTAGCTTTTGTGGCGAACGAGATCATGCCAGCACCCATGTGTAGAAGCCGACTGTCAGGGCGAGCGCAGCTACAACTGCCAATCCCCATAAAAAGCGTTCACCAAGGCCGAGCGTGGATTCCGGCTCGTAGAACGAGTCACCATCCGCATAGTCTTTGGGCGCATAGTTGCGCGTGTGGCTGTACGTGGTGGAGGTCATGCGGCCCTCCGAATAACGACATCGGCAATGCGCAAGTCAGCGAGAACGAACACACCAAACTTCTGGCCCGGATATTTGACGGCAAGCCGTTCAGCCTCGTCAGTGGCGGATTGTTCGCTTTTATGAACCTTCGGCTTCTCAGACGGTTTGGGCTGCCCGCTTTTGATCAGAGCGACGATGGCGGGTTTGGTCGGCGTTGCGTTGTCATTGCTGGCTGGCTCGTCGTCCCATTCGGCGATGAGGTCAGTTTCTGGGGCGTTACCAAAATACCGGTAACCATCGTTGGCCCACATATTGCCGCCTTCACTGCCCATGCTCCATCCGTCATGGTAGCGATATGCCGGCCCAACCTTGCGCCCATCCCGAGTGCGATAGAACTTGCCGGTTTCGATCGTGAGGGATGGCGCGAGCTCAAGGTTATCCCAACGCACATACCAGGTATGATCACCCATCCGCCCAGTTCCAAACTTCACAAGACAATCGCGATCGCACACATCCACGGCTTGCACCAAGCCGACCTCATCGGCGCTTGCCCATGGGGAATAATCCGAAAGCACCCGCACCCGATCACCCACCTTGAAGGCAGGCTTGCCGGTTGTGTCAGCAACGGGCAGGATGTCGAATTCGTCCGAGGAACGCAGTCTATCACTGCCATCTTTATCAACGAACTCGATAAATTCTCCGTCCACTTTTGTGACAGTGAACACGTCGCCAATATCGTAACCGCCGTTATGGCAGCTATACTTGGATCGCACCTTGTCGCCGACCTTCACTGTTTGCTTGTCAGCCATCACGCTACTCCCCTCGTCTTGGTGTTTTTCGTAAGCTTCACCTTCTTGGTGAAATCGACCGGTATGATGTTGTCATCTTCAGGCTTGTCAGCCTCGACGCCGCCATCGTCCTCTTCAACATCGGGCTCGACTTCGAAGCGCGAGACCTCAAGTTGCACAAGGCCAGTGCCGGGAATCATGAAACGCACAGTCAGCCAGCGAAAGCTGTCGCGCTCCTCGATAATGATGCCCTTCCATTTCCACAGCTTGTGGACGACGATCTCGCCAGGCAAATCCCAGCATTCACCGCAATCGCATGTCATGCGGCACCTCTTTTCGGTGCGCGGTGGTAAGTGACTGGCGCGTTGGAAACGTGCGTCCCATTCCGAAGCACGGCGTTCGCTCGTGCCTCTGCTTTTTGCGCAGCCGTCCGGTAAGGCTTGCGGTTTGTCATGTCCCGCTCGCCAGTTCGTGTGTATTTCGTTTTCAAGATTGCCTCCTCATCGGAGGTTAGTCGTTGGCCCCGTCTCTGCGCGGTCGGCCTGCCTCAAAAGGCTAGTGGACAGTGCCTGTGTATGGCCCGTCCAGAATGGTTATGCGGGGCAACGAGACATAAATGTCCATGCATCCTCCCGAATAACCGCCGTTATATGTTGTGCGGCGCACAACGGTCTTCTCAGTTGGATTGGGCGGCGATATCGTGGGCGATCTTTCCGAAAGCAACGACCATGCGTGGCCTCTTGTGATCCCCATCAATTCCGCGATCTGCCCAAATGACGCGCCTCTTTTGCGATGCGCGGCGGCAGTTGCCTGCAGTTCGTGCCTTGATGAATGTTGCATGTCTCCTCGTGTCGGTTGGTTATGGTTGACAAGTGCAGTGGCTAACGGCATCTGTCTCGTTGACCGGCAGTGGTGTCGGTAAGGAAATCGCGGCGTAGAAGCGGCTTCGGCCCTCCTCGTGTTAACCGCGACGTACGGGCAGGCTGGGGTAACGGGTGGTGCCGACCCATAACAGCCTGCTTTTAAAGCACGCCGAAAGCGCCAGCCGCGTTTCAGCGGCCAGCGTCCCTGATGAATTCTATGGCGGCACTTCAACGAGAGCCGGTTCGCTTCTGTCGGCAACTTTCGTCATTCGCTCTCTCCTCTATTACGATTGCGCCTTCGCGCGGCTGCTATCTATTGAGTGCTGATATCCTTGGGAGGATGTTTTCTGGCATCATGAGGTAGGCCCTCCTTCGAACTGTCCGACGTCTTATGCGTCGGTTGATGACACATAGATATGACAGATTCGCATCTATGTCAACACATGATGACATATTCGCACGTTACATTTTCACAACAATATGCGAAAAGCCCATCATGGATAAGGATTTCGCCTTTCGCCTTAAGAATGCGCGCGTTGCGCGCGATATGAGCCAAGCCCAGCTTGCCGACCTTGTTGGTCGCGACAAGTCTGCAATAAGCTTGCTCGAAAGCGGTAAGCGTGGAGCCAGCGTCGACTTCGTCGCTCGCCTGGCAAAAGCCTTGAATGTGCGCGAAGATTGGCTTGCCTTTGAAAAAGGCGACATGATTGGCCAAGAAGATCGGGCAGAAATTGAACGCCCTGCCGATATATTCACGCCGAAACTAATCCCCGGCAATGAGCTGGTAGGCGATCAACGCGACCTTCCCGTCTATGCCGCTGCCAAGGGCGGCGACGGGCACGTAATTATTACGTTCGATCCAATCAGCTACATGAAGATGCCCGCTGTCCTGCAGGGCGTTAAGGGTGGCTACGGCCTGCTTCTCTCGGGAGAATCGATGGTTCCGGCCTATCGTCCCGGCGAAACGGCGCTCGTGAACCCCAATCTGCCGCCGATGCGCGATGAAGATGTGATCCTTTATCACACCAGCGAAATGGACGAGAACGAAGCGATTATTAAGCGACTCGTTGGCTACAACGATCGCGAATGGATGCTTGAGCAGTATAATCCACACAAGGAATTCAAAGAGTTCCGCGCTGATTGGCCCGTATGCCATCGTGTTGTAGGGAAATACAACACGCGCTGACTAGCCGTTTGCGGCCTCAAGGACGGTCTCTGGCACGCGTCCGAACATTGCAATCACTTCAGCCTGATTATTCCAGCGATAGACCGCAATGACTGCGGGCTTTATTGGCGCGAGTCTCTCCGCCAACCTCACAGCCTGATCTTCGTTTTCAACTTCGATCGGATTGTCAGGAATGATTCCCCACCGGCACTCGGTGAAGGATTGAACGACAAATAACGCAGCCATCCGCCTCTCCTCAGTACGAGACTAAGGATTCCACTTGCTGCGGAACATTTCAAGAACAATTTGCAGTTACTAAACCATATCATTTTTCATGATGTGTTTTTGTCATCATGTAGCATTGACATTTGTTGACTAATTCGCATATAACGATGACACCACAGCACGAAGACAGCCTCACCAGCTTGATCTGCTGACCACCTACCAAAACACGAGGAGAAACCCACATGACCGCAACAGCACCGAGAAGAAGAAGCTCGAAGCCTCGCCTGAATGAAATCATCGGCGGCGGATTCTTTGTATTCCGCCGCGGCAAGAAGACTGGCCGCGTTGGCGTTTACACCACCATGCCATACGAACACGGCTCGTTTGAGCAGGCCTTGGCCGAGGCGACGCGTCTCGCTGCCCTGTGCCCCGGCGAGACGTTCGAAGTTTTCCAGACGAGCGGCGCCGTAGCTTGCTGCACGCCGGTAGAGCTGGCGGAGGCTGCGTAAAATGGAGCGCGATCCCTATGAGGAACTGGGCACAGTCCATTTCCGACGCACCGAACTGGCAATCATAGAGGCACTGTCCGACGTCTACCCTCGCCGTATGCACATGCGTGATCTTGTCGATAACGTTTATGCCTTTGATCCAAATGGCGGACCTGAAAACGCAGTCGGCGTTATTCGAACGACTATGGTTGGCCTGCGCAAGATGCTGCCACCCCACGGATGGACAATTCCAAAACAAAGCTGCGGCCGCGGAAATCAGGGCTTTTACTACCTTGAGCCCGTCGCGAACGACAACGTACCGGCAAAAGACCGGAGGGCTGCAGCATGAACCGCGCTCTCCTGGAAATGCTCGCCGATAACGAGTTCGAAACGGAAACTGACGCACCGAAGGATGGCAACGTCGAGCCTATGCGCCGCCCTGACTACAAGGCTAGGAAAAATGGCCGCCCACAGCCGTGGCTACGCTATGCGGCACGCGAAGCGGTCGAGATGACCGTCATCGTAGCCTTCTGCGTTGCTGTGTGCGGCGTTGGGTTGGGGTTATCTGCATGAGGCGCGAAAGATAGCGACGGGGCGCTTAAGCCCCCGGAAGAAAACCGAACCAACCTGAACAACTATCACTGGCTCGCGGCCCGCTCCACCGCCATGCCTAATTTTATGGAGCTTTTTCAAAGGAAAATGACATGGCGAAGAAGACAGTAGCAGCAGCAGAAGTAACCGCCGCATCCGTCAATCGGACTAGCGCAGGACTCAGAGACGCGATCTTTGACGAAATCGACGCGATCAGGAACGGCACCAGCAACCCAACGCGAGCTAACGCCGTCGCCAAACTGGCGAGTGGCATCGTGGAAACTGTTCGGATGGAGTTGGAAGTGCAGCGCCACCTTCGTCAGGCCGCCCCCGGCAATGTTGAGCCCACTGGACAATCCCTGCTTGGTTCCCCACTGACGCTTGGTGCCTAACCATGTGCTTTTACAAGACATACCATTACTCGCGCTCCGAAATGGGGCGCGCCATCCTTGAGGCAGGGCAATTTGCACATGTGCCAGAGCGAACAGTATGGGAAATCTTGGATGGGTTATCGTGGCCTTGCTGTACCGAAGTAAATGTAGGAACGTTCCCCAACCGACGTGTTGAACGAGGATTCTTAGCCCTCACTACACTGGATGAATTTGCGGTTCGTTTTGGGACTTTGTGCCCGGTGTGCCTTACCCCAGTTCATCTTGAACCGAGATCTGCTGTTTGGGGTGTGTCTGATTACATGCCAGCATGGCTCTCCTATGATGGCGATAACCGGTATCCAGTGTTGGCAATAAAAGAAGAGCCAGAATGGTACATTGACGCATGGAATAACCGCTCATGGCCGGGATTGGGTACACGCGGACAAGCGCACGCAAGGTGCGGCATAATTGATGCAGTTTCACGCCGTATCTCTGACGACGATGGTGAGCAAGACATAGAAACTGTTGTCCATTTCTTTCGTCGCCGCACAGGCTTTCGCGCTTATCTGGAATGGTTGCGCGACAAACCAAAGTTCTCACTTCGATTTAATCCACGCAAGCGTCCGCATGATAGGCAAAGGTATATCGATATGCGGTGGAAGGTCGACACGGTTCTAGAAGCCGCCTAACTGCGCCCTGTTGCCCCGCAACACGGCGCACACCCACCACCACTCACCAAACACGAGGAGAATGACATGCACAGACATGTATCGACGACGCACGCCGTTATTGCACCCATCCTGACCGCCGCTGAATTTCAGCAACAAGGCACGACCGCCGCGCAGGTCCTGTCGATTTCAAAGGCAGTGCGCGCGCTTGGTTATCACACTGAGGCCGAAACACTGCGCGACACCGCTTTCGAACTGGCGCGCATTACCGGCGTTCGGTTCCGCTATGGCGCCCCCCGCCAGCGTCGCAATCCAGCCAATGACAACCGCCGTCGCCTGCGGAGGGCGGTGTGAGATGATGTCCCAAGCAGAGGTCGCCGTTAAAACTGGAGTGATGTGTGAAAGTTTAGAAGATCAACATACGAACGAAAAGGGATCAGCAACAGAACCATCCGCAGCGCGTGAGCTGGCGTTGGAGGAAGCGGCGAACCGATTTGACCGCATAGCCGATATCATCAATCGAAACCTTTACCACCAGCAGGAGAAAATCAAGGACGCGCAGTACATTGCCGCTGAAGGCAGCGCCGCCATCCGCGCCTTATCCTCCTCGGACCATGCCGACGCCGGTAAGGTCGTGGGGGATGGGTGGCAACGATACCCTGCTGCATGGATGGTTCGCGAGAATGATCATGACGCATGGGACTTCTGTCGCCTCAAAAAAGCAGCCGATGATTTGACCGCCCGTGGTTTTGAGGTTGTCCCGCTCTACGCGCTCCCCACTCCTCCAAGCAGTGAGGTGGCGTGATGGGGAAGCAATATTACTGGAAAACAGCATGGGGCTGCATGGAATGCGGGAACCTGTCAGATAATCCACGCATCAACTTTTGCGCGGCGTGTGGAAGCTCGGTAGGTCATCATGGTGTGGCCGTAAAGATTGAAAGTTCTTTCTTCTCAAGCCGAATTGTCGACATGAGAAGCGATACCGGACTGATCAATGAAGGCGCTTTTTTGGTGCGCCTAGCTCGAATTTTGGAAATAGAAGTTGATGGCGGCGATAGCCCTGTAGCGTACCTCGCTGACTGCATGACGCAGGCTTTGGCAAATCAACACATCGCGAAACCATCTAAGCGCGTTGCCACCCACCCATCAGGAGGCGACCGTCATGGCGAGTGAATTGAAGCATTGCCCATTTTGCGGGAGCAATCAGCTTTCCTTCCGAAGCACTCCGGACATGGATACAGACGGAAAGTATCATCGCATTTCTTGCAATGAGTGCGGCGCGTCATCGCGCGCGACATTCGCTATGGATGCATGCCCTCTTTTCTACGAGGAACTGAGTAAAGCTTGGAACACCCGCCCCGCGCCTGCCGCTACAGATACGGGACTGGTGACGGTGGGGCATCAGTACAAGTTTGGTGATGTTTGGCTCGTATCTGATGCGCCGAAGGTAATGCGCAAGGCTGGCTATGAATTGCGGGAAGTTGTCACCTGCGAGAACGCCGAGGCCGTCATTGCTAAAGTTGAGGCTGAAAAGGCCAAAGCCATAAGGGAGGCCGGAAAGCCCGCGCCGTGCTGGGAGGGAAGCCGTCATGAGCATGTCTTGGATTAGAAAGACCTATCGTGTCCCGGCCAAGCGTGGCGGTCGTGTCAAATACACGGGCGGCAAGCAGCCTCAATATGGAACCATCGTAGACGCCAATGGACAGTATCTGGTGATCCGTCTCGACGGAGAAGCCCATGAGCTCTCTTATCACCCAACATGGGAAATCACTTATCTGGAGGCCAGCAATGCCGAGTAAGGAACTCATCGAAGAACTGGGCGAGCAGCTTTTCTTCGCGGATTGGGGTGACCACGCTAAACATCTGGTTTACCCAAAAGAGCATTATGAGGAAATGGCTCAAGCCGCCATCTCCACCATCCTTGCCTCTCTACAGGAGCCGACAGAGGGGATGACGGCGAATGGATACGTTCACTGTTACAATCCAGCGAGGACATGGAGCGCCATGCTGAACGCCTCCGCACTTGGGGAGCAGAGCGAATGAAGCTGACCACCAAGCACATTGCAAACAATCTTCCTGATCCTTCAGAAAAGGATTGGCACTCGCAACGTTCGAATGTCGAGTGCAGGTGTTCCGCTGACCAGTGGCGAACTAGAGACCGCGATGAAGTCCTTTTTATCAGTGAAATGTCGGATAGACATTTGGGCCACTGCATTCGTTTCGCTTCAACAAAGCCACAGCATAGATCAAGATTGTCGGCATTGTTGGCAGAACGTGCCGGTCGACAAGCCCTGAAAGGCGGTGAGTAGATGAAGCTGGATCGTGAATGGAGACTTGTTTGGAAGCCCATGAATGAGATCATGGACAGCGTTACGGTCAAGGCTGGCGTCCGCTTGAACGCCAGCTTGAAAGATCGCGTCGACTGGCTGGTATCCAAAGCCGAGATAAATCCTGAAATGGAACTTCAGTATTTCGAAGATAGCCGCGCCGCACTGCGGGAAAGGGAGTGAGGATGGCGGCATACACCTACGCGGACACTGAGCGGTGGCTAGACGCCATTGCCGGTGTCATTGCGTACTTCCCTGAAACTGAACAGAATCTCCTGCCACTTTATGAGCGTGTTGAAGGCATGCAACGCAACATCGCTGCGAACGACAATATCCGCGACCGCATTAAATCACGGCTGCGTCGAACGGCAGCGTGAACTTTTCCATTTGCTCTTTTCGCCATTCCAAAGAACCGCCCGTGCCATATCGTGGGCGGTCAACTGTATGACCCATCAGCATTCGGCGCAGTTCATCGTCCAAGCCGGCCTCTTTCATACGATCTTCGAATGAGTGGCGAAGTGAATAGACGGTATAGCCCGCGCCTTTTGAAAACAGCTCGTTATCCTTGAAATATTTATTCAGCGTAGCCGATAGCGTGTCTTCCTTGTTTTTGTAACGAGGGAAGCCATTCCGATGTTTCTTAAAAACCTCATGCGCTATGCCGACCAACGGCAGCTTGCGAACAGACGAAGCGGTTTTAATCTCACGCGGATCTGCAGCGTCTTTTCGCGGCGCAATCAGGATATGCGGTACCTTGTCCGCCAAGAATATGTGCTCGGCCGTAATGTTACAAAGTTCACTTGGTCGACAGCCTGTTTCAATCATCGCCAGCACGATACCGCGAGCCTCTTCGTTTAAGCTGACGAGAGGGCCATAGGTCAGGAACTTCCCTTGGATGATATGCGTTGGGATAGGCGGGCGCGACTTTTCAACTTTCTCCGCAAAACTAAGATCGCGGAAAGGGTTTGGCCGATCCCTATCGCCCATGTGCTTGAAATATTCGGCAAATAGCACGCGCATACCACCCATCATGCGATTGCCCATGCTGGCGGATATCGCTGCTTGGTTCTTTGCTGGTCGCGTTATTTTCTGAAGCCAGACCCTGTAGAATTTCTGCGCGTCCTCGCGCGTAATCTCCGCAATAGCCTTATCTGAAACGATCTTCACAAAATGATCGATCGCGCGCTGCTTGTGTGCGCGCCAACGTTTTTTCTGGATTTCGCTCTTGCCCGTCAGTTCATCGGGCGTGATCTCATCGAAATAAATTTTCAAGGCCTGCGTCACGGACACTGACGGGATGCTTGCCGCACCCACTGCGGCCGCATCTTCTTCCGGATTGCCAGTTACGAGGTTTAGTCGGGCCGCAAGCGCCTCATCTGTAAACGAAAGTAGCTTGTCGGCTGGCACATATGAAATTCCGATGGCTTCTGCTCGCTTGATGGCGGCATCATAGAGGGCCCGAGCTTTATCGCCGTCAGCGCCTGCCTTTAGCATCGCCCACAACGCGTCATCGGCCGACTCATACTCATCGCGCTTTGTCATCGCCCGAGCGAGATCGGTGGTTTTCAGGCTTATACGGACGATAGGAGCGCGACTATCCTTGTCTACTAGAGACTTGGGAACACGGCGAACATACTGATAAACGCCGTCGCGGTTTTTCAAATATCGATGCGGATCTGATTTGATACGATAGCCAGCCATGACGGGATTATAGCACCGAATAGCACGCTTTGTATCGCATTTTGTTGCACACTCTGTAGCACAAAACGGTACGCCTTAGATCGAACCAGACGCAAATACGCCGCCTAAGCGGTTGATATTATTACATAATTTTAGATGGATGGCCTGAAAGTAATGGTACGGTCGGTTGGAGTTGAACCAACGACCTCAGGAGCCACAATCCTGCGCTCTAACCAACTGAGCTACGACCGCGTACCTTTGTGTCGGCTGCGTGACGCTCTGGCGTCGCCGACAGGGGGTCACATACGGAGAATCGATCCATATTGCAAGTGATTATAGCTCTCTTTTTTGAGAAATTCCCAATTGCGGGATTCAATATCAAATCCTGCTGTTAACGGTCACCGGCTGGTAACCATTATAGGTGACCGGCTGTGCACAACCCGGATATTGGCCCGAGCCTGTAAAATTGCCTTTCCCGTATTAACTAATGAAACAGAAAATGCAGCCCATACCAAATGGCAATGTGGACCCGCGCCCATAAGAGGCTTATTAACAGGGTGTTAACGAGCACTGCGGGCGGTCGAAAGAACAGGTAAGGACAGGTATGTCAGGATCATACCCCTTCATCGATATTGCCGCGCTGGATTCTATCCGCGAAGGCTTTGCAAAGGGCGATGCGCAGCTCGTGCTGACGCACGACCTGTCGGCAGTGCTTTGGGTCAACGGCCCCGGCGCGAAGCTTTTCGGCTTCGATCGCGTGGAAGACATGATCGGCGGCGGCCTTGATCTGCCCATCGCCACACGCCGGCAGATCGCCTCTTCGAACAGCAATGCGGAGGGTGAAACCCGAACCGTTTCCGTTCGCCTCGGCGGCGGACTGCGTTCCGACCTTACCCGGTTCAGCGTGTCGCATATTACGCTTCCCGACGGCGTGTCCGGGCTGCTGCTGACTGCCGATGGCAAGGACGCAGAAGCTGAAGACATCATTTCCGGCCTCAGCGACGACAGCACGCATATTGCGTTGATCGACGCGAACAGCCGGGTGATTGCCGCGAGCCCGCGTTTTGCTGCACTCGACATTTCCTCCACGACGCTGGAAGACCTTGTCATCGAAGCTGCAGATGCGACTGACCGTATCGTCAAGCGCCGCATCCGCGCCGGAAAGCATTCCGTGCCGGGAGCGATTGCGCGACTGACCGATACGCCGCCCATGCATCTTCTTTGCATCATCGGTGATGCTCCCGTCGCGACATTGGAAGCACCCGCCGCTCTGCAGGGTGAGGCCGAAGAAATTCTGGAAGAGATACTTCCAGAGCCTGTGGAGAGCGCAAATACTGAAGATGCTTCTGCTGATCAGCAGAAGCCCCGCAGCTTTGTGTTCGAACAGGATGCTCCGCCCGCGCGCTTCATCTGGAAGGTGGGACCGGACGGCACATTCAGCGAAATATCGCCGGACCTTGCCGCGACGATTGGGCCGAATGCGGCTGATGTCGTCGGGCGTCGCTTTGCCGATGTGGCCAATGTCTTCGGATTCGATCCCGATGGCAGTATTGCGGCACTGCTGGACAAGCGTGACACATGGTCGGGAAAACGGTTGATGTGGCCGGTAGAGGGCACGGATTTGCGCGTGCCGGTCGAGCTTGCCGCCCTGCCCGTTTATTCGCGCGATCGGGAATTTACCGGTTTCCGCGGCTTTGGACTGGTGCGTCCGGCTGAGGCCGAAAAGGACCCGGAAGAAATCGGGCTGGTGCTTGCAGGCGGTATTCCGCAGGCGCGCAAGCCCGTCAGCGAACCGGTCGAAACGGCAACACCTGTCGAAGACGACGATGTTCTGGCGCTAGGCGAAGAAGTTGCCAATGACGACAGCCCTGTCGCAACGCTGCCCAAGCCGCCGCTGGATATCGCGCCGACACCGGGACGTCGGGAATCCGATAAGGTGATCAGCTTACTGAACGCTTGCGCAGAAGAGAAAGTGGCTGCGGACCAGGCGCGGATGCTGAAGGAACGGGAGCGCGAAGAGCGTCCCGAAGGCGGGCTGACCAAGACCGAGCGCAACGCATTCCGCGAAATTGCTGATCGTCTGCGCAAGCAGGGTCTTGCCAATTCGCGCGCCGAAACCGAAACGGTCGCCATATCGGACGAGACCGTTATTGACAGCTCGCAGCCGGTCGAAAAGACCGAAGTGAAAGCGTCGCTCATCGACGACGTTACCGCCAACGAAGCATCACTTCCGTCATCCGGAATGGCCTATGGAGATGAAACGGCCCTGCTGGCCAATCTGCCTGTGCCGGTCATCATTCATTCGGGCGATAAGATCCATTACGTCAATCAGGCCTTGCTCGATCTCACCGGCTATGAATCGCTTGATGATATTCGCGGTGCGGGTGGCGTCGATGTGCTGTTCAACAGCGAAAGCGACGATGGCGAAACGCGACAGGGCATGGTGTTGCGCCGCGCCAATGGCAGTGAAGAACCTGTCGATGCGCATCTCAACGCCATTTCCTGGCGCGAAGGCCGCGCACTCATGCTGAGCCTGATGCCGGTGGCAGCTGCACCGGTATCCGTTGAAGCCGTTGCCGCCCCGGCTGAAGCGCCGGTTGCGATCGACAAGGACGACGAGAAGCAGGCACTTGCGGATCATGTCGAGGAACTGAAGACCATTCTCGACACGGCGACGGATGGCGTTGTCCTTATTGACTCTGAAGGCCGCATCCGCTCGATGAACCATTCGGCCTCGGCTCTCTTCGGCTATGAACGCGACGAGACGGAAGGCAAGTTCTTTTCTATGCTGTTTGCCATCGAAAGCCAGCGCGCCGCCATGGACTATCTGCACGGCCTTTCCGGCAACGGCGTTCTGAGTGTCCTCAATGATGGGCGCGAAGTGATCGGCCGCGAAGCCAAGGGCGGCTTTATTCCGCTGTTCATGACCATCGGCAAACTGCCGCACACGCGTGGGTTCTGCGCCGTCCTGCGGGACATCACGCAGTGGAAACGCACCGAGGAAGAACTGACCAATGCGCGCAAGGAAGCTGAACGCGCCTCAAGCCAGAAAACAGAGTTTCTGGCACGCATCAGCCACGAAATCCGCACGCCGCTCAATGCAATCATCGGTTTTTCCGAGCTGATGGCCGACGAGAAGTTCGGCTCCATCGGCAATGATCGCTACCGGGATTACCTGCGCGACATCAACCGTTCCGGCAATCACGTGCTGGCATTGGTCAACGATCTGCTCGACATTTCAAAGATCGAAGCTGGTGCTCTCGACATGCAGTTTGAAGCGGTCTCACTCAACGATGCCATTGCCGAAGCCATCGCACTGATGCAACCGCAGGCCAATCGCGAGCGTGTCATCATCCGTTCGAGCTTCCAATCCAACCTGCCCGACATCGTTGCCGATACGCGTTCGATCAAGCAGGTGGCCCTGAACCTTCTGTCCAACGCTGTGCGCTTCACGGCTCCGGGCGGTCAGGTGATCGTGTCGACAAGCTATGAAATGAACGGCGATGTCGTGATGCGGGTGCGCGATACCGGCATCGGCATGACCAAATCCGAGGTCGAGCAGGCACTGAAACCATTCCGACAGGTCAACGCGCTGGAACGCCGCAAGGCCGAGACCGCGAAGGACTGGCGCAGCGAAGGCACCGGGCTGGGCCTGCCCCTGACAAAAGCCATGGTAGAAGCCAATCGGGCGCAATTTGCCATCGATTCCACTCCGGGACACGGAACGGTGGTCGAGATTGCCTTCCCGCCGACACGCGTATTGGCTGACTGATCGGCACCTTGAAAGACTAAGGAACCTCCCCTTGCGGGAGGTTTTTTCATGTCCTTGTTCAAGCTCAAAAAAAAGCGCCGGACGAACCGGCGCTATCAGAATCTCAGAGACAAAGGACACAAAAGCAATTCGCAATGGAGCATCGGAAACGGCAGCTCGATCATCACTCAGTGTTGCATTCCTTATCGCGTGAAGCCGGTTAACGACGCCTTAAGTTCTTCATTCAGAATTTACGCATTAGTAGCGACTGTAAAATCAGGGTTAATTTCCGCGCAGCAATTGATTAACCATAGGAAAGAAGCAGCGCTGTTGATTTGATTCCGTTCTCTGCAACCGTAGACGACTTATCATAAAACTAGCGTCTTTGCTTTGACCCATTGCTGGTTTACAGCTTGAAATATGTCGCGCAAAAGTGCTCAGCAATTTTGCGATAACGATATGCAAAAAAACGAATACCAGAGGCGCGGCGCGAAGAAAAAACGTGGCGTGTTTCTATGAAACTTCACTGATTGGATGGTTGATGCGCTGGCCCCGATTTACGCGCCTCATAATTGCGCTCGTCATTCTCTGCGCCGCGGCTGCAGCAACCTTGCTGGCCGTGGTGCCTTTTATCGTCTCTACCGATGCCATTCGTATTCGCGTTGCACAGGAAATCAGCGCCTGGACCGGCTATAGCGTTGAACTGCGACAAGCCCCTCGCCTGAAGGTGTTCCCCGTTCTGCGCGCATCGTTGAACGGCGTGACGCTCAGCAAACTTACCGATCAGGGGCAGAAGCCACTCATGAGCGCTGATCGCATCGATGTGGAGCTTTCTCCGCTCGATGCCATCATGGGACATATCTCGTTTTCCGAAACGCAGATCGTCCGTCCGCATGTGAACCTCGACGGACCGATTTCGAATTTCTCACAGCTCCTCGACGCCATCGCCAATTCCAACGGACGCCTCGGCACCGCGATCCGTGCGCAGCGCGCCCTGCAAAAAGACAGTTCCGGAGATAATGCACAGGCAACGCAGCAGGCCTCACAACCGTTTGGCCGTGTCGTGGTTCGTGATGGGACGATTGCCTTCAACCGTCCGGATAGCGAGCCGGAAATCACCAGTGACGAGCAGATAACCGATGTCAACGCAACGCTGGAATGGCCGCGCACATCGAGTGCCGCAACGCTGAAAGGCAGCGCCAAATGGCGTGAAGAGACCTCCCAGTTCAGCCTGACTGCCGCACAAGCACTGCCGCTTCTGGCGGGCGGCACATCGGATGTGACCGCAAGCCTGACCGCCAATCCGCTAAGCCTCACATTTCAGGGCAAGGCGAATATTTCCAAGGATCGTTTTTTCGAAGGCGATCTGACTGCCAAGACCCCGTCACTCAGCGGCGCGGTGCGCTGGCTCAGCCTTCCGCCAATTGCGGGCAGCGCCGAAATCGGTGCATTCTCGCTGGAATCCACCATAACCGCGACGCCGAAACGGCTGAAATTCGCCGATGTGGAAATGACCGCCAGCGACAGCCCGGCCAAGGGCGTGATCGAGATCGGTCTGGAACAGGAACAGCCTGCGGTAACCGGAACACTGGCTTTCGACAAGCTTGACCTTGGTCGCCTGTTTTCAGCCTTCATTCCACTGCCCGACAGCGGCGCGCGCTCGCCGAACGAGCGCAACAATCACGACCGCGACGTGGTCGATACGAGCTTCATTGATCGCGCAGAAGTCGACCTTCGCCTTTCCGCGCAGAGTGCCACGGCGGGCCCGGTGAACATGACGGGTGTAGCTGCTGCGGTTCAGATACGAGGCGGACGTGCCATCTTCGACATCGGCGACGCCAAAGCCTTCAACGGCATCATGCAAGCCAATGTGCAGATCGTGCGTGACCTGAAAAGTGCGAGCGGCGAATTGCGTTTCAACGCCTCGGATATCGACAGTTCGCAGTTCTTTACGGCACTTGGCTTCGACAAGCCTTTCGTAAGCGGCAAAGGCAATGTTTCCCTGTTCATGAAAGGTCCGGCCAATCGCTGGTCCGGCCTTTTGACCAACGCGCAGGGCAATGTTTCCATCCAGCTCAACAATGGTCAGATGCAGGGCTTTGCCGTGCAGGATTTTCTGACCAAGGCGCAGAGCCAGCGCTTCTTCGCTCTGGAGCGAAAGGAAAACGTCGCGCTTGCCTTCAATCGTCTGGATGTGAAAGCCAATCTGTCCGATGGTGTGGCGACGCTGGAAAATGCGCGTCTCGACACTTCCGATGGCACGCTGACGCTGGCAGGCATTGTGCCTTTCGTGGATCGCAGTCTGGCGCTGAGTGGTGAAGTCGTTTTCCCGAACAGCCAGCCGCAGCAGCCACAGGAAGGCAGCACAGACGGTCAGGATAGCCAGCCGCCAGCCGAAACTCCGCCCGCCAAGCCGCCGCTCAATTTCTTCGTCGGCGGCTCGTGGGATCGGCCATTTATTTCACCGTCATCCATGGGAACGGGGCAGTAAGCCCCGTTTTTCATTATCCCATACGGAATGCCGCCTGCTCGTCGCGGCGGCGCTGCACTTCACGACGCTTGTTGACGACCGAGGCGATGATGACACCGATCGTCACCAGCGCGATCAGGATTGTACAGACAGCGTTGATTTCCGGCGTCACACCAAGGCGCACCTGGCTGTAGATCTTCATCGGCAGCGTGGTTGCGCCCGGACCAGAGGTAAAGCTTGCAATCACCAGATCGTCGAGCGACAGGGTGAATGCAAGCATCCAGCCTGAAACCACCGCAGGCAGGATGACCGGCAGCGTTACCTTCATGAAAGTCGTGACCGGCGGCGCGCCCAGATCCATTGCCGCTTCTTCCAGCGAACGATCAAAGCTCACCAGACGCGACTGCACGACGACCGCCACGAAACACATCGAAAAGGTGATGTGTGCAAGCGTCACCGTCCAGAAGCCACGGTCGAAATTCATCGCCACGAACAGCAGCAGCAATGAAAGACCGGTGATGACATCCGGCATGACCAGCGGTGCGTAAACCATGCCCGAAAACAGGATGCGTCCGCGAAAGCGCGTATAACGTGTCAGCGCCAGCGCTGCGAGCGTACCCAGAACCGTCGCAATCGTTGCGGACAGAAGGCCGACGCGGATCGTCACCCATGCCGCATCCATCAGCGCCTGATTGCGAAACAGCTCGACATACCATTTGGTTGAGAATCCGGCCCAGACCGTGACCAGTCGGGATTCGTTGAACGAGTAGATAACCAGCAGGACGATGGGCAGATAGAGGAAGGCAAAGCCCAGAGCCACCGATGCGATATTGAAGCGGGACCAGTTGTTCTGCATCCTATTTCCCCTTTTCCTGCGCCCGCGCCTGCGCCTGCTGGAAGATTACGATCGGAATGATCAGCAGGATCAGGAGCACCACGGCCACCGCCGACGAGACCGGCCAGTCGCGATTGGAGAAGAACTCACTCCAGATCGTCTTACCGATCATGAGTGTCTGCGAACCACCGAGAAGGTCCGGAATGACGAACTCACCTACGGCCGGAATGAACACGAGGAAACAACCGGCCAGCACACCCGCCAGCGACAACGGGAAGGTGATTTTCCAGAAGGCGGCAAACGGTGTGCAGCCCAGGTCCTGCGCCGCTTCGATGAGCGAATAGTCCATCTTTTCCAGCGAGGAATAGATCGGCAACACCATGAACGGCAGATAGGAATAAACGATCCCGATGAAGATGGCCGTATCGGTATTGAGAATATTGAGCGGCGTATCGATGACGTTGAGCCACATCAGAAACTGATTGAGCAGGCCTTCCGGCTTCAAAATACCGATCCATGCATAGACGCGGATCAGAAACGACGTCCAGAACGGCAGGATCACCAGCATCAGCAATGTCGGACGGATTGTCGTTGGCGCGCGCGCCATGCCATAGGCCATCGGATAGGCGACAAGCAAGGTCAGGAAGGTGGAGATAGCCGCAATGCGGACACTGGACAGATAGGCTTTGTAATAAAGCGGATCATCCAACAGCCAGAGATAATTGTCGAAGGAGAGTTGTTTGATTTTCTCCCACGTTGCTGCGAACCCCTGTGCCAGATCGAAAGTTGGCATATAGGCCGGGATCGCCATCGCGACTTCCGACAGGGAAATCTTGAAGACGATGAAGAACGGGACCAGAAAGAATACCAGCAGCCAGAGATAAGGCACTGCGATGACGAGACGGCTGGCAATGGAAGCGACGAGCTTCTGCATGGTGGCCTCCTCAGGCGGTCAGCACCAGACCGGCATCGGTATCGAAGGAAACCCAGACGCGCTCGTCATAGGTCAGCGGATTTTCCGTCTTGCGCACGGCATTGAGGCTTGCAGCCTTGATCGTGCGCCCATTTTCCAGCCGCACATGGAACACCGTCATATCGCCGAAATAAGCGATATCCCAAAGCTCACCTTCCACCGCATTGACCGACGCATCGTCCGGCTTTTCGCGTGTGATGCGTGTCTTTTCAGGACGCACCGCATACCAGACCTTCTGGCCCGGATCGAGTTCTTCGCGGGTCTCGGTCTGAATGTGAAAGCCGAATTTTTCCGTGGCGATTTCTGCCTCGCCGTTCGCGGCTTTCACCACTTCGCCTTCGATGATGTTCACATTGCCGATGAAGTCAGCCACGAATTTGGAGCGCGGCGCCTCATAGACTTCCGCCGGCGTCGCCACCTGCTTGATGCGGCCCTTGTCCATCACCGCGATGCGGTCGGACATGGTCATTGCTTCTTCCTGATCGTGGGTGACGACCATGAAGGTCATGCCAAGCTTGACCTGCAAATCCATCAGTTCGAACTGGGTCTCCTCGCGCAGCTTCTTGTCGAGCGCGCCGAGCGGCTCATCCAGCAGCAACACCTTGGGGCGCTTGGCAACGGAGCGGGCAAGCGCCACGCGCTGGCGCTGGCCGCCGGACAACTGATGTGGCTTGCGCTTGCCATATTGCTCCAGCTTCACGAGCTTGAGCATTTCGGCCACGCGCGCGTCTATTTCCGATTTCGCCATACCGTCCTGCTTGAGGCCGAAAGCGATATTATTCTCGACCGTCATATGCGGAAACAGCGCATAGGACTGGAACATCATGTTGACCGGGCGCTTATAGGGCGGGATGCCGCGCATATCCTGGCCGTCGAGCGTGATACGGCCCGATGTCGGCTCCTCAAAGCCTGCCAGCATGCGCATCAGCGTGGTCTTGCCACAGCCGGAAGCCCCCAGCAACGCAAAGAACTCGCGATTGAAAACATTGAGCGACAGATCATCGACGGCGGTAAAATCGCCGAATATTTTCGTCACATTCTCAAAAGAAATGAAGGGCTTGGCCGCCGGATCGTTCCAGGGCGCAAATTTGCGGCGAAAACTGCCAAAAGATTCCATTCCGTTCCCCTATCCGATCTACCCGGAACCAAAAGCCTGTCTTTAAAGCGGGACCGCTCTCGATAATTATGCTGTATTACAAGACGCAGAGCGGCCCTCCGTCTGCACAGTGGGCCGCTCTTCACGATGTCGGGCGGGACATATCGGTCCCATAGTATTTCGGCTCTTACTGGCCGGTGACGATCTTGGTCCAGGCGCGGGTGACCACGCGCTGGGTCTTGGTGTCATAAGGCGTGGGCACGAACAGCTTCTTCATGACGTCTTCGGTCGGATAGATTTCCGGATCGTCAAGAATTTCCTTGTCGATGAACTCCTGCGAGGCCTTGTTGCCATTGGCATAGAACACGTAGTTCGAAGCCTTGGCAGCCACTTCCGGACGCATCATGTAGTTCATGAATTCAAGCGCTTCCGGCACATGCTTGGCGTCTGCCGGGATCGCCATCTGGTCGAACCAGATCAGCGCGCCTTCCTTCGGGATCGAATAGCCGATCTCGACGCCCTGCTTTGCTTTTTCAGCGCGATCACGTGCCTGGAAGATATCGCCCGAATAGCCGATGGCCATGCAGATATCGCCATTGGCCAGCGCATTGATATATTCAGACGAGTGGAACTTGCGGATATTCGGGCGGATCTTCAGATAAAGATCCTGAGCCTTCTGCAGATCGTCCGGCGACGGCGAATTCGGGTCGAGACCCAGATAATTCAAAGCCGGGCGCAGCATTTCGCTGGCCGAATCAAGAAGATAGATGCCGCAACCTTTAAGCTTCGCAGACTTTTCCGGGTCGAAAAGCACGTCCCAGGAGTCGATTGTGTCGGTGCCGAGCGCTTCCTTGATCTTGGCCTTGTTGTAGCCAATGCCGGTCGTGCCCCACATGTAGTTGACGGAATATTCGTTGCCCGGATCGTAGGTTGCCGCGCGGTTGGAGATTTCATCCCACATGTTCTTGAGGTTCGGCAGCTTGTCCTTGTCGAGTTTCAGGAACACGCCTGCCGGAATCTGACGGCCAAGGAATTCGCCCGATGGCACCACGAGATCGTAGCCGCTGCCACCGGCCAGAAGCTTGGTCTCCAGAATTTCGTTGGAGTCGTAAACGTCGTAGACGACCTTGATCCCGGTTTCCTTGGTGAAATCCTTGAGAATGGAGTCGTCGATATAATCCGACCAGTTATAGATATTGACCACCCGCTCCTGCGCGCTCGCGGAAAATGTGGCAGCCGCTACAAAGCCCGTCACGACGGTCGTTGCCAGAAGGAAGGATTTGATCCCCATCGTTTGCTCCAATCTGCACGATAAATTCCGGTGCAGGTTCAAGGTGGATATACTGTTTCTTTATTGCACTTTTTTAGATTGCACAGCATTCGTCAACAGGGTCGTGACAGGACGAACATAAAAATTGCATCGCAGGCCCCATCCGCCCCCATCCGTGGGGCAATGAGATTTCGGTTATGCCTGACAAACACCAGCTTACTATTGGAAGTCGAAGGCCGATATCCCCGCCACCATCTCGTCCAGCCCGAGCGGGCGCGTCAGCGGTGGCTCGGCGCGGGTGATGCAACCTTGCCTTTCGCACAGACGACAGGCCGGACCGATCTCCGTATTGCCAGCCTTTGAAAGCGACGCGCCATAGACCGTGTCGGCACCCGCTTCCAGCACACAACCAAGCAACAGCGCTGTCCTGCGTGGACGCTCGCTGAATGCGCCCTGCGGCCCCTCCAGCGTGCGGGCAATTGTCAGGAAAGCCGAGCCGTCCGGCAGTTCCGCCGGTTCCACCAGCACCTGCCCTGCCTGAGCGAAAGCCGCATAGACCGGCAGCTTTGGGCATTGACCGCCGAAGCGGGTCGGAAAACCTTCCGCTCCTGCAACGCGCAGTCGATTGCCTGCATGATCGATTTCCATCACGAAAAAGGGCAGCGCACTTGCCCCCTGTCGCTGCAAGGTGGTCAGCCGGTTTGCCGCCTGCTGGAATGAAACCCCGAAACGCGTGCGTAGCACATCGACATCATAACGGGCCCGCACAGCTGCATCGCGAAACTGGCGATAAGGCATCATCAGGGCCTGCGCCGCATAGCGCGCCAGTTCGAACCGCGCGATGCGCTTCGCTTCGCCTGATGACAGTTTCAGCCCTTCCGTCTCCGCGCCGATCACAACCTGCATACGGATCAGCACCGCCTCCATGGCGATCTCTTGCAGCTGATCGAAGGGCGACAGACGCTCCGAAACAAACAGCCGCTGCGAATGCCGGTCATAACGCCTGCGCCAGTTCGGCATGGTGGCGACCGGCAGCGTGCGAACCGTGATGCCATGCTCGCGGCGTAGCCAGTCCTTCAAGGCGCTGGGTAAATCCCCGTCCGGCTTAAGCAGGGTGTAAAAGCTCTCCGCCTCTTCCTCGATACGCGGATAATGGTTGGCCCGCCGCGCCATCACATCGCGCACTTCATCGAGCGGCAGGCGCGTCGCGGAAAGCTCAGCCCCGCTTCCCTCATGCGACAGTAATTGCGACAGATCAGACAAGCGTTGCTGCTGCTCGCGATAGGCACGGTAAAGTTTCATGATGCCGACGGCAGCATTGGGCGCGGCCTCGCCGATTTCGACCAGCTCCTGATCGCCCGGCAGTTCACCGGTCAGAAGTGGATCGGAAAACACTTCCTTCAGCCCCGTGATCGTGGAGCCGCTTTCGGCCTGAAGACTGTCGAGGTCGAGCTTGTAAACACTGGCGAGCTTCAACAGGAGCTGCACCGTCAAGGGCCGCTGGTTGCGCTCGATCAGGTTCAGGTAAGACGGCGAAATACCGAGCGCCTCGGCCATCGCCGTCTGGGTCAAGCCCCGCTCGTTGCGGATGCGCCTGATGCGTGGGCCGGCAAATATCTTGCGTTCGCTCACCTGATCCTCCCGACCCATAACGGCAGTTTTACAATTCATGACAAAATAGCTGTAAAATTCAACTTTGACAAGATTTACAAATTTACAGTGCCATCCAGTCAAAACTCCGACAGCATTACCTCAATTATAAGCTCTTTTTATTGGTTTTTCTGGCGCACTAACAATCTCGATTGTAAATCTGGTCACAGAAAGAGCGCATACAAATTGCTCTTCCAGAACCAGTCCAAAGTGTGAGGAGACACCGAAATGACAGATTTTTACAGCCTTATTCCTTCGGCACCAAAGGGTCGCTTCGACGGCATCCAGCGTGCGCATACGGCCGAAGATGTAAAAAGGCTGCGTGGTTCGGTGGAGATCAAGTATTCGCTGGCCGAGATGGGCGCCAACCGCCTCTGGAAGCTGATCCATGAGGAAGATTTCGTCAATGCGCTGGGCGCGCTTTCCGGCAATCAGGCCATGCAGATGGTTCGCGCCGGACTGAAGGCAATCTACCTCTCCGGCTGGCAGGTTGCAGCGGATGCGAACACGGCTTCGGCCATGTATCCGGACCAGTCACTCTATCCGGCGAATGCCGCCCCGGAACTGGCCAAGCGCATCAACAAGACGTTGCAGCGTGCCGACCAGATCGAAACCGCCGAAGGCAAGGGACTTTCGGTCGATACCTGGTTTGCCCCCATCGTTGCCGACGCTGAAGCAGGCTTCGGTGGTCCGCTGAACGCTTTCGAGATCATGAAAGCCTTCATCGAGGCGGGTGCAGCAGGCGTTCACTACGAGGACCAGCTTGCCTCGGAAAAGAAGTGCGGCCATCTTGGCGGCAAGGTTCTGATCCCGACGGCAGCGCACATCCGCAACCTTAACGCGGCGCGTCTGGCTGCTGACGTGATGGGAACGGCAACGCTGGTTATCGCCCGCACGGATGCGGAAGCCGCCAAGCTTCTGACCTCGGATATCGATGAGCGCGACCAGCCCTTCGTCGATTACGATGCGGGCCGCACGGCGGAAGGCTTCTATCAGGTGAAGAACGGCATTGAGCCATGTATCGCCCGTGCGATTGCCTATGCGCCTTATTGCGATCTGATCTGGATGGAAACATCCAAGCCTGATCTCGAACAGGCCCGCCGCTTTGCGGAAGCCGTGCACAAGGCGCATCCGGGCAAGAAGCTCGCTTATAACTGCTCGCCGTCGTTCAACTGGAAGAAGAACCTCGACGACGCCACGATTGCCAAGTTCCAGCGTGAGCTGGGCGCGATGGGCTACAAGTTCCAGTTCATCACGCTGGCCGGTTTCCACCAGCTCAACTTCGGCATGTTCGAACTGGCACGCGGTTACAAGGACCGGCAAATGGCAGCCTATTCCGAACTGCAACAGGCGGAATTTGCAGCCGAAGCCAACGGCTACACCGCGACCAAGCATCAGCGTGAAGTCGGCACCGGCTATTTCGATGCCGTGTCACTCGCAATCACCGGCGGCCAGTCTTCGACCACCGCCATGAAGGAATCGACCGAAACAGCACAGTTCAGACCGGCTGCTGAATAACAGCCCGGCGACAAACAGGAGGAATAGTTCCATGAATTCGCCAGCACGCGTCAAGGAAAGAGCAGAAGAACAATCTTCAAGCATGACCACGGATCAGCAGACCGTTATCCGTATGCTCGCCAACGATCTGCATCGCCTCAACTACACCGTCATGAAGGCGGTCGAGGCAGGCGTTTCCGTGGAGTTGGTCCGCTCGGCCCGGCATCATGGTGGCGACGGCAACTGGGGTGACCTACTGATCCCAGTCATTGTCACCCACGACAAATGATGATGCTCCCGACTATCGCCGTCGCCGCCATGTTCCTTCATTTTGTGTGCCTTCGGCAGCACGGGAACGGCGACGGCAACTGGGGTGATCTATTGATCCCAGTCATCGTCACCCACGACAAATGATGATGCTTTCGACAATCGCCGTCGCCGCCATGTTCCTTCATTTTGTGTGCCTTCGGCAGCACGGGAACGGCGACGGCAACTGGGGTGATCTACTGATCCCAGTCATCGTCACCCATGACAAATGATGACGGTCCTCGCTCTCATGCTCGCTGCCATGCTCACACACTTCTCTTTTGGCAGCGACACAATGTCCAAACTGGCAGTTGCCCGTAAAATTCGATGAAACAGGGTTGATCTGTCACTCGCTTTATGGTCGGATTTCCTCAACTGACCTCCCCGGCTGGCCCTGCCAGTCGGGGCTTTTTTTACATAAGAAGATAATCGACTGGTTGAGGAAGGTCGGGCAGGTTTTCCTCGCCCAATGCTTCCCGCAGATTGATTTCGATTGTATCGGCGATGGCCCCGATGGGCAGATCGTTGGGCAATGTTCCGAACGGCTCCTCCAGCTCGTCGCCCAGCGCATCCAGCCCAAAGAAAGTATAGGCCACCAGTGTCGTCGCAAATGGCGTTCCCCAACCAAGCATATCGGCAAAGCCGAACGGTATGAAGAAACAGAACAGATAGGCCGTGCGATGCAGAAGCAGCGTATAGCCGAAGGGAACCGGCGTGAACCGCAACCGCTCGCAGGCCGCCTGAACCTCTGCCAATGCGGACACTGAACTGTCAAGCGTCTGGAAATCGACCGGATGCAGAGCGTCTTTCCCACGCATATCCGCCAGAGCAGCACCAAGCCGCCGCAGGATGAAATCAGGCTTGTTGCGGCTTTCCGCCAACGCTTTCCGCTCTTCCGCAGACAACCATTTGTCGTATTTGTTTGAGCCACCGGTTTCCTCTGGCCGAAGATGGCTGACCATGGCCTGCGAAAACGCAATCGCATAACGGAGCAGCTTTTCCCGTCCGCCTTCCAGTCCCGGCACATTCTCCAGCAACAGCGTCTGACGCCCCAGACCGCGCGTCGTATAGACGAGCTTGCCCCAGATTTTGCGAGCCTCCCACCAGCGGTCATAACAGGCGTTGTTGCGGAAGCCGAGAAAGATCGAAAGCGCAATGCCGAGCAGCGCCAAAGCCGTCCCGTTGTTGACGGCTGGCACCCAGCCGGGAAACGCGCGATGCGCCCACACAACCAGCACCGACAGAAGGAAAACCGCAAAAATCTGCGGCAGGATACGCAGGATGATGGAGCCCTTGAGTATGAAGAAGAGCTTCCACAAAGGGGGGCGCGGGCGAACGATCATTTCAAGTGGGTCCGACGAAGATGAGCAAATGCAGCCTATACGCCTTCTTGCAACACACGACCAGAAGCACCCTGTATTTTCTTACCGTATAAGAGAATACAAAATTATATTATTCTAAATAACAGTATTACTTCTCATAAAATTGTTCTGACAAATATTATTTTATCAATTTTCATGGGTGAGAAATGTCAATCCAATCCTTGATAGACAATATTGCCTCAAACGCCAATATAGACCCTGGAACCGCCGAGCAAACAGTTGGTATATTGCTCTCCATCATCCAGCACGAGGCTCCGATTGTCGCGCCGCAAATATTCAACCTGATTCCCGGAGCGCCCGCACTGGCACGCGCCAATGATGTGCTCAACCCTGAAAATTATCATGCAGATGGCATCCTCGGAACAGTTTCGAATGTGGCCGGAAATTTTGCGGGCGAGCGAATAGGCGCTTTGGTCTGCGGTCTGGCGGCATTGAAATCCACCGGCATGAGCATGGATCAGGCCAATCAGGCATTCCTGACAGTCATCCGTCATATCAGGCAAAAAGATCGCGAACTTGTGCGAAAGCTCTTTGCTTTCGTCCCGGCACTGAAAAGCCACTTCAATATTCCACAAACTGAATCTTGACCGAAAATTCACCGAACTCCAACAAAGCCGCGCCTCATGCATTGACGCCGGTGCACCATTGGTGGTCCCTGCACCCCGATCCGGCGCACAAGCCTGCGGGTCACTTGTAAATGGTTGGTCGTGGAAGCCATAGGGTTTGCTCGCCGACTGCGGTTTGAACCGCCCCTTGCGGGGGCAAGGAATTTGGAATTTTCATGTCTGTTCAGTCTCTCATTGATAGTATCGCCACCAAGATCAACATCGATCCGCAGCTTGCAGAAAAGCTGACTGGCTCGGTGTTTTCCGTTCTGCAGCACAGCGCACCGGAAATCGGCAACAAGATCTTCGCACTCCTGCCGGATGCCCAGCAGCTCGCCAGCGCCCACGATGTACTTGCAACAGGCACGGGCGGCATTATGGGTGCGCTGTCGGGACTGATGGATAATGTGGCCGGCGAAAAGATGAGTGCGCTTCTCAAAGCCGCTGCCACGCTTCGTTCCAGCGGCCTCTCCAGCGACCAGATCACCGAAGCAGGCGGGCAGGTGATCAATTATGTGCGCGACCATGACCCGCAGCTGGTCGACCAGCTGGTGGCAAACGTACCCGCTCTCAAGGGCCATTTCGGTCTCTGACGCATCGATTTTCTTTTGTGTGCGCTTTCTGCGATGGCGCACACAAAAGCTTGCCGGACCCATTTGTCATTGAGGCCGGTCGCAGCTATCATGCCACTATCGAAATCATTTTCTGGTGATTGATGTCTGCTGATACGACGGAAAAGAAGGTTACGCGCGCCCCGCGTCGCCGTACGCCTGCCTATGTCAAATCTCTTCGCGGTGTGAAGAACTGGAAGCAGGCAACCGAATGGCTTGCCTGGCGTGATATCGAAGACATCGAATGCATCACCCCCGATCAGGCGGGGGTTGCCCGCGGCAAGATGATGCCGTCGAAGAAGTTCACTTCCAATACCTCGCTGGCATTGCCTTCGGCCGTCTTCATGACGACGATTTCCGGCGACTATCCGGAAGACGGCTACGGCTTTCATTACCCGGAGGATGACGGCGACCTCAAGCTGGTGCCGGACCTCTCGACCCTTTCGGCTGTGCCGTGGGAATCCGATCCGACCGCGCAGGTTATCTGCGATCTTGTCTATCAGGACGGACGCGGGGTGGAATTCACTCCGCGCAACGTGCTGCGCAATGTCGTTGCCGCCTACAGCAAGCGCGGCCTGAAACCGGTCGTTGCCCCAGAAATCGAGTTCTATCTGGTCCGCAAGAACCCCGACCCCGACTATCCGCTGACGCCACCTGTCGGTCGCTCGGGTCGCGCCATTGGCGGCGGACAGGGCTATTCGATTGCAGGCGTGAACGAGTTCGACGAACTGATCGATGACATCTATCATTTCTCCGAAGGCCAGGGGCTGGAGATCGACACGCTGATCCACGAAGAAGGCGCTGGCCAGCTTGAGATCAACCTGCGCCATGGCGACCCGGTAGAGCTCGCCGATCAGGTATTCATGTTCAAGCGCACCATCCGCGAGGCGGCGCTCAAGCACGACATGTATGCCACCTTCATGGCCAAACCCATTCAGGGCCAGCCCGGATCGGCAATGCATATCCACCAGTCCATCGTGGACAAGAAGACCGGACGCAACATTTTCACCAATGAGGATGGCAGCGAAAGCGAGGCTTTCCGCCATTTTATCGGCGGCATGCAGCGTCATGTGCCGAATGCGCTTGTCATGTTCGCGCCCTATGTGAATTCCTATCGCCGCCTGACGCCGGATGCTTCCGCACCCGTCAACGTCAAATGGGGCTACGACAATCGTACCACCGCTTTCCGCGTCCCACGCTCCGACCCCAATGGGCGCCGCGTGGAAAACCGCATCCCCTCCTCCGATGCCAACCCCTATCTCGCGCTGGCGGCTTCACTTGCCTGCGGCCTGATCGGCCTCGTGAACAAGATTGAAGCTGAACAGCCTGCGACCACCAGCGTCAACACCAAGGAAATCGAACTGCCCCGCGGCCTGATCGACGCGGTGGAGCTGTTTGAGGAAGACACGGAGCTGCGCAATCTGTTCGGCAGTTCCTTCGTCACGACCTATGCCGCCATCAAGCGTGCCGAGTTCGAAACCTTCATGGAAGTCATCAGCCCGTGGGAACGCGAGTTCCTGCTGCTCAACGTCTGACCGGTTCCACATGCCCTACCAAAGCCCAATCTCGCCCGGCATTTCCTGGTACGAAGCGAGTGTCCCTGATCGGCCGCAATATCCTGAAATGGATGGCTCGCGGCAGGCCGATGTCGTTGTCATTGGTGGCGGATATACAGGGCTTTCGGCTGCCTACCATCTGGCGAGACAGGGCGTGGACGTCACACTCATCGACGGAGCGCGGTTCGGCGATGGGGCGTCGGGGCGCAATGGTGGCCAGTTCGGCACCGGCCAGCGCACATGGGCCGAAGACCTTGAAGCCGAATATGGCTTTGAGCGTGCCAAGGCTCTGTTCGACGTGGCGGAAGAGGCCAAGGCCTATCTCCTTGCCTTTGCCGACGAACACAGGATCGATATGGAATATGTGCCCGGCCAGATTTCGGTCGTGCACAAGCCGCGCTATCTCAAGTCATATGAGCGCCATGTGGAGTTGATGGCGAGCCGCTTCAACTATCAGCACCTGCGTCTGCTCGACCGCGCTGAAACAGCGAGTCTGCTCGGTTCAGAGCGCTATTTTGGCGGCGTCTACGACGCAGGCACCGGCCATATTCATCCGCTGAAACTGCTTGTCGGAACTGCAAAAGCCGCCCATGCGGCGGGCGCAAAGCTGTTTGAAGACACCAGAGCCACTAAAATCAGCACCGCAAGCGGGCGGGTCGAAGTCGAAACCAATCGCGGAACCATATCGGCGCGAAATGCCTTCATCGCTGTCAATGCTTATGGCGGTCTGCTGGAACCGGTCAGCGCATCGCATGTCATGCCGATCCGCTCATTCATCGGCGCAACAGTGCCGCTTGGCGACGACAGCCCCATTATTCCGGGCGGTGAATCCATCGACGATTCCCGCTTCGTGGTGCGTTATTTCCGTCGTTCAAAGGACGGAAGGCTGCTGTTCGGCGGGCGTGAAGCCTACACTGCTGACAATCCGCGCGATATCAGCACCCACATCCGCCGCCAGATAGCCGAGATTTATCCGGCGCTGGACAAGGTCGAAATCACCCATGCATGGGGTGGCTCGGTCGGCATTACCATGCCGCGCCAGCCCTTCGTGCGCGAAGTGATGCCCGGTGTCATTTCCGCAGGTGGCTATTCCGGTCATGGCGTCATGCTGGCAAACTATATGGGCAAGCTCTATGCCGAAACCGTTGCTGGCAATCGCGACCGGTTGAAACTGTTCGAAGAACTGCGCATTCCCGCCTTCCCCGGCGGCCGTACTTTCCGCTCACCGCTGCTGTTCCTTGCCCTGTCGTGGTATGCTCTGATGGACAGGATTTAGAGCGCATCCCGAAAAGTGTGAAACGGTTTTCGGAACAAGATGCGCGTATTGATCTGATTGAATAAGATCGATACGCGCTCTAAGCCGTTACTTCGGCTTGTTCGCTGCACGCTCCAGCTTGGTCAACACACCGATCAGATTGGGGGCCAGCTCGCGTATCTCGGCAAGGTGCGCGGCGCTGAGCCGCTCAAGAACCTGCTCGGCCTTGTCGGTGAGCGCCAATGTATGACGCCGGCGGTCCGAAGGATCGACCATCCGCATCACCAGATCGGCATCCGCCAGCCTGCCGACCAACTCCGTTGCCGTATGCGGAGCAATGACAAGCCATTCCGCAAGGTTGCCAACCGTCAACGGTGCATCAGCGGCATGGGCCTTGATCGCAAGCAGCGCCTGATGCTGTTGCGCCGGAAGCCCTTCCGCTTCCGCAGCCGTTGCACTGAAACTCATGAACCGGCGCAAACGATAGCGAAGTTCCGCAAGCGCCTGATAGTCGGCTTGTGTCAAAGCATCCGGAGTTTGTTTCACAACAGGCTTCTTCCCTGACCTCGATATAAACACGCCCGTTCGGCTTTTCCGAAGGCGCTTTGCAGCAATCCCCTCCCCAATAGCAAGCCCCTTGCCCAAACACAAAGATGGCAATTGATTTATATCGTATTACGATATATTTAACCAGCCGTTTAGGTGCATCCCGAAAAGTGTGAAGCGGTTTTCGGACAAGATGCGCGTCAAAACAAACATCGAGACGCGCCGGTCTGATTCAACCAGATCGATACGCGCTCCAAGACGCTCTCCCCCAAGCTAGCGTATCCGCCGAGAAAGACAGGAGTTTGCTATGGCCCGGCAAAACGAGTTTCGAAGACCGCACGATTTCACCGGCGGCGTCGCGCGCCGCGTCGCGGGCGATTTTACCGCCGACAGGCGAATGCTGCTCCTGATCGCGATGGCGATCGTCATCGGTGCCGCCAGCACCGCTGCCGCATGGGTGCTTGTAAGCCTGATCGCCCTGGTCACCAATCTGGTCTGGTTTGGCCGCATCAGCATTGACCCGGCAACACTGGCGCACCTTTCGCCGTCCTTCTGGATCGTGCTCATCCCCATATTGGGCGGTCTGGCAATCGGGCTGATGGCACGTTACGGCTCCGAGAAAATTCGCGGGCACGGTATTCCGGAAGCAATCGAAGCCATCCTGATCGGCGGCAGTCGCATGTCGCTCAAAGTGGCGATACTGAAGCCACTTTCATCGGCGATCTCGATCGGTACAGGCGGCCCTTTTGGCGCCGAAGGTCCGATCATCATGACGGGCGGAGCTATCGGATCGCTTTTTGCGCAATTGTTTCAGATGAGTTCAGCCGAGCGGAAGACCTTGCTCGTAGCCGGTGCCGCCGCAGGCATGACCGCCATTTTCGGTACGCCCATTGCCGCCGTGATGCTGGGCGTCGAATTGCTGCTCTTCGAGTGGAAGCCCCGCAGCTTCATTCCTGTGGCAGCTGCAGCAGCAGTCGCTCACACAAACCGACCCTTGTTTTTCGAAACAGGTCCGCTGTTCCAGACCCATTTTCATCTGGCATTGCCCTGGTGGGGAATAGTCGCATGTGCCCTGATCGGCATTGTCGCCGGCCTGCAATCCGGCTTGCTCACGACCCTTCTCTACAAGCTGGAAGATGCATTCGAGCGACTGCCCATTCACTGGATGTGGTGGCCGGCAATCGGCGGCATCGCCATCGGCATTGGCGGTCTGATCGAGCCGCGCGCGCTTGGTGTCGGCTATGATCTCATCGACGGTTTCCTCAATGATAAATTTCTGGCTACCACAGTGCTGATGGTCCTGCTTGTCAAAAGCGCGATCTGGCTCTGCGCTCTGGCATCGGGCACGTCCGGCGGTGTTTTGGCCCCGCTTCTGATTTTCGGCGGCGCGATGGGCTGGCTGCTCGGCTTGATCCTGCCAGGCGGCGAACCCGGCTTCTGGGCGCTGCTCGGAATGGCCGCCATGATGGGCGGCACGATGCGCGCACCGCTGACCGGCACGTTCTTTGCAGTTGAAGTCACTGGCGATTTCGGCCAGATCGTTCCGGTGTTCGTGGCGACGGTAACCGCCTATGCGGTCACGGTTCTTCTGCTCAAGCGTTCAATCCTGACCGAGAAAATTGCGCGGCGCGGACAGCACATCACGCGCGAATATGGCGTAAGCCCGTTCGAGTTCGCCCGTGTGCATGAAGTCATGGTGACGAATGTGGACACGCTACCGGGAAGCATGACCGTGCAGGAAGCCTCTGCCTTTTTTGCCTCGGAAGCGGCACGGCATCGACTTTATCCGGTC
Organism: Brucella sp. MAB-22; assembly: GCF_025908475.1. Lineage (NCBI taxonomy): Bacteria > Pseudomonadati > Pseudomonadota > Alphaproteobacteria > Hyphomicrobiales > Brucellaceae > Brucella > Brucella sp. MAB-22. The sequence continues at coordinate 1,502,479 of NZ_CP109781.1, read as the reverse complement.
ATCGATAACGACCGGATACTGATCGGCATGGTGACGCGCGCTGATGCGCTGGAATGGCAGCGGAAGACGGATTTGTCCAGCCAGACGCTTGCAGATGCCGTTTCCGACACCTCCACACCTGTCGGCCATCAGGACGACAGCGTGGCGTTCATCACCGACATGATGATCGCGACTGATTGTGGACGTATCCCGATTGTGACACGCGACGGAAAACTCTGCGGACTGGTCAGCCGAAAAGACCTCTTGCAACTGAGAGGCCAGATCAACGGCAGTGAAATGGAACGGAAATCCTTCCTGCGCACGGCAGAAGCTGGCTAAACTCGGTTCACGAGAAAGGCGGGGCACCACAATCAGCGCCCCGCCTTTCTTACCACCGCCCGGTACTATTCATTATTCTACGCTACGCTTTCACTCGTCTTTGCTGCCAGACGCTGATAGGTTTCCTCAACCACGTCGCGCAGCGGAAGAATGCCGCTCATGCACAACAATGCATGCATGTGCTGGCGGGCACCTTCGTAGCCCATAAGCGGCGCATAGGGCCGCATGATGATATTGGCTTCGTCCGGATATAGTTCCTGATACTCGGCAAAGTTGGTGAAGCCCTTGTAGCTGTCGCCGCGCATCAGATAGGTTTCGACGGCTGCCCCTTCCGCCAGCACGGCATCATGACTGTCGAGAACGATGTTGTAATAGTCGATTGTCGTATCCATCGACACGCGCGCTATGCTCTGGCCGTTGACCAGATCCTTCGCGCGGATCAGAACGCCGTCGATAAGCAGCGCATGGTTGGGCGAAAGGTAAAGGTCGCGCTGCGGGGTTTTGCTGTCGATGGCATAACGTTTGACACGGATCGGCATCACGCTCTCATTCCATTGCGTGCCGCCTTTTCTGCAGCTCTGCCATCCGACCCACTTGACCGGACGCGTTTCACCGCAAGCCGTAGTCACAAGATCGCCAACGGATAATGTCTCCACCGCCACCGGGCCGGTGGGCGTTTCGATAAGTGTGCCTTTCAAAAGGCAGTGCGATCCGGAGCCTCCTCCGCCACCATGACCACCATGCCACCATTTCGTGCCCAGGGCTTGCGACGGGCGTGATGACATTGTTGAAGCCAGAGCACCCAGTGCCACAACCTTGGCGGCAGTGGCTGCTGTGAGACCCAGAAAATGTCGTCGCGCACGACTTCGCGGCGAATGCCCGTTCTTTTCTGAAGACATGAATCCCTCCGCTCTTCTCGTTACGGCACCGGCCTGAAAATCAGCGTGGATTTCTAGCAAAGCACGATGCACAGCTTCAAAATCTGAAGCGTCGTTCCGTGTTGCCCGGATCAGCGGCGCTTCAGTGCTTTGCCCCAAGTTAACAAGTCTGATCTTAACTGATCCCGACCTCGAAAAGATTCCGGCAATCAGGTCTAAAGCCTCCTCGAATAGGCGTAAGCCCTACATCGAAAGGTGAGTTTTTCTGCCGTTGAAAGGCGTTGCCAGCGGTTGCCCCTGCTGATCGAAGTTAAGTCGGCTCCTGAAAGTGTGATTTGTAGCGCTCCAGAAAATAGTATACCCCCCTATTCTAATAGAGAGGCTGTTTTCATGAGCGCACATCATCACTCCCACCATTCCGGGCATCAGCTGAGTTCCAGACACGACCATGTCTTTCTGGGAGAAAACCACCGGCGCAATGAAAAGCGAACCTGGATCGTGATCGCCATCACGACAGCGATGATGATAATCGAGATCACAGCCGGAAGCCTTTATGGCTCCATGGCGCTCACTGCCGATGGCTGGCACATGTCCACCCATGCAGCGGCAATGCTGATCGCGGCCCTTGCCTATCTCTATGCGCGCAAGCACGCACATAATTCGCGGTTCACGTTCGGCACAGGCAAACTCGGCGATCTCGCTGGCTTTGCCAGCGCCATCGTTCTCGCACTGATCGCCCTCCTGATCGGATGGGAAAGCTTCTGGCGCTTCAGTTCCCCGGTAAACATCAATTTTCACGAGGCTATTCTCGTCGCAATCATCTGACTGATCGTCAACCTCGTCTGCGCCTGGCTTCTGAGGGACGATCATTCGCACCATCATGGCCATCACCATGGCCATGACCATGACCATGACCACGATCACGCGGGTGGCCATGACCAGAACTTGCGCGCAGCCTATATGCACGTGCTCGCCGATGCGCTGACATCGGTACTTGCCATCGCAGCGCTCCTGCTGGGCAGCCTTTATGGCTGGCTCTGGCTCGACCCGGCAATGGGCATTGTCGGCGCTGCGGTGGTCGCACACTGGTCATGGGGGCTGATCAAAGACACCGGCTCGACCCTTTTGGACTATCTGCCCGAAGACGAAGACCTGCCGGACGAGATCGCGGAGATCATCAGCCGCGAGGGCGGAGAGATCGCCGACCTGCATGTCTGGCAACTCGGGCCGGGCCATCACGGTGCCATTGTGTCGATCGTCGCGGAGCAGCCGAAGGCACCGTCCTACTATCGAAACAAGCTTGCGGCGATCCATGATTTGTCGCATGTGACGGTGGAGGTGGAAGCGCGCGCTGCCTGAAAATCGCAACATTGCCATGAAGGACCGAAGTTCCCATGACCCACACTATCCGTGAAAAGCAGAAGCTCATCAATCGCGTGCGTCGCATTCGTGGCCAGCTTGAAGGCGTGGAACGGATGCTTGAGGAAGAGAAGGGCTGCGCCGAAGTCATGCAGGTGATTGCAGGCGTCCGTGGTGCGGTCAACGGGCTGATGGCGGAAGTGATCGAAGACCACATCCTGATGCATGTTGCCGATGGCGCCCTTCCGCAAAAGGAACGCGACGAAGGTGCAGGCGAACTCGTCGACGTGGTTCGCGCCTATATGAAATAGACGGTGTGTTGACATCTACCAAAAGCAGGAATAGCAAGGCGGCATGAACAAAGCACTCATCAGCACCCGGCCTTATTACGCCCCGCTCATATAGCGGCGGGTTTGCTTTGTCATAGTTCAACCGCTGCATTGCCAGCGGTTGAGTTTCAAGGACAGCGCCTCTGGCCATGCGGCCCTAAAGAGGTCAGTCTATGTCTTGCGACAATAATCAGCATATAAAAATTGGCATTATCGGCTTTGGTGCATTCGGGCAGCTTATCGCCCGTCACCTGAACCCGTATTTCCAGTTGTATGCCTACGATCCCGTCGCAGACCTTGAACAGACGGAGCGGATACATGGTGTCACGCTGACTTCCATGGAACAGGTCGCCCGGTGCAATATCGTCATCCTCGCAACGCCGGTCGCGACGCTCGACCGCGTGGTGGCGATGATCGCGCCGCATCTGCACCCCAGTGCGCTTGTTCTCGACGTCGGTTCAGTCAAGGTCGGGCCCGCCGATATCATGCAGCGCGGCCTGCCCATGCATGTCGATATTGTCGCCACACATCCGCTCTTCGGTCCGCAGAGCGCGCGTGACGGCATTGCCGGTCTGAAAATCGCCGTCTGCCCCGTGCGCGGTATAAAATTTCGTCGCGTTGCAGCCTTCCTGAAAAAGCATCTTGCCCTCGACGTCATCGTCACGACACCAGAAGACCACGACCGCGAAGCCGCAATGGTTCAGGGTCTGACGCATCTGATCGCCAAGGTTCTGGTGCAGATGGAGCCGTTACCAACCCGCATGACGACAAAGAGCTTTGACCTTATGATGCAGGCGGTTGGCATGGTCCGCCACGATGCGCCGGAAGTGTTTCAGGCCATCGAGCGCGCCAATCCTTATGCTCCGAAGGTACGCAAACATTTCTTCGCACTTGCCGACCGCATCAACGAAGAACTGGATCATCAATCCCGTCGACACAGCTCGCTTGACGACATGCAACCAATACTCAACGAGAATACAGCTAAACTGCTGAATATGGCCGACGCCTATCCGAAATAATAGGAGTTTATTACTCATCTTTTTTCGCACTGTGCTAACAGCTTGATAATTCCTTCGGCAGATTCGGGTTTTCAACATGGCATCCACTCAGAAAACCGCATCCATACCGTCAACGGTATGGATTCTTGGTTTCGTCAGCCTGCTGATGGATATCTCTTCGGAAATGGTACAGACGCTGCTGCCACTCTATCTGGTGGCCGGTCTCGGCGCTTCGGCCATGATGGTCGGATTCATCGAAGGGCTGTCAGTCGCCATCGCAACGGTGACCAAGCTTTTCTCGGGCGTCATCTCCGACTGGACAGGCCGAAGGAAACCGCTTGCCGTCGCAGGCTATGGGCTGGCCGCCATTTCCAAGCTTATCTTCCCGCTGGCAACGACAGCGGGCGGTATCGTAATGGCCAAGGCGATAGACCGTGTTGGCAAGGGCATACGCGGCACGCCGCGCGATGCCTTGATTGCTGATGTGACACCGCCGGAAATACGCGGCGCAGCCTTCGGGCTGCGCAAGTCGCTCGACACGGTCGGCGGCTTCGTCGGTCCGCTCATTGCCATAGGGCTGATGCTCGTAACCGGCGGCAACATCATCACCATTTTCTGGATTGCAGCCATTCCGGCTTTCATTGCGGTCGCGCTTCTGATTTTCGGCATTCGTGAACCGGAAACGCCCCCTAAACGCCCCCTTGCTCGCTCCAAGGGATTTCCACGATTTGCCGATGCGGGCAAGCTGAACGCGACCGTATGGATCGTGATTGCAGTCGCATCGATCCTTACCATGGCTCGTTTTAGCGAAGCATTCCTGCTCCTCAAGGCGCAGGAAGCCGGGTTTGCAGCCGCATGGGTCCCGATCACCATGGTTGTCATGCATGCCGTCTATGGGCTGACAGCCTATCCGGTTGGCGCGCTCTCGGACAGGTTGGGGCGCAAGGGCCTGCTTGCCGCCAGTCTCGGCTTCCTGATCGTCGCCGATCTTGTGATTGCCCAATCGACCACGATCTATCCGTTCCTTGCCGGCATCGTTCTTTGGGGCCTGCATATGGGTTTTTCGCAGGGCATTCTCGCAACGCTCATCGCCGACACGGCACCAGGCCACCTCAAGGGTACGGCCTTTGGCATGTTCAACGTGATAACGGGTCTTGTCATGCTTGTCGGCAACATCGGCGCCGGTTGGCTGTGGGAAAGCTATGGCTCCTCCGCCACCTTCCTTGCCGGTGCAATTCTATCCGCCGTCGCCCTGCTTAGTCTGGCGCTGCTGCCCGGCATCGCCGCCCGCAAGACAGGTTAGAGCGGCATTTCGGAAGTCTGCTTGACCGTCTGGCTCGGTACGTCGGTCTTCAGATTCTGAACGCCCTTGATCCGGCTCAGATATTCCGACTGGAAGCGGCGGTAATCCTCGATATCCGCCGCCACCACGCGGATCATCGCATCATAATCGCCGAGCATGAAATAGCATTCGAGCACCTGCGGCAGCTTCAGGATTTCCTTGGCGAAAGTCTGAAGCGTTTCCTCATCCTGCTGGTCGAGCCGGATGCGCGTGAAGAAAGTCAGCCCTTTGCCAACCTTGGCCGGGTTCAGCACGGCGACATAACGGTCTATCACGCCCGCCTCTTCCAGAAGCTTCACCCGCCGCAGGCATGGTGACGGCGAAAGGCCGACCTCGCGTGCGAGATCGTTATTGGCGATGCGGCCATCGCGCTGCAACACGCGCAGAATCCGTTTATCGATATCATCCAGCTTCATTGGCGTTCGATTCCATTTATGCTGACCTTACTGGCATTATCTGCCAAATATTGATGCATAAGGGCATAATTCGCAACCAAATTGCTCAAGAGATTGGTTATAGTCGCGAAACTTCTTAAGCAAACACGCAAGAGACTGAGCAAGGGGCAACCAGTTACCGGTTGGTCAACGGGAATTTTATGGATATTTCACAGGCCTATGTGCCTCAAAAAAGCAGATCCGGGCGCGGCTCGGAATTCCGTCGCGGGGCCGCAGCCGGTCTGCCGGTTCTGCTTGGCATTATTCCCTATGCGCTGGTTCTGGGCGCGCAGGCCGCACAAAAAGGCCTCAGCGTCATCGAAGTCCCCCTGATGACCGGACTGAACTTTGCAGGCGGATCGGAATTCGCAGCCATCCAGCTCTGGACCTCGCCGCCGCATGTCCTGCTGATTGTTGCGATCACCTTTCTGGTCAACAGCCGCCATCTGCTGATGGGCGCAGCTCTGGCCCCCTTCATCCGCCATCTGCCCAAGCGCAAGGCTTTTGCGAGCCTGTTTCTGATGTGCGATGAAAGCTGGGCGCTCGGACTTGCCGATGCGAAACGTCGCCAGTCGAAAGGCGTCAATCCGGCACTGAGCCTCACCTTCTATGCCGGCGTGGCCATTCCTTTCTATCTCGCATGGGTTCTATTCACCACGCTGGGTGCCGCCTTCGGGCCGATGATGGGAGACCTGCGCCCCTATGGTTTCGACATGGCATTTCCGGCAGTGTTTCTGGTTCTGCTGGCGGGCATGTGGAAAGGTTTTGCGGCCGCGCGCCCGTGGCTGGTCAGCCTTGTGGTGGCCGCGCTGACCTATCTCACCATTCCCGGCGCCTGGTATGTCGCCGCCGGTGCCTTGTCCGGTCTCGTTGCAGCCTATCTGCTGGCAGGTGAAGAATGATCGATCCATTGGCCGTTCTGACCATCGTTCTGATGGCAAGTGTCACCTATCTCACACGGATCGGCGGCTATGTGCTGCTGCGCAACCGCACACTCAGCAAACGTGCGACGGCGGTGATGGAAGCAGCACCCGGCTGTGTTCTGATTTCGGTCATCGCGCCCGATTTCGTGTCCGACAAGCCTGCCGACCTGATCGCGCTTGCAATCACGATCTTCGCTGCGACGCGCTTTTCCATGCTGCCAACCGTGCTGATCGGCATCGGTGCGGCGGGCGCTTGCCGCTACCTGATCGGGTAAAGCATGTCTCCAAAAAGTGGGAACCGGTTTTTGGAGACATGCTTGAAAGCAAATAAACATGTCTCCCGAAAGTGAAAACCGGTTTCGGGACAAAGACATGTTTGAAAGCAAATAAGCATGTCGCCCGAAAGCGGGCCCCAGTATTGCTCAGTGCAGATGCTTTAGCTTGTCTGGGTTGCGCACCACATAGATACCGACAATCTTGCCGTCTTCTATATCGAGAGCTGTCGTCTGGATTTCCCCATCGGCTTCACGCGTGATGATGCCGGGCAAACCATTGATGAAGACCGTACGCAAAAGCGTGGACTGGTTGCCACGGAAATAACCCGCCAGTTTCTCGTGAGTCTTCATCACCTCTTCGAAGCCGAAAACAGGCTTCGGGAAAGCCGGGCGCTTGCCGCCACCATCGGCCTGAAGGTTGACATCTGCTGCCAGCATCGCACCAAGCGCATTCATGTCGCCGCTGCGCGATGCATTGAAGAAGGCCTGCGCCAGTTCGAGCCCGCGCTGCTTGTCAACCTGAAAACGCGGACGCTCCTCGCGCACATGCTTGCGCGCCCGTGCAGCAAGCTGGCGGCAGGCAGCGGCATCGCGCTGGATTGTCCTGGCTATCTCGTCGAAATCCAGTCCGAAGACATCATGCAGCAGGAACGCGGCGCGTTCCAATGGCGAAAGACGCTCCAGCGCCAGCATGAGCGGAAGGGTGACGTCGTCATCCGCTTCCTCTTCGACAACCGGATCGGGAATCCACGGCCCGAAATAGGTTTCGCGCTGGTTGCGACCGGATTTCAGAAAATCGAGGCACAGGCGGGTAACGGTGCGACGCAGAAAGGCCTCCGGCTCGCGCACTTCGCTGCGATCTGCGTTCATCCATCGGATGAACGCCTCCTGCACCATATCCTCGGCATCGGCGACCGAACCCAACATGCGATAGGCAACGCGGATCAGTTTCGGGCGCAGCGGATCGAAGCTGTCAGCTGCATCGCCTTGCAAGGATGTGTCAGCCATCAGACGGCTGCCTTTACTGCCGGCTTCTTGGCTTCCGGCTCGAACCAGAGGCCGAAGCCAACCGCCATGCGGTTCCATCCATTGATGATGTTGATCATCAGCGTAAGGTTCACTTGCTCCTCCTCAGTGAACTGTGCCTGCATGGCAGTGCGGGCGTCTTCCAGATCGTGACCTTGTGACAAACGGGTCAGCGCATCGACCCATCCCAGAGCCGCACGTTCGCGCTCAGAGTAGCACGGTGCTTCGCGCCATGCGGACAACAAATAGATGCGTTGTTCGGTCTCGCCAAGAGAACGTGCTTCAAGCGTATGCATATTGATGCAATTGGCGCAGGCGTTAATCTGCGAGGAGCGGATTTTGACAAGCTCGATCAGGCTCGCTTCCAGACTGGATGCGATGGTCATCGAAGCGTTCAACCAGGATTTCATCGTGGCAGGGGCAACATCGAACGGGTTGAGCAGAGGGGTCATGGTATTGTTCCTTTCGGTTCAAGGGGTTCGATAGACATGACGAGACAGCAATGCCGTATGTGACATTCGGCAGAAAAAAATTTGAATGCCCGACATTTTGGTTCTTATGCGATGGAACAAACTGCCTCCCACGAAACCAATCGACGGAACTAATCGCCACGTTATGGAGAAATTGATGCATGAGAACGCTACAAGATAGGCTGCTTTTCCGTGATCTGTTTAAATCCAAACAGCACCAATCCGCTCCTCCTTTCCCCGTTTCCTTTCACCTGCTCCCACCTTTCCAACGCCCATCTCCCGGTTTCCTCCTTCTACCCTCGCTCCGCCCCCTTGTCCCATCTTCCTGTCTCTTCACATTGACAACATACCAACCAGTCGGTATTATTTAATAGAGGAGATTTTTCCGATCATATCGGGAACCGCTCAGAGCAAGCGGCAGCAGGCTGCCACTGAACCGGCGCACGGTTTGCAACACACCTTGCGAACAGCCTGTGCTGTAGTGAGGAGGAACCATCATGAAAAACGCGTCCACCAACAGCAACAGTCCGAAACGTCCCGTCATCACCGCATTTGAAAATTCGCCTGATCGCGGCCGAGGGATGGCGCGTGACATGCCCGTTCGATGGGCGCTTGAAGAGACCGGGCAGGACTATGATGTCCGCCTCGTCTCGTTTGAGGCGCTGAAAGCCCACCCCCATCTCGATCTGCAACCTTTCGGGCAGATACCCACCTATGAAGAGGGTGATCTGGCCCTGTTCGAATCCGGCGCGATCGTGCTTCATATTGCGGAGCAGAACCCCGGCCTTCTGCCGGATGACGCCAATGGTCGGGCACGCGCCATCACATGGATGTTCGCCGCGCATAACACCATCGAGCCAGTGATCCTCGAAAGGGAAGTTGCCGGTTTCGTAGAGCGCAAGGAAAGCTGGTACGAGCAGCGCATCCCCATCGTGGAAGCGCGTATCCGCAAAAGACTGGATGCCCTTTCCGCCTGTCTTGTCAACAATGACTGGCTGGAGGGTGCGTTCAGTGCCGGTGATCTTCTGATGGTGACCGTGCTGCGGAGGCTGAAGAGTTCAGGCATATTGAACGACTATCCGAACCTTGCAGCCTATGTGGCGCGCGGCGAAGCCCGCCCTGCCTTCAAGCGTGCCTATGACGCCCAGCACGCGGTTTTCCTCGCCGTGTCGAAAGATTGAGCCTGTCTTGGCAGCCATCTATCCACAGTCGAGCTCGCTCAATATCCATTCCCTGAATGCGCGCACCTTTGGCGTATTGCGACGGGATTTGGGATAGACGAGCCAATAAGATCGCCCATCATCGCCAAGAATATCGAACGGCTGGATAAGCTGGCCGGTAGCGATTTCGATCTGGTGGAAAGCAGGCGTGAGAATGCCCACCCCCTGCCCTGCGACTGTCGCCCGACCTTCGATATGCTGCGCTCCGAGCCGGCTCTGCGTATTGCCTTGCATTTGCGGGTTTTCGATCCCCGCCGCCTTGAACCAGATATTCCACCACGGATCGCTCACATCGATGATCTTGAGCCGCAGAAGGTCCGCAGGTTCTTTCACCCCGCCTATAGTGGCCGCCAAGGCCGGGCTCAGCATGGGCGTGAAACTCGCCTTGATGAGCTGATGCGCCTCCAGCCCCGGCCATTTGCCGAAGCCACTTCTGATCGCGATGTCCACATTGGTCGTCGCAAAATCGATCATGCTGTCGGACGTATCGAGCCGGACCGCGAGTGACGGATGCCGCATCTGGAACGAGCCGAGCCGATGCGCCAGCCAGTTGGCGGCAAAAGTGGCGAGAACGCTGATCGACAGCGTACCTTCCGCATCTTCCCGCAGGCTGGCAAAGGCATTGCGCATCGTCTCGAACGCTTCCGTGATCGCGGGAGCAAGCTGCCTGCCAAGTTCGGTCAGTTCCACCTGTCGCGGCATACGCAGAAACAGGGGCGCGCCGACACGCTCCTCCAATATCTTTATCTGATAGCTGACCGCAGCCTGTGTCATGCCCAGCTCCTCCGCAGCGCGGGTAAAACTTGCATGGCGGGCGGCGGATTCAAAAACGCGAATGGCCGATAAAGGGGGAAGCGCTGTCGTCATGATGCATAAGTCCTCCTTATGCATACTAATCGAGGTTCGATTGGAAAACAAAGGTTTTCAGGCGCATACCTATAGGCAGAGTTTAACGAGCAGCTGCCTCCCACAGCCGCTTCATTCGATAGGTGAGATCATGAAAAACGTCGATTCTGCCTGCACAACCGCCACAGCGCCCACGGTCAGCCACGGATCGGAAAGCGGCTGGAGCGCGCTGTTCTCCCGCCTGTTTTCGCGCAAACGTACTCATATCGTCGTTACCGAACATTCGCCGGAATATCTCTTGCGGGATATCGGCATCGGTGATGGGCGCGCACAATACTATTCGCGAGACGGCCATAAGCTGCCCGAATGGTAATGATTGCGTCACGCACTGATGACGGCAAAGCCCCGCGCCTTGAGGCCGCGCCGGTCCTCGTGCAGATTGCTGACGAGACGGCTGCGGCTTCCGTCCAGATGCGCACTCATCAACGCCGTCGCCTTATCGGTATTTCCTTCGCGCACCGCATCGAGAATGGAGCGGTGTTCGGCCCATGCGCGAGCGAGCGCCGCCTCGTCGCGCACTTCCAGCCAGCGCGCCCGTGAGAGGCGCTGCATAGCATCGCGCACGCCACGGCTGAGAAACTCGTTGCCGGACAGGCGCGCCAGTTCGATATGAAAATCCATGCCGATCCGGTGCCATTCCTCGCGCGATGTGTCCGCATCACAGCTGTCCAGCATCGCTAGAATCGGCTCCACACCACTGCGATCTTCAAGCGCGCAGGTGAGCTTTAACGCGGCAATTTCCAGCGCTTCACGATAGACACCGATTTGTTCAATTTCGCTGAGATTGATTGGCGAGACCGTCCAGCCGCGCCCTTCACGACAGATCAGGCCTTCCGCCTCCAGCCGCAGAAGCGCTGCCCGGATCGGCGTGCGTGAGGCTTCAAACTGCGCCTCGATCCAGCGCTCGGTCAAACGTTCGCCCGGCCCCAGTTCCAGACCGAGGATCATGTCGCGAAGCTGCGTCTCAACCTGCCTCATCTGTGACATTGGCGACCATTCTCCATTTTAGAGCATAATCCGACCGGAGTGAAACGAGGATCGATAAGATTATGCTTCAAATAAAAGGGCTTAGAGAGCGTTTTGATCTGATACAATCAGAACAAAACGCTCTCTAAGGCAGCGCTGCAATTGACAAGCCTCATCAACAGGCGCATTCATGCATACCGTTTTGGTATCCCAAAATGGAATACATTGCAATCGCGAGACATGACATGAGCACCGCCCAAGCCGCTGCAAGCGACGAAACCGTCGCTGCAGCCCGCCAGGAAAATATGGCCGTCGAAGATAATCACGAGCGCTACTGGAAGCAGAATCTGCTGATCTGCCTCATCGGTTCGTTCACGACGCTCATTGCCATGTCGCTCCTCCTCCCCTTCCTGCCGCTCTATGTGGAACAATTGGGCGTCACCGATCACGCGGCAATCGTGCAGTGGTCAGGTATCGCTTACGGCGCCACCTTTCTGGCAGCAGCCTTCGTCGCGCCGCTGTGGGGCAGGCTCGGCGACCGCTATGGACGTAAGCTGATGCTGATCCGCGCCAGCCTCGGCATGGCCATCGCCATGTCGCTGATCGGCATGGTGACGAGTGTCTGGCAGCTGGTGGCGCTGCGCCTGTTCGTGGGCATCGCAGGCGGCTATTCGTCCGGCTCGATGATCCTCGTCGCTACCCAGACGCCAAAAGAAAAGACCGGTTGGGCGCTGGGCGCGCTTTCGGCTGGCATCATGGCGGGCAATCTGGCCGGCCCGCTGCTCGGCGGCGCTTTGCCGCCGCTGATCGGCATTCGCGCAACCTTCTGGCTAGCTGGTGGCGTGATCTTTCTCACCTTTCTGGCCACCACCTTTCTGATCCGCGAAGAGCGCAAGCCACCGAAGCCGACCAAAGAGCAGAAGGCGGAATCCATCTGGGCTGCCATTCCTGACAGGAAACCGGTTATCGCCATGCTGGTGACGGGTATGCTGCTGCTTTTTGCCAATATGTCGATTGAGCCGATCATCACCGTCTATGTGATCCAACTGATGGACGATCAGACGAAAGTGACACTGATTTCCGGCGTGGTGATGGCTGCTGCAGCCCTCGGCAGCATCATGTCATCCTCGCGACTGGGGCGCCTTGCCGACCGCATTGGCCACACCCGCGTCATCATCGGGGCACTGTCAGTTTCCGCGCTGCTTTTGATCCCGCAGGCTTTCGTTACGGAAGCCTGGCAGCTGATCGGCCTGCGTTTTCTGATGGGGCTGGCGCTGGGCGGATTGCTGCCCTGCATCACCAGCGTCATCCGGCACAATGTGCCCGACCGTGTAGCGGGCGGCATTCTGGGCTATTCCGTCTCGGCCCAATATGTCGGGCAGGTTGCTGGCCCCGTCGCTGGCGGTTTCGTCGGCGGTCACTTCGGCATGCGGTCCGTATTCCTCGGCACATGCCTGATTATGGCTCTCGGCGCATTTTATAACTGGACCGTCCTGCGCAAGAACCGATAATTTCGGCCATCTCCCGAATCCGCAAAACCCACGGCAGAATCAGAATGACAGCACATATCTTCGCGCCTTTCGCAACGCTTGCCGAAAGGCTGCTGCCTCATGCGCTCGAACACGGCGAGGACGGGTCACATGACCTGTCCCACCTTGCCCGTGTCTGGAAAAATGCCGCTGCGATCCAGCGTCAGGAAGGCGGCGATGCCGGAGTGCTTTGCGCCGCAGCCCTGCTGCATGACTGCGTGAGCGTGGAGAAGAATTCGCCCGACAGAAATCGCGCCTCGCGTCTGGCGGCAGAAAAGGCAATAACCTTGCTGCGGAACCTCGGCTGGAATGACGCTCGCATCGACCTCGCCGCCCATGCCATCGAGGCGCACAGCTTTTCAGCCAATATCGAGCCTGTCACGATGGAAGCGAAAATCCTGCAGGATGCGGACCGGCTTGATGCCATTGGCGTGATTGGAGCTGCCCGGTGTTTCTACATTGCGGGCCGCATGGGCAGTGCGCTTTACGACTGGCGCGATCCACACGCCGAAAACCGCCCGCTGGACGACAAGCTTTTCGCGCTCGACCATTTCCGCACCAAACTGTTCGGCCTCGCCTCCGGTTTCAAGACGGAAACCGGAAAGCTCATGGCCGCTGAACGGCACAGGCGTCTGGAAGCCATTTTTGATGACTTCCTTGCCGAAGCCGATGGCTAGATTGAGTAACCACCGTCGATATTCAGTGCCGTCCCCGTCACCATGGAAGCGGCGTCCGAGGCCAGCCAGAGTGCAGCTTCGGCCACATCCTCCGGCGTCGAAAACCGATTGAGGGGAATAGTGGCCTTAAGTGCTGCACGAGCTTCCGGGGTGTCTTCCTCCAGAAACAGTTTCAGTGCCTCACCGTCGCTTTCGACCGGGCAGATGCAGTTCACGCGGATATTCTTGTCCGCAAGTTCCAGCGCCATCGCCTTGGTCGCGCTGATGATCCAGCCCTTGGACGCGCTGTACCAGACGAGGCCCTTGCGCGGGCGCAGTGCGGTAGCCGAAGCCGTGTTGATGATGACGCCTCCGCCCTGATGCTCCATGATCGGTACAACGATCTGCGTCGAATAATAAAGCGCCTTCATATTCACGGACGCGATCAGGTCGAAACTGTCCTCCGTCACTTCGGTCAGCGGCATGTTGCGATGCGTAAAACCGGCATTGTTGATCATGATGTCGATGCGGCCGAACGTTTCGAAGGCTGTGCGCGCCACGCGCTCCATGTCGTCCTTGCGCGAGACATCGGCCTGCACGGAAAGAGCGTTCTTGCCGATATCGGCAAGCTCATCCTCGACACGCTTCACGTTCACATCGGCGAGAACGACCTTTGCACCTTCGGCTGCAAATCGGCGCGCCATGCCTGAACCGAAGCCCGAGCCGGCACCGGTGATGATTGCGACCTTATCCTGCAGCCTCTTCATGTCATTCTCCTTTTGAGCATTTCCAGTAAAGTGCAATCACTTGAATCCAGATTATTTGTTTCAATATGGCGTAAAGAGCCTGAACCAAAATGAACATGTCATGTATGCACAACCCGTTAATCCGTCAATTATGGCAGGGCGCCTTCAATTTCGTGCGATTGCAGCATTGCGACTGTTGAATTTAAATCGATTAGATAATAGACAAGGGCAGCTTGAAAATCGCATGCTGCCCACAGGCAGACTGATTTGCGCAAGAAGAGAAGAGAGCGATAGATGACCAGCCAGACAATTCCGGTAGAGCCTTTCGACTGCATCGTGTTCGGCGGTTCCGGCGATCTTGCCGAACGCAAGCTCATTCCGGCACTGTATCAGCGTCAGCGTGCAGGCCAGCTCACCGACCCAACGCGCATCATCGGCGCATCGCGCAGTGCCATGACCGATGAGGAATATCGGCAGTTCGCACGCGATGCCATCCACGAGCATGTGAAGGCTTCGGAAGTCGACGAGAAGGAAGTCGACAAGTTTCTCGCCCGTCTCAGCTATGTGGCGGTCGATGCCAAGTCCGAAGAGGGCTGGGATGCGCTCAAGACGCTGATCGGCAAGAAGCCGGAAAAGATTCGCGCTTTCTATCTCGCCGTCAGCCCCACGCTCTTCGGTGATATCGCCACGCGCCTCAAGGCGCATGGCCTGATTACCCGCGATACACGCATCATCGTGGAAAAGCCGATCGGTCGCGACCTGGAATCCGCCATGGCGCTCAATGATACGCTGGGCAGCGTTTTCCGCGAAGATCAGATTTTCCGCATTGACCACTATCTCGGCAAGGAAACCGTGCAGAACCTGATGGCGCTGCGCTTTGCCAATGCGCTTTATGAGCCGTTGTGGAACTCTGCCCATATCGACCATGTGCAGATCACGGTTGCCGAATCTGTCGGCCTTGAGGGCCGCGCCGGTTATTACGACACGGCAGGCGCGCTGCGCGACATGGTGCAGAACCACATTCTTCAGCTGCTCTGCCTTGTGGCCATGGAACCGCCATCCTCGCTGGAGGCCGATGCCGTCCATGACGAAAAGGTCAAGGTTCTGCGGTCCCTTCAGCCGATTACCAATGCAAATGTCGAAGACTTGACCGTTCGCGGCCAATATCGTGCGGGCGCATCCGCAGGCGGTCCGGTCAAGGGCTATCTGGAAGACCTCGAAAACAACACCAGCAACACCGAAACCTTTGTGGCGCTGAAAGCTGAAATCGCCAACTGGCGCTGGGCTGGCGTGCCGTTCTATCTTCGCACCGGCAAGCGGCTTGCCACGCGCGTTTCGGAAATCGTCGTCACGTTCAAGCCGATCCCGCACTCCATCTTCGGCGAAAGTGCTGGCAAGGTCATCGCCAACCAGCTTGTCATCCGCCTGCAACCGGATGAAGGCGTGAAGCAGTGGATGATGATCAAGGATCCGGGTCCGGGCGGTATGCGCCTGCGTCACGTGCCGCTGGATATGAGCTTTGCCGAATCTTTCAGCGAGCGCAATCCGGATGCCTATGAACGTCTCATCATGGATGTCGTTCGCGGCAACCAGACCCTTTTCATGCGGCGCGACGAAGTTGAGGCGGCATGGCGCTGGGTCGACCCTATCCTTCAGGGGTGGGAATTGAACAGCCAGCCTGTGCAGGGCTACACAGCAGGAACTTGGGGACCGTCATCGTCCATCGCGCTCATTGAGCGTGACGGACGCACATGGCACGAAAGCCTCTAGAGCGCATCCCGAAAAGTGTGAAACGGTTTTCGGAAAAGATGCGCGTCAAAACAAAGAGATAGAGCGCCGATCTGATCCAATCAGATCGAAACGCGCTCTAAGCATTTCCAGCAAAAGTGGGCAGCGGTTTTGCGTAGGATAATGCGAAAAACAAAGAGATAGAGCGGCTTCACGATTTTATCTGATTGAAACCGCTCTGGTTTCTGCTTTGGAAAGGTATGGAATGAGCATTGAACGGCACGATTTTACCAGCGGAACGGAACTGGCGCAGGCATTGTCGGAAGCCATTGCGAACAAGCTGAATGCCGCCATCGCTGAACGGGGACAGGCCACCTTGGCCGTCTCTGGCGGCACCACGCCGCTCAAGCTGTTCGAAGTGCTCTCCCGCAAGATGATCGACTGGAACCTCGTCACGATCACCCTTGTGGATGAGCGTTTCGTCCCCGTCGATAGCGACCGTTCCAACGAAAAGCTGGTGCGCGAGCATCTTTTGCGCGATCATGCGGGCGTGGCCAAATTCGTCGGCCTTTACAATCCGGCGGCGACGGCCGAAACGGCGGCGCTTGCTGCCGCCAGCCGCATTGATGCGTTGCGTCGTCCTTTCGACGTGGTGGTGCTTGGCATGGGCAATGATGGTCATACCGCCTCCTTCTTTCCCGGTGCCGACCGGCTTGATCAGGCGATCAACCCGGAAACAAGGGCGCTTGTGCTGCCGATCCATGCCGAAGGTGCTGGCGAAAAACGTCTGACCCTGACCCTTCCCATCATTGCCGAAGCCGACATGCTGGTTCTGCATATCGAAGGCGCTGCCAAGCAGGCAACGCTGGAAAAGGCGCTTTCCGGCGATGACGAGAATGAAATGCCCGTGCGGGCTGTCTTCCATCATGCGCGCACACCAATCCAGCTCTACTGGACAAGTTAAATTCGATTCAAGCCAGATTGGCACAGGTGATACCCATGCCCACCGAGACGGCACATAAACGCATTCAGGAAATCACCGCGCGCATTCGCGAACGGTCCAAGCCGACACGCGAAGCCTATCTTGGCCGTGTGCGAGAGGCTTCATCCAACAAGCCAAAACGCGCCGTGCTGGGCTGTGCCAATCTCGCGCATGGTTTCGCCGCCTGCGGCCCGCACGACAAGGCGGCGCTGATCGGCGACGAGATTCCGAACCTCGGCATCATCACGGCCTATAACGACATGCTGTCGGCGCATCAGCCATTCGAAACCTTCCCGCAGCTCATCAAGCAGGCTGCACGTGAAGCGGGTGGCGTGGCGCAGGTTGCTGGCGGCGTGCCTGCCATGTGTGATGGGGTTACGCAGGGTTTTGCGGGCATGGAACTCTCACTGTTCTCCCGCGAAGTGATTGCGATGGCAACCGCCGTCGGCCTGTCGCACGATATGTTCGATGCGGCCGTCTATCTCGGTGTCTGCGACAAGATCGTGCCCGGTCTCATCATTGGTGCGCTGACCTTCGGCCATCTGCCCGCCGTGTTCGTGCCTGCCGGTCCGATGACCAGCGGCCTGCCGAACGATGAAAAGGCCAAGACCCGCCAGCTCTATGCCGAAGGCAAGGTCGGGCGTGCCGAGCTTCTGGAATCGGAATCGAAGTCCTATCACGGTCCCGGCACCTGTACCTTCTACGGCACGGCCAATTCCAACCAGATGCTGATGGAAATCATGGGCCTGCATCTGCCGGGCGCATCCTTCATCAATCCGGGCACGCCGCTCCGCGACGCCTTGACCCGCGAGGCCGCCAAGCGCGCGCTGGCGATCACTGCCTGCGGCAATGAATATACGCCGGTCGGCGAGATGCTGGACGAGCGTTCCTTCGTCAATGGCGTCATCGGTCTGAATGCGACCGGCGGTTCGACCAACCATACCATCCACCTGATCGCCATGGCAGCTGCGGCCGGTATCAAGCTGACATGGCACGATATTTCCGAGATTTCGGATGTGGTTCCGCTTCTGGCACGCGTCTATCCGAATGGCCTTGCCGATGTGAACCATTTCCATGCCGCTGGCGGCATGGGCTTCCTGATCCGCGAACTGCTCGATGGCGGCATCCTGCATGAGGATGTGCGCACCGTGTTCGGCGAAGGTCTGCGTCCTTACGCGATCGAACCGAAGCTGGGTGCTGACGGTACAGTCGTGCGTGAGCCGGTGCCGGAGAAAAGCGGCGACGACAAGGTTCTGGCCAAGATCCATGCGCCATTCCAGCCGACCGGCGGCCTCAAGGTTCTGACCGGCAATATCGGCAATGCGATCATCAAGGTTTCCGCCGTGAAGCCGGAGCGTCAGGTCATCGAAGCGCCCGCCAAGGTCTTCAACGATCAGGCAGAAATGCAGGCCGCGTTCAAGGCTGGCGAGCTGACCGGTGATTTCATCGCGGTGGTTCGCTATCAGGGGCCGAAAGCCAATGGTATGCCCGAGCTGCACAAGCTGATGACGGTTCTGGGCATTCTGCAGGATCGCGGCCAGCGTGTTGCTCTTGTTACCGACGGTCGCCTGTCCGGTGCATCAGGCAAGGTGCCCTCCGCTATCCACGTCACGCCGGAAGCTCTCGATGGCGGCGCCATCGGAAAAATCCGCGACGGCGATGTCATTCGTCTGGATGCCGTGAATGGCACTCTGGAAGTTCTGGTCAATGTGGCCTTGCTGAATGATCGTGGCGAAGACCGTCCCGATCTTTCAGGCAACGAACATGGCATGGGGCGCGAATTGTTCCGCGCTTTCCGCCAAATCGCCGGACGGGCCGACGAAGGCGCTTCGGTGTTCTGAAAACAGTCCGAATGAAATTAAGGCAAAACAGCGATTTCAGCTGTTTTGCCTCTCAAACCATCAAAGCCGGAATAAAACTGCGCGAAAAGCGCGGTTCAATTGTGTCAAAAAACTGGCTTTTTCACGCCAGCAGTGCGGCAGGCCGCAGTCAGCGTGTTGGCCATCAGCATGGCGATGGTCATCGGACCGACGCCACCTGGAACTGGCGTGATCGCTCCGGCAACTTTTTCGGCTTCCGCGAAATCGACATCGCCGACCAGTCGTGTCCTGCCTTCGCCCCGTTCCGGTGCCGGAATGCGATTGATACCGACGTCGATCACCGTTGCTCCCGGCTTGACCCAATCGCCCTTGACCATTTGCGGGCGTCCGACCGCCGCCACCAGAATATCCGCAGTGCGGGCAATCGCGGGCAGGTCTTTCGTGCGGCTGTGCGCAACCGTAACGGTTGCATTGGCAGCGAGCAGAAGATTGAACATCGGCTTGCCAACAATGTTGGAGCGACCGATTACCACGGCATTGAGACCCGAAAGATCACGGCCATGGATGCGCTCAATCATGATCATCGCGCCCGCGGGCGTGCAGGGAACGAAAGCCGTTTCAACTTCGCCGGTGCCAAGCTTGCCGACATTGATAAAGTGAAAGCCATCGACATCCTTGTCGGGCGAAATGGTCTGGATCACCCGGCCTGAATCGATGTGCTTCGGCAGCGGCAACTGCACCAGAATGCCGTGAATGGCGGGATCGTTGTTCAAGCTTTCGATCAGGTCGAGAAGCTCCTGCTCCGACGCCGTTTCCGGCAGATCGTGCTGCACCGAGTGGAAACCGCATTCCTTGGCCTTCTTGCTCTTGGAAGCGACATAGACCTGACTTGCCGGGTCTTCACCGACAATCACCACCGCAATGCCGGGCACGATGCCGGTTGCGGCCACGAGCTTTTCGGTTTCGGTCTTCACCGTGGAAACCACATCCTCGGCGAGCTTCTTGCCATCAATCAATTGAGCCATAGCGAGCGCTCCGTTCTTTTGTGATATCGGGCTTAAGTGTCTGGGAGATACACGACATCTTTTTCGTACACATGCCCATAAGCGTCATGATGCCCGATGACAATTGGCGAATGCGCGACAATGCAGGATTTTATGAAGTTTCAGAACGGAAAGTCCTGCGAGAACCGGTCAGGACTTTGCAACACGGGATGAGCGCACATCATCGATGGCACGACCGAGGGCGGCATTTTCCGTGGTGCTGTTGGTGCCTTCATTCTCGGCTTCCCAGCGCGCATTGGCTTCGCGGATAACAGCAGCAAGCCGGGTTTCGCCATAGGGTTCCAGAACCTCGTCCGGCTCGACTTCGCTTCTGACCGACGATCGGGGCTTGCGACCGGCCAGCATCATCGCAAGAAGGCCAGGCAAAAACCCGCCCAGCAATCCAAGGGCGATAATCCCTTGTGGAGAGAGAGTGCGCGGGCTCGGTTCCGCCATCGCTGGCGTAACGATCCGCACGGTCGCAGCAGACCCCGCCGAGGCAGGTTCGCCCCGTGCCGCACGCATCTGCAAATCTTCAAACAGCGCCTGCTTTGCCGCCGCATCGCGCTCCAGCATCTGCAGGCGTGCTTTGTCTTCGTCCGTGGCAGGCGTCGAGCCGAAACCGGCAATGGCAGCTGCTGCCTTTTGCTCGCGTTCGACTGCATTCTTAAGATCGGCCTGTAACACACTACGCTGGCTGGAAATCTCCTTGTCGATTTCCGCTTCGATCTGGTTCGCGTCAGCCCCCTGCCCTGCAGCGCGATAACGTTCCACCAGAACACCCAACGCTCCAGATCGCATGGTTTCAGGCACGCCCTTACCGGCGAGGCTCTCCGCAGTCGCGCCGTTCAGGCTGTTGGCCTCCGCTGCGATGCGCGCTGTCTCGGCCTTGCTGTCGGCGAATTCACGTTGAAGTGCGGCCTTGTTGTCGTCGTCGCCAAAATCCCGACTGACGCGAAAAGCAGTTGCCGCCTGCTGCGCCGCTTCGGCATCCGCCTCCAGACTTTGCAGGCGCGCCGGAAGATCACCATCAGACCCATTCAGTTCCGCGCCACCCTGCAGATGATCGCGAAATGCCTGCACAACGGCATTGGCCAAAAGTGCTGCCATTTCTGGCCTGTCAGCCATAGCCTCGACATTGACCGTGCCGCTGTCGAGTGCCTGTGTAAAATCAAGACGCTGGCGCAGCAATTGCGCACCCGACATCTTTTTGTGTCCGTCCAGGGCCGGAGATTGCTGGTCTTCGGGCAACAATAGGGTCAAGCGAAAGTGCAATTCCTCCAGAAATGAAGGGGCGCCCAGATCGGCTGCACGTTCAATGCGCGCCATCTGTGCGGCGCGCTCAAGCACAGCATTCGAGGCAATTTCACTCCGCCGCTCCGGCGGGAAAACCTGCAAGGATGCTGTCGCGCTATATTGGGGCGGCTCCAGAACAGCATATGCGGTTCCGATAATTCCGCCCAGCATTGTGAAACCCGCCAGAAG
This sequence comes from Brucella sp. MAB-22, assembly GCF_025908475.1. Lineage (NCBI taxonomy): Bacteria > Pseudomonadati > Pseudomonadota > Alphaproteobacteria > Hyphomicrobiales > Brucellaceae > Brucella > Brucella sp. MAB-22. The sequence goes on along the minus strand of NZ_CP109781.1, from coordinate 1,481,046 downwards.
CCCCCAGCGACGCCTGCGGCGTGGCAATTGTAGCGGCTTTTCAAGTTTCGGGACGATGGTTGATGTGGGGGCAGCTGGCGCGGGTTGCGTCTTGATCGGTGCACCGTCGAGATTGGCTTGCAGCGCCTCCCGCACGGCATTCATCCGGCCCTGCATATCCGCCTTCGGATCAACTCGCTCGCTCGCTTCAGCGTCTAACAAATCCTGTTTGCGGCGGAGCAACTCCTCGCGGCGCCTTTGATGTTCGCGCTCTTCGTCATTGTCTTCGGTCGCGCGAGCGGATGGCACAGGCACAAGGAATTCCGGCGCATAGGCCAGAAGTGGGCGCGCAGCAGCACGTCTCCTTTCTCCGTCCCTTTCCACCATCGCTCCGTCCCGTTTTTCACCCGTGGCTATTAATCCAGATTAGTATTCATCATGGCAAATAAATCGTTAAAATTGCAATTATATGTATTGATTCATACAGATAAATCAGGAGGCCGTTGTGAGCACCGAAACGGAATACCCGATCGATCCAGAGCGGCTGAGTAGCATAATCCAGTTTATCCAGAATGCAGAGCGGCTGAAAAGCACTTTGCGATCCGGTCATACCTCACAGGGCCGACCGGAAAGCACCGCCGAACATAGCGGCGGCTATGCCTTCTGGTTACGCTGTTTGACCGTGAGCTGGGCGATTGCGACCGGCTGAAACTCATCAAGATGTGCATCGTCCACGATCTGGGCGAGGCGATTTCCGGCGATGTGCCCGCAATCCACCAATCTGCCGATGACGGGCGAGCCGAGCGCGAAAAAGCGGACCTCATGACGCTGTGTGCCCCGCTGCCGGACGATCTGCGCGCAGAAATCATGGAGCTTTGGGCGGATTACAGCGAAGGCAAATCGACGGAAGCTATTTTTGCCAAGGGCTTCGACAAGCTCGAAACCATGATGCAGCATAATATCGGGCTCAATCCGCCGGATTTCGATTATGCATTCAATCTCGACTACGGCGTCAAGCAGACGGCGCGCCACCCGCTGCTACGCCAGTTCCGCGAAATCGTGGACGCGGAAACCCGGAGCAATGCTGAAAAGCGTTAGAGCATTTCCTGTTTTGATTGCACCATCGGAAATACTTTATCTCTTTGTTTCTACGCATGTCTTTATCCTATCGTTGCGGGATAAAGACATGCCCTAACTCAACGTCGCGAAGTGGCGCAGTGTGAAGGTGATCTGGTAAATCAGCGCGGCGGCGGCGAAAATCGCATGATAGCGCCGGTTATCCCAGAACACCGCAATCAGACTGAACAGGATAAAGCCTGCAACCTGAATCGGATATTCAGTGCCATAGAGCCGGTAGTGATCGGCTCCCTTCAACAACGTATCGATGAAATCGGCCACATAGACCAGCGCCAGAATGCCGAAAAACCACTTGCGCCGGGAAATGAAGTAATCGCGGTAGCCGGTATATTCTTCCATACTGTCGGGGAAGAGCAGCGTGCAGAGCAGGAAATACAATCCGGCATAAAAGATTACGAACAGATACTTCTCGAAAGTCCAGAGCGGAATGGTTCGCAAGTTGAACTCGAACCACCAGAAATGGATCACCGAAAGCAGGATGAAACCCACCCAAGCCAGATGGACCGGGTAAATTTTCTGCTTGCCGGGATGCTGGATAAAGCGTGCCAATCCAGTCAAAAGGCGTGAAACACACAGGCCGAGGATCATGCCTATGATGATGCGGACATGGCCAAAGGCTTCGGCTGGCGGCACACCCGTTGTCAAAGCCGGATCCATTCTTCCCCTCCGAAGCTTCACTCAACTTTGGTTCATATTGGTCGATATATTTTGGGCGATCAATGATTTAACCTCAGAAATTCGTGGATACGCCACATATACTTGCGGAGTGTAATAAGGCGGGGCTATACCATCGCGGGCCATGTCCAAATGAAATCCAAAGGTGGAACAATCAATATGCATGACACGGTAATTCTGGTCGGTTGCGGCAATATGGGCTTCGCCATGCTGAAAGGCTGGCTCGATAGCGGTATTCTCAAGGCAAAAGACGTTTATGTCGTGGAGCCCACCGAAGCACTTCGCGATCGCGCCACTGGTGCTGGCGTCCATGCCTTTGCCGATGCTGAAGCCCTGCCCGGCGATCTGAAGCCGCGCATGGTTCTCGTGGCGGTCAAGCCGCAGGTCATGGCACAGGTTCTGCCAGCCTATAAGCGCTTCGCACCCGCTGCCACTTTCGTCAGCGTTGCAGCCGGTATTCCGGTCGCCCTTTTTGAAAGCAAGCTTGGTCACGATGCAGCCGTGCTACGCTGCATGCCGAACACGCCTGCCGCCATCGGCAAGGGGATGCTCGTCACCTACAAGAACGCCAATGTGACCGACGAAAACGCAGCCTTCGTTGCCCGTCTGCTTAAGACATCCGGCAAGGTCGCAAGTGTGGACGATGAAGCGCTGATGGACGTTGTAACCGCCGTTTCGGGTTCTGGGCCTGCCTATGTGTTCCACTTCATCGAGGCGCTGACCGATGCCGGTGTGACCGCCGGTCTGCCGCAGGAAACGGCAGCTTTGCTGGCCATGCAGACGGTGATGGGCGCAGGCGCGCTGGCCGATGCCAGCACGGACACGCCGTCAAAGCTGCGCGAACAAGTGACAAGCCCGAACGGCACCACCGCTGCCGCGCTCGAAGTTCTGATGGGCGGCGACCGCCTCAAGACGCTGGTGGCTGAAGCGGTGGAAGCGGCTCGCAAGCGTTCCGTCGAGCTTGGCAAAGCCTAAACTATCAATCTCGGCACAGCCTCGATGAGCGCTTTGGTAACAGGCGCTTGCGGTGCCGTTATCAGCTCCCGCGTCGGGCGGCATTCGACAATCCGCCCACGCTCCATCACCGCGATACGATCCGCCATTTGCGCTGCCACTGCGAGATCATGCGTGATGAAAAGATAGGCCGTCTGTTCGGCTTTCTGTATATCCCGCAAAAGGTTGAGAATGGCGCCGCGCACGGTGACGTCGAGCGCCGAAACAGCCTCGTCCAGCACGATCAGCGACGGAGCAGTTGCAAGCGCCCGCGCAATCGCGACGCGCTGGCGCTGCCCACCGGAAATCTCATGGACGCCGCGCCGGGCCAGTGCTGGATCAAGCCCGACCGTTTGCAGAAGGCTGGCAACATCGCGTTTCAGCCCATGAATGCGTAGCGGTTCGCGTAAGAGATCATAGACGCTCGCACGTGGATTGAAGGCCGAGAGCGGGTCCTGAAACACCATCTGCATGCGCGCACGCTGCTTGCGGAGAACGGCTCCTTTGAGCGCCAGCCAGTCCTCGCCCTCAAAACGGATTGTACCGCTTGCAAGCGAGTGAAGCCGCAAAAGTGCCCGCGCCAGCGTGGACTTGCCGCTGCCAGACGGACCGACCAGCGCCAACGTCTCGCCCGGCTGGATCGTGAGGCTGACACCGTCGAGCGCAAGGGCGTCGCCATAGCGCAAAATGAGATTGTCGGCCTTCAAAAGCGGATCAGCCATGGGCCGCCTCCAGCACCGGCACGGCGGTGATCAGCGCTTTCGTGTAATCTGTTTGTGGGTCTGAAATGATCGTTCGAGCGGGTCCAAACTCCACTAGTTCACCCCGCCGGAAAACCGCGATGCGATCAGCCAGTCCCGATGCCAGTGCGATGTCATGGGTGATGAAGATCAGCGTCATTCTGTCTGCGCGCACCAGTTCCTGCAGAAGAGAGACAATCTCCTTCTGCACAATGGTGTCGAGTGCGCTTGTCGGCTCATCCGCAATCAGCAGGCGCGGACCGGCGGCAATGGCGAGCGCAATCGCGATGCGCTGTTTCTGCCCGCCCGAAAACTGGTGCGGATAGCGCGAAAAACTTGCTTCCGGTTGCGGAATGTGAACCCGCTGTAAAAGGCTGACTGCTTTGGCTTTCGCTGCTGTTTTGTCGATTTTCGCATGGGCGCGAATGGTCTCGACAAGTTGTGCGCCCACCGTCATCAGCGGGTCGAAGCTCGATGCCGGGTCCTGAAACACGCAGCCAATGTCGCGTCCCGGCAGCAGCCTACCGTCTGCCCATTCCATATTGCCCGAAATGCGAGCATTGCCCGGCAGGAGCGAGGCCAGCGCCAGCGCCAGCGTGCTTTTGCCCGAACCGCTTTCGCCGATGATTGCCAGAGTTTCACCGCGACGAACATCAAGAGCGATATTCTGAAGCGCTGTTTCACGGCCATAGCGCACGCAAAGCTGTTCCAGCCGGACAATCACCGTCATGACTGCACCTCGCGCCGGGACAAGGCGTTCGTCAGTCCCTCGCCCGCCAGATATACGCCCACAACAGTCAATGCCAGCGCCAGTCCCGGCAGGATCGAAAGCCAGGGTGCGGAACGCAGGACCGTACGCCCCTCGGCGATCATACCGCCCCAGGTGACGCGGTTCGGATCGCCCAGCCCCAGAAAGGACAGAGCCGCTTCAATCAATATGGCGGAAGCGACGATCACCGGCACCAGCGCCAGAACCGGCGGCAGGGCGTTGGGCAGTATCTGGCGGAAAGCGATTTCCATCGGATGCATGCCGATGACGCGAGCCGACGCCACGTAATCGCTTTCGCGGATTGTGAGCACCTGCCCGCGTGTGAGACGCGCAGCCTGCGTCCAGCTTGAAAGCGCAATCGCGGCAATCAGCACCGGCAGTGTCGGCCCGGCAATGCTAACCAGCGCCAGCGCCAGCAGAAAGCCCGGTACGGTCTGGAAGGCTTCGGTAATTCGCATCAGGACTTCATCGACGATACCGCCCGCAAAACCGGCCAGCGTCCCGATGATGCTGCCAAGGATAATTGAGGCCAAGGCAGCAGCCAGCCCAACGCCAAGCGATGTGCGCGCACCATAGAAAAGCTCGGCCAGAACATTGCGTCCCAGCCGGTCAGTTCCGAAAATAAAATCTGTATTGTCAAAGGGTTGCAGCAGCGGCGTTGAGACGATGCTTAAAGGATCGGCGGGAAAGAGCAACGGTGCGACAAGTGCCGCCAGCACGAGCAGCGCCAGCAGAACTGTGCCTGTTATACCTTCACCCGTTCTGAAATAACGTTTCATCCCGTTCATACCCCGTCGCCCCCGGTCGCGATACGCGGATCAAGCCAGAGATAGATCAGGTCGATCAGGAAATTGACCACGATTACCATGACGGCGCTGACCAGAATGACGCCGAGCAGAAGCGGCGTATCGCGGCTTGCGACGGCCTCCTGTGCAAGCCGCCCCAGCCCCGGCACGGCGAAAACGCTTTCGATCACCACGCTGCCGCCGAGCATGGATGCGGCCTGCAAGCCCAGCACGGTAACGAGCGGCAGCAATGCATTCCGCGCCACGTGACGCAGGACAATGCGCGAATGCGAAATGCCCCTCGCCCGCAAGGCACGCACGAAATCCATGCGCCAAATGTCGGCCATGGCGGCGCGCATGACCCGCAGGTAAAGCGCCAGATAAATCACCGCCAGCGAGACAACCGGCAACACCAGATGGACCGCAATGTCGCCTGCCCGCGCCAACCCGTGCTTGCCGGAAGCGATTGTTTCAATGCCGCTCGACGGCAACCAGCGCAGCCTGATCGAAAACAGGATGACCAGCACGAGCGCCAGCCAAAAACCGGGGATCGCATAAAGAACCAGCGACGCCACGGAAAGAAACCGGTCGCGAAAGCTTCCGGGCTTCGCCCCTGCCACGATGCCAAGGAGCGACCCCACGGCAAAAGACAAGGCAGTCGCCGCCCCCATCAAGAGAAGCGTGTTGGGCAGGCGCTCCAGAATAACGTCAAGAATGGGCCGGTTGAAACTGACGGACCAGCCGAGATTACCCTGCACAAGGGTTGCCAGATAGGCCCCGAGCCGATGCCAGACCGACTGATCCAGCCCCCAGCGCGCCCGCATTTCTGCAATCGTTGCCGCATCACCGCCGAATGTTACGGCATAAGCGTCGACGGCATCGCCCGGCGCGCTTTCCAACATAAAAAAGCAGCCGACAATGACAATCACCAGCACCATAATGCTGCCGACCAATCGTTTGCGGAAAAGGGCCAGAATCTGTTTCACGGTGGCAGGATACAATCAATCCACGAGGTTCGTCACTGTTCCAGCCACGTATCCGCCCAGTTGGAAACTGCCCAGCGCGGATTGCTGGAAACATTCTTCACGCGGTCGCTGGCGACGGTGATGAACCCCCATTCCGCAACATTGATGAGCGGCAAATCTGCGTCCACCATCTGCTGGAACTGATGATAGAGCGCCGTGCGCTTTTTCTCATCGATTTCGCGTGCGGCTTTGGCGATCAGCGCATCCAGTTCAGCATTGGCATAGCCGCCCTGATTGGAAAACGGCACGCCTGCCGGGATACCGCCCTCAACCAGAATTGTCGTGGATATGGCCGGATCACCACGATAAACCGTCGGCGCAATGGCCAGATCAAAATCGTGGTCAGTGTAAACTGCCTTCTGGTGCGCGGCGGAATCGTTGTTGACGATGCGCGCATCGATGCCGACTGCAGCGAGCGCCTGCCGCAGATAATCACCGAACTGTTTCGTTTCGTTGAAATAGGGCGCCGGAAGAAGCTTGAGCGTGAAGCGCGTTCCGTCCTTGCCCCGCTCGTAACCAGCCTCGTCCAGAAGCGCATTCGCTTTCGCGACGTCGAACGGATAGGACGGCACGTCATCGGTATAGAACTGGCTGTCATAACGCGGCACAGGACCCGTCGAGGTCTTGGCGTAACCGAGGAAAATTGTCTTCACCACGAAATCGCGATCGATAGCATGGGCGATTGCCTGCCGAACCTTCAGGTTCGCCAGTTCCTTGCGGCGATGGTTGATCTCCACCACGAGCTGGTAGGTCAGCGCCTCATAACCCTTGGAGATGACCGTCAGGCCCGAAACCTTCGAAATGCGGTCCAGATCGGCGAGCGGCACGGCGGAGAAAGCAGCCAGATCGACTTCTTCGGCCTCCAGCGCGCCAGCCGCTGCGGCGCGATCCGGCAGCACGCGATAGACAATCTCGTCCAGATAAGGCTCACCCTTGCCCCAATAATCGTCGTTGCGTGTCAGCCGGTAATATTCGCCGGTCTTATGTTCGGCATATTTGAACGGGCCGGTGCCTACGAGCTTTTCATTGGCCGGGTTGGCCATGATGTCACTACCCGCGAAGACATGCTTCGGCAGCACTGCCGTCAGCGCCGGCAGGGCATTGCGGATAAGCTGGAAGGGCGTCGGCTCGGAGAAATGGAAAACGGCAGTGAGGTCGTCTGGCGTTTCAACCTTTTCCAGCGCCTTGAACACAACACGGCCCAGGTTTTGCAGCGGTTTCCAGATTTCCATGGCCGAGAACGCAACATCCGCCGATGTGAACGGCTTGCCGTCATGCCATTTGACGCCTTCGCGCAGACGGAACCTCACCGTCAGCCCGTCGGCGGAGCCTTCCCAGCCTGTCGCAAGCCGTGGCGCGAGACCATTTCCGCCCTCGAAGGACGCTTCCGCCAGAGGTTCGATCACCTTGCTTGCGACAAAGAAAACGCCATTGGAGGCCACGATGGCCGGGTTCAGATTGCGTGGCTCTGAATCTGCGGCCACAACCAGCCGCCCGCCTTTCTGCGCTTCATCAGCCGCATTCGACCGTTGCGGCCAGACGGCGACAGCGGCCAAAGCGGTCGATCCCGCCAGAAAAACCCTACGTGACAGAACCAGTTGAGCCATATCCATTGCCCCGCAATCACATTTTCATTTGACGACTTTTTATACCAGTCACCCGTAAATGACAGGATCAAAACCTGTTACCGGAACAATAAATATCGAAAAACACTTCGCTTTCCGGCATCTTTAACCGTCAAGTAAAAATAATATTTCAATTATTTGCTAGCTTATTAATGAAGTATTTCAACCTATGCGTTTGAATTATTTTTTCGATTAAACCCAATTTAAAGAAAATCCCCTCTTGCCAAACAGGGCTTCTTCCGTAGATCATGGTTAATTATGTGTTGTCGTATTTCGTGAGCTTCATTTCGACACGGCACGCATAGACCACTGAAGAGCAATTCATGGCTCTTATTTGAATGCATTTGTGCGCCCCATTTCATTCATCTGGCGGCAAATGCCCCCTGAAAGCTGAACCCATTGGAAGAGAGGAAACAGAAATGTCTAGTTTGCTGCCCCCGCTTCATGACGGTCACGCACCGATCTATCTGCATCATGCATTCCAGGATGCGGTCGATGCTTATGAAGATTGGGCTCTGGAAACGACCGAACCGTCCGTTCAGGTCAACGGCAAGGTCACACGGATCAGTGTCATCTTCCGCCGCCTATGGAACTGCACCGACATGGTGCCGCGCCACACGCTGGAAGCGCTGAGGGATATCGTCCCGACCGGCATCATCCATGCTGAACACTGGAAGGAAACGCCCACATTTGCAGAAGCTGCCCGCATCATGCGTGCCGCTCTGGAAGGGCGCAAGGCACGACGGCTCCCGGTCGTGTGCTGATTTCCTGAAACCCATAAAGGAAACGGGCGGATTTTCCGCCCGTTTTGCATTCAACTGCTGATCCTTCGACAAGCTCAGGAAGAAGTTCGACGGTTCTGGATGAGGGAAGCCGAGCCTATGCAGCCACCAGCGCTTGAGAGCCTGAATCAAAAAGCTGCATGATCACCGGAACGCAGACAAATTGCCATTTGCAGCCACACAGGATGGCTTTTGGAACAGGTTCTAAACAACAGGATCAAGTTTGCGGAAGCGCACGCGGGCGCTGCGTTCGATGGCGGCAACGGTCAGTTCATCCAGTGTCCAGCGGTCACGCAGCATCTGGAGAAATTCCAGTTCTTCCTGCTCCACATGGAGATCGGCAGCAGCGACTTCGACAGCCAGCGCATAGGCCGTATCGTAGAGACGTTCCGGCAGTGCTTCATGAGCAAGGTCGAGAATTTTTTCCAGGCCGTCTTCATCGGCAAGAAGCGCATAGCAATCATTGGCAATCTGCGGCAGGCGCCCGGTATCGAAACCGCGGAAAACCGGCAGGCGCGTCACCACATTGCCGATGGATTCCAGCTCGGCATCGGTCATGGTGGTGTCGGCGGCAGACGTCGTAATCATAATATAGACGAGTGCATCCTGCTGGGTGATCTTTTTCATCGGGTACTCCTGCACAACAATAGCCGGAATCAACTTCAACGGCCCAAATTGTTTTGAAAGTTAGGAAGCCGCATCCCGTTGCGCAAGGAAATTCGGTCGCAACCGTTGACGGACAGTGGTTGCCGCGCCATAGAGCAGTATGCGCCTCCCTTGCGCGCAAGTTTTCAATGAATAAACTTTCTTCACAGGATTAAACCATGACCTCGCACCGCCTTCCCGAAATCACGCTGACCCCGGAACTGACCGCGGCGGCTGCGGAAGCGAAAGCATGGCCTTTTGAAGAAGCGAAGAAAATCCTCAAGCGTTATGCAAAGACCGGCCTGCCGGAAACGGTGATTTTCGAGACCGGTTATGGCCCTTCCGGCCTGCCGCATATCGGCACGTTCGGCGAAGTGGCGCGTACCTCTATGGTGCGCCACGCCTTTCGCATCCTGACCGAAGACAAGGTCAAGACACGCCTGATCTGCTTCTCCGACGATCTCGACGGCATGCGCAAAATCCCGGACAATGTGCCGGACAAGGCAGCCCTTGAACCCTATCTGCAGATGCCGCTTTCCGCCGTTCCGAACCCGTTCGGTGGCGACTACAAGAGCTTTGCGGACCATAACAACGCCATGCTGTGCCGCTTCCTCGACACTTTCGGCTTCGATTATGAATTCGCCAGCGCGACGGAATATTACCAGTCCGGCAAGTTCGACGCCGTGCTTCTCAAGGCTGTCGAGCGCTATGACGACATCATGAAGGTGATGCTGCCGACGCTCGGCGAAGAGCGTCAGGCGACCTACAGCCCATTCCTGCCGATCTCGCCGAAGTCTGGCCGCGTGCTTTACGTGCCGATGAAGAAGGTGGATGCCAAGGCTGGCACCATCACATTCGATGATGAGGACGGCGTTGAAACCACGCTGTCCGTCACAGGCGGCAAGGTGAAGCTGCAATGGAAGCCGGATTTCGGCATGCGCTGGGCAGCGCTCGGCGTCGATTTCGAAATGTTCGGCAAGGACCACCAGACCAATGCGGGTGTTTATGACCGCATCTGCGAAATCCTCGGCGGTCGCGCGCCGGAACATTTCGTCTACGAACTGTTCCTCGACGAGCTGGGCCAGAAGATTTCCAAGTCCAAGGGCAACGGCATTTCCATCGATGAATGGCTGGCCTATGCGCCGACTGAAAGCCTTGCGCTTTACAATTTTCAGAAGCCGAAGACCGCCAAGCGGCTTTACTTCGATGTCATCCCGAAGGCGGTGGACGAATATTTCACCTATCTCTCGGCCTATGAGCGTCAGGAATGGAAGGACCGGCTGAACAATCCGGTCTGGCACATTCATTACGGCAACCCGCCGAAGGTGAACCTGCCAGTCACTTTCGCGCTGATGCTCAATCTGGTCAGCGCATCGAATGCCGAAAATCCGGCTGTGCTGTGGGGTTTCATCTCGCGCCACGTGCCGGGCGTTACGCCGGAAAACAATCCGGAACTCGATGCGCTCGTCGGCTATGCGATCCGCTACTTCAACGATTTCGTGAAGCCGACCAAACAGTTCCGCGCGCCGGATGATGTGGAACGGGCAGCCCTTGAAGCATTGGATGCGAAGCTCGCAACGCTGCCTGCCGGCACTGATGGCAACGACATCCAGAACGCCATTCTTGACGTCGCCCGTGCCATTGAGCGTTATCAGGACCACACCAAGAAAAGCCCGGAAGGCGGTCCCGGCGTTTCGGTTTCCTTCTTCCAGATGCTCTATGAAGTGCTGATCGGTCAGGAACGCGGACCGCGTTTCGGCTCCTTCGTCGCGCTTTACGGCATCGACGAAACCCGCGCGCTGATCAAAAAGGCGCTGGCTGGCGAACTGGCCTAAGTGCCCAGACACGACAGGAAACAGCCCCGGTCTTCCGGGGCTTTTTTCATTGGATGACCGACGTTGCCCTGGGCCACATACCCATGCGCTGAACAAGTTCTTGCTGACAGCGCCTGATCTGTGGGCTCTGCGCGGTTTCAATACCCTCCGCCGCCTAGCTGCTATCTATCACTCGACCCCAATATGCCTGGGATGATGAGCCATGTTGGCACTCCCGGTCACCTATTCACTTCTGCGCTCCGGCGCCGGAGTATTTCAAAGTAAGTTTAAATATACTCTTGATTGTCATTTTCGACTTTTCTTGTATTAACATATGTTAATCTGGAATAATCTCTATTAAATAATGACACCGGAATATAAACCAAAGATTATTTGGTAATCCCACCATCATCTGTGATAGGATGTATGGATAGTATCCAATCTTCACACACAGTGCGAGCATCCCTTTACTCCATCGAATGCTAGATTCGATGGACATTCGGAACTGTCGAGAAGACCTCCGGCGATTGAAGAAACGGAGCCTGCAGTGTCAACCGAGTTTGAAAAGATACGGCGCACAGTGCGCAGACGTCGGACCATGATCATCGTGGCCAAACATACGCTCGTGCGGACATCCATTGTGAAATTCCTGGAATACGAACTTGCCGATTGTAATGTCGTTGGCATGGCCTCTTTAACAGAACTGGTCAAAGCCAGCAGACGTGACATAGCTCTCATTGCGTTGGATCTGGGAGGCAGGGCGATGGATAGCTCCGCACTGCGGGAAGAGCTCCTCACCGTTGAGAGCCACTTTCAAGCGGCGTCGATTGCCCTTTTTTCTGACAAGGACGATGTTCTGCTGGAGTCGCAAGCGATTAAAATGGGCGTGCGAGGGTTCTTTACGTCGTCCCTTCCGGTAGAGATCGCTCTGGCTGGCATTCGGCTGGTGCTTGCGGGAGGCATATTCTGTCCGCATCCGCAGGGCGCTCAGAGTACGATTCAAACAACGATCTCCCTCAAGGACAGATCAACGACTGAATTGACCGACGATGGAACCGATAGTGTGAACTACAGCTGGTGCCAGCCAGCCATTACCGGTTTCACACCACGGGAAGTTGACGTTCTGACGGAGTTGCAGCGCGGTCATTCAAACAAGGTCATTGCTGAGAAGCTCAATCTTTCCGGCAATACCGTGAAGATGCACTTGCAGCATATTATGCGTAAACTACATGTTCAGAACAGAACCGAAGTCGTTCTGTTGCTTGGTGCCAAAGCGACTGCCAATGGGAGCGCCATTCAATAGGCGCAGATAATTCAGTTTTCGCGGAAAGCCCGGTGAAAACTGTCCAGCAATGGCCTGACAGCATAAAGTGCGACACTGCTTTCCCCGGTTTCTATCAGGGCCTGCACAGGCATTCCAGGGATCATTTCCACGTCTCCGGCCTGCATCAGTTCATCGTCGGTCACGCGGATCGTCGCAGCATAATAGGGCTGCCCGGTCTGTTTATCGATAAGCCGGTCGGCAGAAACATACGTCACTTGTCCTTCCAGAAGAGGCACGCGTCGCTGATCATAGGGCAAAAGATGCACCTGAGCGTTCAAGCCGGGACGCACAAGGTTGATATCCTCGGGCCGAACATGCGCTGACACGATCATATTGCCATCCTGCGGCACCAGATCCAGCAACGGCTCTCCTGCCCCGATAACGCCGCCCGTCGTGTGGATGCGCAAATCCATGACAATCCCGTTTTCGGGCGCCTTGATATCCGTCCGGATCAGTTGATCGTTGATTGCGCGGTATCGTTCGCTTAACAGGAAAAGCTGATTTTCGGTCTCACGCAGTTCCTTTGCGATCTCGTTTTGGCGATCACTCTCCAGCTTCACGAGATTGGCCTGTGCTTCATTGATCACCTGATAAGCGCGGGACATCTGAGCTATGGTCTCTCCCAGCTGTCCGTCCAGATCAGCTTTCTCGCGTGCGAGATTCAATACGCTCGTTTTGCGCTCGAGCCCCTTTTTCACAAGCGGATTTATCATGTCCAGTTGCTGGCGCGTGATCTCGATGCGGGACGACAAGGCCATTTTTTGCGCTGCCAATCCGGTTATCTCTTCCTTCACCTGCCCCATTTTCTCGTGCGTTATGGCAATTTCAGATCGATAGACGTCGCGACGGGCTTCAAATATTCTTCGTTGTCCGACGACAATGGCGTTGACGGCCGGGTTATGCGGCGCGAGTTGTTCCAGCTCCGGTGGAAACAAAAGTTGCATCTCGTTCGCCTGTTCAGCGACCAGCCGAGCCCGGCTCGCCTGTGCGTCCCACAGCTGTCCTTGAATACCGACCAGCTCCGTCCTGGGCTTTGTATCGTCCAGCTTGATCAGAATCTGACCGTTGGAAACCAAATCGCCATTGTGGACATAGATCTGCTGAACAATACCGCCTTCCAGATGCTGAATGGTCTTGCGGCTGGATTCCGCTTCGACAATACCCACAGCGACCGCCGCACTTTTAAGCGGTGCGAAAACTGCCCATATTCCGAAGCCTGCAACGAATATCAATACGAGCAGGTTTCCTGTCCAGGCCACGCCGCGCAGCCTTGGCCGTGATGTAAGCGGCGTTGGCAAAGTATTTTTCCCAGGCAGCAACAGCGGTAAAGACGGGAGCTTCAGCTGTATTGCCCGCAAACGAGCCAGCAGCAGCGAATACTTCAACGCATTTGCTACCTTCACCGGGAGTTCGATGGGAACGAGGGTCATGACGAGGCATCCCTTACGGTCCAGTTTTCGCGGGGACGCGAAGGAAAGCATCGAAGATTTTCTCGCTATCTCCAAAAGCGCTCACCATACCGTCGCGCATCACAGCGATTTTGTCGGTCACGGGCAGAATGCCCATTCGATGCGTGATGATCACAATTGTAATTTGCCTGCACTTCATGCGCTCTATGGCGTCGAACAACAGCCGCTCACCCTCATAGTCGAGACTGGAATTCGGATCATCAAGGACCACAAGAGGAGGGTTGCCATAGGCTGCGCGCGCCAGTCCCAATTGCTGGCGTTGCGCCCGCAGAAGCAAGGCGCCACCTTCGCCGATATCGGTTTCGTATCCCTGCGGCAATCGCATGATCGTCTCATGCAGTCCGACGAGCTTGGCAGCTTCGATAACCTTACGCGGATCCGAGCTGTCGAGCCGACCGATGACGTCTTTGATCGCACCGCCGAAAAGTTCAATATCCTGCGGGAGATAGCCGATATGGCGGGCATTGTCGCAATGGCGAAGCAGTGAAATATCAATGCCACCCAGAAGAGCACACCCACACGTGGGCCGTGAAACGCCGGCCAGAATTCGTCCGAGCGTGGATTTTCCCGATCCTGAAGGGCCGATCAAGGCAACACAATCGCCAGGAGCGACCTGAAACGACACGCCTCGCAGAATGAACCGATCTGATGAGGGGAACCGATAGCCGACATTGTCGAGAACGAGCTGGCCTTTGGGCTCCGGTAGCAGAATGGTTCGCTTGTTGTCTCCGGGTGCAACCAGAGTGAGCATCTTGTTCAGGCGGTTGAATGCGCCGCGCACGAAAGCCAGTGCCCGCCACGCGCCTATGGCGCCTTCTACAGGTGCCAGTCCACGCCCCAGTAACAGACTGGCAACAAAAATAATCCCGGGGTTGCTGTTGTTCTGGAGGACGAGCCATGTCGCGGCTCCCATCATCAAAATTTGCGTCAACGCACGCACCGATTTCGAGAATGCCTGAAGCACCTCTGTTCGACGCGCCACACCGTCCTGAGCCGCCCTGACAGCCTCGGCATCCCGGTAAATGAGGTGAGCTGCGCCATGTTGCATCCCCATCGCGCGGATTACACCGATATATTTGAGAGCCATTGTGAAGCGGGAATAGCTTCGTGCCTGCGCAATATTTGCCTGTTCATTCAATTCGCGCGTCGTGAATTCATTCAACAAGGCCAAAAGCAGCAGGCACAATGCACTGCTCAAGCCGATAAACCCGAGGAGCGGGTGAACCAGAAAAAGCAGTACAAGAAAAACTGGGGCCCAGGGAATATCGAACAATAGCGCACATGATGGGGAATCCAGAAACTGGCGCAAAACGGAAAGGTCACGATAATTTTCAGCGGCTGTTCCGGCATCAGTGCGCGCCGCATATTCGAAGGATGCATTCATGACGACAGGACGCAATTGACGATCGAGCCAGCTACCGATCCGGGAAAGCGCGGCGCGGCGTACGATATCGAGCAGAGACCCGACAATAACGGCTATCGCGATGATGATCGTCAGCATCAGCAAAGTATCAACACTGCGGCTCGACAGAACACGATCATAGATCTGAAGAAGATAGAGGGAGGGAGCAAGCAGAAAAATATTATAGCCGCAACTATAGGCGAAGACCAAACCGAAGGCACCGGCACACCGACGCAAGGCAGCGACCAATGGGGTCACCGTATAGCGCGCTTGCGTAAATGCCGCTGTCATGTGTCGTCTCCGTCGAGATCTCCATTGTTATCGTAGGTTCACAATACCCATTGGCCTGTGAGGCAATGTCAGCGTATCGGCAATTCCGGGTAAAATGGGGAGCAACGATTTCAACCGTCGCTCCCAAGTCGGATTTCTCGACTACCCAGCAAAAGCCAATTGCCGATCACAGCGGCAAGTGGCTCAGATCGATATCGTGAAAATTGTCGTTAAAGCTGTCGATAAAGTTCGCTATATCGTTGGTCGTCGTAGTGGTTGTTGTGGTCGTCGTTTCCGGATTGGAGTGCACGAGCGCAGAGGAAATATCACCGCCGCGAGCCATGTTCCCATCGCCGCCGTTACCACCGACCCCTGCAAGGATCGTTGCGTGCTGGTCGGCCAGAAGTTCGGTATATTGAACGGCACTGGTGTCCGCCTGACCGGCTGCTACATTGCCGCCGCTCGAAGAACCCAGACTGCCGTTGGAATTCGCGTCGCCGCCAGCACCGCCTGCACCATTGTTGGTGATGTTGGCGAGAAAGCCATTCGCTGCATCGGCTCCGCCGCCATCTCCGGCATGGCCTGCGTCCCAGCTGGCGTTTAACCACGGGGAATCGCCACTATGCACATCAACGGCTGCGCCTGTTACGTTTTGCGTATTGGCCACGACTGCACTTGGATTGTAATTGATATTCCCAAAATTATAGCCATCAGCACCGTTACCGGCATTAGCGTCGCCTGCATAAACGTCACTGAGATGGATTGTGTCGGAAACTCTCGGAATAGGCATCGTTTAATTCCTCCCTGTTGAGCCCCAGCCCTGTTTCGGATTGAACATCAGTCTTGGTGGTCGGCATTCCCAGATAAGAGATTGGTAAAATCGCGTTACCGACCGCGTTCCAAAGAGTGCGCGTGTTGATGTTGCGGGACTAGCTAGAAATTCGGGTACCTACTTTAGGGTGGGCCAGACCGGAATGTATCAAGCGTGAAGAAGGCCAAGAATGTCGTTTGCAAGAAGCGCATCATGGCTTGTGTCGGTCAGATTATCGTAGCCGCCTGAACCACCGATACCGGCAATCTGTAAAGCATGCTGATCGACAAGCAGATGGTCTATCTGCTGGGCATCAGCGGTTCCGCCAGCGGGAACTGCAATATTGATCGGGTGGAAATACCCGATATTCACGTCCACCATACTGCCCAGGGAAACACCGTCACCACCGCTTCCTGCAGCTGTATTGCCGGTGAAAATTGTGTCCGAGGCCATGTTGAAGCCGCCGCCATTGCCGCCGATCCCGGCAATCTGCGTGCCGCCCTGATCGAAAATCACGTTGTTTGTCTGGTGCGCCTCTGCATTGCCGCCAGCGGCAGCGACAGCGATATTGATGGGGGAGAAGATCGCCACGTTCACATCGATCATGGTGCCGGCAAAAACACCCGCACCACCATGACCTGCATAACTATCACCGGTGAAATAATAGGAATTTCCAGCGTCTGTATGTATCGGAGAGGCTGAAACGGACCCGGCGGCATTATGGTCTCCACCCGAGCCTCCAATACCCGCCATCTGGTCCGCGCCTTGCAGGAAGGCAGCGTTGTTGGTCTGGTTGGCAGACGCTACGGAATTGGATCCGCCTGCAACCGCAGCATTGACGGGAGCAAAAACCGCGACGTCAGAGCTGACAAGTCCCCCGAAGAAAACCCCGTCGCCACCGCTTCCTGCATGATTGGAGGTCGCGCCTTCTGTACCTCCGATCACGGCGTTGCCGTTTCCGCCGTCTCCGCCCATTCCAGCCATTTCAACGACATGCTGATTAATCAATGCATTGTTGAACTGGTCCGCGCCCGCCCCGGCTCCCGGACCGGCAATTGCCGTGTTGGACGGAACGAACACAGCGGATGCGTCGCTGCTTATCACACCGACGCTCAGTCCCATTCCACCGCTTCCGGCGGAATTGCCAGTTGTGCCTGAAGCGACACCGAAA
Source organism: Brucella sp. MAB-22 (assembly GCF_025908475.1). Lineage (NCBI taxonomy): Bacteria > Pseudomonadati > Pseudomonadota > Alphaproteobacteria > Hyphomicrobiales > Brucellaceae > Brucella > Brucella sp. MAB-22. The sequence continues at coordinate 1,463,630 of NZ_CP109781.1, read as the reverse complement.
GGGAGCCATGTCGGCACGAGCGCCAGATGTCCGGCTGCGGTAGTCAAAGACGTACCTTGAACACCACCTGCAGTGAGGGTCTCGTTGGATATGGGACGTAGTTCATTCATCACCATTTCTCCTCGCCGGGCCCAATTCCCAATGGTGTTGAGAAATATTCGGCTCCATGGCTATTGTGCCGTCAAATGACGCAAAAGAAGAGCCGGTAATTTGTCTACATCTGTTTGGGTGTAATGCACCCTTCGGGTTCCGTGCGGGTAACTTGAGCTTATATGGATCCGCTGCTGGAAACGTGCTCTGCACGGACCATGGCTATACCGACAGCCACCATTTCACATGGCGCGCGACGGTCTGCCCACATTTCGCAAGTGAAACAATTATCTTCATTTGACTTTCTTTTTGTTTTCGATTTTCATTGTTTGGCTTTCACACTCGCAATGGCCGAACGTGTGAACAGGGGGAGGAACATGTCAGTTACGAGTGCGCATGCCCTCTTCTCGGACAGTGGCGATAACGGTGTTCGGCACCATCGCCAAAGCGACAAGCTGCGTGCTTGTCGAAGTCATCCAAACCAAGTTTGTTCAAGCGTTAAAGATCACGGTCGCGCCGCCGCATCTGCTGGCTCGCGCTCATTGAGCGCCGGGTTCGGTGTTGTGTTAAGCTGGATGAAATCCGTTGGGAAACATCCTGTTAACAGCGCCCGGATTGTCGTTGGAACTTGCATGTTTCCTGAGAAAGTGTGGAAGCGGTCCGCAGAACACGGATTGCTCATAAGGGATAAGGCACAGTCCCTGGAAGTTCATATTGAGAGGAATTGCCAATAAGCGCAATAATTCCGACGGTTGGAGGAGGCCTCGGGACATATGCTGGAATTGCGAAATATCTCGAAGACGGTTGGTGGAGCCACCCATATCCATCCGACAAGTCTGGTACTGCCTCGCGGGAGCCTGAATGTCCTGCTCGGACCGACCTTGTCCGGGAAGACCTCGCTCATGCGCCTCATGGCGGGCCTGGACAAGCCAAGTGAAGGCTCGATCCTGTTCGACGGACAGGATGTTACAGGCATGCCCGTGCAGAAGCGCAATGTGGCGATGGTCTACCAGCAGTTTATCAATTACCCGGCTCTGACGGTCTATGAAAACATTGCTTCGCCGATGCGCATCGCTGGCAAGGCACAGTCGGAGATCGACAGCGAGGTTCGCAAGGCGGCGGACCTTCTCAAGCTGACGCCTTATCTGGACCGCACACCGCTTAATCTCTCCGGCGGGCAGCAACAGCGCACTGCAATTGCCCGGGCCATTGTGAAAAAGGCCAATCTCGTCCTCCTCGATGAACCGCTGGCCAATCTCGACTACAAGCTGCGCGAGGAACTCCGTGAAGAACTGCCGCGCATCTTTGCCGAATCCGGTGCGATCTTTGTTTACGCAACAACCGAACCTTCGGAAGCCCTGCTGCTCGGCGGCAATACGGCGGCACTTTCGGAAGGCCGCATCACGCAGTTCGGGCGCACAATCGATGTCTATCGCCGCCCGCTCGACCTCATCACGGCACGAACATTTGCCGACCCGCCCCTGAACACAGCACGCATGGTCAAGTCAGGGGATCGTTTCCTGCGCGCCGACCGCCCGGCCATTGCCGTACCAAGCCAATTGGCTGATATAAGCGACGGTCCGCTGACGATCGCGTTTCAGCCGCATCATCTGCTGGTCCGTCCGGCGGAAAACGCTACGGTTCCCATTCGGGCCCGCACACTGGTATCCGAGATCGCCGGATCGGAAAGCTTCATCCATCTCGATTACGAAGGCGACCGCTGGGTCATGCTGGCGCACGGTATCCAGATCGTCGAGCCTGACCGCGAAATCGAGGTCTACCTCGACACGCGACACCTGATGGCATTCGATGAAACTGGCCGCGCGGTTGGCCGCACGGTTGGTTTGGCGGCATAGGAGGGCGACGATGGCACGTATCACTCTCGATCATATCCGCCACGCTTATAATGCGAAGGCGCAAGCCGCAGGCGAATACGCTCTCAACATGGTCAATTACGAGTGGGAGGACGGCAGCGCCTACGCGCTGCTCGGCCCGTCCGGTTGCGGCAAGACAACCCTGCTCAACATCATTTCCGGCCTTCTGCAACCGACTGAGGGGCGCATCCTTTTCGACGGGCAGGACGTAACCGGCCTTGCCACCGAAGACCGCAACATTGCGCAGGTCTTTCAGTTTCCCGTCGTCTACGACACGATGACCGTGTTCGACAATCTCGCCTTTCCGTTGCGCAACCGACGGATGCCGGAAGCGGAAGTGGAACGTCGCGTCAAGGACATTCTGGAAATGACCGACCTCGGCGGCATTGCCGGGCGACGCGCACGCGGACTGACGGCAGATCAGAAACAGAAGATTTCGCTCGGTCGGGGACTGGTACGCGCGAATGTGAACGCAATCCTGTTCGATGAACCCCTGACGGTTATCGATCCGCACATGAAATGGGTGCTGCGCTCACAGCTGAAACGCTTGCACCGCCAATCGGGTTTCACGATGGTCTATGTCACGCATGACCAGACGGAGGCGCTGACATTCGCCGACAAGGTCGTGGTGATGCATAACGGAGAAATCGTGCAGATCGGCACGCCTGCCGAACTGTTCGAGCGCCCGAGGCATACATTCGTTGGCTATTTCATCGGCTCGCCGGGTATGAACCTCATGCCCGCACGGATCGACGGCCAGACTGCCACAGTCGGCGCGCAGGCCATTCCACTGCCCGGCATACCGCAGATTGGCGATGCAAAAAGCATCGAACTGGGCATCCGGCCGGAATTTGTCAGGCTCGGTCGCGAAGGCCTGCCAATCCGCATCGACAAGATCGAGGATATCGGGCGCTACCGCATCGTGCGGGCAGGCTTCGAGGGGCAGAAACTCGCCGTCGTGATCGGCGAGGACGACGAGATACCAGCCGAACCGCGCGTGACCTTCGATCCGAAGGCAATCGGCATATTCGCGGATTCCTGGCGCGTGGGAATGGAGGGCTGACCATGGAAAAAAGCTGGAATAACAAAGCCTGGTTCCTGGTCCTGCCGGTGCTGGTGCTGGTCGCCTTTTCCGCCGTCATTCCGCTGATGACGGTGGTGAACTATTCGGTGCAGGATACGTTCGGCAACAACCAGTTCTTCTGGGCCGGGACGGACTGGTTCGAGCAAATTCTTCACTCCGGTCGTTTCTGGGATGCGCTCTGGCGCAATCTCATTTTCTCGTTCATCGTGCTGGCGATCCAGATACCGCTCGGCATCCTGATTGCGCTCAACATGCCGAAAAAGGGCTTCTGGGTCCCCGTCTGTCTGGTCACCATGGCATTGCCCCTGCTGATCCCGTGGAACGTGGTCGGCACGATCTGGCAGGTTTTCGGACGCAGCGACATCGGCCTGCTCGGCTACTACGCCAACTGGCTGGGGCTGGACTACAACTACGTCAACGATCCGTTCGACGCCTGGGTGACGATCATCATCATGGACGTGTGGCACTGGACCAGCCTCGTGGTGCTGTTGTGCTATGCAAGTCTCGTATCCATTCCGGATGCCTATTATCAGGCAGCCAGAATCGACGGAGCTTCGCGATTTTCAGTGTTCCGTTACATCCAGCTGCCGAAGATGAAGCGCGTTTTGCTGATCGCCGTCCTGCTCCGTTTCATGGACAGTTTCATGATCTATACCGAGCCCTTCGTGGTGACTGGCGGTGGACCGGGCAATTCGACAACATTTCTGTCGATCGATCTGGTCAAGATGGCGCTGGGTCAGTTCGATCTTGGACCGGCGGCGGCGATGTCGTTGATCTACTTCCTCATCATCCTGCTGCTGTCATGGGTGTTCTACACCGTCATGACCAGCCACGATCAGGAGGTGTGAGATGAACGCCATACAGGGAACTTCCGTGGGCAGTGCACCTGCAATTGCACCGGTCTCAAACGCAGTCCGACAAAAATCGAGCAGACGTGAGAGGTCGCGGTTCGGCTGGCTGATACCGACAATCTATATCGTTCTGCTTCTGATACCGATCTATTGGCTCATCAATATGAGCTTCAAGACCAATCAGGAAATCCTGACGTCGCTGACGCTCTTTCCGCATGAGCCAACATTGCAGAACTATCGCGCCATCTTCACCGACTCCGCCTGGTATTCGGGTTATATCAACTCGATCATTTATGTGGTCATGAACATGGTGATTTCGGTTTCGGTGGCGCTGCCTGCAGCCTATGCCTTCTCGCGCTACCGGTTTCTGGGCGACAAACACCTGTTCTTCTGGCTCCTGACCAACCGCATGGCGCCTCCGGCGGTGTTCGCCCTGCCGTTCTTCCAGCTCTATTCGGCATTCGGGCTCATCGATACGCATATCGCGGTCGCACTGGCGCATTGTCTGTTCAATGTGCCGCTGGCGGTGTGGATTCTGGAAGGCTTCATGTCGGGCGTACCGAAGGAAATCGACGAGACAGCCTATATCGACGGCTATTCGTTTCCAAAGTTCTTCGTGAAGATCTTCATGCCCCTGATCGCATCCGGCATCGGCGTGGCAGCCTTCTTCTGCTTCATGTTCTCATGGGTGGAATTGCTCATCGCCCGCACGCTCACGACGACAGACGCGAAACCCATTGCAGCCACGATGACACGCACCGTTTCTGCTGCCGGTATGGACTGGGGGCTGCTCGCTGCGGCGGGTGTTCTGACGCTGATACCCGGTGCGTTGGTGATCTGGTTTGTCCGCAATTACATCGCCAAGGGCTTTGCCCTGGGGAGGGTATGACGATGTTTCATATGCCCGACTTCTCATGGATGGCCTGGACCTGGCAGACGGCGGCGTTTTTCTGCGCCATAGCATTTCTGCTGCTGGGCATGGGCGTGTGGGAATATATCTCGCCCGGCGGCTCGCCGCGCAACGGTATCCTGCGCTTCGAGACAACACGCGGCGACCGCCTGTTTATCTCGCTGCTCGGCAGCGCATTCATCAATCTGGCATGGCTCGGGCTGGTTGGTCCGAACCTCTGGTGGGCTCTTGCCATTTCAGTGGTCTACGCCATCGGCGTATTCCGCTTTGTGTGAGAAATCCGGAGCGGAAACCTTCCGCTCCGCGCAAAATGGGCTCGGGGGACAAACCGCGCCCGGAAGTCGATATGCAATGCACTCGCAAGCTTTGGGAGGATCAACATGCGACGGCATCTAATGACGACTACAGCACTTATCGTGCTGGCAATGACAGGGGCAGCTTCAGCGGGAATGGATGAGGCGAAGCAATTTCTCGACAAGGAAATTGGCGACCTTTCATCCCTGTCGCGCGCCGATCAGGAAAAGGAAATGCAGTGGTTCATCGATGCGGCCAAGCCTTTCCAGGGCATGGATATCAAGGTCGTTTCGGAATCGCTGACCACCCATGATTATGAATCGAAGGTGCTGGCGCCCGCATTTACCGCCATCACCGGCATCAAGGTCACGCATGACCTTATTCAGGAAGGCGACGTCGTCGAAAAAATTCAGACCCAGATGCAGACCGGCCAGAATCTTTATGACGGCTGGGTCAACGACTCCGATCTGATCGGCACGCACTGGCGCTATCAGCAGGTCCGCAACCTCACCGACTTCATGGCCAATGAAGGTAAGGATGTCACCAATCCGGGCCTCGATCTGGACGATTTCATCGGCAGCAAGTTCACGACGGCTCCGGACAAGAAGCTCTACCAGCTTCCCGACCAGCAGTTCGCAAACCTCTACTGGTTCCGCTACGACTGGTTCAACGACGAGAAGAACAAGGCCGACTTCAAGGCCAAGTACGGCTACGATCTTGGCGTACCAGTCAACTGGTCTGCCTATGAAGACATCGCCGAGTTCTTCACCGGTCGCGATGTCGACGGCAAAAAGGTCTACGGCCATATGGACTATGGCAAGAAGGACCCGTCTCTCGGCTGGCGCTTTACCGATGCGTGGCTTTCCATGGCTGGCAACGGTGACAAGGGACTGCCAAACGGTCTGCCGGTCGATGAATGGGGTATCAAGGTTGATGATCAGTCGCGTCCGGTCGGCTCATGCGTAGCCCGCGGCGGCGACACCAATGGACCAGCTTCGGTCTACGCCATCCAGAAATATCTCGACTGGATCAAGGCCTATGCTCCGGCAGAAGCTCAAGGCATGACCTTCTCCGAATCCGGCCCGGTTCCGTCGCAGGGCAACATCGCCCAGCAGATTTTCTGGTACACGGCTTTCACCGCCGATATGGCCAAGCCCGGCCTGCCGGTCGTGAACGAGGATGGCACGCCGAAATGGCGTGTTGCCCCCTCCCCGCATGGCGTCTACTGGAAGGACGGCATGAAGCTTGGCTATCAGGACGTGGGTTCCTGGACCCTCATGAAGTCCACCCCGGATGACCGGGCCAAGGCTGCCTGGCTCTATGCGCAGTTCGTGACGTCCAAGACGGTCGATGTGAAAAAGAGCCATGTGGGTCTGACCTTCATCCGCGACTCGTCCATCCATCATCAGAGCTTCACGGATCGGGCACCGAAGCTCGGCGGTCTGGTCGAGTTCTATCGGTCGCCGGCCCGCGTCCAGTGGTCGCCAACCGGCACCAACGTGCCTGACTATCCAAAGCTGGCTCAGCTCTGGTGGCAGGCGATCGGCGATGCATCGTCGGGTGCAAAAACGGCACAGGAAGCGATGGATTCACTTTGCGCCGAACAGGAAAAAGTTCTCTCGCGTCTGGAACGTGCGGGGGTACAGGGCGACATCGGACCGAAGCTCGCCGAGGAACATGACATCGAGTACTGGAACAAGGATGCCGTTTCCAAGGGTAACCTCGCTCCTCAGCTGAAGATCGAGAACGAAAAAGAAAAGCCGGTTACGGTCAATTACGATGAACTGGTCAAGAGCTGGCAGAAGTAAGCCTTGCGCATAAACACTGTCGGGAAATCCGTGGGATGACACGACAGGCTGAACATTGAACCGCATTGCGTACATTCATTGCGCAATGCGGTTTTCATATCAACTTGAGGACAAGAAGAAGGGCGGCAGGTAATGCCGCCCTTTTGTATTTTGGTCACAATCAGCCACGCTGTGAATCGAGCTGTTCGTGGTTCTTTTCGACGTCCTGCGCCTTCAAGTAGCTTTCGATGAGAAGCTGGTAGGGAGGGAAAATCTTGGTGTAGACATTGGCCCATTCCTGCGCATCGTCACGATGCCATGTCTTCTGGAGTTCCGAAGCCACCGCAGCCGTATCCATCGGCACGACACCGGCCTGAACAACACGAGCGAGCGTAATTTCCTGCGCCATCTTGGAATAGGTTCCGGATGCGTCCACCACGGCGAAAACCTTATAACCGTCCTGAACGGCACTGATTGCCGGGAAGGCCATGCAAACGCTGGTGATGGTGCCTGCGATGATCAGGGTCTTGCGGCCCGTGGCCTTCACGGCAGCAACGAAATCCGGATTGTCCCATGCGTTGATCTCGCCACGGCGCGCTACATATTTGGCATGAGGGGCGTTCTCATGAATCTCGGGGATCAGCGGACCATTGGGGCCCTGCGGCACGGATGCCGTGGTTATGACCGGCATCTTGGTCAGCGTGGCCATCTTGGCAAGCGCGGTCGCATGATTGCGCAAAACAGGCATCGGCATGTCTGCGACGGTCTGAAACAGGCCGCTCTGATGGTCGATCAGAAGCATGACGGCGTCGTTGGGGTCGATAACCGGACGCTGGCCGTTAAAGTTAGCTGGGCTGCTCATTTTAAGTCTCCTTCTTCAGGCTTGGACGTATTCAGGGCCGAAAGCATTTCCGGTCCGGGGATACCCGTGGTTCATACTGACACCACGGGAATGGATCAGGCAGGAATGGCGCCGAATTTCCCTGTTCGGAAATCCGCGAAAGCATCCTGCAATTCTTCATTTGTGTTCATGACGAAAGGGCCACGCATGGCGACAGGCTCTTCAAGCGGTTCGCCGCTCAGCAGAAGAACGGTTGCGTCGCTGTCAGCCGTAACCTCGAAACTGCCACCTTTTCGGTCGAGCAGAACGAATTGCGCATCCCGTGCCGATCTGTTGCCGTTGACGGTGATCGTTCCGCGCAAGATTGCCAGGCCGGTCGTATGTTGATCGGGAAGATCAAACACAACGCTTCCGCCCTGTTTCAGGCGCAGGTCCCATAGATCAATCGGCGTGAAGGTGCGTGCCGGTCCGGCATGTCCGGCATAGTTCCCGGCTATGACACGGACAATTCCAGCTTCATCCGGCAGGGCCACGGTCGGAATATCCCGATCGAGCACCGTCTGGTAAGCGGCGGGCGCGGACTTGTCCCTGGCAGGCAGGTTGACCCAGAGCTGCACCATTTCCAGCGTGCCTCCCTGTTCGGTAAACGCCTTCGAATGGCGCTCCTCGTGCAAAATCCCGGCGGCAGCAGTCATCCATTGTACATCACCGGGACCGATCATGCCTCCGCTTCCAGTGGAATCGCGATGTTCAACTTCGCCCTGATAGACAATGGTCACGGTTTCAAAACCGCGATGGGGATGGCTGCCAACCCCGCGCGGGGTTGCCGTGGGTGCAAACTGTTCCGGCCCGGCATAATCAAGATGCAAGAAGGGGCTGATGTGTTCGCCCATTGTCGCATGGGAAACCATGGAGCGAACCGGAAATCCATCACCCACCCAATGGGGCGATGAGCTGCTGTAAATGCCGATAACCTGTCTCATCTCGATCTTCCCGATTTATTTCGTTGCCTTGCAGACACTGAATTGACTGTCTGGGAGCAAAATAAATCTGGAACAAATTGACCGGTAGATCGAAGTTCAGGCTATACTGTCCTGAAAACAGGACAATGAAAGGCCCGGCCATGGCTGATCTCAACGATATGCGGCTTTATGTGGAAGTCGTGGAGCAAGGCGGCTTTTCCGCTGCGTCACGAAAACTGGATATGCCGCGCTCCAGGCTGAGCCGCCGGATCGCCCTGCTCGAAGATAATCTCGGTGTCAGGCTTATCCAGCGCACCACCCGACAATTTGCCGTGACGGATATCGGCCAGGAATTTTATCGCCATTGTCTGGCGATGATGGTTGAGGCCGATGCCGCACTGGATGTGATCGACAGAATGCGCACAGAACCGCAAGGCACGGTGCGGGTGAGTTGCCCGGCATCGGTCATTTATTTCCAGGTCGGTGAAATGATCGCCCGTTTCATGGCGCGATACCCAAAGGTGAAAATACATCTGGAAAGCACAAACCGGCGCGTGGATGTTATCCGCGAAGGCTTCGATCTCGCTATCCGCGTCCGCTTTCCACCGCTCGAGGATAGCGATCTCGTCATCCGCAAGCTGGCGGAAAGCGAGCAACGACTGGTGGCAAGCCCTGTATTCGTCAAGGAGGGATGCAACGCCGTCCCCGCCGACCTCGTCGACATGCCCGGCCTTGCCTGGGGATCATCCCACAACAGTTTTGAATGGAACCTGCTTGGTCCGAACGGCACCACGGCTGAAATTCCCTATCAACCGCTGCTGATCACGGAAGATATGGTTGCGCTGCGGCTGGCCGCTCTTCAAGGCATCGGCGTTTGCCAGTTTCCCACAATGGTTGTCCGGGATGATATAAAGACTGGGCGGTTGGTTGATCTTCTGCCCGACTGGGCACCCCGCAGCGGCATCATCCATGCTGCTTTTCCCTCGCGGCGTGGCCTGCTGCCTTCAGTGCGCGCACTTCTTGATTTTTTGGTCGAAGAGTACGCGGCTCTATCCGCAAGCGAAAACAAAAGAGATGGATTTTGAAACGTAACGGCTTGGTCACACGTTGTATTCGACTGCAATGACGAACTGCTACCGCAGTGTACGAAAGATGACAGGACATTCAAGAAATGTTGCCGCTAACAATCCGATTGCCATACAGGAGACAGACCCCTTTCATGCCCTGAGTAGTTGCGAGGGATGTCGCCATAATGGAGCGGTTGTCGTGACCCACCTCCTATTCCCGATAAGCGGATGACATGACATCGCGTATAACGAGACCGGTGAACTTCTCATCCAGTGGCGCCCTGCGTACAAAGGTTCGGAACCAAATGGGTGAGATTATTGCTTCAAGAACTCTTTCCCGCTCTATGGTAGGCTTTACCTCTCGCCGCTCTATCGCACGGTCGATCATGATGTAAGCGTTGGTAAAGCGCTCGTTCCAGATTTCAGACAAGCTGGTTCGGATATCCTGATCGCCCTCCATCGATGCAGCAAAGAGTGCCTGCAGTAAAGGCATTACCGCAGGATCAGCCAGCATTGCGATGATACGTGCCATATACGCCTGCAAATCGCCGTCGAGGGTACCGGTGTCCGGTACTGGAACGAAACCGTCGGCAACATCAAGCACCATATCGACCACAAGACGGGCCCGTGTCGGCCATCGACGATAAACCGTTACATGATCGACTTCGGCGGCAGCTGCGACTCCCCGGTGCGAGATTCCATTGTAGCCCTTGATTTCCAATTCTTTTTTCACGGCTTCCATCACGGCTTCGCGTACGCGGCCACTGCGTCCCCCACGCCTCGATTTTACCTGATCAAATTCAGCCACTTTTGGTCGAGTTGACATTGCGTCCCTTTACTTGTAATCGTTAATGCAACAAATGTTGCAATAAGAGCGATATCATGAACATCCACTACATTCAAACAGGTGATGTGCAAATCAAGAGTTTGCACGCAGTGTCGCGCAAAATTGCGCGCCCAGCCCGCACGTGGGACGTTTTCAAAGACAAAGACTGGACTCCTCTCCTCCCGATTGGTTGCTGGCTGATCGAGCATCCAGAGGGCTTGATCATGGTAGATACAGGTGAAAGTTCTCACGCCAACTACTACCACTATCAACCTTGGTGGCATCCATTCATGCAGACCTGTGAACGCCGCTGGGTACGACCAGAGGAAGAAGCCGGAGCAAAGGTGCGTGCACTTGGCTTTGATCCGGCCGACGTGCGCTGGGTCGTGATGACCCACATGCACGGCGATCATGCGGGTGGCATTCCAAATTTCCCTAACAGCGAGTTTGTTCTAAGTGCGCCCGAGGCTGCGGCATCTCTCGCCTGGTCTGGCCCGATAAGCGGATTCTTGAACATGCATTATCCCAAGGGCTTCAATCCAACCCGGGTTGAACACAAGGATGGTCCATGGGAGAGCTTTGACCGCAGTACGAAGCTCACAAGGGATGGCCGGGTGCGCATCGTTCCGACCCCCGGACACACTGAAGGCCATCAGTCTGTTGTCATCGAGCAGGACGACCACTTGGTTATGATCGCAGGTGATGCAGCCTATAATGAGCGTGCCCTTATCGACGGTATCGTTGATGGCGTGGCAGCGAGCTATGATGTGCACAAGGATACCACGCGACGTCTCCGCGAACTCTGCAAAAGGCATCCTGTCATCACGCAATTCGCACATGATCAGCAATGTGAAACGCGGTTAAACGGGAAAACTTTCACCGTCATAGATTAATTTTGAATGATGACCGGTTGGGGCAATTCCACGGCAGGACGCCGTCAACCGGATGCGAGCTCGGACTTGTGATGCCGGGTATAAATCGGATAGCGATAGACCTTCCAGCCTGTGGTGATGGACCAGAGCCTTGCACAGGAAGCACTTCGCAGTTCGAGACGACAGCCATTGGGTCATTGTCGGCCCAAACCCCGCTTCATCAGATATCGACTGTCTGAACCTAACAGATGGTCGAAACCTCTTTAATGAGCCAGTCGTGGAAGAGCTGCAATGCCGGATTAGACGCAATGTTTTCGTGACTGCATATAAACTTATAGGATTTTTTGGGCTCAAAATATCGTTCGGACACGATACTGAGGCTTCCGCGCAGCACGTCGTTTTCGACCAATGGTCGATGAGAAAACCCAATGCCTTGTCCCGCACGCACGGCTGTCAACAATGTGTGCTGGTCATCAAAGAACAGGTTCGAATTTGCGGCTATCTCATCCAAATTGTGATGCGACAACCACCTTTTCCAGTCACTGACGTCCCTATAGTGTAGGCGGGGAACTTCGGGATTAAAGAGAAGCTCTTCTGGATTCGCCAATAAGCGAGCTTTGCTTGTCGGTTGGAGCATTGCAAGAGAACGCCGGGTTATAGCCCGGCGTTTTTGTCATTTCTGATGAGTCAGGCTTGGGAAGCTGTTATCGCTTCGCGCAGAACAGAGCGCAGCCAGGCAACAGCCGGATGCGCCCCGAAAGTATTGTGCGACAGCATGTTGATCTGTGTGGCTGGCAACGGATAGGGCGCTTCATGCAGAACAAGACCGTAAGTATCTTTGTATGTTTCCGCGACACTGCGCGGTAACAGGGCGATCATATTGGTCGCCGCGACAAGCGGCGGCACCGCAAGAATGAGGGAAACCGTTGCGCCAATACGGCGTGACAGCCCGACCTCCCGTAGCAGCCCCTCAAGAAATGGCGGATTGCTGGTTACAAACGCTCGCTCAAGGCCTTCCTGCTCTTGCATGCCGGCAGCTTCCATTGCCGCGCGGCCTGACAACAAGACATCAATGTGCGGATACTGCCCGAGTGTTTCAATTGTCAGCGGGCCGGAAGAAGCCGGATGGCCCTTGCGCATGATCCAGACATTATCGACGGATACCAGTGGCTCCCGCCTGAAACGGCTGGGAACGCGTCCGAAAGCACCGACAACGAGATGCAGGGTTCCGCGATCCAGCTCTTCGACCAGATTGAGATCATTGAACAATCGAAGCCAAAGCCGGATGCCCGGCGCTTCCTTTTCGAGCCGTTCCATGACGGCAGGAAAGAGCGTGCCGATATAGAAATCGGAAGTGGCGACCACAAAGCTTATATCCGCCGTGGCGGGATCGAACTGAACTGATGAAAGTGCTGCCGATATGTCGGCAAGAGCCGAACGCAGCGGCTGCGACAGCTCTTCGGCGCGTGGTGTTGGATGCATACCCTGTGGGCCGCGCACGAACAGTTCATCTGACAGCAGCTGACGCAATTTTCCAAGAGCATGACTGACCGCCGACTGGGTGAGATTGAGCCTCTCCCCGGCCTTGGTCACGTTCCGCTCTTCCATCAGAGCGTTGAAGACACGGATCAGATTGAGGTCGATATTATGAATGCTGCTCATAATTCAAATTATAACAAATCATTTCAATCATGAAAGGGGACGTACCATATTCGCTCCATCAAACGGCTTTGATTTTCACAAGCCAAAACAAAGTCCCAAGGAGACTGAAAATGAAAAAGATCGCTTTTGCTATTACCGCAATTGTTCTCAGCACCGGTGCCGCTCTGGCTGAAAACCCATTCGTCGGCCAGCCGGAAGCCATGGCCGCACAGGACAAGGCATTTGTTCTGCCCGGACGGGATGTGAACTCTTCGTTCCTCAAGCTCGACTTCACCAGCACGGCGGCGATCGTTCCTGCAAAAGAGGTCACAGAGAACGGCTCGGCACATCGCTTCGGCGATGCTTCACCTTCCAGCTTTCAGAACTAACGATACTCATCCCATGTCGAAACTGAAGGCGAAGCCGCGGCTTCGCCTTTTGGTTCTCACAGTCGGATATCAATTCAGACAATCAACTCAGGAACTGCGTGTTATGAACAAGCCAGTTGTTCTCTTTCAGCAGCCAGCTCCGGTCAAGGACAAGCCGGAGCCCCTCAAAGCAGCAGGAAAGCCCCGCCGCCGGGCCTATCTCAGTCTTGCCCGCGCATCTGTGATTGTCGCTGGGATCGGTCTTGCCATCGTCATTCCGCTTGGCTGGGGAAGCTGGGTGGCAGGCATGACCAACCAGACGACCGACAATGCCTATCTGCGTGCCGACACAACACCGGTCAGTGCTGAGGTTGGCGGGCGTATCGTGCATTTACTGGTGGAGGATTACCAGCACGTCAAAACTGGACAACTGCTGATGCAGATCGACCCGACCCAGTATCAGGCACAGGTGGATCAGGCCGGAGCTAGCGTAGCCGCCGCACAGGCCGCAATCCGTAATGCGCAGAGCAACATCACCTTGCAGCAGCGTGTGATCGAACAAGCAGAAGCCGGACTGGCGGCGCTCAACGCCGACCGCGAGCGCGTCGTCAGTGAAGGTCACCGACAGACATCTCTGACGAAAGACGGCTGGTCGACAGCGCAAAAGCTGGAAGCCGCGATTGCCGACGTCAAACGCATCGAAGCGCAGATTGCTGAAAAACAGGCCGAAATAGCAGCCGAGCGTCAGAAGCTGGACGTTCTTGCCACCCAATCCGACCAAGCCCAGGCTGAACTGTCCAATCAGCAGGCTGCATTGCGGCTCGCGCAGATCGACCTGGATCGTACCCATATCACAGCACCGATGGATGGCGTTGTGGGTGTCAGCGGCGCGCGCGAAGGACAATATGTACGGGCCGGGTCGCAGCTCGTTTCAGTCGTGCCTGTCTCAAAGCTCTATGTCGTCGCCAATTTCAAGGAAACGCAGCTGGCCAAGTTCAGGCCGGGTCAGGTTGTCAGCGTGACGGTCGATACATTCCCGGGCAAGGAGCTGCGCGGTCATGTTGAGCGACTGTCACCGGCAACGGGATCGGAATTCAGCCTGCTGCCGCCGGACAATGCGACCGGCAACTTCACCAAAGTAGCTCAGCGCGTCGGCGTGCGTATCGCCCTTGAACAGAATGGTGAACTCGACGGTCTGCTTCGCCCGGGCATGTCGGTCGTGGCAACCGTGCATACCGACCAGAGCATTGAGACGACAGCCAACCTGATCAAATAACCAACGAAGCCGTTTGTCCGGAAACTTCATTCTGAGCGGACAGGCGGCAGGAGTCGAAAAGCCATGTCCACCGCTACGACCGTTCAGGGTTCTGCCCAATCGCGCCCCACAAGCCTACCCAACATGCGGGCTTTGATCGGCGTCGCCGCCGTCCTGCTTGGCACGACGACATCCCTGTTGAACTCGCGCCTCACCGATATCGGGCTTGCCGATATTCGTGGAGCGCTTGGTGTTGGCATGGATGAGGCGAGTTGGCTGACTACGGCTTATGTCGTCGCAGAAGTGGCCGCCATACCATCCGCCGTCTGGCTACGCTCGATCCTCTCGCCCGCCCGCGGGGTCATGATCGGAGCGCTCATTTTCACGATCGCATCGATGCTGGCGCCGTTCAGCCCCAATCTCCAAACCCTGATCAGCATTCAGGCGGTACGCGGCCTGAGTGCAGGTATCCTGATGCCGATGGCTTATGCCGTGATCATGCGGCATCTGCCACAGCATTTGCGGCTCTATGGCTTGTCGCTTTATGCGCTGGCTTCGTCACTGACGCCAAATCTTGCTGTCAGCATCGAGGGATGGGTGATTACTCACTTGTCTTGGCAATATCTGTTCTGGATCAACATTATACCCGGCAGTCTTACACTGCTGGCGGGAGCCTACGGGCTTGCCAACGATCCTATCAAATTCCTGCGCTTTCGCAGGCATGACGGTTTTGGTCTGCTGGCGTTGTCTTTCGGGCTCGCCGCATTGGTAACGGCACTCGATCAGGGCAATCGCCTCGACTGGCTCGGATCGGGATTGATCGTGGGTCTGCTGGCGTCGGCCTTGTTCTTTCTGAGCATTTATCTCATCCATGCATTGTGGCATCCAGATCCGGTGGTCAGTCCGCGTCTGCTTGCCAGACGGAATATTGGCTTCAGTCTGTTCCTGATGTTCGCCATGCGCATCGGGTTGATGACCTCTGCTTATCTGCTGCCGCAATACCTGATCCGTATTCAGGGCTATCGCGCGCTGGAAAGCGGCACGATGTTCTGGGTCTCTGTTCTGCCGCAGATCGTTCTGACGCCATTCGTCGCCTGGCTGACCTACAGGATGGATCCGCGCAGTCTGGCAGCATTCGGGCTGATGCTGTTCGGCGCAGGCGTTCTTATGCTGTCCGGTCTCACGCATCTGTGGACCTCGGATCAGATATTGCCTTCGTTGTTCGTGCAGTCCATCGCCGCACCATTCACCGCCATACCTCTGATGGTTCTGATAACGGAAGACATCAGCGTCAGGGAAATACCGTGGATTGCGTCCCTTGTTCATATCGTTCGCACGGTTGGCACAGCCATCGGTCTTGCTGCGGTCAGCACATTTACACGCGTGCAGGAGCAGTTGCACTCCAATCTGCTTGGCCTGCATCTGGAACGGGGCGCTGCGGATGTGCAGGGCCACATCGACCGAACCGCAGCCATGCTGGAAGCTCACAACAGCGATCCGACGAGAGTGACTGCCCAAGCCACGGCCATGCTCGCCAGAACCGTTCAACGGGAGGCTTTCGTGCTGGCCTACAGCGACATGTTCGTCATGATCGGTCTTGCCATTGCTCTTGCAGCGCTCGCAACACTCTTCATGCGCCAGCCAAAGCTGCCAGGAAAATTCCTGTGATACCGGCTGTATCCGCTGCAATTCCCGCTTCAACGCAAGCAACCGTCCTATTTATAGGACATTGAGTACCGAAATCCGAACTACACAGCGTTGCGCCCGACAGCTACTTACAAAGGCATCGAAGCGATCACTGTATTCACGCTTCACGGCTAAATCTCGACAAGGAAATGGACATGAGAAAGTTCGTACTGCCCCTCTTAGCCTCGTTGCTGTCAGTCTCGGCTGCCCAGGCTGCGGATTACAAACTGGACCCAACACATACAAAAGCTGTTTTCTATATTGATCACTTCAATACATCGACAAACAGCGGCGGTTTCTATGAAATCAACGGCGATATCTCGTTCGATCCTGAAACCATGGATGGGAAGATGGATATTTCAATTCCCGTCAAGACGCTGAATACAGGCATGGCCGCATTTGATAAGCACGTGACAGGTGCTGACATGCTGGACGCGGAAAAGTTCCCGACCATTGAGTTCAAGTCGACCAAGTGGAATTTTGACGAAGACAAGCTGGTATCAGTGGATGGCGATCTGACCATGAAGGGAAAGACACTGCCAATCCAGCTCACGGCCACCAAGTTCGGTTGTTACCAGAGCCCGATCTTCAAGGCAGAAGTCTGTGGTGGCGATTTTGAAGCAACTATCGATCGCACCCAGTGGGGCGTGGACTTCCTTGTAAAAGAAGGCATGGCCAAGATGGTCAAGCTTGAAATTCAGGCTGAGGCTATCAAGCAGTAAATCAACTGCCCTGACCACGCATATAGTTCTTCGTCCCCATATGGCAGCCAGCGAGCCAAACGGCTCGCGTGGCCATGGGGACAATTTAGTGTCGATCAACCCGCCGCTTTAAACGCCGCGTCGTCGTTTCAGCTGAGGAGCAGTTTGACGAGCAGCGGAACAACGAGTGACGTTGCAATAGCGTTCAGGGCCATGGCAATCCCGGCGAAGAGCCCAGCCGTCTCATCGACATCGAAAGCACGTGCAGTTCCAATACCGTGCGACGTCAGCCCAACAGCAAATCCACGCGCAGCGTAGTCCTTTATCCGCATGGCATTCATGAAAGGTGTAACCACAAGTGCGCCGATAATGCCGGTAAGTACGACCAACACCGCAGTTAGCGACGGTGTGCCGCCAAGTGTGGAAGAGATCGCCATGGCAACCCCTGCAGTTGCGGATTTTGGCAGAAAAGAAATCAGCACTTCATTGGAGAGATTGGCCCATTTGCCCATCACCACTATGGAAAGAACCGCAAAGAACGAGCCGACGACGAGCGCTGCTCCCATTGGGATCAGCGCTTGCCGCACCTGATGCCATTGGCGGAATAGAGGCACGGCGATGGCTACTGTGGCTGGACCGAGCAGGAAGTGGATAAACTGGGCTCCTTCAAAGAATCGTCCATAGGGAACATCAAAAATCACAAGCAGGCTGGAAAGCAGCACGATGGAAATCAGTACAGGATTGGCCAATGGATGGCGCTTCAGTCGAACGGAAATATGCGTCGCCACGATCCATGCGCATAATGTGAGAGTGAGCCACAGCAAAGGTGATGCTGAAAGGTAAACCCATAGTTCCAGTGGATGTTTCATGACGCTACCTCCGCCCCATGAAGCGTTGCACAAGAATGAAGGTCCAGACCGTCACCGCCAATGTGAGAATTGCCGAGATCACCACGATAGCCAGAATTGCCGTGGCCTGCCCCTGAATCTGGCTCCACATAGCCACCACTCCGACCCCCGCCGGGACAAAAAGCAGGCCGAGATTACCGAGAAAACCATCGGCCGCCGTTTCTGCTTCGGCAAAGATACCCCAGTCGAATATCTTGCACAGTTGCATGGCAACGAACAGAAGCACGAGCCCCACAACGGGGCCCGGTATAGGAAGCCCGCTCATGAAGATAAAGCTTTCGCCAAGCAGCTGAAACAACAATAGCAGCGCTATACCCTTGATCATGAAGGCTTCATCTCCGGTTCAAATCTCAAGAGCCAAGGTAACCGACCGGCCGTCCTACCGTCTATACGGTCGGCAGTGATAGTGTTTCTGATTTGCAAGAACATATGCTCGCCGAGCAGGCCCCGGGGCTTTGCTCCCGGCACAGGCACGCCTGAGGTTGGCGGCGTGCAGCACCACAATCCAACCGGAAATTCAATATACGGGGTGCCGCCCGAGGCGTTTCTACCGAAGGATTATTGCGCGCGGCGCACGGTTTCCGATGGGAGATAGCCGAAGCGCTGTCGGTAATCCGCTGAAAACAAGCCCATATGATTGAAAGCCCAGGCCATGGCGATACGCGTGATATCCCCCGGCCCGGCGTGGCCACGGACAAGCTCCGCATGCACCTTGTCCAGCCGCATGTTCTTGAACACGCCGAGCGGCGTGTTGCCCCGGACACTGCGAAATGTGCGGTGCAAGGTACGTGCGCTGGTGCCCGTTGCATCGACAAGCTCCTGCAAGGTCAGCTGCTTGTCGAGATTGTCGAGCATGAATTTTTCAGCACGCTGGACATAGCTCGGAACCGCACTCGTCAGCGGCCTCGCGCGCGGCTGCGTGTCGAGCGCCGCCGCAAGCGATGCCATCAGGCTGTCTTCGAGCCGCTCCGACAGACCGCCATGGAAGAATGCTTCCTTATCCTTCTCGATCTCGTTTATGACGAAATGCGCCAGCTGATAGAAGGCATGACCCACCAGAGTATCGAAGGATACGACGCGCTTGTTATGGGTAAACTGTTCGATGAATTCCTTGCCCCCCAGAATATCGATCTGGGTATCGTTCAGGCTGAAGATCAGCATGCGCGTGGAAGGGTGAAATTCGAGATCAATCGCCGAATGCGCGTCGACCAGCTGCGCATTCATGCCGGACTGATACAACAGCTCGTCACCGCGCCGGTCGCGCGAGACGAAGATGCCCTGCAACGGAACCTGCAACAAAGTCATGTCGTTATGCGCTTCAACTTCGATGCGGGCATGGCCGCCAATGCGGATCGCAGTCAGGCCGAAGGGACGCATGCGCCCATGTGAAACTTCCGTCCGGTAGGTCCGGCTGGATTTCTTCGAGATGCGGCAAGGCCTGAGGAGACCCGACATAGTGTCCTGGAACGAATCGATGGACGGCGAAAGCCTGTGCATATAGCTCGTAGTCGGCATCACGATATTCCCCGTATCTCATTTAGAGAGCATTTTATTTTAAGATTAAAGTATCACGCTGGAGCGAGAGCGCAAGCGCCACGAAAATTTTGCACGAAAGCGCGTTTCTGGCGGTTTCCTGTTAGGAATGGCGTTTTGGTGATAGACAGCATTGTTCCCGCTTTTATCGTTGGTCCCAGGCGCCAAAGAGCAGCCACGAAAAAGGGAACCGCGAATGAAAGCGATTATCGTCGGAGGGGGCATCGGTGGCCTCACGATGGCATTGATGCTGCACGCACGAGGCATTGACTGCCAGATTTTCGAAGCAGCACCGGAAGTCCGTGAACTGGGCGTTGGTATCAATGTCCTTCCGCACGCCATCCGCGAACTGGCTGAAATCGGCCTTCTGCCCGCGCTGGACGCCACCGGCATCCGCACCCGAGAGCTGATTTACGCTACACGGCAGGGCCAGGAAATATGGCGCGAGCCCCGCGGCGTCGATGCAGGCTATGATGTGCCCCAGTTCTCAATCCATCGCGGCTATTTGCAGAAACTGCTTTATAATGCCGTCATCGAACGGCTTGGACCGGATGCCGTCATCGCGAACCAGCGCTGCGTGGGCTACACCCAGAACGAGGGTTCTGCCACGGTTCATTTTGCCGAAGGTTCAAAAATTACCTCGGCAACTGCCGACATCATTATCGGCGCGGACGGTATTCATTCCGTCATTCGACATCAGATGTTCCCGAACGAAGCCGGTCTCAAATGGAACGGCGTCATGATGTGGCGCGGCGCTGTTGAAAGCGATCCGTTCCTTGACGGTCGCACCATGATCGTGGCTGGCGGCTTTACATATAAGCTGGTGCTTTACCCGATAGCCAAGGGCACCACGCCCGGCAAGATTCTCAACAACTGGGTCGTCACCTATCGTCCCGGCGCCGACGGATCGCCTGCGCCGAAGCGCGAGGACTGGAGCCGTCGCGGCACGCATGAAGAGCTGATGCCCCATGTCGAAAAATTTGGCATCAATGTCGTGGACCTTGCCGCTTTGGTGCGCGCAACCGATACATTCTTCGAATATCCGATGTGCGACCGCGACCCCGCCCGCTGGTGGACGGATGGCCGCGTGGCGCTGATCGGCGACGCCGCCCATCCGATGTATCCGGTGGGGTCGAACGGCGCGAGCCAGGCGATCATCGACGCACGCACGCTTGCCGACCATCTTGCCGCTGCGGAGCACGGTCGCGCGGCGCTGGCGGCCTATCAGGCAATCCGGCTGCCCGCGACGGCAGAAATCGTCCGGCTCAACCGGCTGGGCGGCCCGGAAGGCGTCATCGATGAGGTTGAACGCCGCGCTCCATCCGGTGTTGCCGATCTGGACGGCGTCATCAGCTTTGCCGAGCGCGAGGCAATCGTTCGCGGCTATGCCGCAAAGGCTGGCTTTTCAACACAGCAAGTCAATCGGGGAGTGTCTCGGGCCTCTGCCTGAAACCTGCGTCTGAATATTTTTTAACGCGCATCTTTTCCGAAAACCGTTTCACACTTTTCGGGGTGCGCTCTAATGAAAGGGAATTAGAGTGACTGTTCTTCAAGCTGGCGTGACCAAATCCGGTTCCTCCGTCGACGGTGTTGTCTGGCATATTCTCGGTCAGACCTATGTGCCCAAGCATGTCTGCGAAAGCTCCATGTCCTGGCACGCAACCTTCCCTCCCGGCACTTTCGTTCCGCCACATATCCACACCACGCAGGAAGAATTCATCTACGTGCTGGAAGGACGCTTCGACCTGCTTCTCGACGGCAAGGAAGCCGTTGCCGAAGCTGGCGATCTCGTCTGCCTGCCACGCAACGTGTCGCACGGTATTTTCAACAAGACCGAGCAGCCAGTGAAGTGCGTTTTCTGGGTTTCGCCGACTGCAAAACTTTGGGATCTGTTCGTTCGCATCGACAATGTCGGTGATCCTGCTGAAATAGTTCGCATTGCACCGACACACGAGGTTGAATTTTTGCCCGCTCCAGCAGAATAATGCATCCGCCCGGCAGAAGTATGGGAGTACATCTGCCGGGTATCAGAGCATTTCCAGCAAAAGTGTGAAGCGGTTTTGCGCCGGATAATGCGAAAGAAAAATAAGACAAAGCAGAACGCTGCAATCGAGGTGGAACAATGAAAATTTCGACGAAAGCGGCCTTCGCGCTGCTCGCTGCAACCATGTTGAACGGAACCGCGCAGGCCGAAGAAGGCAAGATCAAGATCGGTTTGATCTATACGCTGAGCGGGCCAGCGGCCTTGCTGGGCGAACAATCCCGCGACGGTTTTCTGCTTGCCATGGACAAGCTGGGCAACAAGCTCGGCGGCCTCGATGCTGAAATCATCATTCAGGACGATGAGCAGAAGCCGGATATCGGCGTCAACAAGGTCCAGCAGATGATCCAGCGCGACAAAGTGGATTTTGTCGTAGGCCCCATCTTCTCCAATGTCCTGAACGCTATCGTCAAACCAGCGACCGATTCCGGCACGTTTCTGATCTCGACCAATGCAGGCACGTCCAATCTGGCCGGCAAGGATTGCAACCCCAATCTGTTCGTCACCTCCTATCAGAACGACCAGATGCATGAAGTTTCCGGCAAATATGCCGAAAAGCAGAACTACCAGCGCGTCGTGCTGATCGCCCCGAATTATCAGGCTGGCAAGGACGCTCTGGCCGGTTTCAAGCATTCCTACAAGAACGAAGTCGCGCAGGAAATCTATGTGCCGCTTGGCCAGCTCGACTATTCGGCAGAACTCGCCCAGATCGCAGCCGAACAGCCTGACGCGGTCTATGCTTTCCTGCCCGGCGGCATGGGCGTAAATTTCGTCAAACAGTATCGTCAGGCCGGTCTTGAAGGCACCCCGTTCCTCTCGGCATTCACCGTGGATGAGACCACCCTGCCCGCGCAGCAGGATGCGGCAGTTGGCTTCTTCGCCGGTTCGAACTGGGCGCCGGATCTTGATTCCGCACCAGCCAAGGAATTTGCCGCCGCCTATGAAGCCAAATTCAAGCGCATTCCGGCGACTTTTGCGGTGCAGGCTTATGACGCCGCCATGCTGATCGATGCGGCCGTCAAGCAGGTCAACGGCAATATTGCCGACAAGGATGCCTTGCGGGCCGCCATGAAAGACGCGAAATTCACCTCGCCGCGCGGTGAATTCAGCTTTGGCGACAACCACTTTCCGATCCAGAATTTCTACCTGACCAAAGTCGTCAAGCGTGACGACGGCCAGTTCGCCACGTCCTACGTTGAAACGGTCTTCAACGATTACAAGGATAATTACGCAGCTGAATGCAAGATGTAACCCGGTGGAAGGCGGGTGCTTCGATGAGCCCAGTCCTCTCAATTTCCAAGTCTGAAACAGTTCACGCCAGTTTGTCTGGCGTGAATCGGACTTCAGTACAACGAGTTCCGGACGTCCCCCATGCTCAATCTTTTTCTGCTGCAGTCCCTTAACGGGATTCAGTTTGGCATTTTGCTCTTTCTCGTCGCAGCCGGTTTGACACTGATCTTCGGCGTCATGGACCTCATCAACCTGGCGCATGGCGTTCTTTATATGGTCGGCGCCTATCTGACTGCGACTTTCACTGCCATGACAGGCAGCTTCTTTTACGGCATCCTGATCGCCCTCCCCGTCACCCTTGTCATCGGCATTGTGTTGGAAGTGCTGGTCTTTCGACGATTATACGAACGCAGCCATCTCGATCAGGTTCTGGCTACATTCGGGTTGATCCTGATCGTGAACGAACTCGTGAAGATCATCTGGGGCGCGGCTCCGCTCAGCGTGCCGATGCCGGATTCCCTATCCGGTTCCGTTCAGCTCTTTGGCAACCTGCGCTATCCCGTCTATCGCCTGCTGATCATCGCCGCTGGCCTCGCCACGGCGGCAGGTCTTTATGTCCTCGTCAATCACACGCGCATCGGCATGTTGCTGCGTGCCGGAGCGACCAATGGCGACATGGTCTCGGCTCTGGGCATCAATATACGCCGCCTGTTCATGGTGGTCTTCGGACTTGGCGCGATGCTTGCAGGTTTTGCCGGTGGCATGATCTCCCCCATTCTCTCCGTTGATCCAGGCATGGGCGATTCCATCCTGATCCTCACATTCGTCGTCATCGTGATCGGCGGCGTCGGTTCCGTGCGCGGTGCTTTCGTTGCCGCCATAACCGTTGGCCTCGTCGATACGCTTGGCCGCACCTTCGGACCGATGCTGCTCCGCAATCTGCTCGATCCGGCCGCTGCCTCCCAGATGGGCCGCACGCTGGTGCCGATGCTCACCTATATTCTGATGGCAGCCGTGCTCTATTTCCGTCCGACAGGTCTCTTCCCGGCGCAGGGAGGAACCCGATGAGCGAGATTACCCATAACAGCACCCGCGATACCGCCATGCCGGAAACGGTAAAGAGCCGAACCTCGCCTTTGCTGGATGCGGGCCCGTGGCTGGTCTTCGCCGCCTTTGCAATCGTTCCGCTTCTCGCATCCGTATTGAACGACAGCTTTCTTCTCGTGATCGTGACACGCATCATGATCTTCGCGCTGGCCGCGCTTTCGCTCAATTTCATCATGGGTTACGGCGCGCTCGTTTCCTTTGGTCATGCCGCCTATATCGGGATCGGCGCTTATGCAGTCGGCATCCTATCCAGCTATGGCATCGACGATCTGATCCTCCAGCTGGTTGCGGCCATCGTTGTTGCGGCGTTCTTCGCCCTCGTCACCGGCTATATCTCGCTGAGAACCAGCGGCGTCTATTTCATCATGATCACGCTGGCCTTCGGGCAGATGGCCTTCTTCTTCATGGTTTCCCTGTCAGCCTTTGGCGGCGACGATGGAATGACGCTGTCCACCCGCTCGACGCTGTTCGGCAATACGCTGCTTTCCAGCAATCTGGTGTTGTTCTACTTCGTGCTGGCGGTTCTGATGGGCGCATTTTTCATCTTCCGCATGCTGGTGCATTCACGGTTCGGTCGTGTGCTGCGCGGAACGCGGGACAATCCGGTGCGTATGCGCGCCATCGGTTTCTCGCCCTTCTCGTTTCAGCTCACCGCCTATGTCATCGCCGGTGTGGCGGCGGCCATTGCAGGTGTTCTGCTCGCCAACCAGATCCAGTTCGTTTCGCCTGCCTTCATGAGCTGGCAGCGTTCTGGCGAACTGATCGTCATGGTGGTGCTGGGTGGAATGGGCACGCTGATCGGCCCGGTCCTCGGCGCAACTGCCTTCATCTTTCTTGAGGAAGTGCTGGCGCATTTCTCAGAACACTGGAAACTCGGCCTTGGTCTTTTCCTTGTTCTCGTCGTGCTTTTCAGTCGCGACGGTATCGGCGGGCTGCTCCGCAAGCTGCGTGGAGGTTCCGATGTCGGATGAACTGCTTCAGGTTCATGACCTGCATAAAAGCTTCGGCGCACTCAAGGTTACGGATGGGGTCAATCTCACCGTCAAACGCGGCGAAATTCATGCGCTGATCGGCCCAAATGGCGCCGGAAAGACGACATTGATCCACCAGCTTTCGGGCAATCTCAAAAGCGACCGCGGTTCGGTCATCTTCGATGGCCGTGACATTTCCGGTCTGCCTATGCCCAATCGTGTCCATCTCGGCCTTGCACGTTCGTTTCAGATCACCTCGGTTCTTGAAGGTTTCAGCGTGCTGGACAATGTTGCACTTGCCGTTCAGGCACGATCAGGTTCGAGCTTCCGCTTTTTTCAGGCGGCAAACAAGGAAGCCGATATCAACGAGCAAGCCATGACTGCGCTTGCCCGCGTGCGGCTCGACGACCGCGCCCATCGCCGGGCCGGAGCGCTGTCGCACGGCGAAAAGCGCCAGCTTGAGATTGCCATCGCGCTCGCCACCGAAGCGCAGATGCTGTTGCTTGATGAGCCACTGGCTGGCACCAGCCATGAGGAATCCGTGGTGCTGGTCGAACTGATGCGCTCCCTGCGCCAGACCCATACGCTGGTTCTGATCGAGCATGATATGGATGCCGTTTTCTCGCTGGCGGATCAGGTGAGCGTCCTCGTCTACGGATGCGTCATCGCGTCCGGAACACCCGCTGCCGTACGCTCTGATCCGGACGTGCGCGCCGCCTATCTCGGCGAAGAGGAGGCCGCGTGATGCTGAAGGTCGAAGGACTCCAGAACGCCTATGGCCAGTCTCGCATTCTCTTCGGCATCGACTTTGAAGTCAGTGCGGGAGAAGTCGTCACGATCCTCGGCAGAAACGGCATGGGCAAAACGACAACCATCAAGTCGATCTTCGGCTTGCTGCCGCCCAAGGGCGGCAAGGTGTTCGTCAATGGCCATGACGTTACCGGCAAGCCGCCCTATGCGATTGCCCGCGAGGGGCTCGGTCTGGTCCCGGAAGGGCGGCAGATATTTCCGACGCTGAGCGTCGAAGAGAACCTGCTGGCCACCCGGCGTTCGGAGGCGCGTTCGTCCAAATGGACGCTAGAGAGCATCTATCGGATGTTCCCGCGCCTGAAGGAGCGGCGACGCAATATGGGCAACCAGCTTTCCGGCGGTGAACAGCAGATGTTGGCGGTTGGTCGCGCCCTGATGACCAATCCGAAAATGGTCGTGCTGGATGAGGCGACGGAAGGCCTGTCGCCGCTGATGCGCGAAGAGATCTGGTCCTGCCTGCGCAACATCAAGGATGAAGGCGAGGCGATCCTCGTCATCGACAAGAATGTCGATGCGCTAGCGCGTTTCGCGGACCGTCACGTGGTCATCGAAAAGGGCCGTGTGGTGTGGAGCGGCGACAACGCCGCCCTTTTGACCACCCCGGACATCAAAGAACGTTACTTGCACGTTTGACCCAGCAGTCGAACGCAAACTGGCATTGACAGGAGACGAGCATGCACCCCAGCGCTCATGTGGACACATTCGTTCTGGATAATCTCCCGGCTGCGGAATTTCTACCGGATATCATCAACCTCGACGCACTCGGCTACCCGGAACAGCTCAACGCCACCTACGAACTGGTGGATGCACATCTTGCAAACGGCAAAGGCGACCGCATTGCACTGCAGGCGCCGGGCGTACGCTGGACCTATAGCGATCTTGCCGCGATGATAAACAAGATCGCCAATGTGCTGACCGACAAGCTCGGCATGAAGACCGGCAATCGCGTGATGATCCGCTCGGGCAATAACCCGACCAAGATTGCGCTCTATCTGGCGATCATCAAGGCAGGCGGCGTTGTCGTCGCGACCATGCCACTCCTGCGCGCCCGTGAACTGGTCCAGATCATCGACAAGGCCGAAATCAGCATTGCCTTTTGCGATCACGCACTGATCGGCGAGATGCAGAATGCCGTGGCACAGACCGATTTCATTAAGACTCTGGTGACCTGGGAGGGCAATGCAGGCGGGGAACTTGGCGCATTGCTGGCCGGTGCCTCCAGCGATTTCGAGGCGGTCGCGACACGCGGGGATGATCCGTGCCTGCTCGGCTTTACATCCGGCACCACCGGCTTGCCGAAGGCGACGATCCATTTCCACCGCGACCTGCTGATCGTCTGTGATTGCTATGCACATCATATATTGAACGCGACCGAAGATGACATTTTCATCGGCTCGCCGCCGCTGGCTTTCACATTCGGGCTTGGCGGGCTGGTCCTGTTTCCCTTCAGGATCGGCGCTTCCACAGTGCTACCGGCAAAAACCGCACCGCACGATCTAGCCGTGGCTATCGGAGAATATAAACCGACTGTCTGTTTCACAGCGCCGACCGCTTACCGAGCCATGCTTTCGAAGATCGATCAGTACGATCTTTCGTCCCTGCGCAAATGTGTTTCAGCTGGTGAAGCCCTGCCGCTCCCTACTTTCGAAGCGTGGAAGCGTGCGACCGGGCTTTCGCTGGCCGACGGCATCGGCGCGACGGAAATGCTGCATATCTTCATCTCCGCGCCGGAAGACGACATCAGACCCGGAGCGACTGGTAAACCCATCCCCGGTTATGAAGCACGTGTCATCGATGACAATGGGCAGGAATGCCCGCCCGGCACGCCTGGACGACTTGCCGTTCGCGGGCCGCTCGGCTGCAAATATCTGGCAGACCCGCGCCAGACCAAATATGTCGAGAACGGCTGGAACATCACCGGCGATACCTATGTCATGGATGCGGACGGCTATTTCTGGTATCAGGCCCGCAATGACGACATGATCGTTTCTGCCGGATACAACATCGCCGGACCGGAAGTCGAAGCCAGCTTGCTTGCCCATCCCGCCGTGGCGGAATGCGGTGTCGTGGCTGCTCCAGATGAGGAACGAGGCTGCATTGTCAAAGCCTATGTCGTGCTGAACGAAGGATATCATGGCGACACGAACTTGCAGGAAACACTGCAAAGCCACGTCAAAAGCGAGCTCGCGCCTTATAAATACCCCCGCGTGATATGCTGGGTTTCAAGCCTGCCCAAAACAGAATCCGGAAAATTGCAGCGATCCGCCCTGCGCGCGCAGGCGGCAACCGAAGCCCACGCCTGACGTGCGGCTTCAAGCATGAAATACGCAGGAGACTTCTGTGCTGCACGACTACGATACCGCTTACGACAATATGAAGGCCATCAGCGATTCCGCCACCTATCCGCCGCGCTGGACGGAACTGGCATCCGGCTTTCGCGAGAAGATGCGCGATCAGGGTCGCTTGATCCCTGACATCGCCTATGCCGACGGCGCGCGGAACCATTATGACCTCTTCCTGCCGGAAGGTACGGCCAAGGGCACACTTGTTTATGTCCATGGCGGCTATTGGAAGGGACTGGACAAAAGCTTCTGGTCGCATCTGGCGCAAGGCGCGCTTGCGCGCGGCTATCGCGTGGCCATGCCAAGCTATACGCTGTGCCCCGAAGCGCGCATTTCCGGTATCACACGGGAAATAGGGCGCTTCCTCGACCATCTGGCGCAGGAAGTGGACGGTGATATCGCCTTGACCGGCCATTCCGCCGGGGGGCATCTGGTCAGCCGCATGGCGTGCGAAAATGCGCCCATTGCCGCCGCAACGGCGGAACGGATAAAGCGTGTTCTTTCTATCAGCGGGCTGCACGATTTACGCCCGCTTCTCAAAACCGCGATGAACAATATTTTCTCTATGGACGAGGCTGAAGCTGTCGCGGAGAGCGCGGCACTCCAGCGCCCGCGTACAGATATTGCCGTTCATTGCTGCGTCGGCGGCGATGAGCTGATGGAGTTCAGACGACAAAATGCGCTGCTGGCAAACATCTGGTACGGGTTGGGGATAGAAACCAGCGCTTGGGAAATCGACGGCACCCATCATTGCAATGTGATCGATACGCTGTGCGATCCCAAAAACCGCGCCGTTAAATTCCTCTGCCCTTAGTAACGCGGAAAGCGTTTTCAGAAATGCTCTATGGGAAGGCCGCGCCGTTCCTGTCCCGACAGGACAAATCCGACCGGCTCGGCTTTCCTCCCACCGCTCATGCGGTTGATCAGAACGGCCACTTCGGTTCTGTTACGAACACCGAAACGCTTGATCAGGTCGTCGACATAATCCTTCACCGTATGGGGCGAAAGCTCCAGATGTCGCGCAATCTGCTTGTTGGTATTGCCAGCTGCAAGCAACCGGGCGACCGTCGATAGGCGCGGCGACAAGCTGGTCAGATTGGCGTTGGGCGTCTTCGCCGGACGCGCTTCCTGAATGTTGCGCAAGGCAAGCGCCGACGAACGGCACAGCAGCGAAACCTGTTCTTCGAGCTGTGTTGCGTGCATCTCGAAACCGGCGGCATAGATCAGCGCCTGTATGTTGTCGCCGACGTAAACCGGACAGCACAAGTTATCGTTGTAGTTCCATCGATAGAGCAGCGTTCGCATCAGCGGCACATTTCCCGCCGCATTCTGGGGCAATCGCGAGCCCGCAATCGCGCCAGCATTCTGCACCACTGCCGCAATCATCGGATCCGAATCCGCAAGCCCATTCTGATATTCAAGAAGAAAGCCGGTGGGTGTGTTGATGCTGTGAAAAAGGCGCGGCCGATTATTCTCCAGCAAATAAATTCCAAGCGATCGAACCCGCAGGACATTCGCGGCAAAATAATCACAAGCTATTGTAAAATCGTCATAATTACGGCTCTCCGCAACGGAAAGCGCTGCAGATATCCGCTCGTCTGTCGATAATATTTGCCTGGGCATTCTCTCTCCCGAGTTCCCAAGCCCCCCATCTGGGGGGAATGTCCGTTCCCACTCTTATCCGTATCATTCCTGCTTATAACCACTAAATCAAGGGGAACTAACTTGGATACCAGCGTGCACCGGACTCACACGACCGACAACTATTCCGCAGTCCTTCAGGGCTTCAATGATCGCCTGCAAGCGATTCTACCCTTGATTGAAGAAAAGGCGGAAGAGGCAGAGACACTCGGACGGATGCATGACGACGTCGTGGACGCCATGCGCAAGGGGGGCTTCTACACAATGCTGTTTCCCAAGGAAGTCGGCGGCGCGGAATTGCGCCCAATCGATGCCATGAGATTAATGTCCGCGCTTTCCTATGCCCACGCATCATCGGGTTGGTGCACGATGGTCAACAATATGGAAGGTACCACCATGGCGATCTACCTCGATGACGAGGGGATTGCGAATGTCTTCAAGGACGGCGTCGACATCACCATTGCCGGCAATGGCGTGCCGCGCGGTTTTGCCCGCAAGGTCGATGGCGGCTACATGATCCGCGGCAACTGGGCTTATGGAAGCTCCATCTTCCACGCGGAATGGATTCATTCCGGCTGCTTCCTTCTCGATCCCAAGGACCCGAGCGGAAAGGCACTTCTTAAAGACGAAACCGGCGCACCGCAGATCATCGTCGCACATCACCCGCGCTCGACGATCCAGCTGCTTGGCAACTGGGATGTGCTGGGCCTGCGCGCCACGGGCAGCTTCGACTACACGCTGGCAACCGATGAAGACCTCTTCGTGCCGGATTCAATGACCTATAGTTTCACGCAGTCCGCACCGAAGCGCGGTCAGACACAGGGCCATCTCGGGCTGGCGGGCTACAGCGCCCTCACCCATACAAGCTGGGCCATCGGCGTCGGTCGCCGGATACTCGACGAACTCGCCAAGGTGATCCGTCAGCGACAGGATCCGTTCGGCAAGAGCGCAGACAGCGCCAGCCTGCGGTTCCAGTTTGCCAATGCCGAAGCCCGTTACCGGGCCGCACGGGCGCTGGCCATGGAAACATGGGAAGACGTCTCGCAGACCACCGCATCCGGCGGCGTCCCGTCCCTCGACCAGATGACGATGGTGAAGCTCTCGCTGCGCTATATGCACGACATCGTTTCAGATGTAGCGACATTCGCGCATCGGGCGGCTCGGGGAGCATCGCTGCATAACACGGCCATGCAGCGCTTCTATCGCGATATCCATTCCGGCACCCAGCATATTTTGCTTGCCGACCAGATCGTTGAGGAATGCGGCAAGGGGCTACTTGGCCTTTCAGGCGCCGATGCGCGATGGACCGTTTTCGGCATCAGCGAAAACTGAGACCGGCCATGGCGCGAAATATTGTCAGCTTCGTCGGGTGTGATCGCCCGACGAAAGTTCACCGGCTAACCCAGGCGATTGCCGCAAGGCTGGAAGCGGAAGACGATGTGTCGGTCACGCATCTGGACCTGTCGCATGCCGGGTCGAACCTGTTCACGGTCAATCGCAAGGCACTGGACCGGCAATCCGAAAGCCTCATTTCAGAGATCGAGCATTGCGATGCGTTGATCGTCGGTTGCCCTGTTTATCAGGGAAGCTATCCCGGTCTTTTCAAACACGTGTTCGATCTCGTGCATCCGCTCGCGCTGCGCGGTCGCCCGACCGTGCTGTGCGCAGTGGGCGGCGGGCATCGTCATGCGCTGGTCGTTGAACATCATCTGCGTCCGCTCTTCGGCTTTTTCGAAGCGGGAACCGTCGCAACGGGCATCTATGCCTGTTCGGCGGACCTGGAACCGGATGGGCTTCTGCCCCCGGCCTTGGAAGCGCGGATCGACAGCGCTGTCGATCAGATGAAAAAGCAATTGGTCCAGTCACACCAAGCCAGCGGCATAAGGTGGAAAGATGTTGAATTACTCGAGCAGTTTTGAAAAACGCACGGTCGAAATCCGAGGCAAAACCGTCACCTATCTTGTGAAGGGTGAAGGTAAGGATGTGGTCTTTCTGCATGGAACCGGGACATTTCCCGGCTTTGACAGCCTGGCCGACATTGCTTCGCGAAACCGGCTCATCATCCCGTTTCATCCGAATTTCGGTGAAAGCGACGACGACGCCGATATCGTGCAGATCGGCGACTATGTGCTCCATTACATGGATTTCTTCGATGCACTCGCACTGGATCAATTCAGCCTTGGCGGCTTCTCACTTGGCGGCTGGATTGCCGCAGAATTCGCGATAAGACAGCCGGAAAGGCTTGCCGCGCTGTTTCTCGCCGCACCTGCCGGTCTTGATCTTACAACAATCCCTCTCCCCGATCTGTTTCAGGTCGCGCCTGCCGATATCCCAGCCCATCTCACGCATGATCCGGCAGTTGCGCTCCGCTATTTCCCGACCGAGCCCGACAGCCGGTTCGATGCGGCGCTTGGACGCGAAATGGGTGCGCTGGCGCTGGTCCACGCAACTGACGGACGCGGCAATCCGAAGCTTGGACACTGGCTGCACCGGCTTCACATGCCGACCCTGATCCTCTGGGGCGAGGAAGACAGGGTCATCCCCGTGCAATATGCCGAAGAATGGCAGCGCGGGACCGATGAAGCACGGCTGGAGAAACTCGGCGCGACCGGACATTTGCTGTTTGAAGAGGCGCCAGCTGCGGCGACACTTGTGCGCGATTTCCTGTCTACGGTCTGAGATCCGACTTCAAACATTGGGCACCGCACGCTCCCGCGAGGAAGCATCATAACTTTGCAGGTAAAAATAAGGGGAACCAGCCATGCAATGGGAAAGCCTATCGGACTTCGATCAAACCAGAATAAAGCGCTGGCAATGGGGAATGCTGGCGCTGGCGCTTTTATGCGAAATGTTTCTCGCCGCTGACTGGTACGCCTTTGCGGCAGTGATACCGTTCATTTCAGAAACGCTCCAGCTTGATTCCGCGCAGGCCGGTCTGGCACAGGGGATTTTCGCACTGACCTATGGTCTCGGCATGATTGTCTGGTCGCAATTGAGCCGTCGCATGAATGCGCGGTCGTTGCTGCTGATCGGTCTGTTCTGCACCGCCATCGGCATGGTGGCGCAAGTCTATGTGCAAACCTACGCCCAGCTGATTGCGTTGCGCCTGTTCATCGGTTTCTTCGATGCCGCAATCTTCCTCGGCAACATGAAACTCATCATTGGCTGGTTCCCGCAGAAGCGGCGCGGCAGCATGATCGGCTTGATCCTCGCGGCCTATAGTCTTGCAATCACGCTGGACTTTGCGATTGGCATTCCGCTTTCCATCACCTACGGCTGGCGCACCTTCTTTGCCATTCTTGCCATCGGAACGCTGGCGACGGCGGCTGCCGTGCTGCTCTTCACCCGCAACAATCCGGCTCATATCGGCTATAAGGATTTCCGCTGGGAACCGGAAAAGCAGCAAACCTCCACGGCGTCTCTGGCCAGCATCTTCCGCTCGAAATGGATTATCGTCGGCAGCCTCGGCATTTCGGCCTGCACGATGGCCATTGCCGGAACCGCCACCTGGGTCATTCCCGGATATATTGCCGTGCATCAGATGCCGGTGGAAGACGCCGCCCTAATCGGCACCTTGATGGGACTGTCGCAGGTCGTGTTTCTCGTCATCGGCGGTTACGCCGCCGACCGCCTGAACAAAACAGGGATGATCAAGTTCGGAACAGTGCTTGCCGTCCTCGTCGCGGCAATGTTCACCGTCGGCATGGCCATACCGCTTGGCTTCGGCTGGCTCATCCTGATGGCGCTCCTGAGCGGCATGGCACTTTTCGGCGGCGGTGCGATCTTCGCCTTTCTCAGTGAAAAATACCCAGAAGAGCTGGCAACGGCAGCGGTTGGTTATGCCGAAATCTTCGCCATCCTTGCGACGTTCATTTCGCCCTGGGTCATGGGCGTGGTCATCAAGGTTTCGGGCGGGTCCTTTGTCAGCGCCTTCCTGACCTTCGCGATCATGGAAGCGATCATTCTGGTTATCGTTCTTGTAGTCACCCGCGAGAGTTTCAGCCTCAACGACGATAAGGTTGCCATTGCCACCAGCGGCAACGGCATCTCGGGTGAGGCCTCCCGCCCCTGATCCAGAAACAGCAGCGGATGCGATTGCAAGATCGCATCCGCCTTTTTCTCTGGCATCTTTCCACAACCGATATTAACACCGATGAGAGCGCCTTGTTGCGCCTGATGCCTCACCGCATCGGGCGCATGACTATTGTAACCATGATCTAAAGTGAGGGAATTCATGGAGGAACGCTTCTCAGGTACGGTTCTGGCTTCCGAACATCAGGAGGAGAACCCCGCGCGTTCGCTGGGCGAAATCGGCCTGAACAGTTTTGCGCCCTACCTGATGAACCGCCTGATGGCACGCTACAATGCGAACCTTGCGGAGGCGCTGAAAGGCCGCCAGATCACGACAGTCAAATTGCGAACGCTGGCTGTCCTGAGTGTCACGCCTTCGGCGACGATCAATGAGCTTGCGGTCTTTACCGTGACCGAACAATCAACGATGAGCCGCACGCTCGATTCCCTTGAGGAGCAGGGTTACATTCGCCGTCAGGCGCGCGCCGAAGATATGCGCATCCGCGATATTTCGATGACCGAAGAAGGCCGCAACATTTTTAACGAAGCATGGCCGGTCATGTATGATCTGCTGTTGCAATTGTTTGAAGGCATTGATGAAGACGAGCATCGCGCCTTTGTCGGCACCTTGCAGAAAATGCTGCGGAACATCCGTAAAAACGAACTTTGATAGTATGCTGAATAATAGGCCGATCCGCTCTTAAGTACGGATCGGCCTTTTCGTGGCTTAGTCCGTCGGGCGTGACGGGATCAACGCAGTTGCCACAGCGGCCAGTGCAGCGACAATGGCGAAGATATAGAAGTTCCATTGCGGGCCGACATTTAGGCTTGCGATCAATCCGCCCAGCAGCGGACCTGACAACGCACCAATGCGTGAGAAGCTCAGCGCCCAACCGGTTCCGGCAGAACGGATCGAGGAATCGAGCCGCTGGGCAAGAAAGCCCGTGAGAACCAGCGACGCGGACACGGTGCCAAAACCGGCAATCGCGACAAACACATAGTTCATCAGCAGCGAACCCTTGAAGGCGAGTGCCACAATGCCAAGCGCGCCCAGCGCATAGGAGCAGGCAACCGTGCGGCGCACGCCAAAGCGATCCGCCCATGTGCCCAATACAATACCGCCAATCGCCGAGCTGAGGCTGAAGACAGCGAGAAACAGCAGGCTGTTGCCAAGATCATAGCCATTCTTGCGCATGATCTGAGGCAGCCATTGTGCGAGACCATAGACCAAGAGCAGCCCCATGAAGAGTGCGATCCAGAAACAGGCGGTTTCGAACGCCTTTTTCGGGGAGAAGATTTCGCTGAAAACCGTGCGCCAGCCAACCTTGCCATGCTTGCGGACAATTGCCGCCGGAACGCCGACGCCCATGCGCGCTGCCGTCTTGCGTGCTGCATCATGCTTGCCGCGCTGGACCAGCGATTCCACGCTTTCTGGCAGGAATGCGAGGAAGATCGGAACAAACAGCAGCGGGATTGCGCCGATCAGCACGATAGTGCGCCAGCCATGGACTTCCAGAAAGCCACGACCGCACAAGGCGGCGGCAAGCAATCCCATTGAATAACCCGAATACATGAGACCGTAGTTGAAGCTCTTCTTCTTGATCGGGGAATATTCCACCGTCAGCGCGGCGGCGACCGGAATAATCCCGCCAAGCCCGATGCCGGAAATGAACCGGCTCAGCCCGAAGATGAAAGGCGACGGCGCCACGGCGCTGACGATCATGCACAGCGAAAACAGGGTGATACAGGCGACGAATAGCGGCTTGCGTCCATGAAGCTCGCTCAGCGTGCCCGCAAGAATGCCGCCGATCAGCATGCCGATCACCGTATAGCTGCCGATGGCGCCAAGCTCTATCGGCGTCAGTTGCCAGACCGGATCGACGGACAAGGCGGGCAGAATGGCCCCGATGACGCCGACATCATAGCCTTCCGCAAAAATGGCAAGCCAGCACAGGCCGACGACGAGCAGGCTTTTGCCTGCCGATATTTCCTTTCCGGCAACAGCCGGCGCATCTATGCTCTGCGCTTGAGACATAGTCCTTCCCCTTTTTTCTTTGAAATAGCGGCGCGCTTCTCTCAGAGCGTCGCGATTGTTTTCAGCGCGCCATCAAGCGCGATACCCTGTTCGTCCAGCAAGGCTGCCTGCCGCAGGCGCCGCAACCAGTCCGCGCCGTCGTCCCGCTCGGTCAGAACAGGCAAGGCGGACAGGACGCGGTCGAATTTCGACAAGCCGCGCGAATGCGTGTCGGAGTAGCCCTTGACCAGACGGCGGCAGCCAAGCACCTCGACCGCGAGATCGTAATTTTTGGGTAAGGCGGCCATCGCCTGTGCCAGCCAGGCTTCGCGATGTTCGACCTCACGCTGATGGCGCAGGCTGCCGCGTCGAAAACGCCGCAGCCCCGAAACGACATAAAGCCCGGTGAACCAGAACAACGTTCCCGTGTTTACCCGGCGACCTTTGCTGATGCGCTTGTCAAGCCAGGCAAAGAGTTTTGGCCGATTTTCGATCCAGGCGCCGATGCCTTTGGGCAAAGTGCCGCACACTTCTTCCATGCGCGGATGCATATATTCGGTCGTATAGGCAATCTGGTCTTTCTTGAGGCCGATTTCCTTACGCACCCGCTCAAACCGCGAGCCGCGCACCTTGATTTCGGCCACCCGGACCACATCGTCATAGGCCATGGCGATAGCGACATATTTTGCCGCCTGCTCGGTGAAGGCAAAGCCATGCGCCGTGCCGCCATTATCGCGATCGGCCTTGAGCAAGGCAGCGCAACGGGTCAGATATTCATCCGCATAGGCCGGATCCTGAAACTCGGTCAGTTTCTTGATGCCCGCAAAAAGCATCGGATGACATTCACCCGGGAATTCGCTGCGAATGCACTTGATAAGCCCGTCAAGTGCCGGATGATCGGACCGTTCGGGCAGAGGGTCGAGCCGCTTTGCGGGCGTTGCCGCAAGCTTGTCATTCGCGCCGCCAAGCGCGCGCTGATAGGCAGCTTCAAAAGCCCTGAGACTTGCCTTGATGCCCTTGCCGCCAGACTTGATGGTCGCTTCGAAGGCGGCCTTGTCGAAAGGCAAAGCGCCGGAAGCCGCAAGCGCGCCGAACAAAGCCGAAGACACCACGCTGCCGCTTTTTGTCGCCAGCGCTTCCATGTCAAAGGCAATGGTCTTGCGCGCAGCAAAAGCTGTCGCGTCCTCAACCACCACCGGATTGCCGATACCATCACCAGGCTTTTCCTTTTCGCCCACCGCGAAGGAGCGATGGGTGGAGGTGATGAGCAATGTCTTGTCGGGCGTCACGAGGCCGCGCAGCACCGAGCGTCCCGCTTCCATCAATTCAGCCGCGATGACGATATCGACGTCGCCGGGCGTGGGCATCAGCGACAGGATCGGATGCGCCCCTTCGCGGGCCCGCAACAGTTCGAGATAATAGATCGTCGCGCCGGTTCTCTGCGCCACGCCGGGCACGGAGGTGGTCTGCGCAACCCAGCCATTGTTTTCCGCCAGTGCCACAACCCAGTCGGCCAGAACGCCGCCGCCCTGACCGCCCATGGCGAGAATAGCAATCGATAGCGGCTTGTCCTGCGAAAGAGGGGCGGACGGCGATGCATTCAATGTAGACATGGCCTGTTCCTCAATCCGCAAAGACAATGCGCGACGCGCGGCGGCGCTTTTGCAGCCAGCCGATGACGCCGGAGCGCAGACGATGCACGAACTTGTCCCAACCCGTCGGGTTGTGGATGACATCGGCGCGATAGAAGGACGGGCATAGAACCGCCGCTTCCGAAACCTCACCGCAATTGCCGCAACCGACGCAGGAATTGTCGATGGCCGCGACCGGATCGTCCTTCAGCGGATCGTCGGTGTGCTTCACCGAAAGCGACGGACAACCCGACAGACGGATGCAGGCGTGATCACCGGTACACACATCCTCATCGACACCGAAACGCTGCTTGACCATCCGCTTGCCGTCCTTGACGGCCTTGGCGAATTGCGGCTTCACGCGGCGCTGCTTGTTGAGCATGCATTCCGACGACGCCACGATGATCTTTGGGCCTTTTTCTTCCGTCGTCAGCGCTTCCTTCAGCGTGTCGCGCATCTTTGCAACGTCATAGGTGTGGTCGATCTGGCGGACCCAGCCCGCACCAATTCCCTTGACCGCATCGACGATGGAATTGTTGGTCTTGCGGCGCGGATTGATCGCTCTGGAGGACATCACGTCCTGACCGCCCGTCGCCGACGAATAGTAATTGTCGACCACGAGGATGACGCCGTCCTGCTTGTTGAAGACGGCATTGCCGACCGAAGTGGCAAGACCGTTGTGCCAGAAACCGCCATCACCCATCACGGAAATGGAGCGTTTGCCCGCAGGCACGTTGAAAGCGGAGGCCGAGGCCGGACCAAGGCCGTAACCCATGGTCGTGCCGCCGAGATTGAACGGCGGCAGAATGGAAAAGAGGTGGCAGCCGATATCCGCTGACACGTGATGCTCGCCGAGCTCCTTTTCCACCAGCTTCATGGCGGCAAAGATCGGGCGTTCCGGGCAACCGGTGCAGAAACCTGCGGGGCGCGGCGGCACCACTTCGGCCAGCGCCTTGACGCGCTCATCGGCCAGAACCGGCGACGGATCGGGCAGCGGCGGACGGTTGCCGAGCAATTGCGGCGCATGCGCATCGAAGAACGCCGTCAAGCCCTTCAAAAGCACCGGCGTTGTGTATTCGCCGCCGAGCGGCAGCACGTCCTTGCCGGACAGTTTTGTCTGGATATCGCGGCGGCGCAGCAGCGTATGCAGCGCCTGCTCGATATATTCGGGCGCACCTTCCTCCAGCATCACCACGGCTTTTTTGCCGGCAACGAAGTCGATGACCTCGTCGTCTATCATCGGATAGGCGACATTCATCACATAGAGCGGAACCCGGCTTTCGCCGTAAACATCGGCCAGCCCCATTTGCTGCAAGGCGCGCATGGCGCTGTTGTAAAGCCCGCCTTGCAGGATGATGCCGACATCGCCCTCTTTCGGGCCGAAATATTCGTTGAGACGATTGGCTTTGACGAACTCGACGGCTGCGGGCCAGCGCTTTTCGAGCTTTTCCTTCTCATGCAGGAAAGATGCAGGCGGCAGGACGATGCGGTTGACGTCGCGCCTTGGATTTTCCAGTGCTTCGGCCAGCGTGTGGGCAGGCCGCTTGTTATCCTTCGCCACAAACTGACCATGCACGTGGCAGCTGCGAATGCCGACCTGCAACATGACCGGCGTGTTGGAGGCTTCCGACAGTTCAAAGCCTTTTTCAACGGCTTCCACAATCGAAGGCAGGTTGGGCCGTGGCGTCAAAAGCCACATTTGCGATTTCATCGCATAGGCATGGCTGCGCTCCTGCATGATGGAGGAGCCTTCGCCATAATCTTCGCCGATGATGACAAGCGCGCCGCCAGTCACACCGCCAGAGGCAAGGTTGGACAGGGCATCGGAGGCGACATTGGTGCCAGCCGTCGATTTCCACGTTACCGCGCCGCGCACCGGATACATCACGGAGGCGGAAAGCATGGCTGCGGCTGCGGCTTCCGACGCGGACGATTCGAAATGGACGCCCAGATCTTCCATCACGTCCTTCGCATCCGCGAGAACGTCCATGAGGTGGGAAATCGGCGAACCCTGATAGCCGCCGACATAGGACACGCCCGACTGCAACAGCGCCTTGGTGATGGCGAGAATGCCTTCACCACTGAAAATTTCGCCTGAGCCGAGTTTCAGATCCTCGACCTCGCGGGCGAATGACCGCTCCGCCATGATAGTTCCCCTTTTCCGTTTGCCGGAATATCAATTCATTTGCATCAGCATATTTTCCAATTCTAAACTGTGTCAATAGAGGTTTTTGGTGTGATTATAATTATTGCATTTGCATATTTTAGTTCACAGCCATTTCCCCTGTGTCGTAGGCGATATGAAAAAGATGGCGATTTTTTCACTTGACGCGTCGAAGTCGCCAATTATATTTTAAACTTAAAATAATTAACCGGCGCCGTTTGGCAGCATATCGGAAAGGGAACTCAACATGCGTATCGTGTGTATTGGAGGAGGTCCGGCCGGCCTTTATTTCGGCCTTCTGATGAAAAAACTCCATCCGGAACATGACATTACGGTCGTGGAGCGAAACCGCCCCTATGACACGTTCGGCTGGGGTGTGGTGTTTTCCGACGCGACCATGGAATCCATGAAGGTCTGGGACCCGGAAAGTGCGGCCGAAATTCAGGACGCCTTCAATCACTGGGATGATATCGAGGTGCTGTTCAAGGGCACGCGCCAGCGCACCAGCGGTCACGGCTTTGTCGGCATCGGGCGCAAGCGCCTGCTCAACATTCTTCAGCTGCGCTGCGAAGCGCTGGGCGTGAAGCTTCAGTTTGAAACCGACGTGGAAAGCGATCTCGATTTCCCGGACGCCGATCTCATCATCGCTTCGGACGGCCTGAACTCCCGCATTCGCAATCGCTATGAAGATGTGTTCGAGCCCGACCTGATCGTGCGGCCCAATCGCTATATCTGGCTCGGCACGGAAAAGCTGTTCGACGCCTTTACCTTCGACTTCCGCAAGACCGATCATGGCTGGTTCCAGGCGCATATCTACAAGTTCGACGACAAAACCTCGACCTTCATCATCGAAACCACCGAGGAAGCCTATCTGGCGCATGGCCTGGACCAGATGGACCAGACAGCATCCATCGATTTCTGCGAAAAGCTGTTTGCGGAAACGCTGGAAGGCGTGCCGCTGATGACCAATGCGCGCCATATGCGCGGCTCGGCCTGGCTCAACTTCAACCGTCTGATTTGCGGAAAGTGGAGCCACTTCAACGGCAACTCCCATGTGGTGCTGATGGGTGATGCGGCCCATACCGCACATTTCGCCATCGGATCGGGCACCAAACTTGCCATCGACGACGCCATTGAACTGGCCAACCAGTTCCAGAAACTCGGTCACGGCAAGGAAGGCATTCCTGAAGTCCTGCATGCCTATGAGGAAATCCGCCGCGTCGATGTCGCACGCATTCAAAACGCTGCGCGCAATGCCATGGAATGGTTCGAGGTCGTAGGCCAGCGTTATGCCGACACGCTGGAGCCGGAACAGTTCATGTATTCCATGCTGACGCGCTCGCAGCGCATCAGCCACGAAAATCTGCGCCTGCGCGACAAGAACTGGCTGGAAGGCTATGAGCGCTGGTTTGCCCGCAAACAGGGGTTGAACGTGACGGAAGACGAGCGTTGCCTGCCGCCGATGTTCACGCCCTATACGCTGCGTGGCGTGACGCTGCCAAACCGCATCGTCGTGTCGCCGATGGCGATGTATTCCGCGACCGATGGCCTGATCGACGATTTCCATATGGTGCATCTGGGCAGCCGCGCCATGGGCGGCGCGGGACTGGTCTTTGCCGAAATGACCTGCGTGTCTCCTGATGCGCGGATTACGCCCGGCTGTCTCGGCATCTGGAACGATGCACAGGCCGAAGGCTGGAAGCGCGTTGTGGATTTCGTGCACAACAACAGCAATGCCAAAGTTGCCATGCAGATCGGCCATGCCGGGCGCAAAGGTGCTACCAAGCTTGCATGGGAAGGGATCGACCAGCCGCTGGAAGAGGGTTCATGGCCGCTTCTGTCCGCTTCCGCCCTTCCCTATCTCAAGCACAGC
The DNA here is from genome assembly GCF_025908475.1 of Brucella sp. MAB-22. NCBI lineage: Bacteria > Pseudomonadati > Pseudomonadota > Alphaproteobacteria > Hyphomicrobiales > Brucellaceae > Brucella > Brucella sp. MAB-22. Next base: position 1,422,185 of record NZ_CP109781.1, on the reverse strand, counting down.
CAGACGCCAAAGGCGATGGACCGCGCCGACATGGATCGGGTGAAAGCGGACTTTGTCGCCGCCACCAAGCGCGCCGCAGAAGCTGGCGTCGATTGGCTCGAACTGCACTGTGCGCATGGCTATCTTCTGTCGAGCTTCCTCTCGCCGCTCACCAACCGGCGCGAGGATGAATATGGCGGCGCTTACGAAAACCGTGCGCGCTATCCGCTGGAAGTCTTCCACGCAATCCGCGAAGTCTGGCCGCAGGACAAGCCGATCTCGGTTCGTCTTTCCTGCCACGACTGGTTCGAAGGCGGCAACACGCCGGAAGATGCAGCCATCTTCGCGGACATGTTCAAGGCCGCAGGTGCCGATCTGATCGACTGTTCGTCGGGTCAGGTCTGGAAGGAAGAAAAGCCGGTTTATGGCCGTCTGTTCCAGACCCCGTTCTCCGACAAGATCCGCAACGAAATCCACATTCCGACCATTGCCGTCGGTGCGATTTCGGAAGCCGATCATGCCAACTCGATCATTGCTGCCGGGCGCGCCGATCTCTGCGCCGTGGCCCGTCCGCATCTGGCCGATCCGTCCTGGGCGTTGCACGAAGCGGCAAAAATCGGCATCAACTCCATCGCATGGCCGAAGCAATATCGCTCCGCCAAATATCAGTATGAAGCCAATCTCGCCCGCGCCGCCACAGCGCCGCAAGGCGCGAAGTAACGGGAGATTGCGATGAACGATGCCGCTGTTGGCCTTGCCCTTTCCGGCAAGCATGCGCTGGTCACTGGCGCCGGTAGCGGCATCGGCGCCGCGATCGCCGTTGGTCTTGCGCGCGCCGGGGCGAATGTGACCCTGACGGGTCGCCGCCGCGAACCGCTGGAAGCAACTGCCGCCCTTCTGGACTGGCAGCGATGCTTCATTGCCGATGGTTTCGATGTGACCAACCGCGAAGCCATTGCAACCGGGCTGGACAGCGCGCGCGCCGCTTTCGGGCCGGTCAGCATTCTTGTCAACAATGCCGGGGAAGCACCGAGCGCACCTTTCGAGAAAACCAGCCTCGACATGTGGAGCCGCGTTCTCGATGTCGATCTGACCGGCGTTTTCAATGTAACGCAGGCGACCCTCGATGACATCAAGGCGGGCGGCAAAGGCGGGCGCATCATCAATATCGCGTCGACGGCGGGCCTGAGCGGTTATTCCTATGTCTCAGCCTATTGCGCTGCAAAGCATGGGGTCGTCGGGTTGACCCGCGCGCTGGCGCTGGAACTGGCCCGCAAGGGCGTGACCGTCAACGCCGTTTGCCCGGGCTTCACCGATACGCCGATCATTTCCCGCTCGATTGCGGCCATTGTCGCGAAGACCGGACGGTCGGAGGAAGATGTGCTGGCGGAATTCGTCAAGGCGAACCCGCAGGGACGCCTGATACAGCCGGAAGAAGTGGCTGAAACCGTGCTGTGGCTCACATCGCCCGGCGCGCAATCGATAACTGGACAGGCGATTGCAATCGCCGGTGGGGAGGTAATGGCAGGATGAGCGACAGCACTGTTTCGATGGCGAGCAATCTGAAGCCTTTCAAGGATTATCAGGCCACGCATTTTCTATGGCAGACGAGCGAAGACGGTCGCGTTGCCACGCTGACCCTGAACCGCCCGGACCGGAAAAATCCGCTGACGTTTGAAAGCTATGCCGAGCTGCGCGACCTGTTTCGCAATCTCGTCTATGCCTCCGACGTGCGCACCATCGTCCTGACCGGCGCTGGCGGAAACTTCTCGTCGGGCGGCGATGTTTTCGAGATCATCGAACCGCTGACCCATATGAAGATGCCCGATCTTCTGGCTTTCACGCGCATGACCGGCGATGTCGTCAAGGCCATGCGCAAATGTCCGCAGCAGATCATTGCCGCCGTTGACGGCATTTGCGCAGGCGCTGGCGCCATTCTGGCCATGGCATCGGATTTGCGCATCGCCACGCCGGAAGCCAAGACGGCCTTCCTCTTCACCCGCGTCGGCCTTGCTGGTGCCGATATGGGCGCATGCGGCATTCTCCCGCGACTGATCGGCCAGGGCCGCGCGTCGGAACTTCTTTATACCGGACGCTTCATGAGCGCCGACGAGGGCGAGCGCTGGGGCTTCTTCAACGCGCTGCATCCAAAAGGCGATCTTCCGGGTAAGGCCGAAGCGCTGGCGCGTAGTATTGCCGACGGTCCATGGTTCGCGCATGGCATGACCAAAACCATGCTCAATCAGGAATGGGCGATGGGCATCGAAGAGCTGGTGGAATCGGAAGCGCAAGCACAGGCGATCTGCATGGCAACGCAGGATTTCCGCCGTGCCTTCGAGGCTTTCGCAGCCAAGCAGAAGCCCGTTTTCGAGGGGAACTGACGATGGATAGTTCCGCAGCACTACCGCTGACGCGGGAGCATCTCGACTGGCCGTTTTTTGGCAAAGCCCACACCGACTGGGCCGCAAAACTGGATGCCTTTGCTAAAAGCCCGGCGCTGGCCGGTGTCGACCACAGCGACACGGACAAAGCCTGCCGCGCGCTGGTGAAGGCACTCGGCAAAGCCGGGCTGTTGGAAGCAGCAGTCAGCCTGACGGGCGGCGAAGGTATCGATTCCCGCAAGCTTTGCATTGCCCGCGAGACACTGGCCTACCACGATGGTCTCGCTGATTTCGCTTTTGCCATGCAGGGCCTTGGCACCGGTGCGATCAGCCTCACGGCATCGGACGAACTGAAGCAGACCGTGCTGCCGAAAGTGGCAGGCGGCGAATGGATTTCGGCCTTTGCCCTGTCGGAAAAACTGGCGGGGTCCGACGTGGCGGCAATGAGCTGCGCCGCCAGAGCCGACGGCAATGACTATGTGCTCGACGGTGAAAAGACGTGGATTTCCAATGGCGGCATCGCCGATGTCTACACCGTCTTTGCCCGCACGGGCGAAGCACCGGGAACACGGGGCATTTCGGCCTTTGTTGTTTTCGCCACCGATCCCGGCTTTTCCATTGCGGAACGCATCGATGTGATCGCGCCGCATCCATTGGCGACAATCCGCTTCGACAATTGCCGTATCCCGGCCTCGCGCCGCCTCGGCGCGCCGGGCGAAGGTTTCAAGATCGCCATGCGCACGCTTGATATTTTCCGCGCATCGGTTGCGGCGGCCGCACTTGGCTTTGCACGCCGTGCAGCCAGCGAGGCGCTGTCCCATGCACGGTCGCGCCCGATGTTCGGCGGCGCATTGGCCGACTTGCAACTGACGCAGGCGACGCTTGGCGACATGGCGACCGATATCGACGCCGCAGCACTTCTGACCTATCGCGCCGCATGGCGGCGCGACGTTCAGAAGCTGAACACCACCAAGGAAGCCGCGATGGCCAAGATGGTTGCGACGGAAAACGCCCAGCAAACCATCGACAAGGCCGTGCAGATGTTTGGCGGTCGCGGCGTGAAAAGCGGCGAAATCGCCGAGCGGCTTTATCGCGAGATACGCGCACTTCGCATCTATGAGGGCGCAACGGAAGTGCAGAAACTCATTATCGCGCGCGAACTGCTGAAGGCCAACTAAGCCTTTCCCGCACGTATTTTCTGGAGATACAACATGCATAAGACACTTCAGCCGCAAGGCTGGGCCCGCCCCATCGGATATGCCAATGGCGTTGAAGCGCGTGGGCGCACCGTCTATATCGGCGGCCAGATCGGCTGGAACGAACAGCAACAGTTCGAGACCGACGATTTTGTCGAGCAGACCGAGCAGACATTGAAGAACATTGTCGCCATTCTGGCGGAAGCTGGCGGCAGGCCGGAGCATATCGCCTCCATGACGTGGTACTTCACCGACAAGGCGGAATATAACGCCAATCTGAAAGGTATCGGCCGCGCCTATCGCGATGTGATCGGCAAGCACTTCCCCGCCATGGCGGCGGTGCAGGTGGTCGCGCTGGTCGAAGATCGGGCCAAGATCGAAATACAGGCTTTTGCCGTTATACCGGACTGAGACCACCATGGCCGATAGACGCGAATTCTCCCCCGTTGTGACAGGCATGGTTGTCGATGGCATTCTTGTCGTCACGATCGACAACCCGCCGGTCAATGCCACCTCTGCCGAGGTGCGCAAAGGGCTTGCCGCAGCCATTCACCATGCTTCCAGCGAAGTGGCGATACGCGCGACAGTTCTCAACGGTGCGGGCAAGATCTTCATCGGCGGAGCGGACATTCGCGAATTCGGCAAACCGCCGGTTGAACCGACATTGCCGGATGTCATCACGATCATCGAAAACGCCGACAAACCCGTGGTGGCCGCAATCAACGGCCCCGCTTTGGGCGGCGGGCTTGAAGTAGCACTTGCGGCTCACGCCCGCATCGCATCGACCAGCGCCTCCTTTGCCTTGCCGGAAGTCAAGCTTGGGATCGTGCCCGGCGCTGGCGGCACGCAGCGCCTGCCCCGATTGATCCGGCCGCTCGCAGCACTGGACATGATCGCCACGGGACGCCAGATTGCCCCGGACGAAGCGCAGCAACTGGGCCTGATCGACCGGATATCGAGCGGCGATCTTGTGGCCGACGCCGTTGAGCTTGCCAAAGCGCTAGTCGGCACGTCCTTGCGCCGGACCGGCGATCTACCCGTTACCGCACCCGATGCTGCCGCCTTTGAACAGGCCAAAGCCAAATTACTGAAAAAGGCGCGCGGCGCGACCGCTCCCGGAGAAGCGGCGCGGCTGGTGCAACTTTCCACCACGATCTCGATTGCCGAAGGTCTGGCCGAAGAACGGACAACCTTCATCCGCCTGCGCGACAGCGAAGAGGCAGCCGCCTTGCGGCATCTTTTCTTTGCCGAACGCGCCGCTGGAAAAGTCGAAGGCATGGAGGCAAAACCTCTGGCGCTTTCCACTATCGGCATTGCCGGGACCGGCCTGATGGGATCAGGCATTGCCGTCGCCTGCCTTGCCGCTGGCTATAAGGTCATCGGCTATGAAACGACTGTGGAAGCAGCCGCCAAGGGCCATGCGCGGATCAGCGACATGATCCAGAAGGCCGTCAATGCGGGCAGGCTTTCCACCGAAGCCGCAGACGCGCAGCGTGCAAAGCTCTCCGTCAGTGCCGATATGGCTGCGCTTGCCGATGCCGATCTCGTCATCGAAGCCGTCTTCGATGATTTCACCGTCAAGGCATCGCTGTTCCGCGAGCTCGACGCTTTGCTGTCTCCGGCAACCATACTGGCAACCAATACCAGCTATCTCAATCCGGATGAACTGGCCGCCGTTACGAACCGCACCGACCGGGTGCTGGGATTACATTTCTTCTCGCCAGCCAATATCATGCGGCTCCTGGAAGTGGTGCGCTGTGCGAAAACCTCCGACGAGACGCTTGCAACGGGTATCGCCTTTGCCCGCAAAATCAAGAAGCTGCCCATCGTCACCGGTGTCTGTGAAGGCTTCATCGGCAACCGGATGTTTTCGGCCTATCGCACGGAAGCCGAGAAAATGCTGGCTGAAGGCGCCTATCCCGAAGATATCGACCGTGCCATGGAAGCCTATGGCTTTCCGATGGGACTCTTCGCGGTTTACGACATGGCCGGCCTGGAAATTGCCTGGGCGCGGCGCAAGAGAGCGGCGGCAAGCCGCGATCCAAACCTTCCCTATTTCGACGTTGCCGACAAATTATGCGAAGCCGGACGTTTTGGCCGCAAGGCCGGTCTCGGCTGGTATCGCTATGCGGACGGTGTCCGCACAAACGACCCCGATGTCCACGCGCTGATCGTCGATTACCGCGCGCGCAACGCCATTGTTCCTCGCAGTTTCAGCGATGAAGCGATCATGCAGCGCCTGCTCGCCGCCATGGCGCATGAAGGGCAAGCCCTGCTTGAAGAAAGCATTGCGCGCCATTCCGACGACATTGATCTCGTTCTGGTCAATGGCTACGGCTTTCCCTCGATCAAGGGCGGCCCCATGTTCGCGACACGCCAGACTGGAGAAACCCGATGACAGAAGCTTTCATCTGCGACTACATCCGCACCCCCATCGGACGTTTTGGCGGGGCGTTGTCCAGCATCCGCACGGACGATCTTGCCGCTATTCCGCTCAAAGCACTGGTCGAGCGCAATCCGGCACTGGATTGCGAGGCGATTGAGGACGTGATTTTCGGCTGCGCCAATCAGGCAGGGGAAGATAACCGCAATGTTGCGCGCATGGCGGCACTGCTTGCCGGTTATCCCGTTACCGCCACCGGTACGACGATCAACAGGCTTTGCGGTTCCGGGATGGACGCCGTGCTTGCCGCCGCGCGCGCCATTCGTGCAGGCGAAGCAGAACTTATGATTGCGGGTGGTGTGGAAAGCATGAGCCGCGCGCCCTTTGTTTTACCTAAGGCAGACAGCCCGTTCTCCCGCCGCGCAGAAATTCACGATACGACAATTGGCTGGCGTTTCGTCAATCCGGTGATGAAAGCTCAATATGGCATCGACTCCATGCCGGAGACCGGGGATCACGTGGCTGTCGATTACGCGGTCACACGCGCCGATCAGGATGAATTCGCCTCGCGAAGCCAGAAGAAGGCTGCTGCAGCACAAAGCAACGGCCGACTGGCGCAAGAAATAACGCCCGTTTCCATTCCTCAGCGCAAGGGTGATCCCGTGGTCGTCGGTGCTGACGAACATCCGCGCGAAACCACGCTGGACGCACTGGCCAAACTGAAACCAATCAACCGGCTGGAAGGTGCCACGGTTACAGCTGGGAATGCGTCGGGCGTCAACGATGGAGCGGCAGCGCTCATCATTGCTTCGGAAGCCGCTGCCCGCAAGTTCGGCCTCACGCCTGTTGCTCGAGTTCTGGGTGGTGCTACGGCAGGAGTTCCTCCACGCATCATGGGTATCGGCCCAGCGCCAGCCAGCCAGAAATTGATGGCACGGCTGGGAATGAAGCAGGAGCAGTTCGATATAATCGAACTGAATGAAGCCTTCGCCAGCCAGGGATTGGCCACGTTACGTCTTCTTGGAATTGCCGACGACGACATCCGCGTCAATCCGAATGGCGGTGCCATCGCTCTCGGACATCCGCTCGGCATGTCCGGAGCCCGTATCACCGGCACGGCAGCACTGGAATTGAAACTTGGCGGCGGTCGCTTTGCGCTCGCCACGATGTGCATCGGTGTGGGGCAAGGTATCGCCATCGCGCTTGAAAGGGTTTAACGTCCATCGCAACGATCAGCCCTTTAGAGCGCGTCAGTCTGCGATCAAGGCAAGCGTATCTCGATGCCTAACAAAGTTTCTGCAAAAGTCGTTGCGTTGCTTCAATGTCCTGGATCATCAGACTGCCCGCTTTTTTTGCGTCGCCGGCACGAATGGCATCCAGCATTTCGTAATGATAGGCTGAATAAGGATGGATAATACCCTGGTCCACTTGCTGACGGACATGATTGGAAAGAAGGCGCATATAGGGTCCAAGTCGCAGCCACAGCGTTTCAATCATCTGGGGCAATGTTTCCGATCCCGATAGTTCGTAGATCGTGAAATGAAACTCCTGGTTCTTGCGCAGCATCTCATAGATCTTGCCTTCTTGACCGAGAGCTTCATGCTCCCGCGCGAGCGTCAAACAGCGGTCAATATCGGCAGCCGTCATCCGCGGCGTTGCAAGTTCGGTGGCGAGCCCCTCAAGGGCAACGCGGACCCGACAAATGTCATCCAGCCGTGTCCGCGAAATATCAGGCACACGTGCCGATCCATTGCGGGCGATTTCCAGTCCGTTCTCCGCCGCCAGCCGTCGCAGCGCCTCACGTACGGGCATATGGCTTGTGCCGAACTCCTCGGCAAGTGAAGCGATCGTCACCGCCTGCGACGGCTCGAATGAGCCCCACATCAAAGCCTGGCGAAGCTGTTGGTAGACACCGTCCTGCACAGTTACGCGCGAGGATACCTTCAACAGACGGGTTTCACCGATCATTTGCTTCAAATCCCTTGTCTCCGTGTTCCTCAGTTATAGCATTTTACCACCCGATAGGATCACCGGGTGTCGCATAAATACGGTGAAAACAACAGGTTCGAGCAGAAATCGGCATGGAACCAAAAGGTTTAATCGAGCGCCAGCCTATCCAGCGCATCACACAAGGCTTCCGTTTCCATCAGGGAGGTCACCGACCCAGGTGAAAACCGCAGAATACGACTGCGACAATCACAGTAAAAATTTTCAGCCTTCAGTGCGGTCACGATCGCCGCCGCCCTTTCAGCCGAAACCGCTTGCACCATCACACTGCCGCCGCGCTCTTCAGGCCTTTCTGGAGAGACCAACGACAGTGCAGTGTTGGCAGCGACCCGTTCCACAATCTTGCCGGTCAACAGTTCGTTGTGCCGGGCCAGCACGTCGACACCTGTCGCGGAAACAAAATCAAGGCCGGGTTGCGAGGCTATAGCCGCCAGCACGGCAGGCGTGCCATGGTCGAAGCGCCGCGCATCGTCGGCATAGGCAAAAGTATCAAGATCCCAGGAAAACGGATTAGGTTGACTAAACCAGCCACGCAATTCCGGCTTGCAAGTCGTCAATAGTCCCGGACGCACATAGATTGCCCCTGCTCCCGAACTTCCACAAAGCCATTTGAGAGACGATCCCACCACGACATCTATCTCTCCGACGGAAAAGGGGCGGATGCCTACGCCCTGGGTGACATCTGCAACGATGATCGTGCCGTGCTGCCTGCCGTGTTGGGACATCAGGTCCAGGTCGGCGCGCTTCGATGTCGTGGACGACACCCATGTCACCAACGCAATCGCAACATCGCTGCCCCAAGCATCGATGAAATCCTCGTCGCGTACAAAACTCTCGCCCTGTCTCATGGGTACGGTTTCGAGCGTAAATCCGAACCGCGCCTGCAACCCGGCCAGCAAAAAATGCAGACTCGGGAAGCAATCGGCGGCGGCCAGAATTCGGCGGCCGCGCAATAATTCCTCAGGCAGTGCACCGATCAGACTGTAAAGGGCCAGTGTCACATTCTCTACGGTAGTCATGGAGCCTGCGGGGGCGCCAATCAGGTTCTCCCAGCTTCGGATGAAATGCCCGCGCTCCGCCAGCATTGCCGGCCATTGAGAGTCATTTTCTGCCGACCAGATATCCGAATAACGACTAAGTGCCGCTTTCACCTTTTCCGCTTTACCCGGAAAGGTACCGATCGAGTGATAGAGAAAATAACCGCTCATATTATGCCTGCCATTGCTGTTGCCGATATCCGTCGATGAAACCGAAATTGGAACTATCGGACTCTTTCCTTTTTGAACCGCGCCTCAAGAAGCGCGACCAGGCGCACAAGCGGCAGCAGGAGGATGAGATAGATAAGCGCTGCGCCGATCAATGGTGTCGGATTGGCATAAAGCGCCTGCGCGTCCTGCGCTTCCTTCAAAAGCTCGGGCAGAGCCACAGTAGACGCCAATGCGGTGTCCTTGAACATGGAAACACAATTGCTGGTAGTCGGCGGAATGATGATACGGATCGCCTGTGGCAAAACCACTTTCCACAGAGTAACCGGGAATGGAATTCCAAGCGCAGAAGCAGCTTCGAACTGGCCGCGTGGTACACTTTCGATGCCGGACCGGAACACTTCCGCCGAATATGCCGCCATAACCATGGAGAAAGACATGATGGCAGAGGTCCAGGCAGAAAAGCGTATCCCGATGAATGGCAGTGCATAATAGATCAGGATCAGCACGACCAAAACCGGCATGGCGCGGAATACATCGATATAGGCGATCGCGAGATAACGAAGAACCTTCGGTCCGTAGATACGGACAATACTGATCAGCAAGCCCGACAGAACACCAAAGAAAATGCTGGCGATACCGATGAGAAACGTATTGAGCAGGCCACGTCCAAGCGCTGGCAGGCTCGAAACGAGAACATCGGTGTTCAAGAAGGTTTCGACGAATGTCATATTGGCGTCCTTCGCAGGCAAATCCTGGGAGCGCACGACCGGTCAGTCTGAGAAGTAACGGTCGAAGATGGGCCGATCCTGCAAATGCGGCCCATCTGTCACCAACGTCAAAAGATTACGGCTGCGGGATCGGCACGACGGTGACTGTCGAGGAATTGGCAGCAGGGTCCGTACCGAACCACTTTTTGTGAATAGCCGCAGTGGTCCCATCCTGCTTCATGGCGGTAATCGCATCGTTGAGCTTGCCAAGCAACGGATGGTCCTTCGCCATCATCAGACCATATTGCTCCCCGGTCTGAATTCGGTCTTTCACGGCAAACCCCTTCATCTTCAGAAAGAGATGTTCCATGCCGGGTATGTCGGAAATGACGGCATCTATGCGGCCTGCACCGAGATCAAGAAACAGATCCTGTTGCGAGTTATAGCCTTTGATATCGGCGAAGCCTTTGGCCTCTTTGTTTTCCTTGACCCATTTTTCGCCGGTAGAGCCGGAAAGGGCACCAACGGTCTTGCCCTTCAAATCGGCCAGTCCGGTGACAGCGCTATCGGTCTTGGTCGCAACCCCGATATCTGAATCGTAGTAAGGCTGGGTGAAGGACTGTGATTTCAGGCGTTCCGGCGTGATTGTTATGGACGAAACCGCCACGTCGATACGCCGGGAAGTCGTTGCGGCAAACAGGGCCTGAAACCCGTAATCAGCGATTTCCGGCTCCAGTCCGGCCCGTTTGGCTGCCTCGGTCGCGATATCGATTTCGAAGCCTTCGAACGTCCCATCGGCATTTTTCAACTCGAAAGGAGGGTTGCTGGGATAGGCACCGATATTAAGTGCGTCGGCAGCCAGAGATGCAGATGTCATGGCAAAGGAGCTCGCAGCCAGAGCGCTTGCAAGGCCTGCCATAGCCAGAAAATTACGGCGACAGATCATCATGTTGTTATTCCCTCTATGGGTCGTTTCTTTTCGGCAGAAGTCCCTGCTCCTACCTGCGTCGACCTATTTGATTATTTGATCATATGGAATTTTAAGTTTCAACTAAAATCGCATTGGTCTGAGCAACCAGACCGCAGCGAAGATGCTCCAGTCATTCAAAGGGAACCAAAGAACCGCTGAAGGCGATCCATGGCTTCATTGACACGTGCAAGCGATTGCGAACCGAAACAGACACGCAAATGCCCTTCACCGCCCGCTCCGTAAAAACTCCCCGCTTCCAGCACAACGCCCGCCTCTGTCATGATGCGTTCGGCCATGTCCTGCGACTTAAGACCCAATGCAGCGATTTTGGGAAACGCGTAGATCGTGCCTTCCGGCCAGTCGCACGTGACACCAGACATTTGATTTAACCGCGACACGACAATGTCGCGCTTTACTTTGTCTTCCGTCACCAGTTCGGCCAATATCTCCTCCGGCCCTGAGATCGCCGCCAGCGCCCCCGCCTGAATGAATGTGTTCACGTGAGTGACGTCGTTGGTCGTGATCTTCAAGATACCTTCGATCATATGCTGCGGTGCTGTGAGATACCCAAGTCGCCAACCATCCATGGCAAAACTCTTGGTAAAAGCGAACATTGAAATCGTTCGCTCCTTCATGCCGGGCAACGAAGCGATCGAAACATGGCGCGCGCCATCGAACAGTATCTCTTCGTAAACCTCGTCAGAAACCACCACCAGATCGTGACGGCGAGCAATATCCGCCAGAACTTCCAGCTCCTCGCGACTGTAGACCCGTCCCGTCGGGTTACACGGATTGATCAGAACAATCATTTTTGTGCGGGCCGTGATCTTGGGTTCGATCAGTTCCGCCTTGATCGAGAAACGGTCGCTGGCATCCAGCGGCGCCAGAACAGGTTTGGCTCCGGCGAGTTCTATCTTGCCGATATGCTGAGGATAATAAGGTTCCAAGAGGATTGCCTCGTCGCCCGGGTCAAGCAGCGCCATGAAAGCGGCAAAGGACGCATGGGTCAGCCCGTTAGTGACAACGATATCGGAGGCTGAAACATCCATGTCATTCTTCTCACGCAGACGGGCGGCCAGGGCTTCGCGCAATTTTGGGATTCCCTGAAAATGCGAATAATGGACATCGCCTGCCATCAATGCATTGACCGTCGCCTGCTTGATATGCAGTGGCGTATCGGCATGGGGGCTGCCAAGCTCCATGTGGATGAGGTCACCGGCATCCGCTCCGAGTGCCGCTGCCCGGGCATACATGCCAAAAGATTTGCTGGAACTTTCGGTGATGCGTCTGGCAAGGCGGATCATGAATCTATCTCTCCTGTTGTTTTCCGTCTCAGCCCCGCCCCTCAGCGAGTGTAAAAGCCGGCCTTCCGGGAGCCTGGTCAGCTTGGCGTAATCAAACCAGCACCGTCCTGTCCCTTTGTTTTCACATCTTCGTCGTGAGCACACTGCATGAACGCAGCTTCAACCTGGATTGGCTTCCCAACATGCGCGCATCTAAAGATCATTTGATCAAATAAGCAAGTGAAATATTTCCTGATAATTTCTGCAAGTGCAGGAATTATATCATTCCTCATATCCAATTGTTATTGTTGTGTTTTTTATCGTATCTCAACGCGAAAGCAGAGAGTAGATCAGTCATCCATATCGAATGGCGGAGCTGGGAATGCTATTCCTCATTGTCATCCATGAGGTGATTGCCGGCCGATTTTTTGAGACGCTTCATATCTCTCAGCAACGAAGCGATGGTGTCGCGATCGACCTCGGCCATCAGATCACGTAACCAGCTTTCATGGACCCGCGCCATTTCTGCGAACACCGTCTGCCCAGAATCAGTCAATCGCGCGACGGTAACGCGTCTGTCGGCACCGGGTGTTTCACGACGCACAAGACCGTCGGCTTCCAATCGCTCAATCAAGCCGGTGATGTTGCCATTCGTCACCATGGTCCGGCGCGAGAGTTCCCCGAGCCGTAACCCGTTCGGTTCCCGGTAAAGTTGGGCAAGAATGTCGAATTGTGGCAGCGTGACACCAAATTCTTTGCGCAGACGGCGGCGGATTTCCTGTGAAACCAGTCTGGTTGTTGCAAGCATACGCAGCCAGAGGCGCAACTCCTGCTTTTCGCTCTCATCGACTTCGGTGACTATAAATTCGAGATCCATTATCCGCCCGGTGCATATCGTTGCGCTGCAATCAATGAGAATTGCGCCAGACAGCCGATATTTCAAGCCTAAATTAACCTGACCGCTACACCCCTGCCCTTTATTGGTCGGCAGATCACACAAAAACCTTCCCTTAAAGCAATCGAACTGTGAAGAATGCCGTCGACATGCGAGCCCAGTTTTTACAGATGACCGATATTATACTTGAATGCATATAACTGCATTACCTTGCACGAGGTTTCACTACCAGTCACGGCAGGACGCATGGACAAAAAAGTCCAGAAAATTCGGTTTATTGGCGAACGCTCTTCTGCCGCGAGAAAATTCCTGGAAGATTCTGTAAAAGAGATACTTGCAAGAGCATATTCCCTGCCATAGGCTTCGAGTGAACGTCCGAAAGAGACCGGTTCATCAAGGACCGCACAATAATGCCGGCGCCGGCTCAGGGCGAAATGGGGATTTCATGAACGATACATCTGCTCTTTCCAGCCTTGCGTCCGGACTGCTGTCTGGCGCCGTCAGGGTCGTTGACATCACCGCACCACTCGGTCCGGATACGCCCGTCCTTTACCTTCCCCCACAATTCGGCAAAAACACACCGAACGTTAAAGTTCACACTATCAGCCAGTACGATCAGGACGGTCCGTTCTGGGCCTGGAACTGGATAGAGCTTGGCGAGCACACCGGCACCCATTTCGATGCCCCGTGCCACTGGATCACCGGCAAGGATCACTCCAACAACACCACCGATACGATCCCGCCACAGAACTTCGTTGCTCCCGTAAACGTAATCGACCGTTCCGCACAAGCCGCCGCCGACGCTGATTATCTGCTGACGGTTGATAGCATCAGGGAATGGGAAGCAGAGCATGGCGAAATTGAAGCCGGGTCATGGGTTTTGATGCGCACCGACTGGTACAAGCGCAATGGTTCAGCCGATACATTTCTGAATGCCGATGAAAACGGTCCACATTCTCCGGGACCAACGGTTGAAGCAATCGAGTATCTGCTTTCCAAAGGCATTATCGGTTGGGGTCAGGAAACAGTCGGTACGGATGCAGGATCCGCAGGAGCCATGACCCCTCCATTTCCGGCACACAACCTCATGCACAAGGCAAACCGATACGGACTGGCAAGCCTGAGCAACCTTGATCAGCTACCAGCCAAGGGGGCGATCCTGATCGCAGCACCCTTGAAATTCGTGAAAGGAACCGGCTCGCCGGTCCGTGCACTCGCACTCGTCGTCGGAGAAAAAACGACCGGACAGTAGCATCTGCGACAAGGAAGTCCTGCACCGAGCCAAGAAAGGCTACGTCACATACTATAAAGTATGTTGCGTTTCACTGTCTCCAGCGATTGGAGGCAGTGAAAGCGCGCTTTGATTGAACTGATTTCGAACGGTCGGTGATTGAACCACTTCTTCCGACCACAGTGCGCGGCAAACCTCATGTCGATGAACAGCACATTTCGAACGGTATTCTCTGGCATCTGAGAACAGGTGCACCCGCATTCCAGTTCGGTACGATCCTCTTCTTGGAGGCTTGCTTTAGGAGTTTTTGCCTCTTTCGTCATTGCGCAGGCGGTGCGGGCGGAAAATCGCCTTGCAACTGTGGCGACGGCGACGGCGACGGCGAGGATGGTTGCGGCTCCGGTTCAGGGGCCAGCGGCGACGGATTATCCATCATATTGCCGCTATCTGGCTCCGGATTGGGCAGAGACGTATCGGGTTTGTCACCGAAGATGCCGAGACGCGCTTCCACAGCCTTACGACCCGCTTCGTCATAGGCACCACCCGGAACAGCCTTCGCCCAGCCATTGGCAACCAGCCATGCGGCTGCATCTTCATTGCCCAGCATGCATTCGGTCGCGACCGCAGCACCGCTGTCATTTTGCGGCAGGCGGCACATAACGGCACGGGAACGCAACCATTGCCGGAAGGCAGTGCGCGCCTGCATGCCGCACGGCCAGCTTTCACCGGAAGCGGTCTGGCAGGTCTGTTCTAAGGGTACGATTTCGATGCCCTGCAATTCAATCATACGGCCCTGACTTTCAAGCCGTCCGGCCGCCACAGCGACAGGTCGCTGCAAAAGCTGCATCTGTTCGCCCGCATCGACAGGCGTGGCCGGTGCCGGTGGCTCTGGCGGTTTGGGCGTGGATGCAAGACCGAGATCGCTCAGCGGTGGACGCGGTGCCTCGCGTTCAATGCCGTTGTCATTCACCTGGTCGTTGACCTTGCCGTTCTCTTTCCACGCAGGCGGCTGCCCTTCAACGGGGGCGGTTTGGCCCGGTTGCGGCGACGTCTCCTCCGAAGCATTGCCCGTTTCAGGCGATGTCTCCGGCTCGTTATAGTCAAACTGTTCGACGACGATACCGTTTCCCGTACCGGATTCTGTCTTCGTATCACCGGAGTTGATGACGACCACCGGGCGATCCAGTGCACCATAGAACGGCGCCACGAAGGCTGCGATCAGAACTGCGCCTGTTATGCCAGCCAGACCGCCGAAAACGGCGCGTGCATGGCTTCTATCCTGCGATTGCGCCATTACTGGCTCGCCCATAAAATGCGGGCGACCCATTCGATATCCTTGGACTCGAAAATGCGGTTCGGATGTTCGGGATTGAGCGAATGAAGCTCAATGGTTCGTGGCGTCTGGCGATGCAAGATCTTGGCCATCACTTCTCCGTCTTTCGTCCGCACCACTACGCGATCGCCCCGGCGAATGGCGGTATTGGGTGCTACGATCAGCGTATCGCCATCACGGTAAAGGGGCAACATTGAGTCGCCCGAAACCTCCAGCGCGTACACACCTTCCCCCGATCCGGCCGGGAATTCCACAATGTCCCAGCCTTGTCCAGCCGGGAAACCGGCATCGTCGAAATAGCCGCCAGCGCCCGCTTCGGCCATGCCGAGCAATGGAATGGACTGCATGTCCTGCGTATATTCGCCGAATTGCGGCGTGCGATTTTCGCCACGGATGAGCCGCGTGAATTCATCGAACGTCGAGCCGGTTGCTTCCATCACCTTGGCCAGCGATTCCGTCGAAGGCCAGCGCGCACGCCCATCGGAAGCATAGCGCTTGGATTTGTTAAAGGTCGTAGGGTCGAGCCCTGCACGACGCGCCAGCCCGGACGCGCTCAGGGAATGACGTTCAGCCAGGGCATCAATGGCCGCCCACACGCTCTCGTGAGAAAACATAGTAATGATCCGCCACCTAGGTTCCGACATATCTTCCTGAATAATCCCCATCAGGAAAGATATGTTTCAAAGGATTTTAAACCTATTATTCCGTCCCATCTTCGGCTTCAACCTACCGAAAAAGCAGTAATTGCGCAAGACGGCTGAATTAACAGGGAAAATTTTCTTATCCGGGAATGGTGCAGTTCAGCTATGGCAAGGAGCACAAACAAAAAGCGCGGCATGAAACATGCCGCGCCTGATAATCTTGCGAAGGATTAAGCTTACGCTGCCTTCTTTGCTTCCGTCTTGTACGGGTTGAAACGCTGGTAGAAGCTTTCACCGTTTTCGGCCATGTCGAGCAGAAGTTTCGGCGCCTTGAACTGCTGGCCGTACTTCTTCTGCAACTCCTTGGCAAGCTTGACGAATTTCTTCGCACCCATGCCATCGATATAGGACAGCGTACCGCCGGTATAAGGCGCGAAACCAAAGGCAAGAATGGAGCCGACATCGGCTTCACGCGGATCGGTGACAATGCCTTCTTCCATCACGCGGGCCGCTTCCAGAGCGATGGTGACGAGGAAGCGCTCTTTAAGCTCCTTCACATCGATCTTGTCCGGATTCTGCTGCGGATACAGATCCTTGAGGCCCGGCCACAGCTGCTTCTTGGCGGGCTTTGCCGGATAATCGTAGAAGCCCTTGCCGTTCTTGCGGCCCTTGCGGTCGAACTCGTTGACGAGACGATCCACCAGTTCCACATGACGCGGATCGACCGCCTTTTCGCCAAGATCGGCAAGCGTTGCCTTGAGGATCTTCTGTGACAGGTCGATAGCGGTTTCGTCGTTGAGCGCAAGCGGACCAACCGGCATACCGGCCATACGGGCGGCATTTTCGATCATGGCCGCCGGAACACCTTCAACCAGCATGTTGTAGGCTTCCGACATATAGCGCAGCACGCAACGATTGACGTAGAAGCCACGCGTGTCGTTGACGACAATCGGCGTCTTCTTGATCGCACGAACGTAATCAAGGGCTACGGCCAGTGCCTTGTCGGACGTCTTCTTGCCGAGGATCACTTCCACCAGCATCATCTTGTCGACAGGCGAGAAGAAGTGGATGCCGATGAAGTTCTTCGGACGCTTAGAGACTTTCGCAAGACCAGTGATCGGCAGGGTCGAGGTGTTGGAAGCAAAGACTGCGGAAGTCTTGAGCACTTCCTCGGCCTTCTCAGTCGCAACACGCTTGACTTCGCGGTCCTCGAACACGGCTTCGATCACCAGATCGGCACCTTCGAGAAGCGCATAATCAGGCGTTGCGGTGATGAGCGACAGGAGCTTTTCCTTGTCTGCTTCCGTCGCGCGGCCCTTCTGCATTTCCTTGGCGATGAGGTCAGCCGTATGCGCCTTGCCCTTGTCGGCAGACTCCTGATCGCGGTCGATCAGCACAACCGGGATGCCTGCCTTGGCCGTCACATAGGCGATGCCTGCACCCATGAAGCCAGCGCCGATAACGCCGATCTTCTTGAGCTTGGTCGGCTTTTCATCGACCGGACGGCGTGCGCCCTTGTTCAATTCCTGCAGCGACACGAAGAGCGAACGGATCATCATGCCCGCTTCGGTCGTCTGGAGAATTTCGGTGAAATAGCGCTGCTCGATCTTGAGGCCGGTATCGAACGGCACCAGCAGGCCTTCATAAACCGACTTCAGAATGGCAAGCGCTGCCGGATAATTGCCGGATGTTTCGCGACGCAGGATTGCCGTTGCGGCAGGCCAGAGATTCGCACCGGCAGCCGAATAGATCGCGCCACCCGGCAGTTTGAAGCCTTTTTCATCCCATGGCTGAACCGGCTTGAGACCGCCCTTGATGAGCTTCTTTGCGGTTTCGACCAGCTTCTTGGCCGGAGCAATCTCGGTGACGAGACCCATTGCCTTGGCGCGCTGAGCGGTCAGGCTGGAGCCGGTCGTCATCATCTGGAGCGCATCCTGCTGATTGGCAAGGCGCGGAACGCGCTGCGTGCCGCCAGCGCCCGGAAACAGACCGACTTTCACTTCCGGCAGAGCCATCTTCACGCCCGGTGCATCCGACACCACCCGTGCATGGCAAGCGAGCGACATTTCAAATGCGCCGCCCATGCAGGTGCCGTTGATAGCCGAAACCCAAGGCTTGCCGCAAGTTTCAAGCTTGCGGAAAAGACCGCTCATCTTGCCGACATTGTCGAACAGGGTCTGGACCGCGCCCTGCGGGTCTTTGGCCTTCTGCTTCTGGAATTCCTTGAACATGCCTTCCAGCATGGTCAGGTCCGCGCCGCCAGAGAAGCTGTCCTTACCTGACGTAATAACAACGCCCTTGATCTTATCATCGGCAGTCACCGCGTCGATGATGGAATTCAGTTCCTGCATCGCCTCGACGGTGAAGACATTCATCGACTTTTCAGGCATGTCCCAGGTAATGAGAGCGATGCCGTCGGCGTCGGTTTCAACTTTGAAATTTACATAAGCCATTCGTAAAACCTCCCTCGCCTTAAACGCGCTCAATGATTGTCGCTGTGCCCATGCCGGCACCGATGCACAAGGTCACCAGTGCCACGTTGAGATCGCGGCGTTCCAGCTCATCCAGCACCGTACCGAGGATCATAGCGCCGGTTGCACCAAGCGGATGCCCCATGGCAATGGCGCCACCATTGACGTTGATCTTGTCGTGCGGAATGTCGAAGGCCTGCATGTAGCGCAGAACAACGGCAGCAAAGGCTTCATTCAGCTCGAACAGGTCGATGTCCGAGATTTTCATCTTGGCCTGCTTGAGAAGCTTTTCCGTCACATCGACCGGGCCGGTCAGCATGAGCGCTGGTTCAGAGCCGATGTTGGCGAAAGCACGAATGCGCGCACGCGGCTTGATATCGAATGCCTTGCCAGCCTTCCTGGAGCCGACGAGGACGCCAGCTGCACCGTCGACGATGCCCGACGAGTTACCGGCATGGTGGACATGGTTGACGGTTTCGATTTCCGGATGCGCCTGAATGCCGACCGCATTGAAGCCGCCCATTTCGCCCGGCATCACGAAGGATGGATTGAGCTGGCCCAGCGCCTGCATATCCGTCGTCGGCCGCATGTGCTCGTCATGGTCGAGAATGGTCAGGCCATTCTGGTCCTTGATCGAAATGACCGAATTCTTGAAATAGCCCTTTTCCCACGACTTGGCAGCGCGCTTCTGGCTTTCGACAGCATAAGCGTCGACGTCATCGCGGCTGAAGCCGTATTTCGTGGCGATCAGATCGGCAGAAACACCCTGCGGCATGAAATAGCCGGGGAAGCCGACCGATGGGTCCATGTACCAGGCACCGCCCGACATGCCCATGCCGACACGCGACATGCTTTCCACGCCGCCGGCAATCACCAGATCGTCGGAACCGAAGGCGACCTTGGCTGCTGCCAGATTGACCGCATCGAGGCCCGAGGCGCAGAAACGCGAAATCTGGATGCCCGGCGCTTTGAAGTCGTAACCGGCTTCAAAAGCCGACGAACGCGGGATGACCGCACCAGCTTCGCCGACCGGGTCGACGCAGCCGAAAATAATGTCATCTACCTTTGCCGTGTCGATACCGTTGCGGTCGCGCAGGGATTCCAGAACCTTCGCACCCAGACGAACGGCAGGCACTTCGTGCAGGCTGCCATCCTTCTTGCCACGTCCGCGCGGTGTGCGCACGTGATCGTAAATATAAGCCTCAGCCATGTTGACTCCTTCCCGCTAAATTCGAAATTTAGCTCAATCCCTAACTCAGAATGTGTCCGCGTTGAGCGCCATCATCGAATCCGCGCCCGACTGGATGCGTGCGAGATGTGCTGCGCTTTCCGGCATGATCCGCTCGAAATAATAGCGCGCGGTAACAAGCTTAGCTTCAAGGAACGCCTTGTTGCCTTCGCCACTGCCAAGCTTTTCTTCCGCGATCTTGGCCATGCGTGCCCACATGAAGCCGAGCGCCACCAGTCCGAAGAGATGCATATAGTCGTTGGAGGCAGCACCGGCATTATCAGGCTTGGCCATCGCATTCTGCATCAGCCACATGGTGGCGGCCTGAAGATCGTTGAGACCCTTCTTCAGATGCTTGGTGAAGAAGGAAAGCTTCTCGTTCTCGCGATTGGCTTCGCAGAAATCGCCCACTTCCTTGAAGAAGGCGGTGATTGCGCGGCCACCGTTAAGCGCCAGCTTGCGACCGACGAGATCAAGCGCCTGAATGCCGTTTGCACCTTCATAGATCATCGCGATGCGCGCATCGCGCACATACTGGCTCATGCCGTGTTCTTCGATATAGCCATGGCCACCGAAGACCTGCTGCGCCATGACGGCGTGTTCAAAACCCTTGTCGGTCAGAACGCCTTTCAGAACCGGCGTCAAAAGACCAACGAGATCATCTGCTGCCTGACGTTCCGCCTCATCGCCTGCACGATGGGCGATATCAGAGTTGAGCGCCGTCCATAGGATAAGCGCACGACCAGCTTCATTGAAAGCACGGATATTCATGAGGTTGCGGCGGATATCCGGATGCACGATGATCGGATCGGCCTTCTTGTCCGGTGCCGCGGCACCCGAAAGCGCACGACCCTGAATACGTTCGCGCGCATAGATGGCGGCATTCTGGTATGCGGTTTCGGCAATCGAAAGGCCCTGCAAAGCCACACCAAGACGCGCTTCATTCATCATGGTGAACATGGCGCGCAAGCCCTTATGGGCTTCGCCGATCAAAAAACCCTTTGCCTCGTCATAATTCATGACGCAGGTGGAATTGCCGTGGATACCCATCTTTTCTTCGATGGAACCGCAGGACACGCCATTACGCTCGCCGGGATTACCGTTTTCATCAAGAATGAACTTCGGCACGATGAACAGCGAAATGCCCTTCACGCCCTCCGGCGCGCCGTCGATACGAGCCAGCACCAGATGGATGATGTTTTCGGACATGTCGTGTTCGCCAGCCGAGATGAAAATCTTCTGGCCGGAAATCTTGTAGGAACCGTCTTTTTGCGGCGCGGCGCTGGTGCGCAGCAAGCCCAGATCCGTACCGCAATGCGGCTCGGTCAGGTTCATCGTGCCGGTCCAGGTGCCTTCCACCATCTTCGGCAGATAGGTGTCCTTCTGCTCATCGGTGCCGTGGGTCAGGATTGCGGCAATCGCACCCTGCGTCAGGCCCGGATACATGGTGAGCGCCATATTGGCTGACGACATATATTCGCCGACAGCCGTGTGCAGGAGATAAGGAAGCCCCTGCCCGCCATATTGCTCCGGCACGGCAAGGCCGAGCCAGCCGCCTTCGCGATAAAGGTCGTAAGCCTGCTTGTAGCCTTTCGGCGTCGTCACCGAACCATCCGAATGACGCTTGCAGCCTTCGCGATCAGCGGTCTGGTTGACCGGAAACAGGGTGCCCTCGGCGAGCTTCGCACCTTCAGACAGGATTGCCTCGACGACATCGGGCGACGCGTCGGCAAAGCCCGGCAGATTGTTGTAGCGCTGATAATTCAGAACGTCATTGAGAACGAAATTCGTATCCTCAACTGGCGCGCGATAGCTCGGCATAGAAATCCTCCAAATTCACCACCTGAGCCGTTCCGCGATGGCTGGAACGAGCCCGTAACCGCGTTTCATGCCTGCATGCCACATTATAGCAAAACGTTGTGACAGCGCGCATGTTGCAACAAAAAGGGATGATTTTCTGCGAAAACAGCCATTTTTGCCGCTTTTTTGACTGACCACATCACGGAATTCGCGCTCGTCCAGTCAATTTCGGCTCGAAGCTAACCTACTTTGACGTTTCCGTAAACGTCAAAAATTACACAAGTTCGTGCGGGACGGGGAAATGTTCATGTATGTAAACGCCGCCTTGGTTTGTCCCCCTACGCCTTGGTATGGGCATTTCGTTGCGTTTGATTTGTCCAGTTCGGGAAAATCATCGAATTAATGGGAAGCAGACCGTTTGCATTCCACAGTTCAACTTCACGATCTACGCGCGTGTCAGTGAAGTTCGATATTACGATTGCCCTCAAAAACTGATGGCCAAACTATATGGCGACCATGAACTCGGTATCGTTTTCATTAATAGACGGTAAGCCGCACCCTTGTTAGGCTATAGGTAATGGGGGTGATTCTAATGTCGTCTGCGCCAAAGGCATGTCTTCACATGCGAGCTAATTGGCTCGGCCCTGTCGGTAGTTTGGATGCTGACCTAAGTAAGTATGCTCAAAACCTAATTTATGCCCGGAACGGTACGGGGAAATCATTTCTTACTCGTGCACTCAGGTACCTTGACCTTCACGGGGATGGCGAAGATATCCAAGAAGCGCTGATTAATCTCCTTGCCGAAGAATCCACGAACGGCGATGGTTTTTTCGAGCTTTCACAGGGTGGCGTCAATATCGGCAAACTCATGTTGAGCTCAACCACATCGCGGGTCACTCCGGACGTCAGCGACCGCATTTTCCATGTCTTCTCCGATGATTTCGTTCACGCTGAACTTCGACAATCAAACTTTGTCGTCAACGGAAATATCGAGAGCAAAATAAGCCTAGACCAGTCGATAATCAGTACCAAGGATGCAGAGGAGACTCTGGCGCGGGCGGAATCGCATTTGAAAGAAATAAGAGAACGGCTAGAACAGCGAACGCTACAGCTCAAAGACCAGCAACTCGCTTCGAAGGCTAGCGTAAATAAGCGCCTCAGAGAATACGGCGACATAGAGTTGGCCACCCTTTTAACGACGCACACAACTTTACCAGAGCAGGCTGCGCGATCTTTCGGGGATGTTCTAAACGATCTTGATAGACTCAAAAGCGTCCCCGCCGAACCTGACTATCCGGATAATATAAGCAAACCGCTTTTCGACCCCGCGTTTTTAAATGCCACCTCCGAAAATATCGCTAAGATCACCTCTCCCTCGACAGTGGCCGAAGAAATCAAATCCAAGATCGCCGCGAACCCTGAGTTTATCGAAGCTGGAGTCGACATCATTCAGAAGGATGCGCACGATTGCTGCCCTTTCTGTGAACAATCCATCGCGCACCCCCCCGCCAAAGA
Organism: Brucella sp. MAB-22; assembly: GCF_025908475.1. NCBI lineage: Bacteria > Pseudomonadati > Pseudomonadota > Alphaproteobacteria > Hyphomicrobiales > Brucellaceae > Brucella > Brucella sp. MAB-22. The sequence continues at coordinate 1,398,957 of NZ_CP109781.1, read as the reverse complement.
CCTAATCGCCTCGTACATAGCTTTCTATGCAGATGCAGAAGGTGGGCATAGAGCAGCACTTCGCAAAGATTGGACGTGGATTAAAGGCCTTAGAGATGCCCTTTCTCAATGTGAAAGGTCTGTAGCCAGAAACCTAATCAAATACGACCGGTTAAGGAAGTTGGTACCGTCACAAGCGAGCGTTTCAGTACCCAATATTTCAACCCAAATCGAGGCTATAGACAAATATCTGGGCGAATTGGCTGATACCATTGAGCAGAAGGGAAGAAACCCAAGCAAGGAAGTCGTCCTTCCAAAAGGTGATCCGCTTTCCTTATTCCAGACGCTGCATACAATGATCGATGAGATCAATAAAACGTTCTCCGCACTGGCGATGGCGATCAAAGCTTCTGACACGGAACGACGAAATCTTCATCGGGAAGCTTGCTCTGTTTTCGTTATCGACTTTGTGCGATCAAACTGGACTTCATTCGAAACTATTCGAGCACGAGAGGGTGATGTGCGAGTAGCCTCGGAAGACCTCGCTTCGCTTAAGAAATCTCAACTTTCGGATAGCGCTCGCGACCGGGTCGCTGCGACATTCGAAGCCCTCGTGACTAGCTTCTTCGGTCATAAATATACTTTCGACAAGGCATCATTCACTCTTCGGCGAGAGAACCGCGAGATGGCGCGAGGACCAAGCAGAACCCTGAGTGACGGCGAAAAGACTGTGATCGCCTTCTGCTATTTTATCGCCTGTGTTCATAAGAAAGTAAAAGCGACCTCCGACTACGCAAAAATTTTTCTGGTGTTCGATGATCCGATTACGTCGATGTCTTATGACTACGTCTTTGCAATTGCACAGACGCTTAAGCACTTGAGCATTTCTACGATAGGTGAAGTCTCGATCAATCCAGCGGATATAAACAAAGGCCACCTGAGACCTGATCTATTGGTTTTTACCCATAGTAGCTATTTCTACAATATCTGCGTCACTAACCGGGTCATAAAAGATGAAGCCGCCTTCTTCCTGTATAAAACTGGAGCATTTCACCAGTTATCGAGGCTGAAGAAGTACGTCGCCCCCTTCGAAGAGCATTTGCGGGAGATAGTCAACGTACATCAGGGAGCAGATCCCTCTCATACGACAGGACACGCTATACGTTGCGTTTTGGAAGCCGTAGGTCGCTTCTGCCACCCCGATAAATGTGACAGCCTGTCCAACTACATCAGTTACCTCGCGGGAGAAGAAGGCTTCGAGATCAAGAGCGTCCTCATCAATAATCTATCTCATGGCACTTACTATGATGAAACTCCTAGCCCGGATGAACTGCGTGACGCCTGTAATGAAACGATCCGGATCGTTGAGAAATACGCCAAGGGACAGCTCGGGGTAATTGGAGTACGTACCAACTGAAAATGTTAATGCGTTAGTAATCCAATGGCTGGCGCAGCCAAAAGCAGTCTCATTATTCCTGCAACTCCAAGATCTCGCTGGATGCTTGACAATACTTCTCTACAGTTGTGTTCAACCAAGTCGCAGCAGTATCATCGCTAATATGACCTAACTTTTCAGCTCTAACCACCAACGATGCAAACCGCCCTCGTCTATTTAATGGAGTTTCATTAATTGGAAAGTAGTCAAGTGTTAAGTTTTCGCGAGCTACCCATTCTTGTGACTGGTCCTTAATATCTCGAGGATGGACACTCGAAACATCAAGCTTCGCTATGTTTTGAATATGGTACGCAGCAGCTGTCATACTGACGCCAAAAGTGTTCATGACCGTTTCTAAAATATCTAGGCTAGTAGACTTCTGTTGAGCAATGGCACGAACAGCACTGGGCGGAGCAAGGAACGCGACCGCAAAGCCGTTCGCTCTACGCTCAACATTATCAGCTTCGTTTGCCAATCCCTTGAGGCTGTCGTATGAATCTACACGTAGTTTGTTCAATCTTTGATCAGGGTCCCCTACCAAATGTCCTATTTCATGAGCTAGTGTCATTCTTCGGACCCAGACCTTTTCGTTCTGCCCGGCTTCGTTCACAACAATCCCACGATTGGAACCGTTTGCGATTGTAGCTCCAGCAAAACGAGAAGTCAGCTTATCCTGCACTAATGGAACGCCCAACTTTCTTTCAAGAAGCTCGCGGATACTCACGATAGGCTCATCAGGTTTTAAACCAAGCTCAGCTCGGGCCTTCTCGGCAAGTGCATATCCCTTTTCTGCACTAACATAGCTATAATCATCCGACTGTAGCGTTCCTTTTGCTACTATCGGATGCACATCTATCTTCAAAACGCGCCCAAGTTCATTCTGCCTAGAAACGATCCATCCCGCCTCAGCTAGCTTCAGAACTGAGGAAGCATCAAACGTTTTAGCATCGACAGTACTGCGCAATTCTCGCAAACGTACTCCGAGTTCTCGATCTCCTCCGGCTTGCTCTCGAAAACCCACTATCCGCTCGTCTAACGCGAGTAGCGATGCAACTCGTTCGATATCACGAATCTTCGATGCTTTTCCTGGCGTCTCTAAGTTTTTTAAAACCTTGGTGTCGAGCCCTGAGAGCTTTTCAATATCGCGAATATCTAGTTTGAGATCCTCTCTCCTACGACGCAATGTATTGGCAGGTTCATCTCGACTACTCACAAGCGGAGCACTACCATCAACTGCAACTTTTTCGAGGATATCCAATCCGTAAAGGTCTAAGGCCTCTTTTGCCGTAATTTTTCGGCCTTTTGCCTGTTCGCTTGCGATAGCAAGCTGAACCTGACTCCTCACATATTTGTTTTCGCTGTTTGCTGCGTATTCCTCTAATGTATCGCCCCTTGCATTAGACCCAAATATTTTTACCATTTTTTCGTTATCTATCATTTTAAATAATCCATTCAGGGTCCACACCGATGAAAGGGTAAGGTCTGCCAGCCTCTTCATCAAAACCTGATGACCATACGTGGTAACCTGATTTTTGAAACGCGAGCGCAACATCTTTCATTTCGTCTGCCGTGCGCGGACCATATCTTCCAGAAAAGCCATTAACAATAATTGTACTTTCGGCAACAAAGATCAACTCCCCTGCGCAATAAGCACTGCCGCCGCCTGTTAGATTTGTATGCTTAATGACACCAGTTTCAAGTCCTCGACCAAAAGGGCAAGATTCATCCGCATGCACAACATTTTCATCCCGGACCGCCCAAAGCTTCAGGCCTACTGTCATCGTATCGTCTATCCTCGGTACGCTTGGTTGAGATGACAAGGCTGCAGCAGCTCCATCTTTCCAAATACACAAACCATCGGCCTCAGACATCTGGGTAACTTCGCCCGAGTTTTTCACCAAGCCATCTCGCGGCGGCCTTGGTGGATTGTACTTGGTACGAAATTCAGAAAATGCGGCATCTGTGAGTGTCATATCGCCCCCAATAATGTTCACTCGATATGCTAAAAATAATTCTCTGTCTACAATTTGGTTGATTGTATCATTCACTATAATGAAGTTACTCACGAAAGATTATCCGCTACCCTTCGAGACCAAAGCATAGGGGATTTTGCTTCACAGTTAGTTATGGCTTAGGCGTAAACCTTTACACTTCAATCGAACCGACCCTAACCAACATGAGTGACGATGGATAGGTCAGCATGCTCGACGCGACTAAGGATTTTTCTGGGGGAGAGGTTTATCATTGCACCTCACGCCGTCGCTAAGCAAAGTCGAAAGACTTACTTTCAGAACGAAGTTAGTCAGCCGCCGGAAAATCCAGCTAGACTCCTGCTCATGATTGTTCCATTTATTGCTGATAATTGGGTGGGTTAAATCATGGATCAGCAGCGTTCGGAATCGGCTAATTTGGCCGAAAATTCCGCTTTTTCAGGTAGTTTATCGGTCGAAGACAAGATCGAACGAGCTCGAACAGAGCTTTTAGATCTTTCAGCTCGAAATCGCTTGTTGAACGTGCCGCGTTTTTCGAAGAGCGCGAAGACTGTCGATATCATCGATGAAAAAGCGGCTGAAGTATTTCGTATTCTCGTGACCGAAGGGAAGGCAATGACCTTCCTTGCAGGCGCGAAAGGACGCGAGAAGACCGGAGAAGATGCTGATGGCGAGGAGCTTATAGAGCTTGCACTGCCGGATGATGACGAGCGCGATGAACAAGGCAAGCTGGTCCGGCACGGTGATACCAAGCTACAGACCAAGATGACGCCGAATGCTTTGCAGAAACGTCTGCTGGACCTCTATTTCGACGCGCGCACACTCGAAGAAGAGCAAGGCGTCAATATTCTATTTCTTGGTCTCGGAACGCTGAAATGGATCGACCCTAACAATAAAGAGAATATACGATATGCTCCTTTGATATTGGTGCCGGTCATATTGGAACGCGGAACCGCCGGTGAACGCTTTAAGCTCCGGGCACGGCAAGAAGATTTCTCATCCAATCTGTCCTTGGAAGCCCTACTTGATCGTGTCCATTCGATCAAAATGCCCGAGTTCGAGGCAACAGACGATTTTTCATTTGAAGATTACGCGCAGAGAATTGCCTCTTGTATCGCGGTTAAGCCGGATTGGTCAGTACAGCCTGACGACATCGTTCTTGGCTTCTTTTCATTCGCCAAATTTCTGATGTATCGGGATCTCGATCCTTCTCTTTGGCCCGTGCACGCCAAGTTTACAGATACGCCTCTTATTAGATCTCTTGTCTCGGATGGGTTTGAACGCGATGACGACCTGATTTCTGACGAGGCTAATATTGATTCCGTCATCCAGCCATCTGAGATGACGCATATCGTCGATGCAGATAGTTCTCAGTCTGCAGCCATTCATGAGGCTAAACGAGGCAAGAACCTTGTGATTCAGGGGCCTCCCGGAACAGGGAAATCGCAGACAATTGCTAATATAATAGCTTCGGCAGTTGCTGATGGAAAAACCGTACTGTTCGTAGCTGAAAAGATGGCGGCGCTGGAGGTGGTGAAACGCCGCCTGGACGCCGCTGGTGTCGGCGAAGCCTGCCTTGAGTTGCACAGCAATAAAGCGAACAAGAAAGCCGTTCTGCACGATCTTCAAAAAACTTGGGATCTAGGTTCGCCACGAGGAAATTTCGATGGCGCGATAGATAATGTCCTGCTCGATCTTCGTGACAGGCTCAACGATCATCCCAAGAGGCTACACCGCCTGTATGAACCATATCGACTTTCAGCATATACGGTCATCGGCCATCTGTCTCGGCTTCGTAGGGAGGGAATGGCACCGTCAGATATCGAGCTTCATAATGCGGTGGATTGGACACCTGGTCATCGTGACGAAGTGTCAAAGTTGCTTATGGAGCTCGCCGAACGCATTCGCGACATTGGACTGCCTTCTCGACACCCTTGGCGTGGTGTCGGGATAACGGGTATCTCACCTCTCGATCTTGAACGACTGGCCGTACGTATCCTGAACTCAAGCACAGCATTCGCGGAACTGCTCGAAAGGATGCAAAAAACGACGACGGCGCTTCAGCGTGCGGATGTCGTCGATCTTGAAGACTATCAGATCTGCAAGGAGCTTGCAGAACGGCTCGCTAGCTGTCCCGATACCATTTCGAATGACGCGCTTTCAAATGATGTATGGGCGCGTTCGATCAATGACATCGCTTCCTTAGTTCAAGATGGAAAGAAGTTAGCGAATGTTGCTGAAAGAATTAATGAAATCTTAAGATCGGAAGCTTGGGGATCTGAACCTGCAGGACTCGTTTCGCAGTTCTCGCGAGTACCTGCAAATTTCTCCGATGCAGCTTTTACGACCGTTGAACAATTAAGAACCCTTCTACCGCGATTGCTGACAGCGGTGCGATCATTGCAAGCATTGCTCGGGGTAGACGATATAGGCTCACTGGCTTCGATTGAGCGGATGGTCGTAATCGGCCAACGCGTGGCAAATGCCCCAGACGCAAGTCCGGACGCGTTTGTTGCAGCTATTTGGGAACGAGGGCTCGATCAGGCCGGTGATCTTGCTGAAGCCGTAGCCACACTACAAAACGCGCGATCAGAACTTACAGGAAAGGTTACCGATCACGCCTGGGAAGTGGATCTCATTGCGGCGAGAACCGCTTTGGCGGTTCACGGAAAGAGAATGCTCAAATTCCTGAGCGGGGATTGGCGTTCTGCCCGATCATTGCTCAAAACGGTATTGGTTGGTGAGCCTTCCGTCGACGAAACGTTGCGTATTCTCGACTTGCTTCAAAAGGGCAAACAGGCCAGATCGACTATACGAGACGGAGATGCTCTTGGCCGTTCCGCCTTTGGAGCGGACTGGCGAGGTGAGAAGACAGACCCGAAGCCGCTTGAAGATCTGGTGCTTTGGATGCGTAGCCTGCGCGGTGTCAGCACTGAGGCGCGGCAGATCGCAAGCCGTCTCTCGAACAAAGCCGCAGTTGGTACTAGCGCAGAACAAGTACAAGGCATCTTGGAAGAAGCCCGCAGACTGACTCATGCTCTGTGGCTAGAACTGTCTGATAAAACGCAGATTCTTTTCCCTGGCGCTACCGGAGCAGAAGACGCACATTTATCGCAAGTCCTTAGATTGGTGGATGAGCTCGGCCAAGCTGAGCAGGAAGCCAAGACGCTCCTTAAGCGCGATCTGGCAACAGCAGGCGAACGTTCGAAAATTTTCCAAGTGTTAGGCCTCGCCCTTGATCTAAAAGCAAAGGTAGACGGTCAGGGAACGCTTTTAGCTTCAGCATTTGGTCAACGTTGGGAAGGCATTGGATCCGATTGGGATGCACTCTCTCTTCTGGTCGATTGGGTTCAGCAAAATGCAGACATACGTCCTTTAGCTGCGACAATAGCTGATCGGGGAGACCTGGCCAGAAAAACGGGAGCGACGCTTGACGATGCCGGTACCTGGGTCGGCGAATTCTCAGCGATCCTTGATTACCTACAGACCGATCCGGAAACACTTTTTGGAGCCAACAGGGTTGAGGAAGTTCCCTGCTCCGAATTGCAGGAGCGGTTGCAAGTTTGGTTGACCTCACGGGAACAGCTGTCCAAATGGACCGCCTACCGTAATCGCGCCAATGCCGCAAATGATGCAGGCGCAGAACAAATTGTTGAACGTCTGGAAGACGGTCGTGTCACTCCAGACGGCGTAATGTCATATTTTGAGATGGCATTTTACGAAGCCATCCTACGTGATCAACATAGACACGATCCGGAGTTAGCTCGTTTCGACGGCGAAGTTCACGGAAGGCTTGTAAATGAATTCGCGCGTCTTGACATGGACAGGATGGGACTGTCGCGACTGGAAGTCGTTCGTTCACACCATAAACGTATTCCGGGCAAGAGCGGTGTTGGCCCCGTAGGTGTCCTCAGATCTGAAATGGCGCGTCGCCGTGGTCATATGCCAATTCGTCAGCTGATGACGAGGGCGGCTCCAGCAATTCAAGCGCTGAAGCCGGTCTTTATGATGAGCCCGCTGTCCATTGCACAGTTTCTGCCACCTGCACAACTCACCTTCGATTTGCTTGTAATGGACGAAGCCAGTCAGATCCAACCTGTTGACGCCATTGGCGCTGTTGCCAGAGCGCGGCAGGTTGTTGTTGTAGGCGACGAAAGACAGTTGCCGCCAACGCGCTTCTTCTCGAAGATGACTTCAAGCGGCTCGGAGGACGACGACGAACTTGAAGGCGCACAGGTTTCCGATATCGAGAGCATTCTAGGCCTGTTTTCTGCGCGTGGTCTGCCCGAGAAAATGTTGAGATGGCATTATCGTAGCCGTCACCAGTCACTCATTGCAGTTTCAAACAGCGAGTTTTACGAAAACAAGCTGTTTATCGTTCCCAGTCCGTATACGCACGAAGCTGGAATGGGGCTCCGATTCCATCAAGTTCCAGGCGGCACCTTTGAAGAAGGCGTAAACAAAACCGAAGCCAAGGCCGTGGCCAAAGCTATCATCAAACATGCTCTTGAGAACCCTAACCTGTCATTGGGTGTTGCTGCTTTTTCGATCAAGCAACGTAGGGAAATACAGGACCAGCTTGAAATTCTGCGTCGGCTTAACCCTGAAACCGAAGCCTTCTTTCATTCGCATCCAACAGAACCGTTCTTCATCAAGAACCTCGAAAACGTTCAGGGTGACGAACGTGATGTCATCTTCATTTCAGTGGCCTACGCCCGCAATGCCCAAGGGTACATGGGGATGAGGTTCGGCCCACTTGGAGCAGAGGGTGGTGAACGACGTTTGAATGTTTTGATTAGTCGCGCCAAGCAACGCTGTGAAGTCTACGCGTCCATAACCGATGAGGACATCGATTTGGAGCGCGCCCGAGGCAAAGGCGTAGCTGCATTCAAGCTCTTCCTTCATTTTGCAAGAACCGGACGGCTTTCGCTTTCAAAGCGTACTGAACGCGAGATGGACAGCGTTTTTGAAGAACAGGTCGCTGCGGCATTGACCGAGCGTGGCTATCAGGTGCATCCGCAAGTGGGGATTGCGGGGTTCTTTATTGATCTTGCGGTCGCCGATGATGCCGTTCCTGGGCGGTATTTGCTCGGTATTGAATGCGACGGTGCGGCATATCATGACTCTCGCTCAGCTCGCGACCGTGATCGTTTGCGACAAGCTGTTCTCGAAGCGCATGGCTGGAATATTCATCGCATATGGAGCACCGATTGGTTTCAACGCCCAAATGCGGAACTCGAAAAGCTGATTGCCGCGATAGAACGCGCGAAGGCCAATACCCTTGAACTCGAAGGTGACACAGAGAAGAAGCGCAAAGCAGTCAATGTGGAGATCATCACTATTGATCGTGAGGACGTGACTGAAATCGGGATACTGCCGAAGGATGTGATCGAAAACGCAACTCCTCTTTATAAAGAAGCGTCAATCAAGCCAGCGATCCATGTTGAACTTCATGAAACGCCTCTTGGCATTCTGGTTGAACACATTAAGGAAATTGTGGAGGTCGAAGGCCCCCTTCATCAGGATGAACTCGTCACTCGGCTTAGAAGCGCGTGGGGATTACAAAGAGCAGGCCAGCGCATCAACAGCCACGTAACCGTGGCAATCTTGGCGGCGGCCCGAAACAAGCACATCAACATTGAAGGCCAATTCCTGCTATGGCCAAATGGAGAAATAAAGCTCCGTGATCGAAGTGAAGTCGCCTCGCTCAGTTTGCGTCGTCTCGATATGCTACCTCCAATGGAGATCGATCAGGGACTTCGACAATTGGTCGAGGCGAGCTTCGGTGCAACGCCAGATGAAGCGATCAATGCGATTTCCAGAGCGCTTGGGTTCAAATCAACAAGTGGTCAATTGAGGGAGCAGATCCAAGCGAGAATTGGCTATTTGAAAAAAGCCAATATACTTGAGGAACGAGATGGGCTTCTCACACTCAAGACAGCTTAAAACCGAAGAAACTCCGCGCCTGCTTCTGCCCCGATTTCGGCAGAAGCAGGCGCTCTTAACGTCGCATCAATTATTTGGTTTCTGGATCGCTTAAAGGGCTACGCTTGGCAATGTTTTAGGGCATCAGTTCTAAAATGTTTAAATATCTAAGCGCCGACCGGGTTCAGAGACCTGTTTTTACATGGGGGCAAAATGCAAAAATATTTAGCTTTAGTCGCGATCCTGATTGCGGCTCTGTCGATTTCCAATTTCGCGGATGCACGCAACACACCCTGCTCTGGGAAGAAGGGCGGCGTTGCGCGTTGTACCGCCGATGGCAAGTTTCTCTGTCAGGACGGCTCAATCAGTAAATCTAAGCGACTGTGCACTAGAAAGTAGCAGTCGTATGGTTCGAATGATAATGGCCGCGCTTCTCTGTGTAAGCGCTATAGCAGCTCATGCCGCTGATATCACTGGAAGAGCCTCCGTGATCGACGGTGACACAATCGAAATACAGGGCGCACGCATTCGACTGAGCGGGATCGATGCCCCAGAAAGCACGCAGACCTGTAAGAATATGGAAGGCAAGTTATATCGTTGCGGCCAGAACGCGGCCCTAAAACTGGATGCATTCATTCAGAATGCACAGCCGGTCACTTGCTTCCCAGCGGATCGAGATCGGTACGGTCGAACCGTTGCGTCATGCCAAACAAGCCAAGGCCAAGACATCGCAGCATGGTTGGTGGAGAACGGTCTGGCATTGGATTGGCCAGTTTATTCCAAGGGAGCATACGAACACGTGCAAGACATTGCTATGCGAGCCTCTTCAGGCCTTTGGCAAGGCGATTTCATTGTGCCATGGGAATGGCGAAAACTGCCGAAGGCACAGCGTCGATGAGCCAGGGAAACTCAATGAAATCGAGCAGGCTCACTTACGCTATCGGCGACGTTCACGGGCGCGCAGATTTACTGGAAAAGATGCTGGATCAAATTCAGACTGATGCTGATCAGCGAGCGGCCGAGTATCGCATTGTCTTTTTAGGAGACATCATTGATCGCGGTCCTGATAGCAGGAAGGCAATGGATCTCGTCTCCAAGAGACTTGATGCCTGCCCAGACAGCCGCCTGATATTGGGTAATCATGAGGAATACTTTTTACGAGTATTGGATTGCAGTGAGGACAGTCAGGAAACGGCGCACAGCTGGATAAAACACGGTGGTTACCAAACATTGGATTCTTATGGTCTGGCAGATTGCTCGAATATCCAGCATCTGGCCGAGGAATTTAGCAGACGCTTTGCTCAGCATTTGGAAATGATGCGAAAAGCTGAGTCTATTATCATAGACGGTAATTACGCGTTCGTTCACGCAGGCATTAAACCAGGTGTCCCATTGGCCGAGCAAGATGAAGTTATCTCACGCTGGATAAGGGGTGATTTCCTCAATTATACGGATGCGCATGAAAAGATCATCGTTCACGGCCACACAATTACTGCATCACGTAGGCCCGAAATTTATTCAAACAGAATAGCACTGGATACTGGAGCCTATGCTACCGGGGTGTTGAGTGCAGCCGTGATAACTTCCGAAAACAGTCCGGACTGCACTGACTTTGTACTGGTATCCTAGCTATTTATCCTCACCCGAACCACTGAACTACCTCGTTTTGATATTGTTGTAGCTCAAATGATATTGAGTGATCCACTGCTTAACCAAGAGAATCTCATTGACGATCAATCCCCTTATTGTAATTTGGAAAATGCAAACTAGTCGCGCAGGGGGATTTTATGAGTAAACTTATGCTTGGGATAATCTTGGTTGTTTTCTCGGCCGGAACGGCCTTGGCACATAGCGGCGGAACAGACGCCAACGGTTGCCACACGAACCATAAAACGGGCGGCTATCACTGCCACTAATCAGCAATATGAACGACGCATTTATCTTGCTTACGGGATTTTTGCGTCGTTCGAAAACAACTATTCGTATTGCTTCTCGATCAAACATGATCGCTCGGCAAAGTAATTTGATGCTATTCACCGTCTAAACAACATCCAGATGAACTAGTTTACGTTTTCACTTCACCTAAAGGGTTATGCGCCTACTACCGCTCCGATCTCGACGTCGTTGCCAGCCAATCCTATTCTAGCGCCTCAGATATCAGGCGCTCGGTGCAAGGGAATGGAGTTTCGATTCTTCAATTATTTTATGAAAGGCGCAATTTTCACCGCGCTTGCAATAGCTATTGCTTTAATTCAGCCATCATATGCGTCTTCATTGAACGTCGATTTTACGTCCACTGTTGAAAGTACAGTATCCAAAACCGAGAAAACTGAACAACACTGCCATTCAGATTGCATCAAGTTTCCTTCCGGCGAGCATTCTCCCTACCTCTCACATGAGGTTCCCTCTCAAGCGAGATTGAATAGCTTCAGGTCTATACCTGTCAGCCATGCAGTTAATGCCGCTGAACCAACCGTCTCGTTGTCGAACACTATTTTTAAGCTTAAGCGTCCACCACGCGCCTAGATTGCTGTCAGTTTGAACCCTTTCAAAAGACACTTTCAAAGGCAATCTAATGTATGGATCATCCGTATTGATCGTGCAGTTCGCATTATCGCGCGCCGCACAAGCTCCTACCGATACTAGCTTATCAGACGACACGCCTCACGAGCAGGATTCAGAACGGAATTCGCTAGTTGAGCGGTACGCTATGGGAGAGCAACGATGAAAATCGCACTCCTTGGCCAGTTCGGGTCTGGCAACTCCGGCAACGACGGTTCTCTGGAAGCAATGATCAAGCTTCTGCAGTCCCGAATCCCCGATGTAGAATTGCATTCAATATGCGCCAATCCGCGCACCATTACAGATCGCTATCATATAGCGGCGAGTTGGCACGGACGGCTGGTTCTGCGAAATCCTCTGCTTCGCAAACTGAGCAAATTACTCGGGGACGTTCCGCGTAATGTACTGAGCATTTACATTATGATCAGAACCTTGAAGCAAGTACGCTGGCTCATAATCCCAGGGACAGGAATCCTTGATGATTATCAGGATTCTGCTTTTGGTTGGCCATTTGTGGTGTTTCGATGGTGTCTCATCGCGCGGTTGCTCCGCGTTAAGATCGCATTCGTAAGCATCGGTGCTGGCCCACTACATCATCCTTTCGGTCGATGGGTTGCCAGATCAGCGTTGAAATGGGCTTCCTATCGAAGCTATCGTGATGAATTTACAAAGAATTTTCTCGGATCAATCGGGGTTGAGGTAAAGGGCGATTTTGTCTTTCCCGACATCGCATTTAACTTGCCGCCTCCACCGATGCATCAGATCAACAGCAAAGCGCATAAGACGGTAGGCGTAGGCGTGATGAACTATCGAGGCTGGTCAAAAGCCGATCCAGACGCAGAGCTGATCTATAGAACTTATCAAGAAAAGCTGTCCCAGTTCATCATTTATTTGATTAATCGGGGATTTCGAGTGCGTCTTCTGACTGGTGATATCGGCGATCAGGTAGCCGTCTCAGAAATGACCCAGAAAGTCCGTGGTTCGATGAGTAAGGATGACACCGCTAAAGGCGCGGTCTTTTACGAAGAGACAACTGATCTGCATGAACTGATGCAGCAGATTGACAAAACCGACATGGTTGTCGCGTCGCGTTACCATAACATTGTTTGCGCTTTGAAAATGGGAAAGCCCCTTATCTCAATAGGCTACAATGACAAGAACGATTTTCTGATGGCCGAATTCAGCCAGATTCCATTCTGCCAGCGTATCGAGTCACTCGATTTGGATCGGCTGCAGGAACAATTCGATAGGCTGCTTCAAAACTATGATTCTATTAAATCGGATATCAAAGCTGCCAACGTGAACTTTAGCGTTCGGAGCAATGAACAAAATTGCATTCTCCTGGAGAAAATTCAGGCATTCACACCGATAACTTCAGGAACAGAAGTAGCCGCTACAACACTTTGATCAATTATGGAACTGGTTTCGTCGGGCTGGCTCAATGCCAACTCTACGGCTCCCATTTATAAGTTGAGGCAATAAAAAATTAATCAAAATTTTACCATTAGATCGTGATAATCCGTCGTTATGATTAACCTGTCGATGAATCTGCGCCGTTTTCTGGTTGCTGCAATATCTGTCGTGGTATTGCTTGCGACGTTGGCCGTTCATCAAGCATCATCGGCAACACCAGACCATCCACAAACTGTGGCTACACACGTTCATGACAAGGACGGGAATGACGCCGCAAACGGATCGCACTCCGCTCAACAGGTTCATCACGACCATCATAACGAAATTGTCGCTGAATGCATGGTTTGCGTGCCTAATTCGAACGAAGCCCTCTTCATTCTGGACCAGTTCGAGTTCGTAAAAGCTCATTCTTTCGGATTCGACCGCCCTCCACGAGCCATCTGAGACCGGGCACCAAGTACACGCCAAATTGCGCTTTCCTTGGTGCATGAGCCGTTTCTTCTGAACGAAGAGACGACACGGACACTCATGTGGACTCCTGAAAATGTTTAAAGAAGCTGCAGACGCGCGGAGTGCGATTGAGCACACGTTCCGCCATGATACCTACATAACTAAACCCGCTTGCTGGAAATCCCTGAAAAAGGGGATTAATCGGGATTTGCAGGCAAAGCGATTACGTCCCAACGTGCCTGTCCCCTCGCGTCGGGCACTGATCCCGTATCTCGCGATGATGTACAGAGAGACCGGTTCAATCACGGATTCACTCACATCTCTTCTTTACGATGGATCCTGGACGTCCAGCGGTGGCTCATTCAAGCTGGCTAAGCTGCTGAACATTGATATTCCTGCCGAAATATCGAGTCGTTTATCCGAACAATCAGAGTGCAGATTCCTTGAGATCGGCGGCGGTTGGGCAGGCTTTGCAGACGCCGGTACAAATAGTTCTTCTAATCAGAGTATCGCAGGCATTGCGAAAACACTGGAGCACGAGCTCGGCAAACGGCTCTTCCTTGACTTTACCAATCTTACCCAATGGCACGACAACTTGCCAAAAGGCGTCCGAGAACACCCATTTTTTACTGCTGCCTCTATCGGCGCTCTTACCCAGAGAGAAGTTCCTGCTGGTACTGTTGATATCATATTCTCGCAGGCAGCAGCCTACTTCGAAACGAACCCCGTGCGTTTCATTCGTGCTTCGGCATATTTGCTAAGACCGGGCGGTCTTCTGATCTTCAATCATCAGGAACGGTTCTCAGACGACATAAAACGCGCAACAGAAACCTTTGAACTCGTTCAAACCAGCAGTTTACAGCTTGGCGGAATGAACGGGGTAGTCGTCGCACTTCAAAAGACACCTTGTGCAATTGAAGGTGGGTGGACATCCGCTCACCTCACCATGCGCGAAGCGCCTTTGCTCGAAGGAGTGCTCTGATGATCAAAGCGACAAAACAAATAACGCGACATGTTCTGGTGTCGGCCTTGATGGCGATGAGCATCGGTTCGTCTGCTCAGACGGCCCTGGCCATGTCAGGTGGCTCTGGGCCTTTCCTAGATACGCTTTTCCAAGAATCTGCAAAGAATGGCGTATCTCAAAAGGTGTTTGAAGAAGCATTTCGCGAATTCAAACTTGATCCGACCATTCGACGGCTACGAAATACCCAACCTGAATTCGTCTCACCGATTGGCGACTATATTTCCAAGCGCGTGACCGAAAATCGTATCGAGACAGGGCAGTTAAAACTGCGCCAATTCAAAACCACTCTTAGCGATATTCAAAGGCGGTATGGCGTACCACCTGAAATCATACTCTCCATCTGGGGTAACGAGACCAACTACGGAAGTTTTGTCGGTGGAAGAAACGTCATCCACTCAATCGCATCTCTCATTCATGAGGGATACCGCGAAAAATTCTTTCGGAAAGAATTGATTGCGGCTCTTCTAATTACCCAAAACGGCCATATCAGATCGAGGGAAATGCAGGGATCCTGGGCGGGCGCGATGGGACAAACCCAGTTCATGCCTACCAGTTTTAAAGCCTATGCTGTCGATTACGACGGAGACGGCCGCAAGGATATATGGACTTCGTACGAAGATGCTTTTGCATCGACCGCAAATTATCTCCAGCGAAGTGGATGGCAAAAGGGTCAGCCCTGGGGCTGGGAGGTGCGCTTGCCCTCCCGCCTCGACGTGGCCAAGGCCCTGAAGTTAAATCAAGCTGCTCTCATCGAATGGGAGAAGCTTGGTATCCGCAGGGCGGATGGTCAGCCATTTCATTCTAACACAAGAACAGCCAGACTTTTCCTGCCTGCAGGATTAAACGGCCCCGCCTTCCTTGTTTTAAAAAACTTCGACGTTATCAAGCGTTATAACAACTCGGATAGTTACGCACTGGCAGTAGCGTATCTGGGTGATCGAATACGAGGGTCTGCCGAACTTCGCCGAACCTGGCCAGTGGATGCCATCCCAATTTCAAGAAGTGAAACAAGAGAGCTTCAAACCAGACTCGGCCGCCTGGGATATCGCGTTGGCGATCAAGATGGCCGGGTTGGGCCTCTAACCCGTATTTCAGTCCTGCAGTTCCAGAAAAGAAACGGCCTGATCCCAGATGCTTTTCCCGGCAGAGAAGTACTGGAGCAAGTAAGACAACGAAGCCTTCCAACCACAGGAGGCAATTAGGATGAAACGACGTACCTTTCTTGTCGGGTTTGGAACCCTTTTTTATTACGGGTCAGCGGGAACATCGACGTCAGCAGCGGCTACACTTTCACAAAGAGTATCAGAACTCTCTGCTGAGATTCAAATTCGGCGTGAAAATGGAAGAACCGTAACAATTGACTGGATTGCGCAAATCGCGGGCTCAGATCTGAGCGAAACCCACAAAAGGATCGTTGCTTTTGAACTGGTCCGCAACGTTCCGTACAAGTTAACTGCGTGGAATGGCAATCCTGATGCGCTTTTTGACCTTGGACGTGGTGATTGTCGGCATAAGTCGAAAGCCCTCATCAGACTATTGCGAGCCTGGAAGTTGGAGGCGAGACCAGTTCAGGTGCCGTTCGATTGGGCCGATCTTCCAATCCCTGAAACAGTATTACAGCCGCTAAGCGAGACACGAGGAATTCATGACAGCGTCGACGTCAAAATCAACGGGAAATGGACCTTGGTTGATGCCACATGGGACCCTGCACTTGGAGCTGTGGGATTTCCCGTCAACCCCGCATGGAACGGTCTTTCCGAAACATTGCCAATTACGCCAAAAGCAACGACGATCATCCGCTCCGGAGATTTGAAGGCGGGCGAAAACCCATATTCGCGGTTTAAAATCAACTGGCCAAAGCGCAGTGAAATTCTCGCATTCAATCGTCTGTTCAATCGCTGGAGTGACGACGTCAGAAGCAATGCATCCACTGAGGGACGTCGACCATGACGGCCCTTCGAATTGTAACCCGAGGAAGATCGTTTTCTCACAAGTCGAGAATGCTCGTGATCATTGCTATATTTGTAGCAATTTACGGAGTGATCGGCGCTCGTCTTTTTTATTACGGCACACTAGAACTGCCAATTGTAACCTATGCCCAGGTTCCTCCTTCTGTCGCACGTCCAAATATTGTGGATCGAAATGGGCAAATACTCGCGATGGATATTCCTAGCGTATCAATCTTCGCAGAACCTCGACGCATCGTTGATGTTGACGAAGCTGTCGAAAAGCTAACAGCGGTCTTCCCGGAATTGGACAGTGAGGATCTGCACAGACGTTTAAGTTCCGACAGTGGTTTTGCATGGATTAAGAGAACAGCCACAGTAGCAGAAAAAGAACGCCTGTGGGCTCAAGGTATTCCTGCAATCGGATACAGGGATGAAACAAAGCGCCTATACCCGAATGGTCTTCTGGCGGCACACGTGTTGGGTGCGGTGAACATCGACAATGTCGGGATCGCGGGCATCGAGAGGTGGATCGATAACCAGGGATTGGGTGATCTGAGAGCAGCTGGAATAGCCCCCAGCAATGCAGCGCTTTCACCTATTCGTCTGTCTTTGGACATCCGGATTCAACACGCATTAACGCTGGAACTAAACACCGCAATGACCAAGTTTCAAGCTATGGCCGCTGCTGGATTGGTTCTTGATGTGACAAATGGCGAAATATTGGCATTAACGTCGCTTCCTGATTTCGATCCGAATTCGCCAGCTGATGCTTTAAAACCGGATCGCATCAACAGAATTAACGTTGGCACTTACGAAATGGGGTCGACGTTCAAAGCGATGACGACCGCGATGGCCTTGGATAGTGGTATGTTTAATATTAATTCTGTACTTGATGCCAGCCAACCCCTGCGTTTTGGAAGAATGTCCATCAGGGATTACAGGGGCCAAAACAGGCCGCTGAATATTCCGGAAGCCTTCATCCACTCGTCAAATATCGCTATGGGCAGAATGGCGATGACAATCGGACCTGATCGACACCAACAGTTTTTGCGTAAACTGGGGCAATTCGACAGGCTGACGACCGAACTTCCGGAAAGTGCCAGACCAATCCTGCCTGCAAGGTGGGCAGAATTAACTACAGCTACCGCGTCTTTCGGGCATGGCATCGCGGTGACGCCTCTGCAAGCCAGCATGGGGATAGCATCATTAATAAATGGTGGAAGTCTGATCAAACCGACTTTTTTGAAAGGGGCGACTGTCGATGATCGTGTAATTCAACAGAATGTTGTTTCTGATGAAACGGGAGAAGCTATAAGATTCCTGTTACGACTGAATGCAGAAATTGGATCTGCCAAAAAAGCGGACGTTGAAGGTTACTATATTGGCGGTAAAACCGGGACTTCTGAAAAGGTTGTTGAAGGTCGATATTCGAGTGACCGCGTATTAACGGCATTTATGGGTGTCGTTCCAATGACGAAGCCAAGATATCTGTTCCTGACGATACTGGACGAACCTAAACCGTTGCCAGAAACATTTGGCTTTCGAACATCTGGCTGGAATGCCGTGCCGGTCACAGGCGATATCTTCAGGCGTACGTTATCAATGCTGAACGTAAGTCCGTCCTTCGTTCCTCCAGACACCCCCTTTCCGCGCATCCTGGCGCAGGGAGCGTGGGGATCCGAACGTTTCGCTCCACAGACCGAAGTTTTGACATCTGGCTATGCCAACTGAGGTTTAAAATGTAATCAGACGCCGTAGGCTACGGCGTCTGATTAAGTACCTTACATTACTTGCTTGATGTCTGAATACTGGCCACTGGTTCTCAACGTAATGGTCACATCGTTGTCGGTTCGGTTGCGCCAGAACCAGCCGTGATTGCCTGTGAATGCTGCTTCGAGAACGCCCGAGTCGTCGCCGACGCCTCTTCCTTTCTCGTAGGAAATCTTGTTTCCACTGCCATCCCCGTGAGCATCGAAATTTACAACAGCGCCATTCGCCGTCCAGGCGAAATCTACTTTTGCTCCCTCCTTCATGACCAGTTTGACTTCAATCCCTTTTCCAGGCGAGAGTGTGAATGACACTTCATCGGTTCGGCCAGAAGGTGCGGCAGTTACTGCCGCCGTGGTCTCGGTTGTGTCAACATTGCCGAACCTCTCGACAGACGGTGCCGGATCAGCAGTTGTTTGCGGTGCCGGTTCCAACTGGACGGGATCATTGGGGGCTTCTGCGGCGGGTGTTCCTCCCATCGAAACGATCATCATTTCGATACGATCCAGACGCTGGGATATGGCTTTCATTTCACCATTCGCCGACGCTTGGCCTTTCACACCAGACTGTGCAGCTGCGTCGTCTGCAGCTTCCTTTGCCAGCTGGGTCTTGATTTCACCCATTTCCGTCAGACCGAGTACCCGACCGACTCCGAGTGGATCAATGGCATATTCGGAAGGCAGAACGACTGTAACAAGAATAGCAATTGCGCTCAGTCCCGCCAGGAATGTGGAGCGCTTCAATTGGGCCGAGGTTGGCAGATCAACCCTGTTTGGAAGATCAGTATTATACATTGAAAACTCCTCAGGCAGCTACGAATAGTCCGGTCAGCTGATATCCGATCAGCACAAACCCGGCGCACATCATCATTACATTTGCGGTATAGGCGTATTTCCAGAAGCTGCGCGTCCCGCGCCAATATCCCATCACGATGAGGATCATGCTGAGAGCCAGCAATTGTCCGATTTCCACCCCGACATTGAAGGCGAGCAAATTCGGAACGAGGCCATCAGGAGAGATATTGTACTCGATAATCTTGGTTGAGAGACCGAAGCCGTGGAAGAAGCCGAAGATCAGTGTTGCAACCTTGGTATTCGGCTGAAAGCCGAGCCAACGCTGAAATGCGCCCATATTATCGAGCGCCTTATACACCACGGATAGGCCGATGATGGCGTCGATAATGTAACTGTTAATCCCGATATTGAAGTACACACCGAGCAACATGGTCGTCGAGTGACCAATCGCAAAAAGGCTTACGTAAATACCGATATGCTTTAGACGGTACAGAAAGAAAATAACGCCAAACAGAAACAGGATATGATCGTATCCCGTTACCATGTGTTTTGCACCGAGATAGATAAACGGCAGGATGTTGACGCCGCTTATTTCCTGAATATAGCCCTTATCGCCTTCCGCGACAGCGTGTGCGAAAGAACTGCCTACGCCTGCGCAAAGCAACAGTGTTGTTAAAAATGGCAAAAGCCATGGTCTTTGCCACAGCATGGCAAAGGGTCCATTTCGGATTTCCGAATGGTACATTGTGAACTCCAGAGTCCAATTATCGTGAAAATGCCGCCTTCGCGGTCCTTCGAGCGATTTAAATGGATCTGGGCGGACGTTCCAAAATTGGGCGATTGTCTATGACGCCGCGATCAGTCAATGAGACCATCCATCGCTGGCCGCCATCTATAAAGCCAATCATGGGCCGCTCAAGAAATGCAGGCACTTCATGAGAGTGATCCGGACTATGTCCGTGACTGTGACCGACGAAGCCCTCGGATGAAGAAGCGTCCTCATGCGAGTGCTCGGACGAGGAAACGTCTGAACGCATGTCTAAATGGTGATGGGCTTGTGCTGACAAGTCAACGATAGGTGTCGAATCTACAGATGAACCCATGCTCACCGTCGAGAAGACAAGCGCTATCGCAACTGCAAAAGCAGCTATAAGGCAGCAAAGGTTTCTCGTTAATCCGGTTAACATGCCCATTTCATAGTCACCAATTCGTTAACGGTCCATTATTCAATTGTCCTGATAGCGAATTTAGTTTCTTGATATATCCCCTCCAGGGGGATAGGATAAAGGCATGAGCGAACATTTACACAGTCACGAAACCCATCCTGAGATCGTAAAGCGACTGAAACGCGCCAGCGGTCATCTGAAAAGCGTTATCGAGATGATTGAAGCAGGACGTCCCTGTCTCGATCTCGCTCAGCAATTGCACGCTGTCGAGAAAGCGATCAGTCAGGCCAAGCGAACACTCATTCAGGATCATTTGGACCATTGTCTGGAAGACGTCGTCGGGCCGCTCGAAAAAGACCAACGAAAATCCATCGACGATTTCAAAGAAATCACACGCTACTTGTGAGCCAATCCAATGCCCTCGTTTGCAGAACTTTTACAGCAAGGCTCCGGCCATGCATGGCTCTTCATTCCCAGCGCAATCCTCCTGGGCGCATTGCACGGTCTTGAGCCTGGCCATTCCAAGACGATGATGGCCGCCTTCATCGTTGCAGTACGCGGCACCGTAACACAGGCAATTCTTCTGGGGCTGGCTGCGACTGCTTCGCATACGGCAGTCGTGTGGGGTATCGCGCTTGGTGGAATGTATCTCTGGCAAGGTGTCGATGCAGAAACGTTCGAACCCTATTTCCAGCTCGCCTCGGCGGCGATCATCATTTTTATCGCGCTCTGGATGTTCTGGCGAACCTGGATTGATCAAAAGAGAGCGAAACTCGCTTCGGGCCATGATCACGGTCATCATGATCATAGCCATGCCGAAAAGCGAGAAATCGACACGGGGCATGGGCGCATTATCGTAGAAATATTTGAAGTCGGTGTGCCTCCTCGTTGGCGCTTGCAATCGATGCACGGCCATCAATGGGCATCAGATGAAGTTACGCTGGAAACAGAACGTCCAGACGGCACCCGTCAGACATTCTATTTCCTCGACAAGGGCGATTACATCGAATCGCTGGATGAAATTCCCGAGCCGCATGAATTCATGGTGCGCCTTGAACTAACCCACGATCATCATAGCCATGCTTATGATTTGTCGTTTGTCGAAGGGCACGATCACAGCCACGACCATATACATGAGGAATTGCGCGGTCTCGAAGTTACCACGGGTGAATATCAGGACGCCCACGAATTGGACCATGCGAACGATATCAGGCGAAAATTTGCTGATCGTAACGTGACGACGTGGCAGATCGTTCTGTTTGGCCTCACTGGTGGCCTGATCCCGTGTCCCGCTGCAATCACGGTGCTTCTTCTTTGCCTTCAGCTGAAAGAGCTCACTCTCGGTTTCACTCTCGTGCTCTGCTTCTCCATCGGGCTTGCGATCACGCTAGTAACTGTAGGTGCGCTTGCCGCTCTTAGCGTTCGGCAAGCGACCAAACGCTGGAGCTGGTTCTCGACGGTTGCTCGCAAGGCTCCCTACTTCTCCAGTCTCCTGATCATAGCTGTCGGCCTGTATGTCGGCTATCACGGCTGGGTCGGGCTTGCTCAACAAGCCTCAGGTACTCCGCCTGTCTAACTCGGAAGATCCGAAACATGCTGAAAATTCTGGGAAACCGTACATATCGACATTTGTTTCTCGCCCAGGTCATAGCCCTTATTGGCACTGGGCTTGCAACTGTTGCATTAGGCCTTCTCGCATTTGATCTGGCGGGCAATGAAGCAGGCGCAGTACTAGGTACTGCATTGGCTATCAAAATGATCGCCTATGTCGGCGTCGCTCCAATCGCGGCCGCATTTGCTGACCGTTTGCCACGAAGGACAATGCTCGTTTGTCTCGATCTTGTTCGAGGAGCGGTCGCACTGTTATTGCCATTCGTCACTGAAATCTGGCAGATATACGTCCTGATCTTCGTGCTTCAATCAGCGTCCGCAGGTTTTACACCAACGTTTCAGGCAACCATCCCGGACGTTTTGCCCGACGAAAAAGAATATACACGTGCCTTGTCATTGTCGCGACTAGCCTACGATCTGGAAAGCGTCGTTAGTCCAATGCTGGCCGCCGCTCTATTGACCGTCATCAGTTTTCACAGCCTGTTTGCGGGGACTGTCGTCGGATTTCTGGCGTCAGCCGCCCTGGTTGTTTCCGTTGTTCTTCCAAGTCCCAAACCAACAGAAAAACGCGGTATCTATGACCGCACCACGCGGGGGATGCGAATTTATCTCGCCACTCCACGCCTGAGAGGTCTTCTCGCGCTTAATCTGGCGGTTGCCGCAGCGAGTGCTATGGTGATCGTCAATACAGTTGTTCTTGTCCAGGGCATCTTTGGTCTCGATCAAAGATCCATGGCAGTTGCACTCGCCGCCTTCGGAGGCGGTTCGATGATCGCGGCGCTCGTTCTTCCTCGACTGCTCGAAGATGTTGCTGATCGTCGTGCTATGTTTGCAGGGGCAACAATTCTCATAGCAGGACTGTTCGTTGGAACCTTCGTTTCCAATTATTGGTACCTGTTACCACTCTGGTTTATCCTTGGGCTAGGCTATTCCCTGACCCAGACGCCATCCGGGCGATTGTTGCGCCGATCTGCCCACCCTGAGGATCGTCCAGCCATATTTGCAGCGCAGTTTGCTCTTTCACATGCTTGCTGGCTTATCACCTATCCTGTTGCCGGTTGGTTTGGTGCGAAAGCTGGTATGCCAGTTACATTTGCCATCCTTGCAAGCGTCGCCGCTGTCGCGCTGGCAATCGCGACCATTGTCTGGCCAGCCTCCGATCCTGACGAGGTCGAGCACACCCACACCGGGCTTGATGATGATCATCCTCATCTCACCGATGCAACACCAGTGGGTCAGGGTCACAAGCACTCACATACTTATGTGATTGACAGCCATCATCCTCAGTGGCCAAGCTCCCCAATGAGAGATGACGCAGTCGGATGACAGAGCTGCTATCCTATGCCGGGCTGTTCTTCAGTGCGCTTGTTGCCGCAACTATTCTGCCGATGCAGTCTGAAGCAGTTCTGGTGGGCTTGCTTGCCAGCGAAAAGCTTTCGCCGATTCTGTTGGTGGCGGTCGCGAGCCTTGGAAATATACTTGGCGCACTGATTAACTGGATGCTTGGTCGAGGTATTGAGCATTACAAGGATCGTTCCTGGTTTCCAGCGAGTGAGAACTCGCTGGCTCGGGCACAAGGCTGGTACGGTCGATACGGGAAATGGTCATTGCTCTTCAGTTGGCTCCCGGTTGTTGGCGATCCTCTGACTGTAGTTGCAGGCGTAATGCGTGAACCGTTGCCTTCTTTCATTATTCTTGTGGCTATAGGAAAGGTTGGTCGTTATGTCGCTCTGAGCGTGGCGACCTTGAAGCTGATATGATGGGCCTGTTCCAGGATCTGGTCAGTTTTCAGCGCGAGATTTATTTCGCGTTCGCCAGACACATCCAGACGTTTGCCGATGCGCGCGACTGGGCATCGTTCATAGTTTATCTGCCCATGGGCATCTTGTTTGGCGCGGCCCATGCGCTGACGCCTGGTCACAGCAAAACTCTTCTGGCCACTTATCTGACCGCGTCTCCGTTGAGTGCCTTGAGGGCGCTGGCAGTTTCTGCCGCATTGTCGGTTACGCATGTGGGACTTTCCGTCGTAATTGCGCTTTTGTCATTGCCGCTCATTTCGGTCACGCTGGGGAGCGTAGGACGCGCACCACTTCTGGAAGGAGTAAGCCGAAGCCTGATGGGTCTTATTGGCGCGTGGATGATATTCCGCGCGTTGAGAGGACGCCCCCATAAGCACGATCAGGGTGAAGGATTGGCATTTGGGTTTTTCGCAGGCCTGATCCCCTGTCCCCTGACGCTTTTCATAATGACCTATTCGATCACGCGTGGCGTCCCCGAGGCGGGAATAGCCTTTGCTTTCGCGATGATGATCGGAATTTGCATCGTACTATCACTGCTCGCCTTGATAACGGTGCTATTCAGGCACGGCGTCGCCCATCTCGTGGAGAACAAATCCCATCTACTGGAAAGATTATCGCGCGCCATTGAGATTCTGGTTGGCTTAATACTTGTTCTCGTCGCAGTTCGTGAGATCGCGAGCTAAAAATGGCCCGGTTCTCACACTACCTGTTTCTATGGGCGACACTGCTCTCAATCTTTTTTCATGCGCCACAGGTCATTGCACAAAACCATAGTATGGATATCGAACACCGCGCCGCGACCGAAATCTATAGCGTCGAGCAGTTAATTTCAGAAAGAACCCTCAACCCGGCACCTACTGTTAAAGTGCACCATCATGATGGCGATCACGAACAGCAACGATACCCGCTGGGCGAATACTCCATAGGCCGCTCTTGCCATTTTCCTGGACAGTACGTTGATTTTTCGGAGTTTGAACTCCTGGCTGACATCGACAGACCCCCCAGCGTCCTGCCTTGAGCAATTTTTAATCACGTAGTTCCGTTTCCAAGACGCCAGTCTTTCCATGGGAAACGAATTACGAGGCAAAGCTGACTGAATTTCTCGCTGATGTACATCCAGATGACATCTCATTCTGGGCGAGAATTCGTAGATAAAGATTTCCCCCATGAAGAACATTGAAGCCTTTATTATTCATTTATCGAGAGCAATCGAACGAAAATCTCAGGTCGAAGCGCTGATAGATGCGCTTTCTTTCAAAACAGAGATAATTCCGGCATGTGATGGACGAGAGATCGGTTCGTCCACGCTTCGCCATTCGTATAGCGAGAGACTTCACAAACCTCATTATCCGTTCAAGTTAAACAACAACGAAATTGCTTGCTTTCTTTCACATCGAAAGGCTTGGCAAGCTATCGTTGATCGTGGGCTGGACGCTGCTCTTATATTTGAAGACGATATTGGTGTCACAGACCAGTTCAACCACGCTTTGAAAGTAGCAATCACTCACTGTCGACCAGGAACGATGATCCGCTTTCCTGTACGCGCAGATCGAGAACACGGCGACGTCCTGTTTCACGACGATGACGTGAAGCTAATTCGACCACGTGTAGTTGGGCTTCGAATGATGGCGCAGCTAATTAGTAATAAAGCAGCGGTCAAGCTTCTCGCCGCCACAGAACGCTTTGATCGTCCCGTCGATACGTTTCTACAAATGCGATGGATTACTCATATTGATATCCTTTCTGTCGTTCCGGCTGGCATAATTGAGCGTTCCAAGGAACTTGGCGGATCAACGATTCAGCGTAAGAAGACGATACCCCAGAAAATAATGCATGAGCTACTTCGACCGATTTATCGGGCGCAAGTAAGCCATTACTCTTCAAAAACGTGGTGATCTTATTTACCCGCTCGGCATTATGCACGGACCATCATCCAGCGACACACATCCGGGCGGGTAAATTTAGCAAATTCTCTCGTTGATCTGATGAATCATTTGCCGCTGCAGTACTATTGCCAGTGGATCCGCAATGGTGCTAAAATTTCATCCAAGGGGTTGATCGCGGTTACCCCGTGAGGCGGCAGCCCAAATATCGCGTCCTCTGACCCTTTTGAGGGAGTGGACGTTTATGCCGTCAAATACAGAAATTACCACATCGCAATTAATCCGTCTGATCGGGATGCCTGACGCACCGAGGATAGTCGACGTTCGCAACGACGACGATCTGAGGCGAGACCCACGTGTCATTCCAGGCGCAGTCAATCGAGACGCTCTTGCGGTCGAAAACTGGGCTGATGAGTTTCAGGACAAACAGGTCATCATATATTGTCAGAAAGGCCAAAAGCTCTGTCAGGGAGCTGCTTCCTGGCTCAGGCACAAAGCAATCGAAGCAGAGACGCTCGAAGGCGGCTATGAGGCCTGGATCGCGTCAAATGCTTTTGTGGTCAACCTTGAACGGTTGCCAAACCGCGATCATCAGAACAGAACCGTATGGGTAACACGCGCACGCCCAAAGATTGACCGTATTGCCTGTCCATGGCTGATAAAGCGCTTCATCGATCCCGACGCGGTATTCCTGTTTGTTGGTGCGCAGGAAGTCCTTGAGGTAGCAGACAAGTTTGACGCGACCCCTTTTGATATCGAAGGGGTTTTCTGGAGCCATCGCGGGGATTTGTGCACTTTCGACGTTATGATCGAAGAATTCGGGCTGAAAACACCTTCATTGGACAGACTGGCGACAATTGTACGAGGTGCAGACACAGCGCGGCTTGATCTGGCCCCCCAGTGTTCAGGTCTTCTTGCGGCCTCTCTTGGTCTGTCTCGCATGTTCAAGGATGATCTGGAGCAATTGAACGCAGGATTGTTGCTCTATGACGCATTTTATCGATGGGCGCGTGATGCTGTTGACGAAACCCATAATTGGCCCTCTGGCAAGCCGGGAGGTCAATAATGAACGTGTCTGTGAACCAATCCCGTATCCAAACGCCACCATCTACTCCTGACCATGGAATTCCGTTCGGCGAGGCATTGGGTGTATGGGCGCGAGTAGCGGCACTGAGCTTCGGCGGACCTGCAGGCCAAATTGCCGTAATGCATCGGGTTATCGTCGAGGAAAAGCGGTGGATCGGCGAAGACCGATTTCTGCACGCGCTCAATTACTGCATGCTTTTACCTGGGCCCGAAGCGCATCAGCTTGCCATCTATATTGGCTGGCTTCTTCATAAAACCAGAGGTGGTCTGGTCGCTGGAATTCTCTTTGTCCTGCCAGGATTCCTGTCCATCCTGATTTTGAGCCTGACCTATGTGGCGTTCGGCCATATCACAGCGATTGCAGGTTTCCTTTTTGGATTGAAAGCAGCCGTGCTGACAGTCGTGATCCAGGCTGTCCTGCGTATAGGTCAAAGAGCCCTCAGAAATAATGCGCTGATTGCCATCGCGGTCTCTGCGTTTCTGGCGATATTTCTGTTCAGTTTTCCTTTCCCGTTGATCGTAGCTATGGCGGGAACAATCGGCTTGATCGCGGCACATTTTGGATCGAGGAGCTTTCAAACGGGCGGTGGTCATAAGCGTGCGGTCAACGCGCTTGCAGACAAGGATTCGGTCATTGGAGAAAACACTCCGGACCACGCGGCACCCAATTTGCGATGGTCGATCAGCATTTCTCTGGTGTTTTTGTCTTTGTGGGTCGGCCCGGTGCTCGCCTTATACATCGGTCTGGGCCCGCAAAACGTCTTTTCCCAGATCGCAATTTTCTTCAGCAAAATGGCGATGGTCACGTTCGGAGGAGCCTATGCTGTTCTCTCTTACGTTGCTCAGGAAGCCGTCCAACGTTTTGGCTGGGTCACAGCAGGCCAGATGCTCGATGGTCTCGGCATGGCGGAAACGACGCCTGGACCGTTGATCCAGGTCGTTCAGTTCGTCGGATTTCTCGGCGCTTATCGTTCTCCAGGCGACCTGAATCCATACATGGCGGCAACATTGGCGGCTGTTCTGACCACATGGGTGACGTTTCTGCCCTGCTTTCTCTGGATATTCCTCGGTGCACCATTCATCGAAACATTACGCGGGAACAAGGCAATTTCGGCGGCGCTCACAGCCATAACCGCATCCGTCGTCGGCGTAATAATGAACCTTGCTATCTGGTTCGCCATCCATGTGCTGTTTCAGGAGGTCGTGGAACACCATTACGGTTGGATCGGTGCATGGGTTCCGGTTTGGCAGACGCTAAATGTACCAGCCCTCCTGCTGACCGTTGCAAGTCTCATATCAGCATTCGTATTCCGGATGAAAATGATCCCTTTGCTGTTGCTCAGTTCGTTCGCTGGAATGTGTTGGTATCTATTTACATAGTCGAAAGCAGTAAGAACCTAACGCTTCTGAGCACTGTTCCTTTTACAGATCACACCTCAAACTGACAGCATGACAAGCATAGCAAGACAGCAACGATTTTGGGATGACTGGAACGCGCGTACTCGCGAACACGAGCTCACGGAAATTTCAAATCGCCAAGCCGAAGTTGTGTTGAGTTGGCTTAAATCGCTCAACCGCAAGGACCTGAATATATTGGAGGTCGGGTGCGGTACAGGTTGGCTCTGCAACGAACTTTCGCAATTTGGAAATGTTCATGGGACGGATCTTGCCGAAACCGTTCTTCAGAGATCACAACAAAAATGGCCACATGTGAAATTTACGGCGGGAGATTTTTTCGAACTCCCCTTTGAAATGAATTCCTTTGACGTCATCGTAACCTTGGAGGTCCTCTCCCACGTCGCAGATCAACAATTATTCCTGAGCAGAATATCGGAGCTTTTAAAAACAGATGGCTCATTGTTCCTGGCAACTCAAAACCGTCTGGTATTGGAAGAATATTGCAGCCTCCCACCACCGGGAGAGGGACAGATCAGACGATGGGTCGACCGCCAAGAACTTACCAAACTCGTCGAAGCGCGGTATTCAATTTGCGAGCTGCGATCCGTTACGCCGATTGCACATAAAGGTTTCCGCCGTGTACTAACGTCCAAAAAACTAAACGCAGCAATTCGGCCTTTGGTAGGACATTCCCTGCGCGATTATCTTGAGAAAAATGACTGCGGATGGACTCTGATGGTTAGTGCAAGAAAAAAATCACCCGCTTGATGAGACCGTCAAATAGAAATTTGATCCATTTAACAGCCTCTTGTCAGAGCAAAGTTAAGAACTCAAGCCCCATCTTCGGGCAACGTAAAAACACGGAGAGCCAAGGCAATCGAAAACCCGCTCAATCCAGTCTGTCGCCGTCCTCCAAAGGACCACCGTCGCTCAGTATATCTCTGACCTTATCAGCTTCAGCGTCTTCGACGGCTTCTATTCTATAAGTTTTACCATTCGCCACTAAAAACTGCGGCCCATTTACAGCCGCAGAAGACAAAACATTGCTCGTATCTGAAATAAACTCATCAATCGTCCAAATCTTTCCAGTCTTCATCTAGACGCTATCCAATGTTTGATAACGGCAGCTGTACGAGCCACCGTTCGGTTTACTAATCCTTATTTTACCAAATTCTTGTCAATTGCTTCGACGAAAATATCCAGCTAATCAAGCTTGCGAGTGCAGTATGAACACGCATGAGCGACTGCTTCTAGATACATGTATCCTAAGTCAATTTGCTTACAAGAATCCGCCAACCGAACTTATCACATGGGTAAAGACATTTCCGGATATTTATTTCGCCATTTCGATTTCAACGGTCATCGAAATCCAGAAAGGCATTGAAAATCTGCGGTCTTGCGGCTCCTCTCGCGCAAATGCACTTGAGGAATGGCTTGAGCAACTGCTCGCTAGTGACCTTATGTGTTTGGATCACGATGCTAAGACTGCCCGGATAATTGGTCGAATGCTTTCTGTCCCTGCCTTGAAATCGCTGTGGATCCCTGACCCCAACTCAAAGAAACCCAAGCTGGGACAAGACCTTCAGATCGCAGCAGCTTCCATACGGTATGGAATTCCCATCGCGACGGCGAATGTTAGCGATTTCTTGCAAATCCACGAATGGTTCAAACTTCCTGGCTTATGCAATCCGATAACGGATACGTGGCATGTGGGCCATTTTAATCCAAACGTGAAGGCTTGACTCTCGCAGTTTGTTCCTGTTATGTTCTTCGTATGAAACACGCGCTCAACCCCTCCCCGAAGCTAACATCGCGCTCTGCAGAGCGCGATGTTAGCTGCGTGCTTCGAATACGTTTCATCTGATTGCCGAACCAGTTGTTCATTGACGGCTGACATTTAGCCGTCGCGATCAGAGGAACTCTTTTCAATGTTCCAATCCATTACCGACCGTATTCTCGCAGACGTCCGACTAAACGCGTCTGCTTATAAATTCCCACCGTCGCAGGTTCTGAAGTGCCATGGCGAACCCCTTTTCCGTTCGCAACAAGCACGCAATCTGGCATGCCTATTTGACCTAGATCCCAATGTGCATGCCTGGGCCTGTTTGCCTGTATTGCTGCGATTTGGCGACGGTTATCATGTTCCTGATTTCGCAATTCAACGAAATGACGGTGATTATCTCGTGGACGCGACATCACTGCCAGATTGGGTAATCAAAGCCGCCGAGACTGATGGCTGGCACTACGACTGCGTCAGTTACAAGCACGACGATAAAGCTGAAGTCATTGCGAATGCGGTCGATCTGTTGCCCTATGCGCTCAGATCGACGGTTTCACTTGCTGATCGCCTACGCTTACTGACTGCCCTCGATGAGGACGGCTCACTTCCGCTCAAATATTGTATCCAATTGGTACGCGGAACCGCCGATCCGATGTCGACCATTGCGACCCTGTATTTTTCCGGCGAGATCAGCTTCGATCTCACTGAGAGAATAAGCCCAGAAACCCGAGTTTCCCGAGCCTAATTCACCTGCACGAACCTGAATGATGCAAATCGGCGTTTTCGCGCCCGATAATGAGGAATCTTACCTATGAACAATCTGAATTATTTAACTGAAACGATCAGTACGCTCGACAAATTGGTCAACGATCTCAAGCTTTTACGTGAGGGGAAACAACCTGACCTTAATCTTCTGGATAACAGCCCGCTTCTTAACGATTGGGTTCGAACGACCCGCGCCTTGCCTTGCCTGGAGGGAATGGTTCTAGAGCATCCGAAACTGGGTAGCCGCAGGCTGATTACGACCAGCGAACTGTTTTATGTCGATCCGCAACTGCACTTTGCGCGTACGTATTCGCGATTTTATCGACTTGGTAAGCCCGCCAAAGTCAGAGGCCTGCGATAATTTTTAGAGGCAACGCCCATGACAATGTTTCGAATATCGCACTGCAACTGCCGATCTCCATCTTTCAATACTGTGAAACCTTGTGAGAAAACAGAATGCAGAATTTTCAACAGACGCCAGAAGGCCTGGCTTTGCGCCTTGCGGTGGCGCACATTACTCGGCAAATCCGAAGGCGCGGTCTTCATGATTTGCTCGCGGGCCGAGTGTTCGACCTAGTTATCACATGTGAACATCCAGATGACTTGGAGCTCTTTGAGAAGGCCCTTGGTCGGTTGGACTATTACAATTCGAAACGGCCATCACAGCGAAGCGTCATCCAGTTAACCGCCCAAAAGCGAGATCATTTTGATTTCGGTGATGACCATGTCACATACAAGCAGACGGTCTATTTCGCACCGCACGTAACTTCCTTACCACAACAAGTATTGGACTCCGCTGACGATATCATCGAAATGAAACTCGATGGCTCCCTGTGTGAATCGATTGCGAAAGAAAGTCTTCGAACTCCGCCTCGATTTTCCGATCTGCCTGTCCCTGCCCCATTCTCGTTACGCATCCTGGCTTCGATGATCTGTCAATCATGGAGCGATCAGGACGTTCAACGCAAGCTTGATCGCGTGACCAGAGGATCAAAAGCGATCTGCACAAAAAGCGAGATCAACCTCGACAATATCGCAGGCTATGGGGAAGCAGCGTCTTGGGGAAAAATGCTCGCAGAAGATCTTGCTCTTTTCGCCAAGCGAGAATTGGACTGGGAGGATATTGATCGCGGCGTGTTACTCTGTGGCCCTCCAGGTGTAGGCAAAACGCTTTTTGCTCGCGCATTAGCTGGAACGTGCCGAGTCCCCTTGTTTGCGCACTCTCTAGCCCAATGGCAGGCCAAAGGTAGCTTAGACGACCTCCTCAAAGCGATGCTTCGTGCATTTGAGCAGGCGAAACGGCAAGCGCCATGCATCTTGTTTGTCGACGAAGTTGACAGTTTCGGAACACGATCCCAGCTTTCTGGAAGAAACTCCAATTACGCGCGGCAGGTTATCAATGGATTTTTGCAGTGCCTGGATGGGCTGGATGGTAGAGAAGGTGTCGTCGTAGTTGCAGCGACCAACGATATTAATGCAATTGACCCGGCGATCATTCGTTCTGGAAGAATTGAACGGCATGTCCACATCCCCCTCCCCGATGCAGTCGGAAGGGAGCAAATCCTCAAATACCATTTGCGAGACGCATTGCCAGGGGAAGACATTTCTGAAATCGCGGTTAGGCTTGAAGGTGCGTCTGGTGCAGACATTGCCCGACTGGTGCGAGAAGCACGGAGCCGTGCACGAGCGAGGAAAGCCCCTCTAAGTGCGTCAGACCTTGCCATCAATATTCCTTCTCCGCGCCCGGTATGTATTCAAGACATCCGTCGAACAGCCATTCACGAAGCCGGGCACGCTGTCGTTGCAGATGAATTGTTTGATGTGACAGGCATCAAACCAGTTTCGGTTCATCTGAGGCGAACCTTCCGAGACAGTGATCGCAACCTTGGTGGCACATTGATGCAAATTCGTGCAGATAGAATTCTCACAACCAGAACCGCGTACGATGCTCAGATTTGCACACTTTTGGGTGGGTTAGCCGCCGAGAAGGTTGTGTTTGGGGAGATCAGTGATGGCAGCGGCGGCGGATCTCATTCTGATCTAGCAGAAGCGACCCGAATTGCAATTCGAATGGAAGCCTCGTTCGGCTTTGGCAAAGGTCTAGCTTTATTAGCTACAATGAATTTGTGCGACGACAACCTGTTACGTCAAAATTCCCACCTCGAACAGCGTGTGAATGAAATCCTTCAAACTCAGTTTGACAGAGCGGTCGACATCATCGAGAAAAAAGCAAAAGCCGTTTCCGCAATTGCCGCGAAGCTTGAACGTTATTCGGCACTCAACGAAAGGCAACTGAAAAGGATATTCCTGCGCGAATAGGTATCTATTGAACCGCAGAATAACCTGCTAATTGAATCACGATACAGCCCAAGTATTTGCTGCATATCTGTACGAGAATGGCGTCAAATTCCAGGAAATACGATCAATTGACAGACTTCAGTAATTACGACGTTATATCACTTCTTATTTACATGGGGTTTGTCGAGACGACGTCAGTGTAAAATGCAAAAACCATGACAAACTTCCTGAAAGATAGATTTTACAATCCTGCAATAAATCGGATCACTAAACTTCTGACATCTAATTATTCAATAAATAAATGAATTTCACATTTCCGCCGATGGGAATTTCATTTATTAATATTTACTATTAGAAAAATTGGTTTTGGTAATGTTTTTAGCATATAGCATAGATACACGTTGGAAAAAAGGACAATTCGAGTGTTATTTCGATATTGGTCCCTATAGGGACGCACATCTTGCTGCCCAGATCGCCGAAAAAGTTAATCTATTAAGCACCTACTGCGATAGAGCAGTAGTTGAACTTACCGATGGCGAAATTTTAAATGTAGATCACAGGAATGTTCATATAATAAGAGTTTTTGATAACGGAGATATTGACTATGGCGTTAATCTTCCCGGCGGCTTAGAGTCACTAATAGATAATAATTTATCGTTCACGATGATTTCTAAACCGATAGTTACACCGGTCAGTGTTCTGTTCGAACGCGACATACTTGATGCCTAGAATTAACTGTTATATTTAAATTTCTGAAAGCCCCATTTGACGAAATATTGTTTACCGCTGCAAAAATTAGGTATGTTCCGCTTTCTACGAATAGCGCCGCTAGGACCGGATCGCTTACCCAGATCGTGGGGGCGAAATAGACCATACTTCCATTTTCGTCGATATGTTCTCCATGACAATTAATAAGATAGTTCGCTTTTTTTTCCTTTGGAAAAACTTTTTTGACGGTTATCTCCATCGCAATTGGAAATTCAATTCCTCTATTTGCCTGACGATAAAGCCGCAGATTTCTGTCAGATGGAAAATAGAAATCTCGCCACGGAATTGTCCTTCCTTTATGGTCCAAATTGATCAATTCGCTAAGCTCCGCAGTATTCTCAATTCTGCTAACTAGCCCCAGAATGGCTTTCGCTGTGCGTAACGACTGCGATCTCACTCTCTGTGGACTGATCACTACGTTTCCTTCAGCGTCACGTACAGCTTCTGGGAGTAAGCCAGATTTCTCTAATCGCAGGATTCCTCCGATTACCTGCAGAAGAAATTTAGCCTTTCCGTCATTACCCAACGCGATAGGTTGCTGGTTGGAGAATTCAGTGGAAAATCGAACGATGCGGTTAACTCGCTGGCTCTCATTGTATTTGCAAACGCCATGCGAAACTCCCGCCCGACGCCGGTAGAAAGCGCCAACC
Source organism: Brucella sp. MAB-22 (assembly GCF_025908475.1). Lineage (NCBI taxonomy): Bacteria > Pseudomonadati > Pseudomonadota > Alphaproteobacteria > Hyphomicrobiales > Brucellaceae > Brucella > Brucella sp. MAB-22. The sequence goes on along the minus strand of NZ_CP109781.1, from coordinate 1,364,464 downwards.
GCAGCATTGTGCCTTTGATAAGGGGGCATATGAACAAGGCGAATGCCGCAATACGGACAATGAGCAGGTCCTCCGTTGTATGCGGTAGCGTGCACCAGCGTACCGAATACATCCGCTTCCATGATCCGACCAGCCATATAACCTCCATTGGAAAAGTTGTTTCCCATCGCTGATACCGAACCGTTAAGGTGCACCTCACAACGAAAAGTCTGATACTCATCCCAATAGAGCCGATAAAATTATTATATGGTTAACTCAAATTTAGATATTGCAATCAAATTGAAATGCTGCCATATGCAGCGCCCTGAGCTTAAACGCTCAAGCAAAAGGATAATATCACCATGATACGCAAACCGACTACCCAGTGGAGCACAAGCAAGGCCTAGTATTGGCGTCGGTTTAATACCCGTTGCGCAATTGCATCGGCTTATCCTTGTGTTCCCCATTTGACAGACTTTCGGCCATCCTGGCCACCAGAAGCTTTCAGGGGACAGCTATGAATTTTTCTCGTCAAGTATCTCGAAATGTCAGTCTTCAACGTGCTGGTCTCGGTTTCATCGCCGAAGCTGATGCTTCACGTGATCTGCAGCAGCTCATTGACCAAGATTGTCACGGCCTGACCAAGGTCGGGGGCTTGGAAATATAAGGCAACCTCATCCGAAAGTGGCGGCTCTTCCATCAAGTTTTGGAAAGAACCCTGCCCTGGATTTGCAACACGTGAACCTCAGCAGAAGAATGCCAAAACCGCTCGTGGTTCCACCGTTCATGAAGTTACAGTTGTCTTCCATGAAAGTGAACTTGAGCACCGGGTTTCGACATTAATTCAGGCGCGACGAGACGTTCAGGAACTTCATTCACAGTACCCGGTAATGGGCTACGTCGACGCTTTTGGCGTCCGACGAAAGCATATCTTTGACTATTACGTGGTGCTGAAAAGCGGAGTGCAACTGGCCATTGCAGTTAAGCCGTTCAAGAAAAAGGCGGCCATGCAAGATGTGCTGGACCGCATTCAACAGGCAGGCATGGAATGCGTCGGGACACTGGGTGAGATTGAAGCTCTACACCCCGACATCAAGCTAAGCCTTCTCACCGAAGTCGAGGCTAACATCGATGCATTTTTGAACGCCATGAACATCCTACGCGCCCGTTCTCATTACAATGAGAGCGAGTATCTGGCGCTGGTCAAAGCGATCAAGGATTGGCCGGGCCACTTCCGGTTTGGGCAATTGTTCAAGAACTGCACGAGCCGTTCAAGCCGCTGGACTGCGGCTTGGTCGCTTATCGACCACGAAATTATCAGGCCCGTGAATCCGGGACAGATCAACGAACTCAGTTGGATGACTGTGGTTCGCTAGACGACGACCAATACAGCTACGTTCAAAAAGGAGGTTAACATGAACAGCTATTTTGCACAGCCAGCCACATTTCAGCGCTCTTTGGTGAACATGCGCAAGGTCGACAGGCTTAGCTATAAGAACGCCCATTGGATTCCAGTCTGCAGAGGCGACGAGGGATGGCACATCAAGAGGGAAGACGACAGCCACGAAGTCGTTGTCGGCCATCAGGAGCTCTATAATGAAATTTCTGCTGGTCGCGCCTCGGTTCGGTATGGATATCAGGAACCAGAGCAACAGAAGCTACGCATTATCTTCGGCGATAAAAAGTTCTCTGATTTCCCTGAGAAGGTTCAGAAGCTGGCTCTCGTTCGTGAAAAGCTGATCAACCGTTATGACGCGGAATTCCCGGAATATGGGCGGAAACGTTGGAATAATGAGAAGCTCCAGCGTCTTCTGAATACTTGGCACGCCGAGATCCAGTCAAACCTTCTCCCAAGCGCCAGTCGCGCAGACAGGCCGATGGAACTCACGTTCTATCGCGCCCCATCGGTCAAGACTTTCTGGAGAGATTACACCAAGTACCACGGATGCGGAGGCGACGTCCTCGGATTAGTTCAACGTCACCATGGTCCTGGAATCTATTATCGTTCCGCTGATCCGGAATCGATTGCATTCGCTCATAGCGAAGCTCTTCGGTACATGGATAACAGGAAGAAATCGAAGGCACAGGTTTATCAGGATTATCTGGCCAAGCTTTTTGAGATGAACTCATCACCGGATTCTCAGATCAAAAAAGTTTCGCGCACAAAATTCGAGAGCATCATTGATGGTTTTGATGAGTACGCGAAGGTCGCTGGACGACATGGGGAGGCGTACGCCAAGAGACGACTTTCTTCCGTAAAGCGGAGCTTCCACTTCGAGGTGCCGGGTGACCGGATCGAGATGGATTTCTGGAATGTGGAATTGATGTCCTTGTTCGTAGAAACGGGGATGTGGTCCCTGTTACCAGAAAGCTATCGTAATCAGATCGGAAGCACTCGCATTTGGTTCGTTGCCGCCATCGACGTGTCCACTCGCTATGTGTTGGCTTTTAAGGCGAGCACCAATCCGAATGCGGCCAATGCCGTCGAAGCAATCAGAATGATCATGTCCGACAAAACGCATATTTCCACTGCGTTGGGTTGCGAAACGCCCTGGATTGGACGCCTTCGTCCTCGCCAGATCTATTGCGATAACGGCAAGGAGTTCGTCAGCCAGCGGACGCAGGAAGTTTTGAGGAATGCGCGCATTGCGTTTACCCGACCACCAGCGGGTGAACCACAAGCCAGACCATTTATCGAACGGCTTTTCAAGACCATTGGTCCGATGGTGGCCCACCATTTTGATGGCCGAACCTTCGGTTCTATTCACGAGAAAGGAGACTACAATCCGGAGGAACGCCTAAGCCTGCAGAGTGATGAGCTGATCAAGTTCTTCCTCTACGCGATCTGCGATATCTATCACAACAAGAAGCATGCAGGGCTCGCGGATGGTACACCACACAATGCTTGGGTGAAGGCGACATCCCGATATCCAATCGACGTCGCGCCTGACGAAGAAGAAATGCTTCACATCTTTGGGGAGAAGGTTTCGCGACGGATTTCGTCCTATGGCGTGTCTTTCATGGGCATTCCTTATTCGAACGATGAGCTAACGCGCCTTCGCCTGAAACATGGTCAGACGGATTTTGAGATCAAGTGCGATCCAGCGAATCTGCGTTCCATTGCCGTCTATGCAGGCAAGGATAAGGGCTGGTTCTCAGTCGAAAACCAAATCGGACTGGACGATAACGTTTCGCTTGAGGAATGGATCGTAGCACGGCAGCAGCTTCGTCTGGCTAATGCCAAGGAAAGCGAGTCTGGTCTCGCCGCTATGTACCGGGCGATCAATAAATTGCGGACCTCCGGTGACGCCGCGATGATCAGGGCAAAGCTGGGTGCGCGGTCATTAGATAGCAATGCACTGGCAAGGCTCGAAGCCGAATTGTGTGGCAGTTGGATCGCAAAGCCGGATGACCAGATGCAGGGACTAGAAGCGCTCGCTTCTCTTCCAGGGGATCTGAAGCTCTCCGATGAATCGGCCTTTGTCGAGTACCAAACGGTCCAGAAGAAGGAGATCGCAGCTGCAAAACGGGCTGCGAAAAGCGAGCGGCTGGAAACCAGGGCGAACAATACAGATACCGACCTTCAAACAGAACCTCCTGTTTCAAGGAGCGGCTATTACGACGAATTTTAAGAAGGGCGGGACCAATGAACACTGACGAATTGAAAGAACTCAAAAGACATATCTACAGCACATATCTCGAAAGTCCGCGCGACAGAAAATTGCACAATATGCTGCAAGGAATGGTTGATAACGTTGATGATCACCTGAACGGTGGCGGCGGTTCTCGGCAGACTGCATTATTTGTAATTGGTGAATCCGGGAGCGGCAAATCCCATTCATTGAAACACCACTGTGGTCGCATCGCAGAGTTTCAGCCGCGAGAAAATGAGTTTGGCGAAACCATCACGCCTTTTCTCAGTATCGAGGCATCAAGCTCATCAACCATGAAGGGGTTTGCGATCACGCTGTTGTCTGCGATGGGGCTTCCAGCAAACTCCAAGCAGACTGAGACCCAGCTGTTTTCGGCTGTGAAAACTCAGTTGAAAGCGAGAGGTATTCTCTATCTGCACGTCGATGAGGCTCAACACCTCATTCGTCACGATAGTCAGAAGGTGATTACCGAAGTCCAGGACGGGCTGAAGAGCCTTATGCAGATTCCTGACTGGCCTTTGCATACGATCTTTTCGGGTGTGCCGGATCTTGCCAAATTGCTGACAAATGATCTCCAGCTCGCGAACCGTAGCAAGGTCATCCGCTATGTTGAGCAGAGCCCTACTGATGATCAGCAATTCATCAACGATGCCATGACAAAAATTGCCGAACAGATGTGTGGCCTGAAGATCGCGGATGAACTGCGAGAAGCAGACTTTGTGGGACGACTGTGTCACTCGGCTCAAGGCGGGCTAGGCAAGATTGTTGAAACTATCCGTGCCGCTTGCATCCTGACCGTTAAAAACGACAGGACGGTGCTCGAAAATCGTGCATTCGCATTCGTCTATCAAGAATCGAGCGGTTGCCTACCCGAACACAATATCTTCTCAGCCGCACGTTGGTCAGAAATCTCGCCTGAACATGTGCTCGCCGATCTGTCTGCGTCTAACGAGCCCAAGAAAAAAGGAAGGACCAAGAAATGACATTGCCGGTTACCCTGCCCTTCCATGAAGACGAAAGTCCGATCAGCCTCGTGTCGCGCCTGGCGCGCGCGAATAGCTATGATTCCTTGCAATCATTGCTCGGTTTCACACACACGAGCCGAGAAGCTATTGTTCGTGGAGATCATGACGCGCTTGCGGAAATCTCGGAGCTTTCAGGGATTTCCATTGAACGCTTAGCGAATGCAAGCATCGTCCATCAACATCCGGGTTCCAACTGGAAGCTTGGCCACGCTATTTTCAATAAAGAAATGCGTCCGGGAAAGATGCTTCGCTACTGTCCGCATTGCGTTCTCAATGACATGGAAACAGGCATCGGTCGGGCAATCTAGCGACCTTATGCACGCTCGTGGTGGAGCTGTCGGGGTATCGAAGGATGTCCAAAGCATGGGCGTAAGTTGGTCGAGCACTTTGTAACCTCTTTTGACCAGCGCGACGACTTTGCTACGTTCGTCGAGCAAAATGTCCAGACAATCCGCGATCAGGCGCACGATGATGTGCGGAGCTCGGCTCCAATGCTGGACAGGTTTCTGCGTGACCGCATTTTCAAACGCGCCGAAGCCGACGATTTGGTCGACACATTGGACGCACATATCGTTGCTGAGCTTTCTGGTTATATGGGAAAGTTCATTGCGATTCATAAGCTCACCCACTTTCAGGACGAGGCGACGGACCAGCGTGAATGGGGATTTAGGCTTATCTGCGAAGGGCAGGCTGAACTGGAGCGCATTATTATTGAAACCATCGAGCAGAAAAGGCCGATGGTTCGTTTCGTCGAGCAGTTCTTCGGTCAGCTTGTCGATTGGCTTCGCCGCAACAAGCTGAAGCCAGCATACACGCCTCTCGTGTCGTTGTTCCAAGACATTGCCGAAAAGAACATGCCATTTGGTCCAGGCATGACCTTTATCAATCCCGTCGATCACCGCTATGTCTATTGCGTGAACTCTGCTCACACAGACTTCGGTATTCATAAAAAGCGCATTAAGACCCTGCTTGTCTCGCATGGACTAACCGACCGCATCAACCAGCATGACTCGGCTATCTATTTTGATGCTGAGAGGGCCCGTCCAATTTTAGAAGCCGCTCGCGAAACCCTTACATCTACGGCTGCCGCAGAAATTCTCGGCGTGGATGAAGAACAGTTCCGGACGCTGGTGAAAGTCGGGTTTGTAGGCCAGGTTGAAGAACGAGAGAACGAAAGGGGATATTTGCGTATTCCTCAAGCGGAATTGGACAGCTTTCAATCCGCGTTGCTCGCAAACGCGGAATCGGTCGAACATGACGAAGACGAGTGGGGTTCGCTAATGGAACTCGCCCACGCTTTTACGATGGCTTTTGAAAACATTCTCCAACTGATTATCGAGGGTTCTGTAGACGCTCGTGTCGTTACTGGCCAAGGCGGCCTGCTTACAAGGCTACGGGTGAGTAAGCTCGAAGTTCAACGTGTTCGACTCCAGAGCCTGTCTGACATGCAAGAAAATTTCGTAACTTTCGAGCAGGCTCTCGACTTACTCGGTACATCGGATGTCACGCTATCGCAGCTTCTCAGGCGAGGTTATATCAAGGAGAAGGATTACAAGCGGTCATCAAAAATGGCTCGATTGATTAACGAAGACTCGCTTCAAGAATTCAAATCCAAGTTCATTTCTCTTGTAGATTTCTGTCAGAAGGTCGGTGTGAACCGAGTTGGGATGAAGAAGCGATTGGCAGATATCGGCATCTCGCCACTTTTCGACGATAATAAATTCGTGGCTAGTTATTACAATTTGTCCGATCTTGAAAAGCGAGGAGCCTTCGCTTTGGGACGGTGAGAAAATCAATTCCGAAACTTACGAAGCCCGCTTAGCGGGCTTTTTTTTGTATCTTCCCTTTAAAAGAGACAAATCAAACAAAGCGAAATGGCCTTACCTTTCCGAAGGTGATTGAAAAAACATAATAAAAACAATGGATAGAAGCTGAAAAAAGACAAACCAAGGCAGCAATTACAATGTAAAGACGCTTTTCATCCTGATAGTGGTCGAAGGGAAAGTGTGATAAGCGCCTGCAAGCAACAACAGGAGTATAATGGTGAGCGAACCTACTGTAGCGGAAGCGACAGACCGAATTTATGAATCGCTTCAGGCGGATAATGTCGACATCGATTTACATATCGCCGCCCTGAAAGCAGCGCTTGAGCGCGCGGGCCTAAAAGAGGCTGTGTTCGATCCGGCCAAGCTGGTGCAGAACAATCGCTCCGGCAGGAAGCTCATGCAGGCATATTTTCGCCAGCGTGGTGTTATGGTCAAGTTTGCGGCTTCGTGAATGGTCATTTTTGACCGGTAACGCGAGCTGAACGGTGAAAATCACGCCGATTGCGTAGACCGGATGACCACATGTGAGACATGAGAAAGGCGGCAATTCTGCCGCTCTTCTGCTAGTCATCGACCCTTGAAGGCTTACTTGACCCATACAACACGGCGGGTCTGCGTATCGATCAGAGCCGGACGATCTTCCACATAAACATAGGAATAAGTCGGCTGCTCCGGAACAGCCACCAGCGGCACATCCTCGGGGATGACCATGCCTTCGGCTATATCTCCTTCGATGATGACTGGATCAACCGGATTGGTTTCGATGTAAGTCACGACTTCATTCGGCACCAGCGGACCGGCATTCGGCCCTTCGGTATAATAGACGACCTGACGGCTCTGCATGGAAACGATCACCGGTTCACCATTGACATAGATGTAACCGAAACCCGGATTGTCGGGGATCGGATGAACCGCGATTGCATCAGGGAGAACATAACCGTCACTGATTTCGCCCTCAATGACGACCGGGTCCGAAGGATTTGCGATGACATAATCGCGTGCTGCCTGAGGCACTTCGATAAGCACTCGATCCTGCGCCAGCGCAAAACCGGAGCTAGCGAGAAACGCCGCTACGGTCAGAACAAGAGCTTTTTTCATTGTCAGCCTCACTTTCGCATCAGAGCGAACTCGATCTGATTGGATCAGACCGGCGCTCCATCTGTTCGTTCTGGGCACATCTTGGATGCGCCATCAGTCGCAAGGCTGGAATAACCCCGTCGATGCGTCGAGGTTCCCACTCCACGGCACACTTCATGCAACAGGCTGAAACATTCGGACCTGCCAGGCGGAGTTCGCTCTGACTTCGATCTGGCCGAGGCCGCACATTCGTGGATGCACACATATACCCAAATTAAAAAGATGACGGCGAATAACTGTGAACCGTAGTTTCATTGTCCAAAGCCGCCCCAGAGCGCACTTGGCGAGACACAAGTCGATACAAGTTTTCAGGAATCCCAGAACGAAGCCTTCCGGAAGCTTCCTTGCGGATAAATCAGTTATTCCAAAATTACATTTCAATATTTAGCGCTAGTTAAATTAGGCAATAGAGATTGAGAAATCTTACCCAGCAAGTTGCTATTTTAAGATCGATCTAAATCCAGTTAAGATGGCCTTGTTTTCAATGAACAGGAGGTTTTAAAACTTTTTCTTATTGCTAAGCGCGACCCGTTCTCGCCCTGCAAGCAACATCTGTGTTGGTGGATTAGACCAAACACAGCCTGCAGAGCAAAAATGGAGGATGCAAAATGGCTTGTATATTTCCGATACAAGATAGGCTGTTCCGTCATTCCCCGTATGGCGTCAAGGTCTAGATTGCATTCTAAAAGCGTTGATTTTTATATATATTTTTCATTACGAGCGAATAGGCTGCCCTTGTCTATCCTGTCAGTCAGATAAGGGCAGCCACATTTTCAAACTTCACACACCCGCAATCAAAACGACTGTCGCCCCATTCGTGCGAGGATGGTTCGCAGCTCTTCGACAGACTGATCAACCTCGTCCTTTTTCTTCTCAAGCTCGACCAGTTTTTCCTTGAAACGCTTGCGTAGCTTCTCCACTTCGACAGCGTCGCGGGTCTCATTTTCCCACACGCTGATCAACTGCCCCATCTCGCTCAGCGTGAAGCCGATGCGTCGTCCAAACAGGATGAGACGCAAGCGTGTATGGTCGTTGTAATCATAAAGTCGCGTCACGCCCGCGCGACGCGGATTGAGCAATCCCTTGTCTTCGTAGAAGCGCAAGGCGCGCAACGTCAGGTCGAACTCCTCCGCTAGATCGCCGATCCGGTATAGTTGACCGCCTGACTGACCTTCCTTTCGCATATTCACGCTTGTGCCGGTTAGCAAATCCGCAATTGCTAAATCTGCGACCAGCCCTGGTGCGTTAGCCTGTTTACTCATGTCCTACCCTGTTTCCGCCCCCGGAAACGCCCGGTCACCGCGCGATTGCGCGATGGAACCACTGTTGATGACAGCTCACATTGACATTGCTGTCAGTGCCGTAGCTTCGATTTACATTTTACCGCCGCGGTTCACGCATCTTTCGTATTCGATAGATCCGCTTTTCATGCCGGGTCGCGTTTGACACGCTGAATTCAGCCCGCTCAACCATGGGATGCTATTCGGCATCCACGAAAGCACTCACTTAGCCGCATATATTAACGAGTTATTTACCACGTTTGTACAAATGTAAGCAGAGCAAATTCTTGCCTGTTGCGCTGGTGAAATTTGCTCCCGGCGGCCTCTATCATTAGAAAAAGTGAATTTATCATGGCAAATCCAGATATGGCGTCAGGTTCACGATCAATTATTGACGATTTGAATGCCCGCCGCGAGCGCCGAGCGTCATCACCTGCCATGGAAGAACTTAACCGCACGCTGGCGAGCCTTGAGAAACGCCTGATGGATCTGGAGCACGACAGCGCCCCGGACGTGCGTGATATTCTGCGTTCCGAACGTCACCCAGTTCGCCATCCGGACGAGACTGTAACCGGCCTCGCCGAGATTGCCGAAAATCTGCGTCGGATGCGCGGTAGCCATGAAGAGCCGCAGCCACATTATGCCTCAAGCGCCGAGGTCAGCCGTGCCAGCCGCGAGATGACCCGCCTTCAGCGCGCCGCAAGCGAAGAAGGCTTTTCACAGCAGATGAGCGATGATTTCGAGCGTATCAACGACAGTGTACGCCTTCTCGCCGAACGCAGCAGTGAGGCAAACGCGCAGGCGCTCCGCCGCCAGCTCGAAGAGCTCAATCGCACCGTCCAGGGCCTCGCGCGCGAAGAAACACTGCATCGTCTCAACAATCGTTGGGATCGCTTCGACGCGCGTTTCGAGGCCTTCGAACAGCGCCACAACGCCGTCGATCCGGCGTTGGATGCGATAGGCTCGCGACTTGAGCAGGTGCGCGACGCCATCGGTACGTTGCCCCAGTCGAACCGCCTGAGCGCAATCGAGGATCGCATCGGCCAGCTCGCGAATTCCATCGAGGAATCGCTCAGCCCACAACACGCGTCGTCGCTCGATCAGAGCCGTCTGCAGCAGATCGATGAGCGGCTGGACGAAATCAGCCGCGCTATCATTGCCACCAGCCGCGCCCAGCGCCCGGATCAGGACAGTGCGCGCCGACTGGAGCGTATCGAAAGCCGTTTGGCAGAGCTCGCAGAACAGCTCGCCACTTCGGCAACGCAGCAGAATTCCGACACGCTCTATCGCAAGCTCGGCGAACTTTCCTCTCGCATCGACGGTCTTTCAAGCGGCTCAGCGCTACCGGAAGGCGTCATCGACCAGCTCGCGCACCAGATTAACCTGCTTGCCAATCAGGTTGGCAAGGTCATGGAGAATCTGAACCAGTCCGACTATCACGCTGTAGAGGCACGTCTTGAAGCCATCGGCGAGAAGCTCGACGCTGCCGAGCGCCGGGTAGCGGAGCCTCATCCTTCCGTTCTGGACAAAATCGACCGCCGCTTTGCAGAACTGACCGAGCGTCTCGACGCGCAATATGCCACGCAGCATGTCGACAACAGCGCGATCCACACTCTGGAAGGCCGCCTCGACGATCTTTCGCAGCAGATTTCACTGGGTCTGCTTCAGGCGCCGACCTATGACGGCCCTGGACTGGATGTGAAGGCAATCCGCAGCCTCGAAGATCAGATTGCAAATATCGCCCATCATCTTGCGCAGCCCGTTGCCGAGATCGCAGAATTGAAGCCGCGTCTCGATTCCATCGAGCGCTCCATCGCCTCCAATCGCGAAACAGTGCTGGATGCAGCGCGCGAAGCTGCCGAAAGTGCTGTCGCGCGCGTTCTGCAGCATGGATCACATGGCGACAGCGTGATCGCCCGGCAACTCGCCGAAGACATGAAATCGCTCGAGGCCCTGGCGCGCAATTCCGACGAGCGCAACGGCAAGACATTCGAGACCGTCCACGACACATTGGTCAAGATCGTTGATCGTCTGGCCAGGCTTGAGCAAGACGTGGCAGGCAAATCAGACACGTCGGACACTGAAAAACCGGCCTTCACCAGCCCCAACGCTGGATCGCCGCGTCCGTCGGCACCACGTTCCCCGGCTGCAGCGGCAGCGGAAGCAGCTTTTGCAACCGTCCAGAGCGAAGCCGGTCCCGCCGATACGCAGGCAGGTGACTTGACCGGGAAGTCATCGCTCTTCGGCGGTTTCGCGAAAGCTATACGCGGTCGCCGCGCCGACAAATCCGTCGGAAAGAACGACGAAACGCTCGAAGCCAGCGCTTTTGACGCGACGCTTGATGCGCCAGCCTTTGAAAGCGATCTTGCGGCCATCGAGCCGATCACACGCGAAGAACCGGAGCTGGAAACGACACCATCCCCTCGCCCTCAGGGCGAAGGCATGCCGGACCTCAATTCGATTATGAAGCGGGTGCGCGAAGAACGCCGCCAGCGCGAAGATGCTGCCGATCTGGCCCTTGCCGCCAACGGCAAGGTGGACTTCATCACGGCAGCGCGGCGCGCCGCCCAGCTTGCGGCCGCCGAATCCGAACAGCTTCAGAAGGGCGCGACCAAGCGCACCGGTAAGAAAAAGTCATCAGTCGGCGACATGATCCAGCGCCAGCGCAAGCCGATCCTGATGGCAATCGGTGCTGTGATGATCGCGATGGCTGGCCTGCAGATCGGCTCAGCTTTCCTCAACCGCGACGAGCCGGTGGAAACGGCAATCGATACAGTACCGCCGCAGATCGACACCACTGCCACCGACAACACGCCTGCGCCAGCCGACGAAATCGCTGCAAAAATCGCGTCGGACACCACACCTGCCCTCGAACAATCCGCGGAAACCACGCCCGCGATCGCAGAGCCCCGCGCGGAGAAAGTTGCGCAGGAAGAAATCCCGGAACCAGCAAACGAGCAGCAGGCAGCGGTGGAAATACCGACAGAGGTTGAACAGCCTGCCGCAACAATCGCCAATCCGGTGAAGCCTGTTGAAACGGCGGCATCGGCCGAACCTGCCGCAAAGCCTCAGGCGGCCATTCCGCCTGTACCGGAAGAAGCCGGTCCGGCAGCGCTTCGCGAGGCTGCGGCCAAGGGCGATGCTCGTGCGCTCTTCGAGGTCGGCAATCGCTATATGGAAGGTCGCGGCGTTGCCGCCGACTTTGCCAAGGCGGCGAAATGGTATGAGATTTCTGCAGGTCAAGGCTTTGCCCCGGCGCAATATCGTCTCGGCAACTTCAACGAGAAGGGCCTTGGCATGGCCCGCGATCTCGAAAAGGCCAAGACCTGGTACCAGCTTTCAGCGCAGCAGGGTAACGCCAGCGCGATGCACAACCTCGCCGTCCTTTTCGCAACCGGCGCCAATGGCAACCCTGACAATGCTTCCGCCGTGCGCTGGTTCACCGATGCCGCCGAACTCGGCGTGAAGGACAGCCAGTTCAATCTCGGAATCCTTGCGGCCAAGGGACTGGGCATGCCAGGCAATCTGGAAGAAAGCTACAAGTGGTTCTCGCTTGCCGCCAATGCTGGAGACAAGGATGCTGCCGACAAGCGCGACCAGATTGCCAAGGCATTGAAACCGGAACAGCTTGAACGCGCCAAGGATTTGGTCAAGCTCTGGAAGGCCAAGCCGCTCGATCAGGCAACCAACTCCATCGACGTCCCGGAGGCTTGGACCGAGAGCAAACCGCTCACCACCGGCTCGGTGGATATGAAGAAGGCTGTTCGTAACATCCAGCTTATTCTCCAGAAGAACGGCTACGACGTCGGCACCGCCGATGGCTTGATGGGCGGCAAGACCCGCGCTGCAATTGCTGCCTTCCAGAAGGCGAATGGCCAGACGCCGACCGGCGACGTTGACCAGAAACTGGTTCAGCTTCTTCTCGAGAAGAACAAGTAACACATTGAAGTAAATCGGATTTTTCGAGGGCAGCAGAAGCTGCCCTTTTTCGTTTGGCCACAAGCGTCTGAAAGAAGTGACAGGTTGAATCGACTCGTTGAGCCTTATTATCTAAGCCCTATCAACGAGGGGATAGACGATGCTCTTGCACGTAAACAACGACATGGAAAACGGGATCATCGCGAAGATTCCCCTCGCGCTCGACAAGGACATCAAAAGCTTCCAGGGAGATGCGATCGACTTTGAGATTTCTTCCGGCGACAAGCAACTTATCCCTGCCGAGGATATTCATCCGTACAAATCCATTTTCAAAGTCCTATCCGGCAGTTTCGAGCTGAAGAACATCTTCATAGGCGTGTCGTTCAATGCGAATTTCACCACACCAGACGGCAAAAAGACCTGTCTCACACGGTCCAGCCCTATGGAAGAATGGAATGTCATGAATGGCAACTACTATGCCGAAAGCATGAACTGCTTTGGCTTCAAGTCCAGCAGCCGCTTTGCTGGAAACTTCAGCGTAAACCTGACCAATCCCTATCTTTATATCATAAAGAACGGCAGCCTGACCGACAGTAAAATGTCCGACAACATTTCGATCCGTGCACAGTTTTACCCATCGTCTGGCCATTCCGTCATCACGCCGAAAGAAGATATCAATATCGTCATCAGCAACCGACAGAACGCTACCGACTGATCGACAGTGCATCGTGGCCAGATTGCGCTCATGTATTTCCTATATATTCTATGGGATTATACCAACAATGACTGTTTTAAGCTCTCTTCAAGGCTCTTTTTGTTGTTCTTAAACAACACCTAGCATTTTTCCTCGAATAGAGTTTCGCGAGATAACTTTATCAGCAATCGGCGTTTGACTTCGCGATGGCGACAGAGCAAGACATTATGAGGAGTGGTCGGGCTGAAACTCACGTGTGGAGTTAAGCCTAACTACTTGTTTTCATGCATTTCCGCACGCAGAACAGTTTCATAATTTTGCCGGAGATGTTTTAGTAGAGTGAAACATCTTGCGGAGAAGCGCGGCCGCAAGCAGCTGTGTGTCATGCGTTCGTGAAAGCCGGGTTCGGAATTGGGTATTTATCTTCCCATTGCGGAATTATCGGTCAACATGCTGGTTCTTCTCGGCATGGGCGCCGCCGTGGGTTTTCTCTCCGGACTGTTCGGCGTCGGCGGCGGCTTTCTGATCACGCCGCTTCTGATCTTTTATAACATTCCACCTGCAATCGCGGTCGCCACCGGTGCCAATCAGGTCATCGCCTCGTCGGTTTCCGGCGCACTGGCGCATTTCAAACGTCGCACGCTCGATATCAAGCTCGGCCTGTTTCTCGTGGCGGGTGGTATATTGGGTTCCCTCGTCGGTATCTTCGTGTTCTCGTGGCTGCGCGATCTCGGCCAGTTGGACCTGATCGTTTCCATCCTCTACGTCTTTTTTCTCGGCACTGTCGGCGGTCTGATGCTGGTGGAAAGCCTGCGCGCCTTGCGCCGCGTAAAAAAGGGACAAGCAGGTGCTGTGCGGCGGTCCGGCCAGCATACGTGGATACACCGCCTGCCATTCAAGATGCGGTTTCGCGCCTCCACCATCTATGTCAGCATCATTCCGGTTCTCGGCATCGGCTTCTTCATCGGCCTTCTGTCATCGGTGATGGGTGTCGGCGGCGGTTTCATTATGGTTCCGGCGCTCATCTATCTGCTGCATGTTCCGACCAATGTGGTTGTCGGAACCTCGCTGTTTCAGATCACCTTTGTGACCGCAGTCACGACCGTCCTGCAGGCAACGACCAACCAGTCCATCGATATCGTACTTGCTTTCCTGCTGATGGTTGGCGGCGTGATCGGTGCGCAATATGGCGCACGCGCGGGCCAAAAACTGCGCGGCGAACAGTTGCGCCTTTTGCTGGCGCTTCTCGTGCTTGCCGTTGGCCTGCGCCTCGCCTTTGGCCTGTTCGTGCGGCCCGACAATCTGTTTTCCATTTCGATTGCGGATATCTGACATGCGGAGCCTTACGCTTTCCTCCGCATTGATGTTCCTTCTAATGACGGGAAGCGCACTGGCGCAGGTCGATTCCAGCGGCAACGGCAACACGGTTCCGCAATTGCAGAACCCTGCGGATGAAACCATCGAAATCGGACTTTCAACCGAAACCATCGCCATCACATCGAATTTCGGCGGCACTGACCTCACCATATTCGGCGCGCTCGACAATGCCGATCCGATGATCCAACGACAAGGCCGTTACGATATCATCGTCGTGCTACAAGGCCCCTCGCGCGATCTCGTGGTGCGCAAGAAGGACCGTTATCTCGGTGTCTGGGTGAATTCGGATTCGGAAACCTTCATGGGCGTGCCGCTCTCCTATTCGCTGGCATCCACCCGCAATCTGCAGGACATTACCGAAGAAAAAATCTACCGACAACTTTCGGTGGGCGTGCGCAACTTCTATCTCGTCCCGGAAGACCCGGGTAGCCTGTCGGGCAATATCCCGACATTCGGCAACGAACTGCGCGAAATGAAAATCCGGCAGGGCCTCTATACGCAGCGCATCGGCGGCGTGGAGTTCATTTCCCGCACCTTGTTTCGCGCCACATTGAACCTGCCCGCCAATGTGCCGGTCGGGCGCCACAAGGCTCGGGCGCTTCTGTTCCGCAACGGTGTTTTTTTGCGTGAAGCCAATGCCAGTCTCGAAATCGTCAAGGCTGGTTTTGAACAGAGCATCTACAACGCCGCCCACCAGAACAGCTTTCTCTACGGCCTTTTTGCCGTTTTCCTTGCCGTCTTCACCGGCTGGTTCGGACGCATTCTGTTCCGCAGGGATTAACCCCCATAAAGCGCGCCGCGCGCAATCGGGTAAACCTTGCCCTGTCCCAGCATATAGGCGCGCAGGGTCTCGTCAGCGAACAGCCCTCGGAAAGCGCGATCCAGAATATTCAGCGCACCCGTATAGGCGCCGAAAGCAGGCATAATGAGCCTTTCCCCGTCGCTTACAAAACAGGGGCGGCGTACTGACCGTCCACGTCGCACGATGCGGGCCGCGGGGTGAAGGTGCCCTGCAATCTCGCCCTGCCCGGCCTTGCGCGATGGTTCATGCCGGAAGGTAAGCGGCCCGATTGCCAGTTCCTCCACACAATCGCCCGGCAAGTCGACCGGGCGATCCGGATCGTGATTGCCAGTGATCCAGAACCAGTCCCGATGCTCCATAAGCGATTTCAGCCGCATGGCATAAAGCGACGGCAGGCGTTCGCTGGCGGTTGCATCGTGAAAACTGTCGCCAAGGCTGATGACGGTTCGCGGCTGATAACGCGCGATGGCCAGCGCCAGCATATCGAGCGTCGCTGCTGTGTCATAAGGTGGGATGAGCTGGCCGCGCCGGGCAAAGGATGAACCTTTTTCCAGATGCAGATCGGAAACGATGAGCATATGCAGGTCGGGCAGGAACAGTGCACCGGATGGATCGCACACAGCTGCAACGCCACGCACTTCCGTATGGGCCAGACTGTAGGCCTCTCCATTGCCCCATACCGCAGTCTTCATCGCATCGCCTCTTTGATCAGATCATCTGCGGCCTCTTCAAGCAGCATTTCCTCGCCATCGCCTGCCACACGCTCACGTCCGATTTCGAGCATCACAGGCAGCGCCAGCGGTGAAATCCTGTCGAGCGGCTTGTGCAAAAGATGACCTTTCACGCGTGCCAGCATGTCGCCAAGGCGCTTGATATCCAGAAGCCCCGTCGCGGCATCCGCACGCGTCGCCTGCAGCAATATGTGGTCCGGCTCATGGGTCCGCAGCACGTCATAGATCAGGTCGGTGGAAACCGTAACCTGACGGCCTGTTTTCTCCTGTCCCGGATGACGGCGTTCGATAAGCCCTGAAATCACGGCACAATTGCGGAAAGTGCGTTTCAAAAGGTAGCTTTCATCAAGCCAGGCTTCGAGATCGTCCCCCAGCATATCCTCGTCAAACAGACGGGTGAGATTGAGCTTTCCCGTGCCGATCAGCGCGCCCATATCCTTGAGGCCCCAAAGCCCCAGCGAATAATCGGTAGCGACAAAGCCAAGCGGATGCGCGCCCATGCGTTCCAGACGGCGCGTCAGCAACATGCCGAGCGTTTGATGCGCCAGCCTGCCCTCGAACGGATAGGCGACCATGTAGAAGCGATTGCCGCGCGGAAAGGTTTCGATCAGCAGCTCATCCGTTGCAGGCAGCACGGATTTCCATTGCTGCACTTCAAGCCATTCCCGCACCTGTTCCGGCAAAAACTGCCAGCGCGTGCGGTCGGCAAGCATGGCGCGCACCTGCGCGGCAAGATAGGTGGAAAGCGGAAACTTGCCGCCTGCATAGACAGGAATTTTGGCATCCTGCCCGGCAGCATTGGAGGCGATGCACTCGTTTTCACGGATGCCTTCAAACCGCAGCACCTTTCCGGCAAACAGGAACGTGTCGCCAGCCGTCAACGTCTCAAGGAAGTATTCTTCGATGCGACCAAGAACACGTCCGCCACGCGCGTTTCCACCCTTGCCGCCACGAGTAAGCCGCACATTCAGCTCTGGCGCTTCGACAATCGTGCCAATATTGAGCCGATATTGCTGCGCGATGCGCGGATTGGACACCCGCCACGTGCCGTCCACGGTCTTGCGGATTTTCGCGAACCGCTCATAGGTCTTGAGCGCGTAGCCGCCAGTCGCCACGAAATCCAGAATACGTTCGAACGTGTCTCGCGGAAGGTTCGAATAAGGTGCAGCACTCTGCACTTCACGATAAAGCTGATCGGCGTTGAAAGGCTCGGCACAGGCCATGCCAAGCACGTGTTGCGCCAGCACATCCAGCGCCCCGTCGATCAGGAGTGGCGTATCCTGCGCGCCCAGATAATTGGCGTCGAGTGCGGCGCGGCACTCCATCACCTCGAAGCGATTGGCGGGCACGAGAATGGCTCGGCTTGGCTCGTCCATGCGGTGATTGGCACGACCGATACGCTGCGCAAGGCGGCTGGCCCCCTTCGGTGCGCCGACATGAATGACCAGATCGACATCACCCCAGTCGATCCCCAGATCAAGCGTCGAAGTCGCGACCACTGCCCGCAATGTGTTGGCGGCCATGGCCTGCTCGACCTTGCGGCGCTGGCTGGCATCAAGCGAACCGTGATGCAGCGCAATGGGCAGCGTGTCCTCATTGACCCGCCACAGCTCCTGAAACAGCATCTCCGCCTGACTGCGCGTGTTCACGAACAAGAGCGTCGTTTTGTGCTGGCGAATTGCCTCGTAGATGTCGGGAATAGCATAGCGCGAGGAGTGGCCAGACCATGGCACCCGTTCGTCGGAATCGAGAATGGTGATTTCCGGCTTGGCTCCGCCGTCCACCGTCACAAGACCGGCCATCGGCCCGGTGCCGTCCTGTTCAACCAGCCAGCGGCGCAGTTCATCGGGCTCAGCCACCGTTGCGGAAAGGCCGATGGTCTGCAATTGCGGCTGCAGGCGGCGCAGACGTGCCAGCCCCAGCGCCAGCAAATGCCCGCGCTTGGAAATCACCAGCGAGTGCAATTCGTCCAGCACCACATAGCGCAGCCCCTTGAAGAACTGTTCCGCACCTTTGGACGCGATCAACAGTGCAAGCTGCTCCGGTGTGGTCAGCAGAATATCCGGCGGCGCCAGCTTCTGCCGCTGGCGTTTGTGTGCGGGCGTGTCGCCCGTCCGCGTCTCAATAGTGATGTTGAGACCCATTTCCTCGACCGGCACCGTCAGATTGCGATGAATATCGACGGCAAGCGCTTTCAAGGGGGAAATATAGAGCGTGTGAACTCCGCGCTTCGCCAAGCCGGGCTTTAAGCGCCCACGTTTTTCCAGATCCACCAATGCAGGCAGAAACCCGGCCAGCGTCTTGCCAGCACCGGTCGGTGCAATCAGCAAGGTCGATTGCCCCTGTTCGGCACGGGCCAGAAGCTCAAGCTGATGCGCGCGCGGCGACCAGCCCTTGGCCGCAAACCATTCAAGAAAACGGTCCGGCAAGGGAAAAGCGGCAGATGCGGCAGCGGGTTTCAGGTTCAGTGTCACGCCGTCAATCTAATGGCAGCGAGGCAAGCCGCCAAGGTGTTTGTTCACTTTTGTTCTCATTTTGTCAGCAGACGCAAGCTCCCTCTCTTTTCGGGGCGAACTTCGTGACCTATCTTGAAACCATGCGTTTCAACCAGCTTCTCTGCTCCTCTCCCAAAGGCCTTTATTGCCCGCCCGGCGATTTCTACATCGACCCCGTGCGTCCGGTGGAACGCGCGCTCATCACGCACGGACATTCCGATCATGCCCGCTCTGGCCACACCCATGTACTGGCAACGCCCGAAACGCTCGACATCATGGCGCTACGCTATGGCGCAAATTTCGCAGAAACCACGCAACCGATAGGCCTCGGTGAAACCCTGACGATCAATGGTGTCCGGGTCAGTTTTCATAGTGCAGGCCATGTGCTCGGCTCAGCCCAGATCGCTGTGGAGAAGGACGGAATCCGCATTGTCGCTTCGGGCGATTACAAGCGCGCAGCCGATCCAACATGCGCGCCGTTTGAACCTGTCGCTTGTGATGTCTTCATCACCGAAGCAACCTTTGCGCTGCCGGTATTTCGTCACCCGGATGCGTCACACGAGATCGCGACGCTTCTCAAATCAATCCGGCAATTTCCTGAACGGGCCCATCTCGTCGGTGCCTATTCGCTGGGCAAGGCACAGCGGGTTATCAAACTCATACGCAATGCAGGCTACTCGGAACCGATCTATATTCACGGTGCGCTGGAAAAGATCTGCGATTATTACCAGGCACAAGGCATCGATCTCGGTCCGCTTGAACCGGCAACCCTGGAGCGTGACGAGGCGCAGCCCGATTTTGCGGGCAAAATCATTGTCGGTCCGCCATCGGCTTTTTCCGACCGTTGGGCGCGGCGTTTTCCTGATCCCATTTCGGCCTTCGCCTCCGGCTGGATGCGCATCCGCCAGCGCGCCAAGCAACAGGGCGTTGAACTGCCACTCATCATTTCCGACCATTGCGACTGGGATGAACTGACGGCGACAATTACGGAAATTGCACCCGCCGAAGTGTGGGTCACGCATGGACGCGAGGAAGCGCTTGTTCGCTGGTGCGAGCTGCAGAACATACCAGCCAAGCCGCTGCATCTCATCGGCTATGAGGACGAGGGCGATTGATGCGCGCTTTCGCTGAACTTCTTGATCGACTGGTTCTGACACCGCAGCGCAACGGCAAGCTTCGTCTGCTTGTTGACTATTTCCGTGCTACTCCCGACCCCGATCGCGGTCTGGCATTGGCGGCAATCACGCGCGATCTCGAACTGCAAAGCGTGAAGCCCGCCATGCTGAGGGCGCTGATAACCGAACGCACCGATCCCACCCTCTTTGCCTATTCCTATGATTATGTGGGAGATCTCGCCGAAACGATTTCGCTCATCTGGCCCGGCCCCAGTGAAACCGCGCTCGGCGCAAATCTGCCACTTGGGATCGTGGTTCACGAATTGCAGAATGCCTCGCGCCGCGAAGGCCCGATGCTCGTGGCCGGATGGCTCGATCTGCTTGGCATTTCTGAACGCTACGCACTATTGAAGCTCGTCACCGGCGGCTTGCGTGTCGGTGTTTCCGCTCGCCTTGCCAAACAGGCGCTCGCCGATTTCGGCGGCGTCAACGTTGTCGAAATCGAGGAACTCTGGCACGGCCAGTCACCACCCTATGAGGTGCTTTTCGCCTGGCTGGAAGGCCGTGGCGAAAAACCTGCTGCCACCGCAGCCGCACCGTTTCGCCCCGTCATGCTGGCGACAGCGCTTAATGAAACTGAAATCCCCTCGCTCGACGCATCCGCCTACAGTGCCGAGTGGAAGTGGGACGGCATTCGGGTTCAGGCTGTTGCGGAAAACGGCGTGCGCCGTCTCTATTCACGCACCGGTGACGATATTTCCGGCGCATTCCCGGACATTCTGGAGGCTATGGATTTCGAAGGTGCCATCGACGGCGAACTGCTCGTCGGTCATCACGGCGAAACCGGCATAGAAACCGCCACGTTTTCCGATCTGCAGCAAAGACTGAACCGCAAGACCGTGAGCGTGAAGCAATTACGCGACTATCCGGCTTTCGTACGGGCCTATGATTTATTGCAGGAAGGGAACCAGCAGACCGGAGAAGACCTGCGCCCCCTGCCCTTTTCCGAACGCCGTGCCCGCCTGCAAAAATTCGTCGGCAAGCTCGACCCCCGCCGGTTCGATCTTTCGCCGGTGCTGCCTTTCGCTGACTTTCAGGAACTGGCGCAGTTTCGCGCCAATCCACCCCATCCCGTCATCGAAGGCGTGATGCTAAAGCGCCACGACAGCACTTACCTGCCCGGACGCCCGAAAGGGCCTTGGTTCAAATGGAAGCGCGATCCTTTCACCGTCGATGCAGTGATCGTCTATGCCCAGCGTGGACACGGCAAGCGCTCCAGCTATTATTCAGACTTCACCTTTGCCGTCTGGACGGGACCGGACTACGAGCCAGTGCTGGTACCAGTCGGCAAGGCCTATTTCGGCTTTACAGACGAAGAACTGAAATTGCTGGACAAGTTTGTGCGCGAGAACACCACCGAGCGCTTCGGGCCGGTTCGGTCCGTGCGCGCCGAGCCCGATCATGGCCTGGTGGTGGAAGTTGCTTTCGAGGGTCTCAACCGCTCCACGCGCCATAAATCCGGCGTTGCCATGCGTTTTCCGCGTTTCTCACGGCTTCGCTGGGACAAGCCGCCCCGCGAAGCGGACCGGCTTGAAACACTGGAAATGCTGCTAAGCTGATTATTCAGCCGCCGTCGAAACGCGGATTTCGTAGATATTCACCGGCTTGCCGGAACCACTCAAATCTGAGTTGACCGTGATCGTGCCTGCGCGACCTGCCTTCTGGCCGGACGAAATATCCATATCGAAAAGGAAGTCGCTCACGGAATCGCGAACGTCGTAGCGCCTTCGCCCACAATCGCCAAGACCACCGAAATCACAATTGACTGACATCTGGGTCGTCTTGCCATCATCCGCTCGCGCAACAATGTCGAAGGTCGCCTTCTTTCCTTCCAGCTGGTTCAAAATGCCTTCGCCCACATCGAATGTGACCGTATCTTCGGCACCGGAAGATTGTACACGTGCGAAACTGCGTGTGCCTTCCTGCCTGATTTCCGCCGTCGCACGTCCCTTGACGGACATTCGTGTCGCCTCAGACGGCTGGAAAATCGTGATCCATTTCAATCCGCCGGGCTCTTCGCCTTCTTTCAAAGGCGCAATACTGCCATCGCTATGCAGCGGATTGTTCGCCGGTCCGCGGCTCAAATCGATAAAGCTATTATAGAGCGAATAACCGATGAAAGCGGCAACAGCGAGCACAAGCGCCGGAATACCATAGCTATAGAAAGGCGAATGGCGTTTCTTTTTCCTGCGGTCCTTACGCGAAACTCCGCCCTCATAACCGAGATCGGCATTGCTCCGCTTCTTCTGCCGCGAGGTCGCACGGATGTCGCTGGTATCGAGTGCAGGCGATGCCTCTTCCGCCTTACCGCCAAGGATCGGATCTTCCCTGTGCTGAGCATCAAGTGATGGGTCGTGACGCTCAGTCTTGTCACCACCGGTCTTGAATTCCTGTTCAATGTGCGAGATCGCGTCCTTAAGCTTTTGGCGGCGCTGTTCCTTCTGCACATCGCTGAGCGCGGTATTTGCCGCAAGAGCGCGCTCATGCGCACCCCAAGCGGATTCATAGATTCGCTGGCGGGTCGCCGGATTATGCGCATCCGCCTTGGCAAATGCATTCCTGATCGCGCGCTCAATGCTTTCCAAAGGCTGCTCTTCCCTTGTTCGTTCTTCCCGCCGTTTCGTCACGCCCTCAACAGGAGCAAGCGGTCTCCGATGCAGACGATTTCATAAGCCTCAGCGAAATTAACGTCTGAATCAAGGCATTTAGCTGTTCATCACCCGCTTTGACTAGCCAATAAGCATGTCGGAGACACCAAATATTAACTCTGACTGCGGTTTTCCCCCATCCGTATGGTTTTACAGCGCCAAACTGCGCCATGCGAATGAACGAGACATCCCAAAGTATGTTGGCGATTCCCTCCCCCCTCCCGGCATTTCCGCTTACCATAGAGTGTCCGTGCATCAAGAATGTCCCAATCAGCTGGTTTCCGTCGCTTCCTGTCAAGATTCTCGGAAAACCGCGGGCGACCTGTATTGATAGGTCGGCTCGCGCGCTTTTGATATTGCCGTTGGACAAAGAGCTGTTAGAAATATTACGTTTACGGAAACGTCAATCACGGAGGACGATTGAAGATGGCCTTGCCGGATATCCTGAAAAGCAGACTGCGCATCCCGGTGGTTGGTGCTCCCCTATTCATCATTTCACATCCGGCTCTGGTCATGGCGCAGTGCAAGGCAGGCGTCGTCGGTTCCTTTCCCGCACTCAATGCCCGTCCTGAAGCACAACTCGACGAGTGGCTGGCAGAGATCACGGAAGGGCTTGCCGCTTACGACAAGGCCAATCCGGATCGGCCATCCGCGCCCTTCGCAGTCAACCAGATCGTGCACCGCTCCAACAAGCGCCTTGAGCACGATCTCGGCCTTTGCGTGAAATACAAGGTGCCGATCGTCATTTCCTCGCTCGGCGCTGTGCCGGAAGTGAATGCGGCAATCCATTCCTATGGCGGTATCGTCCTTCACGACGTCATCAACAACCGCCATGCCAATTCGGCAATCCGTAAGGGCGCGGACGGCCTCATCGCGGTGGCTGCCGGTGCTGGCGGTCACGCCGGTGCGCTGTCGCCCTTCGCGCTTGTGCAGGAAATCCGTTCTTGGTTCGACGGCCCCTTACTCCTTTCGGGTGCCATCGCCAATGGCGGATCGATCCTCGCCGCTCAGGCCATGGGTGCCGACCTCGCCTATATCGGCTCGCCCTTCATCGCCACGACCGAAGCGCGCGCGACAGATGCCTACAAGCAGATGATCGTCGACTCGAATTCATCCGACATCGTCTATTCCAACTACTTCACCGGCATCGGAGGCAATTATCTGAAGCCGTCGATCGCCAATTCAGGTCTCGATCCGGAAAACCTTCCGGAAGCCGATCCATCCAAGATGGATTTCGACAAGGCTCAGCAGGAAGGAGCCAAGGCCTGGAAGGATATCTGGGGCTGCGGTCAGGGTATCGGCGCCATCCATGAAGTTGCGCCTGCCGGACAACTGGTCGACCGGCTGGAGCGTGAATATAACGACGCTCGCCAGCGTCTTTGCACGGGCGTTTGATTCTTTGATCGTCACAGAACTGCGCCCGCTTAAGGGCTGGCGCAGTTCCAGCGTTTCACATTCAACGGGTCATTGTCGCATGCCCGCTGTAAAAACCGGTTGATTTCCGCCCTGCCTGACGCTGGCGGTATACATGTTGTGAAAGCTTTTGAACAAACAACGAGATTGTTTGATTTGGGCCTTGCTTTCCTTCATGCTTTTGGTTATCAGCGCACCGTTCAACCGGAAACGGTTGGCTTCCTTCGGGAAATTGGAATGTAATGTTCCGGGCCGCTTTAGCTCAGTTGGTAGAGCACATCATTCGTAATTAGCGGGTCCGCTAGAGAATGATGTTCGAGATCAGTGAGTTAGAGGGTGAATGAATAAAATAGTAGGGCGATAGTAGGTCGTCCTTGGCTGGTAAGCCGCTTTAGCTCAGTTGGTAGAGCACATCATTCGTAATGATGGGGTCGCGTGTTCGAGTCACGCAAGCGGCACCACTTCCTTCTGCGAGGAACATGGAAGTGTCTGGTGGTCCTTATGATCCGAGAGCCATCGCCAACCTTATGTTGGATGAGGCCGATTGGTCTGGAATCAAAGTCACCAACCTCGCACTGCAAAAGCTCCTGTACTTCGCCCATTCCATTTTTCTAATCGAGGCCAAGCGCCCTCTGGTGAGCGGCTATTTCGAGGCGTGGCAGTACGGGCCGGTGCATCCTGCCGCCTACTCAGCCTTCAAAACGGCTGGCGGTTCCCCCATCGACTTCCGCGCCACTGGGCAGAACGTGATGACCGGAGAGCGTATAGTCCTTGATCTTCCCGAAGACTTGACCGTACGCCGCCATCTGGCCCGCATCATGTCATCCTATGGGCAATTATCCCCCGGTCGCCTTGTCGATATATCGCACGCCAAGGGTGCGCCATGGGATTTTATCGTGGACAAAGGCAGAACATCGGTTGCATTGGGTTTAAGAATCCCCGATGCTGTCATTATCGACCGATTCAAATATCATAAGGTTTCGGTTGGAGTGGCCCCCGTCATGGGAGAACCGGATGAAGATACGCCGCTTACCTGAAATCGATCTTGCTCGCATCGCGCCGCTGGCGACCGACCAGAAGCGCTGTGCCCTCGAGCGATTTAAGCTTGGCCATCCGACACTCACCTACAAACCGGTACGCGCGCTATTTTCCGGCATTTTCAATGTCCAGCTAGACATGTTTGTCGCTATCGCTCCGACCGGATGGCCAGTTCTTGAACGGCTAATCCGGGCAAAGGCAACTTCCGACGACGAGTTTAATGCCAATCTGTTGGTCGCCAAAGGGTTGCATGACTTTGTGCAAGCCAAGGCTCTCCGCAGCCGCTCTCATCCATTTTTCCCGTTATCCCTCAGCGTCGGCGAGAAAGTTGAATACTGGTTGCCCATGGTGACCGCGCTGGATGGTGTGCCTCTCGTCATTTTCATCGACCCACGACGCGGCAAGAAGCTAACCGCCGAAGCAAGACGCTTCGTTTTCTCGATGATGAATGAGCATATTCGGGTGGCCAATCCCGACTTCGCAGAGGCTCGTCTTGGCATTCTCCAGTTCGGCGACGTGGTCGAAGACCAGCGGCAGGTCAAATTCTGGACTGATACCGGGATAGCCCTTTATGGCTTCGATGAACTCGACCAAATGGTTCGGGAAACCTATGACATTTGGCGTGAGGTCAACGAGGCACGCGAGAGCGAGGTTCGGCGTAAAGCCGCTGGCGGTGGTCACGGGCCGCTGTTCGGCTAAGGACATTAGCGCTTTTCCAGTCGCTGCCTGATGGCCTTCCGTACCCGATGCCAATAGGTCTGTTCCGCACTGTCGCTGCGGTTCCATGCGCGCTGATGGCGGGCGAATGCCTCAAGTTCCGGGTCAGAATAATTGGCAATTATGTCTGCGGCAACGCGGTCGATATCGGCGGCAGGGATCAGCCTCGGCTTTACAGCGTCGGTCCAGACGTTCCACAGGACCAAGCCGATAAAGATGAGAATCTGCCCGCCGAAAAAGACCAACAAGAGCCAGCTTAAAGCGTAAAGCACCGTATCGAACGCCATCATGATATGGAACCACAACACCCTTCTTATAAATATGAGAATTTATAGTTCCTATTTTCGAGAATGCAAAGTTCTTATTTCTCGATTTGCATAGCCGATTGCCGCTTCCGTTAAGAACGAGGTGAGCAATGGAGCTTCAACGCCTATTTGGTGCGAATGTGCGCCATCATCGAAAAGTCAAAGGCTGGACCCTTGAGCGGCTTTCTGAACAAGTGGGGGTTTCCCGCGAGACCATTGGCAAAATCGAGCGGGGTGTTGCCGCGCCACTTTTCGAGACCGCGGAAAATATAGCGGCAGCGCTGGACGTGTCTGCGCCGGTCTTGTTCGGCGTCAACACTGTACCCGGCATCGGTGAACGGGCACGACTACTCACCGAGATCAACGGCACACTATCCCGAATGAACGATGACCAGCTTGGTCGCGCTGCGAAGATGCTGAAGGCGTTTGTGGGGTAACGACCTCGGAGGCCGTTTAAAGGCCACCGGCTGCGGCGGCACCCTATGCACCCAACCCATGCCAGCGGCGCTCTGAGGGCAATCGGAAGCCCTCTGAGGCGTGCCTTGCAGCCCCGTTGCCTATACCCGGGTTGGCATTGCCGCAAAGCCTGTTACCTACACCCGTAACTTAAGGCTCAAAACACACAAAAAAGGCAGGGGGAGTGGTCAACTCCCCCTGCCTGCCGCTAAAGGTTTTGCTACCTGCTAGGTTACAGGTTGTAAGTTACACAAGGCCGTTAAAATGGGCCGTTCGCGTCCGTGTGCTCGCTGATGGCGTGAAGGACGGCGATGCCGCCTTCGGTGCGCTTGGCGACCCATTCGGTCTTCTGCTCGTCGGCATTGCCGCGTGCAAATCCCTTGCGGGCGCTCCGCCCGGTGCGACCGAGATCATGAAGCCTGTGGGTTCCGTATTCCCACCCCAGCACGATCATCGCGCCGGTAATACGCTGGAATTCGCCGGCGCTCATGCGCCCGGCCTCATAGCCGAGAAGCAGTTTGACGCTTTCCATCGACACCCGGCCTGTGCGCTCGCCAAATGCACCTTGCAGCACAATGCCTATAGGGTCTTCGATCATGCGGCTGGCCTGAAGTTCGTCGGCAACCTGCCATAGATGCCGGGGCAATATGATCGGCTCTCCGGCTTGCTCCCGTACAACAGCTTCGGCCCATAGCTGATGGACGTCGCGGCTGAAAGCGTCCATATCGATGCTGCCAACCTTGACCGGCCAGTATCGCCGGTTTCCAGTCGAGTCGCGCAGATATGCGTCTTCGTTGGTGGTGCCTATAATAACGCAATGCCGGGGAAAGGAACCGGCAGCGTGGGCATAGGCAGGTCGATAGGTGTCGATAGGCGTGGCGAGGAATGCCTTGATTGCATCCAGCGTAGCCTTGCGAGCGCCATCGAGTTCCTGACACTCGACAATCCAAGCGCGGGAGACAAGCTCGGCCTTGGTCTTAGCATCTGCACTCAGGTTTAGATTGCCACAGAACCACTCGTCACGCACCGCGAGTCGAGCCGCCAGACGGGATTTCCCCACGCCCTGACGACCTTCCAGAACCAGCATCGTGTCAAACTTGACGCCGGGCTGTTTGATCCGCCGCACGCCGCCGATCAGGAACCGTGCGCCAAATTCCCGATTGAGTTCGGTGTCGTCCGCCTCGCAATAATCCCTGAGCCATGTATCGAGGCGCGGAACGCCATCCCATATCAGCCCGTCAAGATAGTCGATGACGGGATGGTAAGCACGCTCATAGGCAATTGTAATCAACTCACGGCGGATGACGGTTACTCTGGCGCGAAAATCCAGCTTGCGCTCAAACATGCTGCACAGGATTTCGCAGATGTCCGAAATGTCACGTCCTTCCAGCCCCAGTCCGGTCACCTCATCGAAGTGGGTGAACATATTGCGGCGCGCATCGACATCGAGCGTGGCGAGAGCGAACCGCACATTTTCTGGCTCATGCGCGGCCGGATATCCGTGCTCATCGACTTTCGGCCATCCCCGTCCTCGCAGGTCAATGGTTTCCATCGCTCGCACAACCTGACGACGGGCATAGCGTAGCGGATTGGGATTTTCCCGGACGTGAGCGCTAATACCGAAATCGGGGGTGGTCAGGATCGACACGATATGACCGGGCGCGACATTGTGGCCGAGCAACCAGAGAGTCGCCGCAAAGACCAGTTCCGAACGAGACTGGTAGTTCTTGTCTGGCGGGTTCTTGCCCGTAACGATAACTTCCGACCAAACCGGATCGAGCGGTATAACTTCGCCCCGGGCATCCGGCAGAGGCAGCGCCTCTATGTCATCCAGATTGGCAAGTGCCTTACTATCGGTCTTGGGCGTGTTCGATTTGTCGAGACGCAGCCTGAAATCGGCAAGCGTATAGTTTCTCGGTTCAGTGCTGAACGAAATCGGTTCCATCAGGAACGCCTTGGCCGGTTCCCGGCCTGTCGCCCGTTTCCTGTCACTCAACCAATTTACGGTTCCGGGCAATCTGAGAAGTCGGCTGACGTCGATTGTACCGGCCCCGCCTTGAAACGCGACTAGCAAAGCGCGGTTGTACGCCTCGGCATCTTCTGCGGGAACTGGCTCTGTCATGCGCCAGATCGCCTGATAACCGCCGCCTGTAAACCAGAATGCAGTCGGCTTCGGTACGCCTGACGGACGCAGTTGGTCTTCGCTGAGCAGGCCAAGGATTGTATCGCGCTGGTGTTCCGCACTGCCGGGATAATCCTTGCAATCGAGGTCAACCCAGAGGAAGCGCGAGGCCGATATATTCGCCTTGGCGCGCCCGCCCGACATCAGTTCGGCATTGGGCAGGAAATAGACGTTACGCCGATATTCGTCGCCGTTGTTGGCGGCGACAAAACGTTGCGCGGCGTCAGCGGCATAAGGCTGATAGTCCTTCGGCTTTGGCCGCGCTCCGCCCGTGCTTTCATGGGTCTCCAGATAGAGGGGAACTTGCGGGGTGAGCCAAAGCAGGAAGGAAATCGCTGCTTGCGCATCGGGTTGGAGAAGGTCAGCCATGATGCGCCTCCTCCGGGTTGCGTTGCTGGTCCTCGACCCATTGGCGCAGGGCGCTGAGTCGATAGCGTATCGCGCCAACTTTTGAGCCGGGTCGGCGCAAGCTGACGAAGGGAGGACCGTAGAAATATATCCTTCCCTTTTCCAGCCATGACTTGCTCATGCCGATCTCGTGGGCGGCCTGAGCGGTATTCAAGAACCGCTCCGTTGGCTGTGGACTGTTTGTATTGCGGAAAGGAATCGCAGCCTGTCGGGCGCGATCTCGGATGGTCGTTGTCATGTCGCTAGCTTTCTGATTGGCGCGACTGAGCGCGCACGGGTCAAGGTGAAGCCGGAGTAGGCAATCAGTCCCGTTCTCAGTTCTCAGCTATTTGACATGGCCGGGAGGTATTTCCCGCGAAAGTATAGTCCGTCAGGCCTCAGCGATGTCCGCTAATCCTGGGGTTACTCGCCACCGGATTTCTCCGGGCGGTGGATGTCAATTCATCCGCACGTATTTCATCGCATAAGGTTGATCGGCGTTCAATGGGCGAAATCGGCAATGAAACAAAATGCCGATAAGTCATTGAATACTATATGCGGGTAGACACGCCCCATTCCGCCAGTTCGTCGCAGAGCCGTTGCACGGCTTCCGCTTCAAGTGCTTCGCGGACTTCGTCGTGCTCCCGCGCATGGATTCCAAGCCGATCTTGGAACATGGCACACAGCAGGTGGGCGGTCGGCACCAATTCGGCCACCGTTGTACGGCCAAGAATCCCTTTCGCTGCGGCCTTGGCCAGTTCCGGGACCGAGCGTGCCGTTGGGTCCGAGGCGTGTGCTTCCGGGTGAAATGCACGCATCTCAATATCGCAGATGTCCTTCTGCCTTTCCCGCACCATGAAAAGCAAAGCCTTTTCCAGATCGTGTTCTTTCGGCGTCTAGGGTCCGACTAACGCGGTCACCGCTGCGTCCAGCCGTTCCCGTTGACGCCCCTCGGATTCAGCATCCGTGTGCGCATTTATGATGGCCAGCAGAACGCGCTCCAATACCGTCGCGTTTTGCGTGGCAACTGCCGTGAAGGTGGAGTCACTGACTGACATTGACCAACTCCAATATCCGGGTTGCAACCAGTTCCACCGGCCCGCGCAGGCGCTCGGCGTTAACGACGATATAACCGCCTGTGACATCGCCGGTGGCGCGGTGGTTCAGCAGCCGCTTGAGCGCGTAATAAGGAACGTCGAGGCTTTCAGCGATGGTGATAAAGGTTCGCCGCAGGTCGTGCAGCGTGAAGCTGACACCGGACCCAGTAGAAACGCGAAGTAGAAACTTCTTGGTTTCCACGAGGTGGCCGTCTTTACCGGGACCGGGAAACACATAAGGCGAGGCATCAGCCCGCGCAGAGCGTTCTGCTAAAAGCTCCACTAGGAATGTCGAGAGCGGGAGGTTCAGGGGATCGCCGTTTTTCGTCTTCGGCAGATGCAAAGTGCGCGCTTTGAGATCGACATTGTCCCAGCGCAGCGCCATCAGCTCGCCCCGGCGCATTCCGGTGAACAGCGCCATGAGCAAGAAATCGCGGGAGTAGTCCGGCTCCGCCATGACTGCCTTCCACCACATAGGCAGGTCAAGCGCCGTTACCAAGGTTTGCCGCCGCTGCTCGCGATGCCAAGCGCGTGCCTGCGTCAAAATCTGCACCGGGTTGGGCGGAAATTCGTCATGAGTCGCGGCAGCGAAATTGTAGACCGAGCGCAGATGCCGCATGACATTGTTGGCGGTAACCTTGCCGTTCTCAGCCGAAATTTCCTGATGCTTCTTCAACACCATCTGCCGGGTGATTTCGTTGATCGGCTTCTTACGCCATGCCTTGAGGTAGAGCTTGGCGGTTCGTGTGTAGTTCCGCACACTGTACGGGGACAGGTGGGGGCGGGCGGCGAAAAATGTGTCGAATGCATCGGCGAGTGTCAGCTTGACCACCGTTTCCCTGCGCTTCTCTGCATTCGGGTCCAAGCCTTCCGCCATTTCAGCGAGCAACGCCATGGCCTTCTTCCGCGCGACTTCTGGCGCGAAGACATCGGCCCGACCGATGGTCACACGGCGCGTCCGGCGGTTTACCTGCCCCTCGGCATAGTAAACCTTGGATTGAGTGCCCACACGCAGACCGAAGCCGGTCAGCAGGGTATCACGGTAGTAAACTTGGCCGCTGTCAGCATGTGGAAGATCATCGATCGCGCGGCGGGTGAGACGTAAATTCGGCATTGAGACCTCCTGTTGGCCTCAACTCGAAATAACATCTGAGTCTATAAAAACAAGTAATTTCAGATAGTTATCTAATATTTTCCAATTTGATCCAATACGATGAAACACGATCTATCGCCTGCGCACGCGCGATCGGACGAACATGAGCAACGCCTGTTTCAGTTTAGCCTTTCACGATAGCTCAAACTGGCCATATTCACTTGTCCATATCACGAATTGCCTGATCTACCATCCGCTCAAGCCGCATCACCTGCCGAACGATCCGCTTCGATCCAAAGGCATCAGCGGCCCGCCTAGCGTATTTAGAGAAATTCCGCGCACCAACCGGTGCAAAGCGTTTACGAAGGCGCTTGGTATAGATTTTGTCAGCGTTCCCTTTGGCTATTGCTTGTTCACCAATCCGCTTCGTGGTCTTTATTGCTCGACGCGCCTTGCGCCACTGCCTCGCCAATGAGGTCGGACGAATTACCGCTCCATCTTTCGACACGTTGAATCCAAGGTATTGAAAGATGTCTTCACTGCCAGACCCAAACAGCGCGCGCTCCGTTTTCTCGTCCTTGATTTCGAGCTTATGCGCGATAATGACTGATTTAAGCGCATCGATGATTTCCGTCTCGTTGTCAGGCCTGCAAACAATCAGAATGTCATCGGAATAGCGCTGATAGAGCGCCCTGATTTTTCCACAGGCGGTCACCATGGCTGCATCGACATCCATCATGTAAAGATTCGAAAAGGCGCTGCTGATCGGCGTACCCTGCGGGATTCCGAACTTGTTCGGGTTGGGAGTAATCACAATTCCGGCCTTGTGAAGTTCCGTGATCGTCGCAATCGGCTCGCGAGTGTCCCCTTTGATCCTCGTCGAGAATACTGGGTGCGCCTCAAGCTCCTGACGTTCCACTTTGTGGAACTTCGTAACGTGCCGAAATACAGCATACCAATCAGGCGGCAATTCATCGACCCCAAGCAGGCGCTTCAGTCGATTCTTAAGGATGGTATGGTCCAGATTGTCAAAAAAGCCGGTGATGTCGAAGCACAACACAACGCAAGGTTCATGCTTCTGGGCGAAGCGATAGGCATCTGCAGAAAAATCGTAGTTTCCCCGACCAAGTTTGCGATAGGCGATTACATGATTGCTTAAAGCGGATTTTATGTAGTGCTGATCGAGAAGTACACTGAGATCAAAAGCGTATTTCGCAAGAATACAAGCGTCTCGATGGGAGGCGAACATGATGTCACGGTCTTTGTAGACGGTTTTGCCGTCCTTTGCCTTGTAACGTTTGACGCGCTTGACGTAGTGAATGAGCGGGAGCCAAGAATGCTTGGCGACGAACTTCGAACTGTCGACTTTGGCCGCATATGATGGACCAACTGGCGCGTCGAAATGGCGATATCCCCTCGTCTTGAACCACTCGTGCCCCAAATATTCCCCCAAGTTTTTGCAGTGATCGGGGGACTGGCTCCAACCCTGAACCTCGGCTAACGCCGAACGCCCCCCAATCGCACGCCTCTATCCGTCGGCTTCTTCCCGTTGTCTCAAACAGGCTTGCCCCCAACGCGGGTTTCTAAAACGCATGGCGGTATAGTGTAGCCGTAGGAGTGCGAACTATGTTCACAGTCTCATGGGACGACCTTGCCAGCCTGACGATGACAATCGTCGTGGCCTGCGCGGCAGTCATGTTTCCAGTTGACCGTCCAAACGACCGTGCCAACTGGCCAATTCCAGAGGCAGCATAAATATGGGAACAGCCGCAGCGTTCTGCAAGTGATGCTTCTATTTTGTTCCCCGCAATCGAGTAGCAAAATCAAAATTGCATCTGACGCTTATGGGAGCTGTCATATTTGCAGACGATCAGGATAAAATCCTGCATATCCCTTGCGGTCCGTCGCCGAGATGTTGCCCTCGCGCCGCATCGTCTGGCACAAAGTGGCATGAGCAAAGCAGATCGAATCGACGAAACCTCACCTGATTTGAAAACCCAGCTCCTGGAGCGCTTGAAAAGCGTGGTCCCGGAGGCGTTTTCAGACGGGCAGCTTGACCTTGATCGTTTGGCTGAACTGGCAGGCGATGCGGTAGCGGCGGGGCCGGAACGCTATGGGCTGACGTGGCCGGGCAAACGTGACGCTATTTCCATGCTGCAAGCGCCATCGCGAGCAACCTTGGTGCCCGACCGGACCGAAAGCGTCAACTTCGACGATGCGCAGCATGTCTTTATCGAAGGTGAAAACCTCGAAGTCCTGAAACTTCTCTACAAGTCCTACTTTGGGCGGGTGAAGCTTATCTATATCGACCCGCCCTACAACACGGGCAACGATTTCATCTACGACGACGATTTCACCGACCCTTTGGCCGCATATTTGAAGCAGACGGGCCAAATGACCGAAGAGGGTGACTTGGCAACCAGCACGCCGGAAAAGGCGGGCAGGCTGCACTCGCGTTGGTTGTCGATGATGTATCCCCGCCTGTCCATGGCACGGCAGATGCTGAAGGACGAAGGCATCATCCTGATCAGCATAAACGACGCGGAAGCCGCCAATCTGAAGCAACTATGCGATGAAGTGTTCGGCCCGGAAAATTTCATTGCTCAAATGGTGTGGGAAAAGGGCCGGAAGAACGACGCCAAGCTGCTTTCGGTCGGCCATGAATACATCCTGGTCTACGCGCGGCTGTTGTCGTCGCTGAAAGACGCCAAGACTATTTGGCGTGAAGAAAAGCCCGGTGCCCGCGAGATTTGGGATGAATACGTTCAGCTTCGCGCCAAGTACGGCGGCGACGACAAGACCATCGAAGCACATCTACAGCTTTGGTACGCGGCCTTGCCCAAAGGGCATCCGTCGAAGAAATGGAGCCGCTACAAGCGAGTGGACAAGAATGGCCCTTGGCGAGACAGGGACATTTCTTGGCCGGGCGGTGACGGCCCGCGATACGATGTGATGCACCCTATCACCGAACAACCCTGCAAGGTACCAGAACGCGGATGGATTTATAGCGACCCCGATGAAATGCAGCGACAGATTGACTTGGGCTTGGTCGAATTCCGTGACGATCATACCGAACCGCCGTTCCGCAAGTTCCATATCAAGCCGGTCGGCCAAGAACTGTCGGACGAAGACACAGATTTTGACGGCGACGAAGAGGCAGCAGACGAAGAAGAACTGGCAACGCAGGTTCGGGGGTCGGTCTTTTACAAGCAGTCGCAGGTATCCGTCCGCTACCTCCGCGAGTTGATGGGGGCGAAGGTTTTCGACAATCCGAAGGACCACGAAGAGTTGGCGCGCTTATTCAAATACGTCGCGTCGGATGAACCCACACCAATCATCATGGACTTTTTCGCCGGGTCCGGCTCAACCGCCGAAGCAGTATTCCGGCTTGCTGCTAATGGCATGGCCGAAGCAAAGTTCATTGCCGTCCAGTTCCCAGAGCCGGTGAACCCGAAGGAGCGTACGGGCAAGGCCGCGCTGGCAAAGGGTTGGAAGACAATTCCCGAAGTCACACGCGAACGACTGCGGCGCGCATTGAAGCAGCCTGATCTTCAATCAATCCCGCAAGGTTTCCGTGCCTTCCGCTTAGCCGAAACCGGTATCTTACGCTGGAACGGCGCGAACAGCATCGAACCCGAAGACTACCTGAAGCAGATGGATGTCTTCGCAGACACGCTCAAACCCGGCTGGAAGGCCGAAGATTTGATTTGGGAAGTAGCGTTGCGTGAAGGCTTGGCGCTCACCTCCAGGGTGGTTTCTGTGGAAGGTGAAAAGCCCGGCAAGCTGTGGCGTGTCACCGACGACGAACAGGGCAAGGCATTCATTATTTGCTTGGCCGATGCCATCGATCTACCGGACCTGAAAGGGCTGGGGCTGACCAAGGATGTCCTGTTCATTTGTCGTGATACAGCGCTAACTGACACGGTTGCCGCCAACCTTGCCCTACAATGCCGCCTGAAGGTGTTGTGAGCGATGGAATTCAAGTTCGACTCCACCCAACAATTTCAGCTTGACGCAATCGCCTCAATTGTCGGCCTTCTTGATGGGCAAGGCCATATAGGTTCAGCGCTGGTTCCCGCTGCCGGATCAACGGTGGTTCCAAATCGGCTAGAGCTGAGCGAAGACCAACTGCTTGCCAATCTGAACCGCGTCCAGACCGACAATGGGCTGAAAGCCGATACGGCGCTCGCCACGATCGAGCAGGACGCGGACCTATTTGAAGGTGTAGGCAAGGTTCGGTTTCCGAACTTTTCGGTGGAGATGGAGACGGGCACCGGCAAGACCTACGTCTATCTACGCACCGCATTGAACCTAGCCCACCGCTACGGGCTGACCAAATTCATTATCGTTGTGCCATCGGTCGCCGTCCGCGAAGGCGTACTGAAGACGATCCGCCAAACCAAAGCCCATTTCTCGGTGCTGCCCGGCCTGCCGCCTTTCCATCATTCGGTATACGCCGCCCAACCAGGACAGGTCCGCAGCTTCGCCGCATCGAATGCTGTCGAACTTATGGTGATGACCATTGACGCGTTTTCGCGGGAACAGAACGTCATCCGCAAACCACAAGAAGGCAATCCGCCGGTTATCCATCTACTTCAGGCCGTTCGGCCTGTCCTGATACTGGACGAGCCGCAGAACATGGAAAGCGAAGGCCGAATTGCCGCCTTGGCCGCGCTCAACCCACTGTTCGCACTGCGTTACAGCGCAACGCACCGGAATAGCTATAACCCGGTCTACCGGCTGACCCCGTTCGATGCCTATCGGCAAGGCTTGGTGAAGCAAATCGAAGTTGGCGCAGCCCTCGAAGAGGAAAACGCCAACCTCCCCTATGTTCGTGTCGAAAGTATCGATACGACCAAGAAGTCGCTGACAGCGCAAGTGACAGTCGATGTGCAGGCGAAGTCAGGGGCAATCACGCGGAAGACGATCAAGATCAAACCCGGCGACAAGCTTTGGGAGAAGACCAAGCGCAACGACTACGAAGGCTTGGAAGTCGCCGAAATCAATTTCCAAGCCGGGTATGTGCGTTTCACTAACAATGCTGAGGTCGCACTGGGTGCGGAAACCGGGACGCAACGGGATGCGATCTTGGAAGCGCAAATCCGGTTCACGGTCGAGCGACATTTCCAGAAACAGAAACGCATTCGCGATTTGGGCTTCAACGTCAAGGTTCTATCACTGTTCTTCGTCGATAAGGTCGAAAGTTTTCGCAGCGAAGACGGGTTGATACGTAAGCTGTTCATCAAGGCGTTCAATGAAGCCAAGACCGCTTATCCCGAATGGCGCGACAAAGACCCGAATGATGTTCAGGCGTCCTATTTCGCGTCGACCACCAACAAGAAGGGCGTGGTTTCAGTCGTCGAAAAGGAAGTGCCAACCAACGACAAGGACCGCGCGGCGCAAGCGCGTGAATTCGACCTGATTATGCGTCGGAAGGAAGATCTAATCAGCTTCGACGAACCTGTTGCATTCATCTTCTCTCATTCGGCACTGAAGGAAGGTTGGGACAATCCAAACGTCTTCCAGATTTGCACGTTGCGCGAAGTCGGCAGCGAAACGGAACGCCGCCAACAGGTTGGGCGCGGGGTGCGGCTGCCTGTCGATAGCCTGACAGGCGAACGGGTGAAGGATAACCGCGTCAACATTCTCACTGTTAGTGCGAGCGAGACCTACGAAAGCTTTGTGACCCGCCTGCAAAGCGAAATCGAAAAGGAATACGGGAAGGAGGGCGTGCCACCGAAGCCCGGCGATGCCCGCAAGAAGATCAGCCTGAAGCTGCGCAAAAACCACCTGCTAAAGCCAGAATTTCAAGAGCTTTGGAACAAGATCAAATATCGAACACGCTATGCGGTGAGCGTCGATAGCGCCAAGCTCATCGCCGATGTGATTGCAGA
Source organism: Brucella sp. MAB-22 (assembly GCF_025908475.1). Taxonomy (NCBI): domain Bacteria; kingdom Pseudomonadati; phylum Pseudomonadota; class Alphaproteobacteria; order Hyphomicrobiales; family Brucellaceae; genus Brucella; species Brucella sp. MAB-22. The sequence goes on along the minus strand of NZ_CP109781.1, from coordinate 1,327,142 downwards.
AATGGGCGCAATCCAAGTACACCGCCCACGCGTCGTGGTCCAAGTTGCTGGCGTCAACGCGAAGAAGGGCGAAGACCTTTTTGAAGCCATCCGCCTAGCTGACGCGAACGTCGCCATTGATCTCGAAGGCCGCTATCCTGTCCCGAACGTCGTTTCCATCATTGAGAACCTGATGGAGGCTACCTCACCGCCAATGCGCATCGGCCGCAAGACGATCCTCTCAATACTGAAAGGTGCGCCCTACCCGAAGGCCGTTGTGGACAATCCTCACGAATTCGCCAGCGCCTTGACCAGCATCATCAAAACGAAGCTCGCTGACCAACTTGTCGGCGGCATCAAGTATGAGCGCGACGGCACATGGTATGCGCAAACGCAGTTCGATGATTTGATAGAAGCCTTTGCGGAGAATGTGGTGAAGAGCGAAGCGAACGCGTTTGCAGGCGGTACGCATATCTATGATGGCGTAAACATCGATTCCGAAACGATTGAACGCCCCTTTGCCGAAGCGTTGGAGAAGGACGCCCGCGTTAAGCTGTATGTGAAGCTTCCCAGCTGGTTTTTGGTCCCGACGCCGATTGGCGGATACAATCCAGATTGGGCTATCGTCATGGATATGGGCGGCGGCCAAGATCGCCTCTATCTGGTTCGCGAAACAAAGCCTTCAACTAATTTAGACGAGTTACGGCCTGATGAGCGGCGCAAGATAGAATGCGGCAAGAGACATTTCATCGACACGCTGGGCGTTAACTATGCTGTTGTGACAACAGCGACCGTCCTTCCGTAGGATATTGGGGCACAAACAACAATGAGCATTGAAGCAACGACCACCGGCCATATCGTCCAAGCGCCGCTTTACCCGCTGTATTCGGACGTTGCCCATGCTATACGTCTATTGGATGGCGAACCTGTCCAACGGGTACGCGACATGCTTAACGCGATATTCGAGCAAACTGGGACCCCGCAAAATCCAGTTGATTGGTCGGATCCCGACACGTGGATAAACGAACGTCTTTCTGACGAGCTTCAAGATTTGGCTCGGGAAATATGGGTGGGGAGCGGGAAAACGATGAACCCCCGCTACCTAAACGGTTGCTACCTTTTCATCAATCGCTTGCGGCTTTTAGATCGCGACACTGGAAGTTATCAGATTGGAGAGCGAGGTAGGCAATTTCTAGCCAATGATGAAGCAATGCTCCGAGAACTCGACACAGCTGAAGGTATCCCGAAGCTGCTATCCCTCGTAGCTGAGCGGTCACCTTGCAAACGTGGTGACATCCTGCCGGCATGGTCGGATTATCTAAAAGCGGTTTCGCTGTTCTCAACGCCAAAGACATTCGCCGACACGCTGCGAAGACGATTGGTCAGCATCGCCGAACGTGGGCTGATCACGCGCGAAGGCAATTTCTACGCCATCACCGATGCTGGGCTGCAATGGTTGAAGGGTTTCAGCGGAGGCGCCAAGCCAGTCACCGTTGCCACGCCTTCTTCAAGGCGCACAACCGTCGCAGAAGCTGCTCATGCCCATAACGAGGAGCAGCTGGCGGCATTCCGCGAACGCTTAATGCAACTTGAACCGGTGCAGTTTGAGCATTTTATCAAAGAACTCCTCGACGCAATGGACTATGAAGACGTTCGCGTGACAAAAGTCAGTGGCGACAAGGGTGTAGATGTTGTTGCCCGCGTACAGTTCGGCATTACGGAAATCACCGAAGTGGTTCAGGTTAAGCGGACGGAAAGCACTATTACCCGACCAAAAGTCGATGAGCTTCGGGGCGCGCTCCCGTATTTCAAAGCCATTCGCGGTACGATCATCAGCCTTGGCAATTTCGCAAAAGGTGCTCAAGAGGGAGCACTGTTTGTCGGTGCAGCTCCTATCACGCTGATTGATGGCAAACGCCTTTTAGACCTTTGCATCAAGCATCAGGTGGGAGTGAAACGCCGACCAGTGGAAATATACGAAATAGACGAAGCGTTTTTCTCCGAGAAGTTCACCCGTGAGGAAGTCGAGGATGCTGCGCCGATTACCGACGACACAGAGTTACAATAAGGCATCGGGCACTGTCGGAGCGTCACAATGACTGAGACTGAACTAGAGGGTAAGGTTGAACAGGTAGAAGGGACGGCTCCTTTCTGGCTTCAGGCAACGCCTGATGACATTGCGGGGTTAGAGTTTGAAGCCCCCATCATCGGGTGCAATTCTGCCGATTGCGGTGAATTGAGCACCCTGTACCGCAAGGAAGCAAAGGGGCTAAAGGAGACGCAAGGCAACGAAGCCGCTGCGAAGGTGTTCGCGATGCTGTCCGCCGCTACGGACCTTCACTTCAAACCTAATGACCGCAACGCACCCTTCGGCGCGATGATGATCATGGGAGACCGACGATCGGCCATTCCAGAAGACTTTCGCGGTGTTCCGGTGTCGGTACTTGCCTATGCGGCCGTGAATGCCGCTAACCCGGTGCTGAGGGCGCGGCTATGTGACCTTTGTTGGCTTCTGGAGCGAAAGCGGCATCAATTGGGTCGTGCCGCAATCGCATCCTACGTTGCAATCGCGGAGGGGCTGGGTTCGGGCTCCCTCAAGGATCGTCTTGACCGCGATGATCCGCTCTTGGGGCTTACAGCACGGGATGTTCTACGACGAGCGTTGTCGATGGGTCGGCCACTCGGCTGGAATAGTGACGAGGTTATCGCCGCGCGGACGCTGCTGTCGGCAATAAGGGCGCGAGCTGTCACAAGCAGCAATCCAGTACCAGTCCATTGGTTTTTCGAGATGGACTTGGATTTTAGCATATCCGATCCGAGCGTCATCGCGGCGGAAATAGAGGCTTATCTGACAGGGGGCGTTCCCGAACCCGGCTCCCACATGATTGTGGAGCTTTGGCGCTTGGCGGCTCGTGGGTATCATCACGCGAGGGACGAGAATGGAAAGAATCGGTGCCGGACAGGTGCCGCTGAAGCGCTGGTTGCCGAGTCTGAGAAACACACTTCGGCGATGCTGGCCTCGCACTGGCTCAGCGAGGCAATTGCCGAATATCATGGCGTGCCGGGGCAGAGAGAACGACGCACCCAACTTCGTCACAAATTAATCGACGTCCAGTCCGGTATTGCGGACGAAATGTCATCATTCTCCCACCCGATGGACCTCAGCGCAATCGCGGATCAGGTCAAGGGGCAGCTTGAGGGCGAACGTGATCTCATCGACTTGCTGTTGATATTTGCAGACTTGGAACGATCCCCATCGCCAAAGAAGCTCATGGAGGATGCTGTGAAGTCTATCAACGACCATCCGCTTTCTTCTTTGTTCGGTGCGTCATTTCACGACCACGAAGGCAAGGTGATTCACAAGTCCGAGGGTGGAGGTTTCGGAGATGGTGACAACGGCGATGCTATCCGCGTGCAAATTTCTCAGCATGAAAGTATGCGCAGAGGTATCCACGTTTCAGGACAAGTTCAGATAGCGCGTCAATATATCACCGGGAATTATTATGTCGGTGAAGATACATTTCAGGCTCTTATCCGGCATAGTCCATTCGTACCGAACGATCTGGTCAACACTTTCAGTCGGGGCTTTGCTCGCTTCTTCGAAGGAGACTGCGTAAGCGCTCTCTATATCTTGACGCCCATGCTGGAAAATTCTCTTCGCCACATTCTGAAACTGAACGGCCATGACGTCACAACGTTCGACGATGCCAAGCAGGTACAAGAAGATCGCACCATATCGGCGCTTTTTGAGCAGATGCGTCCAGAATTGGAAGAGGCGTTCGGCGACGCCATCACGGCAGACATTGACAACGTCTTTTTGTCCAAACCGGGACCAAGCCTTCGCCATGCGGTTGCTCATGGGCTTTTGAACGACAGCAGCCCCTATGGTACTGACGCGATATATGCTTGTTGGCTCATTTTTCGCCTTTGTTGCATTCCGCTTTTTGGTCAGCGGAAACATCTGACGCTTCCATCCTAGACAGGCGCTTGGACCATCATTGTTTCTCGCTGTTTGAACACACCTATCTGAAAGAGTTTGCTGCCGATGTCTGACGACAACCTCATCCTCTACACCACTGAAGACGGCCGTAGCCGGATCGAATTGCGCACAATTGATGGAACGGCATGGATGACACAAGCCCAAATGGCTGAATTGTTCCAGACGTCTCCACAGGCAATGACCCAACAAATCAGCAGCATCTACGAGGAGCAGGAGCTGAACGAAGAGGCAACTTGTAAGGAACTCTTACAAGTTCGAACCGAGGGCAATCGCACGGTTTCCCGTGCGTTGAAGCACTACAATCTCGATATGATCCTCGCCGTGGGATATCGTGTTCGGTCGGCGCGGGGAGTTCAGTTCCGCCGATGGGCCACGACGACACTGACCGAGTACCTGATCAAGGGATTCGTGATAGACGATATCAGGTTAAAGCAGCCGGGTTATGACTATTTCGACGAACTGCTTGAGCGCATTCGCGACATCAGGGCGTCGGAAGCTCGCTTCTACCAAAAGGTTCGCGATATTCTGGCACTCAGCGAGGATTACGATCCAAACTTGAAATCCGTGAACACGTTCTATGCGACCATCCAGAACAAGATGCTGCACGCAGTCACCGGCTATACTGCCGCCGAATTGATTGTCGCCCGCGCGGACGCCACCGCGCCGAATATGGGACTGACTTCATGGAAAGGGGCGCGGGTAAGAAAGGGCGATGTCGTAACTGCGAAGAATTATCTCGCACAGCCTGAGATTTCAGAACTGAACCTCATCGTCACAATGTTTCTGGACACAGCAGATTTACGCGCCAGACGCCGACAATCCATGCACTTGGTTGAATGGGAAACGGTACTCGATAATTTCTTGCAATCTAACGAACTGAATATCCTCAAAAACGCAGGTTCCGTATCCCACAAGCAGGCCACCAAGATTGCCGAAGCGCATTACGAGAATTTTGATGAGGCTCGCAAAGAAGCCGCACACTTGGAGGATGCGAAGGCAGACGAAGTGGATGAGTTGAAACGCATTGCCGATGAGATGAAAAAAGGTGGAAAGGACAAGGTGTGATCGCGCTTCCTCCCATGCAGGATTTAACAGGCAGGCGCGTTAATAAACGAAATCGCCTTTTCGTTTATTAACGACAATCGCTAATTAAAGGGCGGAAACCAACGCTGCGGATAGTTTTTCATTTCAAGAATCGCCAGTTCCCTGACACCATCGAGACAGCGGATTCCACTCCCCCGCCTGACTGTTGGGACCCGTTGATAGGGGGAGGCCCCGCGCTTGTGGCCCAAATTACCATTTAGTAGGGCAATTTTGAAAGTGTAGTGGGTTAGTAGCGTTACGGGATAATAGGGGATGCAACCGGGTGACACAGTGTGCTATCCTTCAATTCCCGAAAGCGGAGTCAATCCAAAGGCTTGTACAACGATGTCTAACCAGATAGCAAGACGTCTAACTATCTGAAATCATTACGAATTACAATTCGTAATGATGGGGTCAGGTGTTCGAGTCACCTAAGCGGCACCATAAAATCAATGATTTAGCCAGTTTTCGTTTTCACCACATTGACGCTAGCAATCAAATAGCAATCATCGTCGTGTAGCGCGCAAAATCGAATGACAACAGTTTTACGATTTCAAAGAACTGAGCGGAACGTTCATTGAAGCCCCACTAAAGGGGCCGTTAAGCCCTCCCGCTAATTATCAGTTCGTTGACCACCTTCCCCTTACCGTCAGCCGCTGCGTAGGTCAGGTCCACATCTTCGATGTCGAAGACCGAAAAGATCGATCGGATCTCCGGCACGTCGTTGATGGACATGATAAAGCGACCCTTGATGCGACCGAGGCGCTCGGCCATCACCTCGTATTGGCCTCGGCTGAACAACTCCTTCCCATAACAGTCCTCGCTGCCCCAATACGGCGGATCGAGATAAAACAGCGTCTCCGGTCGGTCGTAGCGGTCGATGAAGGCGCTCCAGTCGAGGTTCTCAATGACGCCAGACGCAAGGCGTTCATGGGTTCTGTCGCAGTGGCGTCAGTCTCACTGCATGAAGCGGGCAATAGCACCACTACGCGGCTGAACCGAAAGGTCTTCATCATCCTGATCGGTTTCGAGCCGCTGCAGAATCGGGCAATGGGGGCGATGGTCGCCGTGACAGGCGTTGACCAACGTCGTGAGTGTCTGGGTCATGTCTTGCAGATCGGCGATCTTCTTCTGGAGTTCGTCGATATGAACTTGTGCCAAACGTTTGACTACCGCGCTCTGTCGCGTCTCGTCACGCCATAACCCGAGAAGATCACCTATCTCCGCAACGGAAAAGCCGAGATCTCTGGCTCGCCGTATGAAACGGAGCATATGCACGTCTGTGTCCGAATAGTCGCGGTAGCCGGAAGCTGTTCGGTCGGCAGCAGGTATGAGGCCGGTCTGCTCATAGTAGCGGATCATCTTGGCTGATACGCCGGATGCTTTAGAGGCTTGTCCAATATTCATGTAATCACTCCCGCAATCTTCAGGCCAGCAAAGCCTTAAGAGCATTTTCGCGAGAGCCGATCTGGAACGTGCAAGTATCGCCTTTATTGGGTAGACAGATTGCTGCGTTCCTCGTCTCTGGAGTTCTAACAAGACCATTCATAGCTGACTCCTTTTTCGTTCCGAAATTCAGGTTCAGTCGAAGTATGGTTCTTCCAACCGTGGGAAGGTCAATGATATTTTTCTTGTTTTTTCCGCTTGACCTTTCCACGGTTGGAAGAACCACCTTGCATGTCATGAGACCCAAACAAGGAGAAATCTCATGGAATTGAAAATCGAAGGCATGACCTGCGGCGGGTGCGCCAAATCTGTAACTATGGCGATCCAATCGGTAGATTCCGGCGCTAAGGTCGACACCAATCCGACAGAGCGCGCGGTCAAGGTCGAAACAACTGCGACACTGGCGTCTGTCTTGAAGGTTCTCGAGGAAGCAGGTTATCCCGCAACCGCTAACTGAATAGGAACAAGATCGCGCTGATATTCATCACGGATGTGCTTGCGATCAGCGCGGGCATGGCGATCGCACAAGGCTAGATGACAACGGATAATCCATGCACTGTCACGATATGTCTGCAATGTAGAAGCCCTTTGTCGAGCAGCCCTTCGACAAAGGCTTCTACAGTCTCCATGGATACCATGATGAAGAAATGAATCGCCGATCACAGCGACTAGCTGCCTGGAACCGCCGCCGCGTATCATGACCATACGCAGCGGCGGCTTTTTATTTCAGTATTATTCTCCGCCGGAAATCATCGGTATGGGGCTGTCCTGTCTGGAACGCATCTCGGAAAAAGTGAAAAGGTTTCGAACAGGTCGGCTTTCGGAGCAAAGTTAAAGGGCGCAAATCTGATCCAGACCTGCGCTCTATCATCACGTTGTCCACTTCGTCGATTTGCACAGCGATTTTAGTGGCGAGCAACAATACTCTGAGTTTTCGCCGCCTGCTGCCGGCTCATCTGTTCAAGCAAGGCTCGCAACTGGTTTTCATCCACAGCATCTGCAGCCATGACCGCGCGGATTATGGGATCCGAGAGTAGTTCCTGAGCGGTTGGCTCCGGGTAACAGTCGAATCTATTGCACATATGAATTCTCTCCCTTCATACTCTCTCTCTCAGGATTGACCCTTGATCCAGTTCACTGGGCTGGTGTTTGGTTAGGCCCGTCATCGGGCGTGAAAAACACATCGGCATGCATGTCCTCAACACGTAATCCGCGCGCCAAGGCGAGCTGAATGGCAGCGTCAACCATTCCCGGTGGGCCGGCGACATAGGCCTTCCACCCATCAAGGTCCATCAGGTCGTCGGCAACCGCCTTTGTCACAAAACCACAGCGGTACTGTGTCGCTTCTGCCTCGGATAACACCACCACAAAGGTAAGATTGGCATACTGTTCGGCCAAGGACTGAAAATGCTCGACGAGGTAGAGATCACACTCGCTGCGTGCTCCGAAATAAACATGGATCGGCTGCTTCATGCCGTGAGCAAGGGCGGTCTCAACGATCGACTTGATCGGCGCAAGGCCGGAACCGCCAGCGATGCACAGCATCGGGCCGGAATGATTTTGGCGCAGATAGGAGGAACCAAGGGGAAATTCGAGTTCAACTTTGTCACCGGACTTCAGCGCGCCGTGTATGTGTTCGGACGTAATACCTCCTGCGACGCGGCGAACGTGAAATTCCAGACTGCCCTCACCTACACGGTTGGCCATGGAATAGCTGCGCATCGGAGTTCCGGTAAATCTGATCTGGGCATATTGTCCGGCGGTAAACGGCAAAGACGAGCCATCTGCAGGCGCAATTCGTATCAGTTTGATGTCGTGCGTGAGGTCATATAGTCCGATCACGACCGCATCAAGACGCCGCGGAGCCTCCACGGCCTTTTCGTCGCTGACAAGCCACGCGACAGCAACATCCGTTTGCGGCAATGCGCAGCACGCGAGGATCAAGCCGTCGGATTTCTCCTCCTCAGTCAGTGCAAAGCGCGAGTGCTGAAGCAATTGAACCTCACCCTCGATCAGGCGCGATTTGCATGAACCGCAGCGACCGGATCGGCAGCCATGAGGATAGGAAATACCGGCAGCGAGTGCAGCTTCGAGGATTGTTTGTCCGTTCGAGACTTCCAGTCGGGTCCGTGTCTGTCGTATATCAACGTTTCTTCTGGTCATCCGGCTTTCCTTACAGTCCATCATTCAATCCGAGGGCCTTGAGCAAACCTGGCTTCTGCCGCACGAATGTTCCGTAGAAAATTTCGGAACCGACAATCGTGATCGGAGCCACCCGAACCCCTGTGCGCGCTTTGGCTTCCTCGGCAATCTCCGGCTCACTTAGGTCGCGCTCCTCATAGGAAAGCCCCTGCTCGGAGAGCCAGCGCTTAAGGGCATGACAGTCCGGACAAGTCGGGGTTGTGTAAATGAGAATGTGTGGCGTACTGGTGTGCGTCATATCTGGGCCTTTCACTCGGTGGACGTGCTTGCGTTCCCAGTCCGGCCGACAATCGACTGGCGTTCTGAGCGGAATTTTTGTCAGCCTGCAGCTTCCAATACTTGTAAGGTCAAGACCGTTTTTTTGCGCAGGGACGTGACCCGATCACGAACAGTGCGAAGGCTCCGGCCCTCACATGCAAGAGCAGCATCGTTTGATCGATCGCTTCTTCTCTTTCCCGGAATATTGGCGAAACAACGCGCGAGATTGGCCGCCAAACGAGGTTGCAGCTGCCACCAATACTCTCCTTGGGAAAATAACTCTCAGGGCCTTGACCTTTCCACCGTTGGAAACAGCAAGGTCGTCAAATGACCGTCGTCATGTCCCGCTGGCAGACGCTGCGGCCCTATGAAGGAGAACGAGAATGAGTAATAGAGCCGCCGCCCTGTTCCTGGCCGGCGCCGTCATCGTTGGTGGTACCTTTTATGCGGTCTATCGAGACGATATCGAGCCATATACCCAAAGATTCCTCTCGCTTGTTTCATCCGCAGCCGCACAGCCCGCTCAAATGCCTGCTCCCCAAGTACCGGTTGCCGAGGTCGTCACACGCAATGTTGCCCCATCCGTAGAGTTTACCGGTCATACCGAGGCCACAAGGACAGTTGACCTGCGTCCACGTGTAGGTGGGGCCATAGTTAGCGTCAGCGTTCCTGAAGGCGGCCTTGTTCGACCCGGCGATCTTCTGTTCCAGATCGATGCAAGGCCGTTCCAGGTCGCATTGGATGCAGCCAAAGCTCAATTGCAGCAGGCTATTGCTTTGCTTGATCAGGCTGAGATCGATTTCAAACGCGCTGAAGCGCTGGCTCCGAATGGGACTGTATCGCGTAAGACCTTTGATGATGCGAGGGCTGCACTTAGGCAGCGCAAGGCTCAGGTGGAGATCGTCAAGGCTGCCATTGCAGCTGCAGAACTCGATCTGTCTTTCACGCGTGTCACAGCACCGATTGCCGGTCGCGTTGATCGCGTTCTTGTCACAGAAGGCAATCTCGTTACCGGCGGCAATGCGGGGGCTGCCACGCTTCTCACCACGATTGTTTCGACCGATCCACTCTATGTTTATTTCGATATCGATGAAGCAACCTATCTGGAATTCGCAGCTCGTGGACGCGCATCCGTGACGGAGGGCGAAGCAGACAGGCTTCCGGTTAAGGTCGGCTTGATGACCGATAATGGCCACCCGCTTGTCGGCGAACTCGATTTTCTCGGCAACCGCATCGACCGGGGCACAGGCACGATCAGAGCCCGTGCAATCGTTCAGAATTACGACGACAGGCTGGCTCCTGGCCTTTTCGTCCGAGTGAAGCTCGTGACTGCCGAACCGACCCAAACCGTACTCATTGATGAGCAGGCGATTGCCGTCGACCAAGGGCGACGCTATGTGCTGGTACTCGGAGCGGAGAATAAGGCAGAGTACCGCCCGATTGAACTGGGACCGATGATCGACGGAATGCGCGTTATTTCTGCGGGACTCAAGTCCGGTGAAAAAATCATCATCAAGGGGCTCGTTCGCCCCGGAATGGAAGTCGATCCGCAGATAGTGCCGATGCTCTCCAACCAGCAGGGCGAAGCTGCCCAGGCTGCAGCAGATGTTCGGGAGGCGCATCGATGAACATCCCGCGCTTTTTCGTAGATCGCCCGATCTTTGCGGTTGTCCTCTCTGTCCTGATGTTGATTGGTGGAGGACTCACACTCCTGAAGCTGCCCTTGAGTGAGTATCCGCAGGTAACTCCTCCAACGGTGCAGGTTACGGCGAACTATCCGGGTGCCAGCCCTGAAGTGATCGCCGAAACGGTCGCCGCGCCGCTGGAGCAGGTCATTAATGGCGTGGAGAATATGCTCTATATGAGCTCGCAGGCTGCCACCGATGGACGTATGACGTTGACCGTGACGTTCCAGCAGGGCACGGATCCTGACATGGCGCAAATTCAGGTGCAGAATCGCGTCTCACGCGCGCTTCCGCGTCTGCCGCAGGAGGTTCAGCGCATCGGCGTGGTGACGCAAAAGACTTCGCCCGATATCCTGATGGTGGTTCATCTCGTATCACCCGATGATCGCTATGATCCGCTCTATCTGTCGAATTTCGCCACCTTGCAGGTACGCGACCAGCTTGCGCGTATCTCGGGTGTAGGCGACGTGCTTGTCTGGGGGGCTGGTGAATACTCCATGCGGGTCTGGCTTGATCCAGCGAAAGTGGCCGCCCGCGGTTTGACCGCTTCGGACGTCGTGGCAGCAATTCAGGAGCAGAATGCCCAGGTAGCCGCAGGCTCGGTAGGCCAACAACCAGATGCCTCGGCTGCACTTCAGGTTACGGTCAATACACTCGGCAGGTTATCCAATGAGGAACAGTTCGGCGATATCGTCGTCAAGACCGGCGCTGATGGTCAGGTTACCCGGTTGCGGGACGTTTCACGAATCGAACTAGGGGCTGACGGCTATGCTCTACGCAGTCTTCTCGATGGAAAACCGGCACTGGCGATGCAGATCGTCCAGAGCCCCGGCGCCAACGCACTCGATGTAGCCAGTGCCATTCGCGGCACCATGGAAGAACTGCAGAAGGGGTTTCCCGAAGGGATCGAATATCGCATTGCCTATGATCCCACAGTCTTCGTGAAAGCCTCCCTTGAGGCTGTCGTGATGACATTGCTTGAAGCCATTGTCCTGGTCGTAATCGTTGTCGTGCTCTTCCTTCAGACTTGGCGTGCTTCGATCATTCCTTTGGTCGCCGTGCCGATATCGTTGGTCGGCACATTCGCCCTCATGTATATGTTCGGTTTCTCGCTGAACACGCTATCTCTGTTCGGCTTGGTGCTGTCCATCGGAATTGTGGTTGATGACGCTATCGTCGTCGTCGAAAATGTCGAGCGTCACATCGCGCTCGGCGAAACGCCCAAGCAAGCTGCTCGCAAGGCTATGGACGAAGTGACGGGACCAATCATTGCCATTACGTCTGTGCTCTCGGCGGTCTTTATCCCCTCCGCATTTTTGTCCGGCCTGCAAGGTGAGTTCTATCGCCAGTTCGCCCTCACAATCGCAATTTCGACCATCCTGTCGGCAATCAACTCCCTCACACTTTCTCCTGCGCTTGCAGGTGTGCTCTTGAAGCCGCATCACGGCGACGTGAAACGTGATCTCCTGACACGGGTGATCGACGGTTTGTTCGGCTGGTTCTTCAGGCTCTTCAACCGGTTCTTCGACAGTGCATCGACTGCCTATGTCTGGTCGGTGCGACGGGCCTTGAGGTTGAGCGCGTTCGTCCTGTTCGTCTATGCTGGCCTGCTCGGCATGACATGGATGGGGTTCCAGACTGTACCCAGCGGCTTTGTTCCGGCTCAGGACAAATATTATCTCGTTGGTATTGCGCAGCTGCCAACGGGAGCGTCGCTCGACAGAACCGAGGCGGTGGTTAAGAAAATGTCGGAGATCGCACTTGCCGAACCCGGCGTGGAAAGTGTCGTCGCTTTCCCGGGGCTTTCGGTCAATGGCATGGTCAATATCCCGAACGCTGCTGTCATGTTCACGATGCTCAAGCCCTTTGACGAACGTAACGATCCCTCCTTGTCCGCCTTTGCCATAGCAGGCCGCTTGATGGGCAAGTTCAGCCAGATACCTGATGGTTTTGCCGGTATATTTCCGCCACCGCCGGTTCCTGGCCTCGGTACGACTGGAGGTTTCAAAATCCAGATCGAAGACAGGGCCGGCCTGGGGCTTGAAGCGCTTGCCGGGGCGCAAGGGGCAATCATGGCCAAGGCGATGCAGGCACCGGAACTCGCGGGCATGCTTGCAAGCTTCCAGATGAATGCGCCACAGGTTCAGGTGGATATCGACCGGGTGAAAGCCAAATCGCAAGGTGTGCCCCTCAACACAATTTTTGAAACGCTGCAGGTGAACCTTGGTTCTCTCTATGTGAATGATTTCAATCGTTTTGGCAGGACTTATCGGGTGGTTGTCCAGGCAGATGCGCCTTTCCGGATGCACCCGGAAGATATTGGCCGACTGAAGGTGCGCAACATGGCGGGCGAAATGATTCCGTTGTCGGCGCTTTTGACGATCCAGCATAGTTCGGGACCGGATCGTGTCATGCATTACAACAGCTTTCCATCAGCTGATATCAGCGGCGGTCCGGCCCCCGACTATTCGTTCGGACAGGCAACAGCCGCAATAGAACGCATCATGACAGAAACCCTGCCATCCGGCATGGCCTTCGAATGGACGGAGCTCGCCTATCAGGAGAAGCAGGCCGGAAACACGGCAATGTATATCTTCCCACTTTCCGTTCTACTCGCTTTTCTCATTCTGGCTGCCCAGTATAATAGCTGGTCATTACCGCTTGCTGTATTGCTGATCGCGCCGATGGCTCTCCTTTCGGCAATTGTCGGAGTCTGGCTTACCGGTGGCGACAACAACATTTTTACTCAGATCGGTTTCGTCGTTCTGGTTGGCCTTGCTGCCAAGAATGCGATCCTGATCGTCGAGTTCGCGCGAGCGAAGGAAAATGAGGGCGTCGATCCGTTAAATGCGGTGCTAGAGGCGGCACGGCTTCGACTTCGACCCATCCTGATGACTTCGCTCGCCTTCATTGCCGGTGTCGTGCCACTTGTGATCGCAACAGGAGCGGGTGCCGAAATGCGGCATGTCATGGGCATAGCCGTGTTTTCCGGCATGCTCGGCGTCACGTTGTTCGGGCTGCTCCTGACGCCGATATTCTACGTCGTGGTGCGAAAACTCGCATTGCGTCGAGATAAAAATGTTGCAGGATCGGCACAAGAACAGAAACCATGACAATAAGCCGAAGCAACCTGACATAAGGGAATGCAGAAGAAAACTTGGACTATCAAGAAGATGGTTCATGTATTCATACGAAGACAATATCCGAGCAAAAACACATTAAACGGCCAATTCCAAGAATACGGCGTCGGCTTGATCTGCGTTCAGAGTTTGCTCCCCGAGCCCTGAATACTCAAATGTTCACAGGGGCCGTTGTTGAACAGTTTAAAAGAGAAGGCGGTGCCATAACGGCGAAAGGCACTAGCCGGAACTCCAACGGATTCCGGCTAGTGCTTCGTTCTCTCTTTGCCGTCCGGTTATCATGCCTTATGGAGCGATTGCCCGTAGCGATCGTGACGGCGCACCCAGTCCATGCCTCCGGCTTCGTTGCGACCTTTCGGAGCGAGATCGAGCATATTGTAAGTGCCCATCATTACCTCGACGCCGCGCCCATAAGTGGAGTAGGTCCGGAAGACCTCGCCCGCATCGTCTTTGTAAAAGGCGCTGACGCCCGGCCATTCTTCACCGTTTTCCTTCCATTCGCCGAAATTATAGTCAATTTTTCCGCTGGCGACCTCATCGGGTGAGAAGCTCACCCGAAAATCGTAGTTGAAGTCAGTGTCAAACGACGACACCCATTTGAACTCCCAGCCCATACGTTTGCGGTAACGTTCAATGTCGGCAAGCGGCGCGCGGGAGACGGCGATCATGGTGACGTCGTGATGCGCAAGGTGCTTGTTCATACCATCGGTGTGGTCAGCCATGAAGGAGCAGCTGGGGCAGCCTTCCTTCCATCCCGGCGCGAACATGAAATGCTGCACCAGAAGTTGAGACCGGCCATCGAAGAGATCTGCCAGCGTGCTTGAGCCGTCCGGCGTGTCGAAGACATATTCCTTGTTGATGCGCACCCACGGCAAGGCGAGCCGCTGCTGGGCAACCTTGTCGCGAAGACGCGTCAACTCCTTCTCCGCTTTCAGGAAATCCCGGCGAGCGGTCAGCCAGTCATCATGTAAAACAACAGCGTGTTGCATTGTGAGTCTCCTATGGTTTGGTATTGGGGAGTTGGAAACGGGCGGCAAAAAGCTTCATCCACGGCGGTAGGTGAAAGAGGCTCATCAACACGTACATCACGGCCATACTGTTGACGGAGGCGAAGGTCGATGCGCCGGAACACATCATTATGTCCTGCGAGCCGGATGCAGAAATCCACGCCATCAGCGCGAATGTCGGAGTTGCGGCGAGCCCAATCCAACCGGACGCTTTGCTCGTCAGTCTGGACGGCGAACCGACCTTTCCTGTTACGGTGTGCATTGGCATTTCCGCTTCTCCCATCGAATTGCCGTTTCCAGCGGTTGCGATACAATGAAGCTAGCTCGGATGGAGGCGCGCGTGAGAGTTACAAGTGTGACGGGATTTCAATGGACCCGCTGATCGCCGCCGCTGCAAACGCTCTCTCGGCAGGCGATCCCCTCGCCGCGCTGAAAAGGGTTGCATTACGTGATGACCCGCCAGCGTTGGCGTTGCGCGGCATCGCAATGGCGCAACTCGGAGACTTTGCGCGCGCTAGGGGGCTTCTGCGAAGCGCTGCGCGTAATTTCGGCCCGAAAGAACTTGTAGCCCGTGCGCGTTGCGCCGTTGCCGAAGCCGAAATCGCACTTGTTTCGCGTGATCTCGGCCGGTCATTGCAAAGGCTCAATGCAGCCCGGTCGGCACTTCAAGCGTTCGGTGACCGCAGCAACTCGGCGCACGCCGGCTATCTCGAAGCTCGGCACCTTCTCCTGATTGGCCGTCTTGATGAAGCCGAAGCATTGCTCAGTCAATTGGATGACAGCGCTCTGCCTCGCGCGTCGCTGGCCGGTCGGGAACTCGTGGCGGCTGGCATAGCCATCCGCCGCATCAGGACCGAACCGGCGAAAGCAGCTCTGGAACGGGCAAGACAGGCGGCGACAGACGCACGTATTCCGGCGCTCTCGACCGAGGTCGACCGGGCAGCACAAGCATTCGGCGCGCCAGCAGCTCGCTTGGTAACCTGTGGCAAAGAGCGTTTGCTCCATCTCGAAGACATCGAAAGGCTTTTGGCGTCCGATACACTCATAGTGGATACCTGCCGCAATGTGGTGCGTGGAGGGACAACAATAGTTCCACTCATCACTCGTCCGGTGCTGCTTAAACTCATGCGCGCTCTGGCGGAAGCTTGGCCGAAGGATGTAGCACGTGAGACGCTTCTCAAACGCGCTTTCAACGCGCGGCAAGCTGATGCGTCACACCGCGCGCGCCTGCGTGTTGAAGTTGCCCGGCTGCGTGAGGCCGTCAAACCGCTGGCGACACTGAATGCAACCAGGGACGGGTTTGTTCTGCAACCTCACACCACGCGCAATGTCGCCGTGCTGGTGCCGCACGTAGAAGGCGACCGTACCCAAATCCTAGCTTTGCTCAGCGATGGGGAAGCCTGGTCGAGTTCGGCATTGGCACTGGCCTTGAACGTGAGCCCACGTACAGTGCAGCGAGCACTCGAAGAGCTTGCCCGCGACAGCAAGGTTGAGACGTTCGGGCGCGGAAGAGCATGCCGCTGGATCGCGGCGAGTGTACCCGGATTCCCGACAAGCTTGTTGCTCCCCACCACGCAGATTTACAGTTAGGATGAAGACATGAAACACTCAACCGCTGAAATCATCCGTGAATATGGCCCCTTCCCCGATGCAGATGATGTGGCCGGGGTCAGCTTCGACGGCAATAAAGTTTGGTTTGCAACGGGCAAGAAACTGAATGCTCTTGACCCCGAAAGCGGGGAGATCCTGCGCTCGCTCGACGTCGCGGCCGATGCGGGAACCGCGTTCGACGGCGAGCACTTGTTCCAGATCGGTGATTCCATCATCCGAAAGATCGACCCCAAGACCGGGGAGATAGTCGCCACAATACCGGCTCCCGGAAATGGCGGAAATTCCGGCCTGGCCTGGGCAGAGGGTTCGCTCTGGGTCGGACAGCATCGCGACCGCAAGATACATCAGGTGAATCCCGAGACAGGAGAAGTACTGCGCACGATCGAATCCGATCGGTTCGTCACTGGTGTTACCTGGGCCGACGGTGAACTTTGGCACGGCACGTGGGAAAACACCGGGAGCGATATTCGCCGTATCGATCAGGAAACAGGTGCCGTGCTTGAACGTTTGGACATGCCGGACGGAACCGGAGTATCAGGGCTTGAATCCGATGGCGGTGACCTTTTTTTCTGCGGCGGCGGAAGCAGCGGAAAGGTAAGAGCCATTCGTCGACCCCGGCATGACATCAAATGAGCGCATCGTGGCGGAAGCGCCGGTATAGGCTGAGTGCTGTTCGGGGCACTACTACATCCGACAGCTGGACATAATGAGCGAAAGCCTTCGCCATATGCGTTCATTGTAAACAAAAGGGTCAATACGATCAGACTAATTGCAACAGGTTGGTGCATGACGAATGGGCATCCAGACAGGGAAGCCGATGGCCCACGACAAGCCTGACGCCTATCGTCTCATGTTGGGGCGATTTGAAAGCATCCCTCAGCTTCGTAGACCGGCTAACACTGGGAGGCGCATCGCCGCTTGTCATACCAGAAGCCGCCCTCGCCTTTTCGTAAGCTGACAATCCTGTCGAAGTCTGCCTGTCACCGATTTGATTTCATCTGCAGTTTCCTTAACTGCTGACCCACAAATTGAAGTGCGAACTCATAGATGCCTTCATAAGAGATTTTCTTTTTATGTTGTGTAACAATGCCTTATGGACACTCTTCTTACTCTCAAATACAATTGGCACCATCATTTGACATTAGTCAAATCGTATGCTTGTCGTGTTGATTGAAAGACTTTTCTGTGCAACTCAGTCACAACAGAGACAGTAGGAAACGAGTATGACATCGGGCGCTCAAACACCGTCTGCGCATGCCATCCCGGCCGAGTTCGATGACGCCATCGTCTGGGCGGCATGGCTCTATTACGAGAACCAGCTGACCCAGAACGAAATTGCACAAATGATTGGCGTTTCACGCGCAACCATAGTTAACTATCTGCAGGAAGCGCGGCAAAGAGGCATTGTACGCATCCTGATGAATCCTGAAATCGCGACACGCACGCATATCGCACGTAAATTGGCTGCGCGGTTTGGATTGTCGGAAGTGCTCGTCATTCCATCGGAAAAATCATTCACGACAGAAACGCGTCTGAAAACGCTGGGCGCAGGTGGTGCACGTTTGATGGAACGCATAGTCAAGCCAGGCCAAACCATCTGTGTTTCATGGGGACGCACAGTACTCGCCGTCGCCGACGCTATTTCATTGCCGCAAGCCATGGAAGGGGTGATCGTAGTGCAGGTCACTGGTTCCTCCATCGGCAAAAGAGAGTTTTCCGCTGAGCTTTGCACATCGATCATGGCGCGAAACATGGGAGCAACCAGCGTCAATATGCTGGCTCCGGCAGTGCTGAGCACGGCCAAGCTACGGGATGCCCTTATGAGCGAACCCGTACTCCAACGACAGTTCGAACTGATCGGCCAGGCCAATATGATCGTGTTCGGTGTCGGCGGCCTGGCCGCCGACAGCACGATGCGCATAGCCGATGTGACCAGTAATGAAGAGATTGATGCTTATGCTCGTGAGGGGGCCGCAGCGGTCCTGATATGCCGCTTTCTTGATCGCGACGGTAACCAAATCGTCCGCGAATTCGACCAGCGCGTTATCGGCATCGAACTGGATGAACTGCGTGGTGTGCCAACGAGGCTCTGCGTTGCGGGTGGAGTCCAGAAGGTCGAAGCGATCCGCGCTGTTCTAAAGGGTCGTTACGCCACGCATCTGGTTACTGATATGGACGCCGCCGAACAGCTTCTTGCTGATTAGAGGGCGAGCCGATTTTCGACCGGCCCACCATCCGTCAGTTTATTGATGAACAGGCACGGTGTTCATGAACGCAAGCGTATCATCGAACGAACGGATACCCGCATCTGAACCGAGTCCCGTCGCGACCAGCGCTGCGGACGCCTGAGCGAAATTCAAAGCAGTTTTCAAGTCCATCTTGCGACGCAATGCTGTAATGAATCCGGCGTCAAAAGCATCACCGCATCCGGTCGTGTCAACAACCTCAATCCGGAAAGCAGGTTGACGCACGATTTCTCCCGATGCGTCCATGAAACAGACACCGTCGCCACCCAGCGTGAACACGCAATGCTTCACACCGCGTTCGAGGAAGAATGCTCCCGCGCCTTCGGCATCCGCTGCCCCCGAAATCTGCTTCGCTTCCTCGATGGACGGCATGAAGTAATCGATATGTGGGAAGAGTGGAGCGATAAGGTCAAGCGTGCCATCATTCGCGCCAAGCAGATCAAAGGTTGTCGTCCTTCCGCGCGCCTTTGCTTCGGCAAGCAACTTACGGCTCGGTTCGCCGTCGAGCTTTGCCAGCAGGCCGGTGCCTCCCAGGTGAATGATCGGTGGTTCCAGCACTGCATCCAGCGCATCGTCGGCGATCTCGAAATGATCGGATGCACCACGTGCATGCAAAGCCGGGCGCTCGCCGTTGCGGCGGATATTCAGAATCGTCGATGATGTTGGCACGCCTCTAAGACGCTGCATCTGTGCCGTATCGACCCCAAAACGTTGTAGCGTCGCGATAACAAAATCGGCCTTCTCATCGTCGCCAACTGCACCCACAGCCAGACAGTTGAGACCGAGTTTGGCTAGGTCCACCACCGTACCGCCGGCGGTGCCTGCAACGGTCAACCGAATTTCATCTATAAACTCAACATTTCCGCCTGGCGGAATTGCATCGACCGGCCGACCGAGCACATCAAGAATATAAAGCCCGACGACAGACACATCGTGTGACATGAAAAACCTCCCAGAAAATGCACAAGACCGCATCAAGAGCGCTTAAGCCAAAGCGCGATTATTTTGGTTTCAGCCGCGATCACGCAAAGCAAAGATTGTGCCAGCAAGCAGAATGAAAATACCTACGATAGCGAGCTGCAGTGTGCTTGGAATGCCAACAAAAATCAGCACATTACTGACAATCGTGATGAGAAGCACGCCGAGTAACGTCCCTATCACTGAGCCTGAACCGCCCGTGATACGCGCTCCGCCCAGCACAACGGCGGCGATAATTTCAAGCTCCATACCTGCAAGGTCAAAAGGATTTGCAAGACGATTGCTCGAAACGTGCACGACGCCCGCAATGCCGGCCAGAAGGCCCGCATAAGCAAAGACGAAAATACGCACACGGAAAAGGTTGACACCCAGTCTTTCGGCAATGCCCGGATTGCCGCCAACCGCAAAAATCGCGCGTCCCATCAGTGTCCGCTCAAGAATGAACCACGTCACGAGGGCAGCAGCCACAAGAACCAGAACCGTCGCCGGTAGAACGGAGACTACACCATTCGATGCATGATGGGTGAAGAGTGATGTCTTGCCAAATGCATCCATCGCCACCGGAATATTCATGAACAACGCGGTCCCGACAAAGGTCAGCAGAAAGCTGCGGATCACGTATTGCGTGCCGATGGTGACGATAAGCGAAGGCGCCTGCAGCTTCTGGACCAGCAGGCCGTTCAGCGCCCCGAAAGCAGCCCCCCCAATTGCCGCAAGGATCAGAATGATCGTCATCGGCATTTCGGGGAACCAGTTCGTAACCAGCATGGTAAGAGCGTACATCACAAAGGCCGCAATTGCGGTGAACGAGACGTCAATCCCGCCCGAAGCCAGCACGACCAGCACGCCCATCGCAAACAGTCCGCGCACGACGGAAGCGCGTAGAATATCCACGATATTGCTCATTTGCAGGAAATCAGGATTGGCTGCGATCACGACGACGCAGGTCACGATAATCAAAAGAAGCGTGAACATTTCAGGTCTGCGGCCCATCATATCCCAGAGCCGCGCACCAATACCGGGCTGACCTTTGTCCGTAACGTTGGCTGATACGATCTCGGTCATTGTGCCACCTCCTTCGACGTGCTGGCCATGGATTGGTAGATGGCATCTTCGGTCAGGTCTTCGGCAGCATGTGCTGCAACGATACGGCCCTGACGCATGATGAGAATGCGGTCACAGTTCTGCAGAAGCTCCGGCAGGTCGTCGCTGATGATGATGACGCCCATGCCATCATCGGCTAGGCGCTGGATGATGCGGAAGATCGTATCTTTCGAACCGACATCGACCCCGACTGTTGGCCCATGCAGAATTAACAGTTGCGGGTTAATGGTCAGCCAGCGACCGATCAAAACGCGCTGTTGATTGCCCCCCGATAAAGACTGTACTGGTATGGTGACATCCGGCGCTACAATCTGAAGATCCGCGACACTTTCCTCCGCAACACGGCGTGCGCGACGATCACTGATGATGCCTAGTGCATTGCGCAGGCGATCGAGGATCGGCAAGGTGATATTATCCTGTATGGGCTTTTCGAGGAAAAGGCCTTCCGTCAGCCGATCTTCCGGCACATAACCGATGCCATATTCAATGGCCTGTGCCGTCGATTGTGGTGCGATTTCGCGCCCGTTCAGGCGTACCTTACCATTCGTTGCCGGTTTGACGGCAGCAAGAGCAAGCGCAAGCTCGTTACGACCAGAATCCAGCAGTCCCGTGACACCGAGTATCTCGCCTTTTCTGAGACTGAATGAGACATCCTGAAAGGCTTCACCGTCGCCAAGCTTTTCAACTTCGAGCATGACTTCGCCCAGCTTGGGCTCGGTGCGATAGCGCGTTTGGCTAATTTCGCGACCCGTCATCCAATGACTGAATTCCGCTTTGCTATGCCCAGCGACGTCAAGTTCGGCCACTTTCAATCCGTCGCGCATGATAATTGCACGTCCGCCAAGCAATTTGCATTCATCAAGCTTGTGCGTGACAAACAACACCGCGACACCCTTGCTGCGGAGGCGCTCTACCACATGCAACAGATTTTCAACTTCCTGACGCGTCAGCGATGTCGTGGGCTCGTCCATGATAACGAGACGCGCTTCGGACGCAACGGCGCGTGCAATGGCAATCAGCTGGCGGGTCGCCAACGGTAGCGTGTCGGTTCGGCGCGAAAGAAACGCCTTGTCGGTTGGTAGGTGCACTTCGGCAAGCGCCCGTCGCGCTGTTTCATTCAGAAGGGAAACGTTCAATCGGCGAGCAAGGCGCCCAGAGGCTTCAACAAGCTGTTCGGTAAAGGCCACGTTTTCCGCAACGGAAAGATTTGGAAGCAGCGACAGGTCCTGATAGACGGTTTCGATCCCGGCGCGAAGGGCTCCTATGGCGCCGAGATCCCCAGCACGCGAGCCTATAACCTCACCATCAATCAGTATTTGCCCCTCATCGGCAGGTTGCGCACCCGAGAGGATTTTGATCAGCGTGCTCTTACCGCAACCGTTCTCTCCCATCAGATGGTAGATTTGTCCGGCTTCGATCGTCAGACTGACGTCTTTCAGTGCCTTCACGCCGCCAAAGGATTTCTTGACGTTTCTGACCTCAAGAAACGGTGGTACAGGATGTGTCGTGGCATTGACGGCGTGCATGGCAAATTCCTGAAATTATCGAATATTCTTTCCAGGACCGCCGTAGTGTGGTCGGCCCCGGAAGTCAGCTTTGGTGCGTTATTATTCGATCAGAACGGGAAGTCCTTGTAGTTGGATTTGTCCGCATCGACCCAGGCCTGCCCCTGGATGATGATGCCCTTGCCCGGTCCCTTGATAACAGTCATTTTCTCGTAACCCGGTACACCAAGGTCGATACCATCCTTGATCTCCTCGCCCTTCAGAACGAGATCGGAGACCTTGTTCATGACATAGCCAGCGTCTTTCGGATCCCAGAAGAAGATCTGGTCGACGGCGCCGCTTTCCAGATATGGGCCGGTATCTTTTGGCAGACCGAGACCGTACACACATGTCTTGTCTTGAAGACCGGCCTCCTCGACAGCGCGGCCAATCCCGATCACATCGATGGCAGAGGATCCCTGAAAGCCCTTGATATCCGGATATTTGCGGAGAATCTCCTTGGCTTTTTCATAGGCGCGGTTGGCATCGTTGAACGACTCGTTCTTTTCCGCCACCAGCTCCATGTCCGGATATTGCTTGGCGTTTTCTGCACCAGCATCAACCCACTGATTGTGAGTCAGGCTGCCCAGTGATCCAACGAAAGAAGTCCACTTACCGGACTTACCCATGCATTCAGCAAGCTTTTCGTTGATGCGTGCGCCGAAAGCCTTGTTGTCGAAGGCTTCGATATCGACGTCCGTATTGACCAGACTATCGCCTTCATGGGTGATGACCTTGATACCACGCTGCGAAGCGCGGCGCAGTACACCTTCAAGCGCTGATGGGTCCATAGGCACGATCGCAATCGCTGAGACGTTCTTGGCGACGAGATCTTCGATAATACGGGTCTGCTGGGCGGCATCCGCTTTTGCGGGTCCGACCTGGCTGGTGCTCACGTTGGGATTATCTTTGCCAAAAGCATCAACCCCTTCGTTCATACGGGTAAACCAGTTTTCGCCGGTAACCTTGACCACTGTCACGATGGTGGGCTTGTCTTGGGCAAATGCCGCCCCTGCCACGACTGTACTGGCAAGCATTGTGCCAGCTATTAGTTTGGAAAACATGCTCATATGACTCCTCCATGAATATAAGCAGATTGTTTCTTTAGGTGTTTGCCAGCATCCTTCATCTCGAAGTTGCCGGCTTTGTTTCTATTGTCGTTTTGGTCGTAACCAGTAACCCAAGTGCACGCGTGCCGATGCGAGCAACGCGAGAAGCAGAACACCCCAAGCGAGGTCGCGGAAGAAATTCGAAATGTTCATGAAGTTAAACAGGCTTGAGAGAATCTGCAGCGCGGTTGCAGCCAGCAACACACAGATGACCTTGCCATATCCACCTTCCGGCTTGACGCCGCCAAGAACGGCGATGAGGATAGCAATCAGCACATAAGACCCACCGTAATCCCACTTTACGGACGAGTTGCGTGCCGCGATGATAATTCCCGCAACGGACGCGAGCAGGCCGCACAGCGTATAGGTGATGAGGAGCATGCGTTTCTCATTGATGCCACCGTAGCGCGCTGCCTTGGCGTTGCTTCCGAGCAGCATGAGTTTCACGCCGAAAGGCGTATATTTCAGCAGAAATGAAAGCGCCGCAGCGATAACCAGAAATAGCGCGAAACACATGGGAATGCCGAGAATGGGCATGTTGCCGAAATTATCCAGCGGCTCGATGTAACCCATGCTGACGGCTGAACCGTTAGTGAGATAGACGGCTATGCCGGTAAAAAGAAGCTGTGTTCCAAGCGTAGCGATCAACGGAGTCAGGCGTGCATAGGCTATTACAACCCCATTGATAATGCCGCCAACCAGCCCGACAACGAGCGCTAGACCAGCGAATACCCATGAAAACAGCAAAGGCGCATCAGCAGCCGGAATGTAGTGGCGTGTCAGTAAGAACGCGATAATGCCAGCGAGATTTGCTAGCGCTATGCCGGACAGATCGATCCCGCCATTGCCGGAAATCATCGCCAGCATAACCCCCAGCGCAAGAAGTCCCAACTCCGGGACCTGTGAAGCCATCGACTGCAGATTATAACTGTCCATGAAATTGGAGCCGGCCAGAAAGCCGCCCGCTGCCAGAACAGCAACATTGATCAACGCCAGAAATAGCGTCTGTCGATCCAGGCTATTCGATGACACGTCCATCCTCCCGCTATCGAAGCACCTCTTTGATCATCAAACCCTGCCGCCTCCAGACAGTCTTATGACTTGAAGATCAAACTCACTTTTGACATTTGTCAGTCACTTTTGTCTCTTGTCAATATATTTCCCCCATTCAACGAGATCCTCTAAAAATGGAGCTGCAGGCTGAAACAGCCGAGCACATAGCAACACGCTCTGTCGAAGCCTAACAAGCGCGCAGAACTGCGCTAACAAATTGAATAGAAACGATCATTCATGCCTCCCAGTCCTTAGCCCGGTTATCAAAGGCCAGCGTTTCTCCCCTTCTTTTTACTTTCATACCGCATGGGTTGACATTTGTCGATCATTTATCGAATATTGTCAAAATGGCGACGGCGCTAACTGTTGCCAACGGAGGAACTGCATTGGAATTTCTGCTGGAAGTAGAAGGACTCAAGAAGTCCTTTGGTGGCGTTGCCGCCTTACGGGATGGACGGCTGAAGTTGCGAGCTGGTTCAGTTCACGCACTGTGCGGCGGAAACGGTGCAGGCAAATCCACTTTCCTGAAGATATTGATGGGGATTTATACCCGCGACGACGGTCACATCCGGCGACGTGGAAAAGACGTTGTTTATTCCAGTCCCGCTGAAGCGCTTCAGGCCGGGATCGCCATTATCGAGCAGGAATTAAGTCCGGTTCCGCATATGACTGTCGCTGAGAATATCTATCTCGGTCGCGAGCCGCTCCGTCGCTTCGGCGGAATCGACTTCAAGACGATGAACCGAAATGCTCAGAAACTTCTAGATCAGCTCGAATTCAAGATCCGTGCCAACCAGTTCATGATGAACCTGTCTGTTGCCCAGGTTCAGCTCGTCGAGATCGCCAAGGCGCTCAGCCACGATGCCGAAGTCATTTTTATGGACGAGCCGACTTCGGCCATCGGCGAAAAAGAAGCGCAACATCTCTTTGCCGCGATAAAGCGCCTGAAAGCGAGCGGAAAAGGTATCGTCTATGTCTCGCATCGCCTGTCGGAAATTTTCCAGATCGCCGATACCTATACTGTGTTTCGCGACGGCAGCTATATAGATAGCGGCAATCTCGATGGCATTACCCGTGCCGAATTGATCCGGATGATCGTCGGACGGGAGCTGGGCGACGAATATATCAAGACCAATACACCAACTGAAATACCAGGCATTGAGGTCTCCGGCCTTAGCGCGCCCGGCAAGATAACCGACATCTCCTTTACAGCACATAAGGGCGAGATTTTCGGCATTTACGGATTGATGGGGTCTGGCCGATCAGAAATATTCAACTGTCTTTTCGGGCTGGATGAAGCCTCCCAGGGTGCAATCAGACTTGAGAGTAAACCCGTCACCATCCGGCGCCCCTCCGATGCCATGGCTTTGGGACTGGCCTTTGTGACAGAAGATCGCAAGCTGACCGGCCTTAACCTTGATGACAGCGTTCGCAACAATATCTGCCTTGCCAGTCTTCCCGAGATGAGCCCGCATTTTGCAATGAACCAGCGTGAGGAAACATCCGCCAGCAGAGACATGATCGAACGGTTCAGGATCAAGGTCGCGCGCGATACGATGCCCGTTTCCGGCCTTTCGGGAGGCAATCAGCAGAAGGTCGTTCTGGGAAAATGGTTCCTGAGAAAACCACGCGTTCTGCTGCTTGATGAACCCACACGCGGCGTCGATGTCGGCGCGAAACAGGAAATTTATCGCATCATCTGTGAATTTGCCGCTGAAGGCGGGACCGTCATCATGGTCTCTTCCGAGATTGATGAAGTTCTTGGCATGTCCGATCGCATCATGGTCATGCGCAGCGGACAGTCGGCAGGCATTTTTCGCAGGGAGGAAACGGACGCGCAGTCGCTGGTGCATCTTTCGACATGAAAGCCGCCCCAAAAGCACCGTGTTTCGTTCTAGAGAGGTAGAACAGTGTCCACCACAGAAAACAATTCATCGACGAGCTGGTTTGGCTCCGAACGTCGCAGACTGGTCATCCAGGAATATGGCATATTCATCGCCTTTCTGCTCCTGGTTACGATCCTCTCATTCTCCAACCAGTATTTCCTGACAGCAGGCAATATCTCCAACGTCCTGCTACAGACCTCGATCAACGGCATTCTCGCCATTGGCATGACCTTCGTCATTCTGACGCGTGGCATTGACCTCTCCGTTGGCTCGGTGGTGGCATTGGCCGGTATTGTCAGCGCCAGCTTTGCAACCACGTCGGCGACTGCGGGTGTTGCAGGCGCTCCCTATTCGCCATTTATAGCCATTCCCGTTGGTCTCTTGGTGGGCGTTGGCTGCGGCGCGCTCGTCGGCACGATTGTCTCGCGCTTCGCGGTTCCAGCCTTTGTCGCGACATTGGGCATGCTTTCCGCTGCGCGCGGCCTGACGCTCATCTATGGCGGTGGCAAGCCGGTGCCTGCTCTCATCCCGGATTTCCGCTGGATCGGAACCGGAAACATACTGGGTATTCCGGTTCCGGTTATTTTGCTCGCCGTCGTCTTTCTGGCATCGTGGTGGATCCTCAACCGTTCACGGTTCGGGCGCTATATCTATGCTGTCGGCGGCAATCCCCATGCTGCCAATACATCGGGCATCAATATTTCCCGGGTGCGTTTTTCGGTCTACGTCATCTCCGGCGGCCTTGCAGGTCTTGCAGGCATGATCCTGTCAGCTCGCACCGGCTCCGCCCTCCCGCAGGCCGGTATCAGCTATGAACTCGACGCCATCGCGGCGGTCGTCATTGGCGGCACCAGCTTGTCCGGCGGCGTCGGCCGCATCACCGGAACGCTCATCGGCGCACTCATCATTGGTGTCATGAACAATGGCCTCGATCTGATGGGCATCCAGTCCTACTACCAGCAGGTTCTGAAAAGCGCCTTGATCGTCGGCGCAGTCATGCTTGACCAGAAGCGCAACCAAAATGCGTGATCTACCCTGACTTGTAACAACAAACGTGCCGCCCGAACGGGGCCAATTATCAAAGGAGGAGAATGAAATGAAGAAACTTCTCATTGCGCTTGCCGCAGCATCTGCACTGATGGTGACACCATCTCTGGCACAGGACAAGAAACTCAAGATCGGCGCAGCACCATACGGGCTCAATGCAGAATTCATGCAGGTCTGGTCTGAAGCGCTGAAAAAACACCCTGCCGTGGAGAACGGAGAAGTCGATCTGACCATCTTCGACGGACGTTACGACGCTCTCGTGCAACAGGAACAATTCAACACGATGATCACGCAGAAATTCGATGCGATCATCTTCGTTCCTATTGACATCGAAGCGGGTGCTACGGCCGTTCAGGCAGCCAGCGATGCAGGCATTCCGGTTGTCGGCTCGAACACCCGCGTCAACTCCGAGCTGCTTGCCGCCTATGTCGGCTCCGACGATACGGTTTCGGGCTATATGGAAGCCAAGAACGTTCTCGACAAGATCGGCTGCAAAGGCAATGTCGTCATTCTGGAAGGCCCAATTGGGCAGTCCGCACAGATTTCCCGTCTGGAAGGTAACAAGAAGGCTCTTGCCGAATGCCCGGACGTGAAAGTTCTCGAAGACCAGACCGCGAACTGGTCTCGCGCTGAGGCCCAGACACTTATGGAGAACTGGCTGACGGCTCATCCCGGCCAGATCAACGGCGTGATCGGTCAAAACGATGAAATGGCACTGGGTGCAATCGAAGCGATCAAAGCCGCCAATCTCAAAGTGGGCGATTTTTCCATTGCCGGTATCGATGGCATTACCGATGCACTGCGTGCTGTCAAGGAAGGAACGATGACCTCCATCCTGCAGGACGCGAACGCTCAGGCGCAAGGCGCCCTCGACCTCGCGATCTTCCACGCCAAGAAGGGCGACTACAAACCTCAGTCCGATATCTGGGCCCAATATCCCGATATGCCTTTCAACGACGGCAAGGACAAGAACTACAATGTTCCATGGACGCCGGTGACGGCTGAGAACGTCGACAAGCTCCTGGAAAGCCGCAAGTAAAATTGTCTGGGCGGCCCGGCACACCCTCTCATGAAAAGTGTCATGAACGCGCCGGGCCATCAGGCTCACAATCCAGAACTCCGAGGCAAAAATGTCCGATCAAGCTCCCCAAATTGACCTGAACTTTCCTCTCACCGGAAAAATTGCCATCGTGACCGGAGGCGCTTCCGGCATTGGTGCTGCAATTTCCAAGGCTTTCATTGCCAAAGGAGCTAAAGTTGCTGTGCTGGACATTAGTGCCGACATAGCGAAAGCCAAAGCCGAGGAGCTTGGCGAAAACGCAAAGCCCTTCGTTTGCGATGTTTCCAACCAGCAATCGGTCAACGATGCGATCGCCAGCGTTATCGAACAACTCGGTGTTATCGATATTGCGGTCAACAGCGCCGGCGTGGTCTATCTGGCCCCGGCGGAAGATATATCGCTCGACTATTGGGACAAGACGATCAACATCAATCTCAAGGGAAGCTTTCTTGTCACTCAGGCCGTCGGTCGCACCATGATTGCGGCAGGCAAGGGTGGCAAGATTATCAATCTGGCTTCCCAGGCCGGAACCGTGGCCATTGAAGAGCATGTCGCCTATTGCGCGTCTAAGTTCGGCGTCATTGGCATGTCGAAGACATTTGCCGCCGAATGGGGCAAATATGGCATCTGCGTCAACACGCTTTCCCCGACCATCGTCCTCACCGAACTTGGCAAGAAAGCATGGGCTGGCGAAAAAGGTGAGGCCGCAAAGAAACGCATTCCGATTGGGCGCTTCGCATATCCGGAAGAAATCGCCGCCGCTGCAGTCTTCTTTGCCTCAGCTGGAGCAGACATGATTACGGGCGCCGATCTTCTGGTCGATGGCGGCTATACCATTCTTTGAGCCCGGCGCTCATTCACCTTATAGGAGATACCATGCAGCGCTTCATCAACAATCCGGACGAAGTCGTTGAGGATACTGTAAAGGGCTTTGTCAAAGCTCATTCCGACATCGTTCGACTTGCAGAAAACCCGCGTGTCATTGTCGCCAGAAACGCCCCTATCGCTGGCAAAGTCGGTGTCGTCACCGGCGGCGGTTCCGGTCACGAACCGGCATTCATCGGTTATACCGGCAAGAACATGCTTGACGCTGTAGCGGTCGGTGAACTGTTTTCCTCCCCCACGGCCAAGAGCTTCCATGACGCAATCCGCGAAGCTAATGGCGGCAAAGGTGTTGTCGTACTTTACGGTAATTATGCCGGTGACAACATGAACGTGAAGATGGCCACGAAACTTGCCGCCAAAGACGGTATAGAAGTTGCCACTATTGTCGCTAATGACGATGTCTGCTCAGCCCCGGTCGATGAACGTGAAAAACGTCGCGGCGTCGCTGGCGAGATATTCATGTGGAAGGTTGGCGGTGCAAAAGCGGCAACCGGAGCCACGCTCGAAGAGGTTCGCGCAACAGCTCAGAAGGCCATCGACAACTGCCGCTCAATCGGTGTTGGTCTCGGCCCATGCACATTGCCCGCAGTCGGACATCCGAATTTCGAGATTGCGCCGGGTACAATGGAAGTCGGTATTGGTCATCATGGCGAACCGGGCGTGCGGGTTGAGCCGCTTAAGTCTGCTGCCGAGGTAGCAAAAGACATGTGCCAGATCGTGCTTGACGATCATGCACTGGCAGAAGGTACCGAAGTCGCCGTTCTCATTTCAGGTCTCGGTGCAACACCGCTCAACGAACTTTATATTCTGAATGATACGATTGAGTCGGAAATTACCAAACGCGGCCTGAAAATCCATCGCACCTTTATCGGCAACTACTTCACGTCACTTGAAATGGTAGGAGCAACGCTGACAGTCATGGCGCTAGACAGCGAGCTGAAGGAATTGCTCGATGTCGAAGTGCAGTGCACCATCATTCTGTAAGGAAGAGACCTGTGCAAACACTTAATAACGCAACAGCCGGAGACATTGTACTCGCAATGGCCGACCGGATTGTCGAAAACCGCGCCTATCTCAGCGAAATTGATGGGAAAATCGGCGACGGGGATCACGGCGTCAACATGGCCAAGGGCTTCAACATGGCTGCTGAACGCCTGAAGGGAAAGAATGAAGCGCTGGCTGCTTCCCTCGATACGCTCGGCACGGTGCTCATGACCGAGATCGGCGGTTCGATGGGGCCACTTTATGGTGTTATGTTCACCGAATTTGCAGAAAAAATCGATGGGATCGACAATATCGATGCCGCTGCTTTCAGCCGTATGCTTCATGCCGGACTGGAGGGCATTCAGTCCATCGGTTCTGCCAAGGTTGGTGACAAAACCTTGCTGGATACGCTTGTGCCAGCGGTCGAAGCCTTCGATGAAGCCACTGCTACCGGAAAAACCTTTGCCGAGGCACTCGAAGCTCTGGTTGCTGCCGCTGAGAAAGGCCGCGACTCCACAATTGATCTGGTGGCGAAAATCGGTCGCGCCAGCCGTCTTGGCGAGCGATCACTGGGCGTACTGGATGCCGGAGCGACCTCATGTGCGATCATCCTTAAAGAGCTTTCCAATGGTGCGCGGGAACGATTGCAGTAATACGAGCATCTGCATTCAAATAGATTTGGCGCACTGTCGCGAAACCGGGCCGATCCGTTCTCCGACAGACTGAATCCGGTAGGAAACAAACAAAAACATTGTATTGCAGGGCAAGCCGGCAGATAGAAGGAAAAACCACGGGAATTAGTGCAAACAAGATGGCGTCAAACGGAAAAACAACCGCAAGCAAAATCGGACAGCTGGTCCCGACTGATGGCATTCCACTGCGATATGGCGACGATCCTTACGTCTGGGCTTGCTGGCTTTACTATGAAGATGGACGCACGCAAGGCGAAATCGCCGAAATCATGGGAATTTCGCGAGCCACGGTGAACAGCTATTTGGCAGATGCACGTAGCCGTGGCATCGTCAATATCTCGATCGAACCCGCACGCCTCAGTTCTCTTGCAATCGCGCAGGAACTCAAGCGTCATTTCGGTTTGAATGACTGTCTGGTGGTGCCCAATGACGACGGTGCACAGACTCTTATTGACCGGCTCGGGACAGCCGCAGCGCAGGCCATCGCCAAGCTTCTGAAATCGGGAGACACACTTGCTGTAGCCTGGGGACGAACAGTTCTCGCGATCGCCGAAAATACTCGCATATCCAACCTGCAGGACGTAACCGTCGTACAGGCGACAGGCGGAACGCGCGCCAGTTTTGCTTACACCCCCGAACTATGCGCGGCCGCCATGGCCCGGGCGACAAATGCACACCTCGTCAACATCACCGCGCCTGCCATCGTATCCAGTCCCGATGTAAAAGCGGCGATTATCGGAGAACCGATTATTGCGGAGCAATTTCAGGCGCTCAATCATGCGAACAAGGCACTGTTCGGCATTTCTTCGCTACGACCAAATTCGACAATTCACACCAGCGGCTTTTTTGAGAGCGTCTCTATACAGGATTATCTCACCAAGAATGCCGTCGGCGTCGTGGCTGGACGCTTCATCGATTCTTATGGGCAGCCCGTGTCCGGACCACTTGACGACAGGACCATCGGTATCACGCTCGACATGCTGCAAAACATCGACACGCGTATCGCCGTTGCGGGTGGCTTCGACAAGGTACCGGCAATTCTTGCAGCGTTGCGAGGCGGCTATGTCAATATTCTGATTACTGATGCTGCGACAGGGCGCGGCATTCTCAATGCGGACGGCGTGACAGAAATCGACAGCAAGCTTTCCCAGAAGCTGCGTGCAGAACCAACAGTCAATGTGTCCAGCCATTATCGTACGCATATCAAGAAATTTCTGAACAGCCCAGACGATGTCGTCGAGGAGATGCTTGACGGTGTTATCAAAGCGCACCGATCCTATCTTGCTCCGATCAAGGAATCGAAACGTGCACTCGTCGCACGTCAGGGTCCGCGCCAGGGAAAAGTTGGCCTGGTGATTGGCGGTGGGTCGGGACATGAACCCTGCTTTCTGGGTTATGTCGGCAAAGGTCTTGCCGATGCTGTAGCTATCGGCAATGTCTTTTCTTCCCCCCCGCCGGCCCCAATCCTTGAATGTGCCAAGGCGGCCTCCGGCGGAGAAGGCGTACTCTTCGTGTACGGTAATTATGTCGGAGACGTCATGAACTTCGAGATGGCTGCCGAAATGGCGCAAGAAGTTGCTATTCCGACGCGCACCGTTCTGACGACAGACGACATATCCTCTTCCCCCATAGAGGATCGCGATGGCCGTCGCGGTGTCGCGGGTAACTTCTTCATTTTCAAGGTGGCAGGTGCAGCCTGTGATCGGGGCATGTCGCTTGAGGCGTGCGAGGCGGTAACACGCAAGGCCAATCGGCGTACCTATACGATGGGTGTCGCGTTGGAGCCCTGCTCTTTGCCTCAGACGCGACGCCACAATTTTGAAATCGGTGCCGAGGAAATGGAAATCGGCATGGGTATTCATGGCGAACGGGGCGTTATCCGCGAAAAAATGATGCCAGCCGACGCTATTGTTGATCACATCATGGATCGGATTTTCAGTGAGATGAATGCGTCACCCGGAGACAGGGTGGCAGTGCTCGTAAATTCGTTCGGTTCAACGCCACTCATGGAACTGTACATCCTGTTCAGACGTGTCGAACAACGCTTAAGTGCTAAACAAATAACAATCGAAGCCAACTGGATCGGCCATTACTGTACATCGTTGGACATGAATGGAGCATCCATATCCATCATGCATCTCGATCAGGAATTGTCCGGCCTCCTATCACACCCTTGCGATACGGCTTTTCTTCGGATCAACTGACTAATGCCGCCTCCGGCGGATCATGAATTCCAGATCATCTGGGAGGTAAAAATGCAGGAAGCTGCAGCGCGTCGTCTTAGCCGAATGTTTCAGCTCATCGCCTTTTCCATGCAGGCGGAGAAAGAGCGACTTTCCGATCTCGACGGAGCTATCGGCGACGCGGATCACGGTATCACGATGGCTCTCGGCTTTTCAGCGGTGAATAGTGCGCTCGCAAAAATGGATCTCGAGAAAGCACTGCCCTCCGATATTTTCACTACTGCAGCATCCGCTTTTCTCGATGCCGTGGGTGCATCAACCGGACCACTTTATGCGACAGCATTCCGTCATGCATCAAAAGCGCTTAAATCACATGAAGCCCTCGATACTGAGGGACAAGCCATCATCGTAGAGGCGATGACATGTGGCATTCAGGAACGAGGAAAGGGCCAACGCGGCGATAAAACCATGTTGGATGCATGGATACCCGCGATGGAGGTAGCCATCGACGCGCGAACACACAGTCTGGCCAGCCAGGAAATGTGGAGCAAAATTCTCGAAGTCGCCGAAAAAGGTACGGATTCAACCCGCTCAATGGTCGCTACGCGGGGTCGAGCTGCCCGGCTGGGCGAGCGCTCGCTTGGGCATGTCGATCCCGGTGCGGCTTCCGCAATCATCATCCTGCGTGCAATGCGCGATAGCTTCACGGAAGCCAACTGACATCTTACCTACACCGCTTTCTATCAGGGATCGGACGCTTTCGATTACAACGCAACCACGTCACGAACGGGATGCGGTCAAACGTCGAATTCGAAAAGCAGAAACACTAATCGCAGGTGTCTACAAAACTGGGGCTTTTCAGTCTGAGCTAATGTTATATGCCATGTTAAGGGCAATTATCATGGCATCAAGCACTACGTCTGAATCGCTGACTTTATTGATTGTCGGGTTGAACTTAGAGATAGCGACGCGGATTGGCTGCGAGATAGAACGTATTGATCAGCGTGTTGATATCGAACACCGGCAAACCGGATTCAGCAGCCACATAGGACGAAAACGGGCACATATTGGTGCATTCAAACAGAATAGCGCCCGGATTTTCACAGCTTGCCATGAACTCCCGCGTCATTTCCAACATCTCTTCCTTCAGCACTTCCGTGTCAAGATAATCGCGGCCTTCAATATAGGTCTGCGGAAATTCAGCATTCTGCTTCATCCCCTGCACCTGCACGGGGATTACATCGGACGACCAGCCAACGCCTTTGAAATGTGCATCATTCATATGATGCGCGCGTTCGGTAAAGACGCCAATCACCTTGCCGGGCGCCAGCATTGCGTGGATGATCGGCGCCTGCATCAAGGATGAGGTGAAGACAGGAATGTTGACCGCTGCCGCGATATCTTTCTGGAACGGCCCCAAAAAACCACAGCTTGTGGTAATGGCGCGTACGCCCTCCGCTTCCAGTTCGCGTGCTGCATCAATAAAGGGTTCGATGAGTTTTGGATCAGGATTGTTGCCCATAATGCGTGTGGCATGCGCACCTTTTACTGTCTTGTAACGCACAGGAAAATCATAGGACAGCGCATTGCCGATATCGCCAGCCGGACGAGGAAAAATCGTGTCCAGCATCAGAACGCCGATCTGCTGGCCATAATTGGTGAAGCCACCTTTGAGCATCATAGTTTCATTCCTCTGAATTCAGGATAATTAGCAGCCGAAGCGTGCGGGCGAGAAGGCACGAGCGCTTTCGGAAGGTAAGTTGTTGATTTCATCGAGCACCATATCGGCGGTCTTGGGCGCAGCAGCGATCCCGATATGGCCGTGGCCGAAAGCTGCGATAATTCCCGGATGCTGAGTTAGTTTGCCTATCACCGGAACGCCATCTGCAGGCGATGGCCGATGCCCCATCCAGAGTTTGAGATTCTGCAGATCCTGCTTTGCCAGGTCGGGATAGCTCGCCAATGCGTGCTTGAGCAGCACCTCCGAGCGTCGCCAGTCCGGAGCTTTTTCCACCGTTGCCAGCTCTACCTGACCGGATAGACGCAAACCCATATTGGTCGGCGTATTACCCATCCGCCCAGTGCTCGGCATGATCGGGATATCAAAGGGAAGCTCGGCCATCGGCAAGGTTACATGATAGCCGCGCTCGCTTTGCATGGGCACATGCATGCCGAGATCGTGCATGATACGTCCAGAATGAATACCCGCTGCCAGCACGATGTGATCGGCGGCAATACTCTCATCATTATCGAGCACAACACGCGGCGAAACGCCGGTGAGGACTCTCACGACATTTCTTCGGATGAAGCGAACACCGGCTTTTTCAGCCTGCGCCGCGATACCCGCAACATAACCTCCTGTATCAAGACAATGCGCGCCTTCCGTCACATGAATGGCAAAACGATAGTTACTCCCAAGAGCAGGGATACGTTCGCGCAATTCTGCTTCCTGCCATTCGTCGAACAGAATGCCGTTATCACGGCGCAGCTGCCAGCTAAGCGCTTCAGCTTCAAAGGCTGCACGATCAGGATAGGCGTAAAGCAGGCCTTTCTGCACGATGAGATGTTCCTGCCCGGTCTTGCTGGCCAGCTCAAGGTGGCGTTTCGGTCCATCATGAAGCAACCAGTTGAGC
Organism: Brucella sp. MAB-22; assembly: GCF_025908475.1. Taxonomy (NCBI): domain Bacteria; kingdom Pseudomonadati; phylum Pseudomonadota; class Alphaproteobacteria; order Hyphomicrobiales; family Brucellaceae; genus Brucella; species Brucella sp. MAB-22. The sequence goes on along the minus strand of NZ_CP109781.1, from coordinate 1,291,327 downwards.
TTAGCCGCAGTTTTTGTCACCCGCGATTTTGTGGCGCCAGCAAGCAGGAAACGCAGAAGCCATGGTGTCAGCCTAGGCACCGATTTCCAGTCAAGGGTCAGTGGCCCGTTGCGATCAAGCAGAAATCCGGGGACCTGTCGCCACAGGCCCGGCATACTCATGGGGATGATCGAGGCGGGACTGATCCAGCCACCGTTGCCATAGCTTGCACTTTGCTCACCACCCGGTTCTGAGCCGTCGCACAGCGTTACTTTCAGACCGGCTTCAGCGAGCCGCAAGGCGGTGGTGGAGCCGATAATGCCAGCCCCAACGACAATAACATTGCCTGTCATGACATTTATCCGTTCTGCGCGCGCATTTATGCGAGACCGCCATGGAAATGACTCAGAAACTCTCGGGTTGCAGCTTCGCGCGGCTCATTGATCACTTGACGAGCATCGCCGGTTTCAACGACGTAACCGTCCTGCATGAAGATGACCTTGTCGGCGACATCACGGGCGAAAGCCATTTCATGGGTCACAAGGATCATCGTCATGCCCTGCTCGGCCAGTTGCCGGATGACCGCCAGAACTTCACCGACCAGTGCCGGATCGAGAGCCGATGTAGCCTCGTCAAACAGCATCACATCGGGGCGCATTGCGAGCGCTCTCGCAATCGCCACACGCTGCTTCTGACCGCCTGAGAGCTGCTCTGGTCTGGCATCTGCACGGGCGGCAAGCCCAACCTTTTCCAGCAGTTCCATGGCCAGCTCGCGGGCAGCCTTTTTGTCCTGTTTGAGAACAGTGACCGGCCCGATCATAACGTTATCGAGAACGCTCATATGCGGAAACAGATTGAAGTTCTGGAACACCATGCCGGTATTGGCACGGAACGCCGCGAGATATTTGTCCTTGAGAGACACGCTCCCGGACGAGAAGTCTATTTTCTGCTCACCAATTGCGATGTAACCGGCATCAGGCAATGAAAGCAGATTGAGACTGCGCAGCAGTGTCGACTTTCCGGAACCGCTTGGCCCGATAAGCCCTACCACCTGCCCGCGCTCGACTGTGAGGCTGATATTGCGCAGCACCTCGATTTCGCCGAATGACTTTTTCAGCCCGCGTACTTCGATCATCGGTTCAGCGCTCATGGCTTATCTCCACAATGACGGTTCGCTCGATACGGTTCATCATTTCAGCCTGCCTTCCAGTCCATGAGCGAGCCGTGTCAGAGGGAAGAGAACGGCGAGATAAAGCACTGCAATCAGAGTGTAGGTTTCAAGCGGGCGATAGGTTGCCGAGGTGACGAGCTGGCCCTGATAAAGAAGGTCAGGCACAGCAAGAACCGATAAAAGCGATGTGTTTTTGAGCTGAAGCACGGACTGGTTGACCAGCGGCGGCACCATGCGGCGCAGTGCCTGTGGCAGAATGATCTTGCCCATGAGCTGGCCGCGGCGCATGCCGATTGCACGCCCTGCATCCCACTGCCCCGCATCAATGGAAACGATGCCGCCACGGATGATTTCTGCATAAAAGGCCGCGCCATAGAAGGTAAGCGTAATGAAAGCCGCCATGGCCGGCGAAATTTCAAATCCGATCAGCATCGGGAGTGCGTAGTAGCACCAGACCAGCTGCACCAGCACCGGCGTACAACGAAATATCTCAACGACCGTCATGATGGGGACGGTTATGATCTTGTTGCCGGAAAGCCTGCCGAGAGCAAAAACCGTTCCAACAAGAATGCCGGAAATCACAGTGATAACCGTGAAACCAACGGTGTAGCCAAGGCCCTGAAGGAATAATCCCCGATACTGCCAAAGTCCGGAAAAGTCCCATTGATAGTCCATTAATTCACTCTTTCTGACATCCCGGCAACGGCACGGGAAGACGTTGAGCTGAACAGCCAATGTCCAAGCGACAGAACATCGAATACCGGCAAGCCACAGGCTTTTGCGACGGCTTGAGCAAATGGCGGCATGTTCGTGCATTCAAGAACAACAGCACCAAGGTCGGGTTCGCGCGACTTCAACTCTCGCGTCGCATGTAGTATTTCAGCTTCAAGCGCAGCGCGATCATAAGTTCCACTGCCTTCAATCAGTTCACGAAAGGCCCCACCGTCTGGCATGCCAATCCGCGGCGTCCTGATGTCGGCGCCACAAGCAGCGAAGATCGCATCATCGAGGCTCGCTTCATCATAGGTGATCACACCCACTTTGCGTTGCGGCCCGATCAGTGTGCTTACCATCGGCAACTGGAGCAGGCTGGAAGTGGCAATCGGCACCGAAAGCTTTGCACTCAGCGCGCTTTGGTGGCGTGCCATGAAACCGCAAGACGTCACCAGCGCGCTGCAGCCTTCAGCAATCAAGGCTTCACCCGCAATGACGAAGTCTTCGATCAGTCCGGAGCCACCCTGACGAATGATCTTATCAGGCGATGCTCCTGTTACCTTTTTGAAACGCACTGGCATCTCCCAGGATGCCGGATTGCCGACATCTCCAGGCAGACGCGGAAAGCCGGTGTCAAGCATGATGACACCGAGTGATTTTTGCTCGAGCTGCATGATGGTGGACGCGTCAGAACTTCAAAGTTGGCGGCAGGTCAGATGGCTGCACGCCAACAAGCGAGAGGCTGCTGACGATCCACTCATTGACCTTGCCCTCCTCGCGACGCTTTTTGAGCCAAACATCAACGTAGTCGCGGAATTCGCCCTTTTCGTCTTTACGCACACCAATCGTCGTTGGCTGGCTATCCAGCGGCTCCGGAACAAAAACCTTAAATTTGTTGCCAAGCTTGTGCGCCGTCACCACAGACATCAGCGCAACCTGCACAATCGCATCGGCCCGGCCAGACTGTAGTGCGATAACTGTTTCATCCGCACCCTTGAGCGCAACGAGCGTGCAATTAGGTAAGGTTTTGCGGGCGAAAAGATCCTGTGTGGAACCGAGATCAACCGTGACGCGGATTTCCGGCTTGTTCAATTCTTCCCAATTTTTGATCTCGCGGTCCGCACTGGTGATGACGGTGAAGACGTTATCCATCATGGCTTCGGTGAAATCGACGGATTTCGCGCGTTCTGGATTATTGCTGAGGGCAAACATGATGTCGATTTTGCCGCCCTGAAGGTCCATGACGGAATTACCCCAGGTGGTTTCGACCATTTCGAGCGGAACACCAATATATTCCGCCAAGTCCCTGCCCATGGAAACGCAGAAGCCGTCCCATTCGCCGGTGGCGAGATTTTTTTGATAATAAGGTGGCGTGCCATTAAATACACCGATACGCAGAGCACCCCGGTCCTTGATGGATTTCAGTGTCACACCTTCTTCGACAGCCCACGAAAAGCCGGGGGCAAGCATGACAGCAGTACCACCCAAAAGCGTTGTCTGGATAAACTTACGTCTATTCATTGTTGTTTCCCTCTTTTTGAATCGAGCATTCCGTCGAATATTATTGGGCGCTTGAATGCGCCAAACTGCTTTCTCTATTAAACTTATTGGAAAGTACCACCGAGTAACTGACGTTCTCGATTCCTTCGATTTGTGCCAGCTCCTCGATGAGTGCTTCCAGATCTTCGAGAAATCCGACATGAACCCGGCACAATATGTTGGCCGGGCCACTAATAGCATCAGCGGTCAGGATTTCCGGATAGGCATGCAACGTTGCAAATAGACGCTGCACAATGCGTTGCGAGGCTGTGATAAACAAATAGGCGGAAATGCTGTTGTTGTCCTTTGCCCGGCGAACGATAGCCCGATATCCCAATATGACGCCGCGACGCTCCAGACGGCCTATCCGCTCCTGAACACTTGATCGGGCAAGACCCACGCGACGCGCCAGTTCACTCGCCGGGAGACGTGCGTTTTCCTCCAGGATACTGACCAGATTTCGGTCGATACTATCACCGTAGTCCATCGTGTTCCCTTATGTTTATTTTTAATGAGAATGCGGCGCTTTCTCATCAAATAAAAGCATTGAAAATTGGATTAAGCATGACTTAAACTCATGATGAAATTCAGAGGTATCCAATGCGCCGCTTTCTTCCATCCCTTTCGGCTCTGCACGCTTTCGATGCTTCGGTACGCTATCTGAGCTTCACGCGCGCATCGGAAAATCTTGGGATGACGCAAAGTGGCGTCAGCCGCCAGATACAAAATCTTGAATCTTTTCTTGGGCTTAAACTGTTTGAACGCGCTGGACCGCGGCTGGTTCTGACCGAAGAGGGGCAGAGCTATTACGAGGAAGTTTCGCGCATTCTGGCAAAGCTTGAAGAAGTGTCGATGGATGCAGTCCGTGGATATAAAACGCAAAGCCTGCTCAAAGTGGGCTTGCCGCCGACACTGATGCGGAAATGGGCGCCGGGTATTATCAGCACCTTTGCGAGATCTCATCCGCAGATTTGGTTTGAGGTGTTTCCCTGCTCCCACGATCTCGACTGGGGGAAGTCCGATCTCGATCTGGCCGTACTGCGTGGCATCGGCAACTGGGCCAATGTGCGTAGCCATTTGCTTTTCGATGAAGAGCTCGTCGTGATCGGATCGCCTGACATTGTGCCCAAAAACGGACTGTCCGGAGATGTCGAATTGCTCGATTTCCCACTGATCCAGAACTCAAACAGACCCAGCCTGTGGCTGCATTGGCTGCGCGGCGCGGGTATCCATTACAACAAACGTATCTTTGGTCCGCGTCTGCCAACGCATGACGTTATTATCGAATGTGCTGTTGCAGGTATGGGGCTCGCCATCGCGCCCAGAATTTTCGTACAGGAGGAGTTGCGGTCAGGAAAACTCAAACTGGCACTTGAGCGCGTGCAGGCATCTGGCGAGAGCTATTTTCTTTGCTCAGCGCAGGCACGGCAGGGTTCAAAAAATGTCCGGCTGTTCCGCGATTGGTTTATTGCTGAAGCAAAACGCCACAAGCATTCTCTGCCTGTGGCGCCGTAAATAATGGCAGTCAAAAACGGCTCAGACGTAGGAGCGTTCAACCGGTTTCAGATTAAGCGGGTCTTCACCGCGCTTTAAAAGCCATGAATAGACCGGCGGTACACGGTCAGCGATCGATTCAACATGAATATCGACAAAGCAAGGGCCATCCTTCCACGCGAAAGCTTCCGCCAAGGCTATATCAACCTCATCGGCGGTTTTTGCCGTCCATGCTTTCAGGCCATAAGCTTCGGCAATGGCTTGCCCCTTTGGCGCAAGAAAGTCGACGCCAAAACATTGATTGTGCCCCTTCAATCTATGCAAACCTTTGATCCAGCCAAATGTCGCGTTGTTGAACAGGATCAGAATGGCCGGCACCTGCAAGCGCACCAGCGTTTCAAGCTCGCCCACCGTCATGCCGAAAGAACCATCGCCAAACAATCCGATGGGACGCTTGTCTGGATCGGCACGCCATGCACCCACCGTAGCTGGAAGTGCTGATCCAAGACCACCAAAAGCACGCGGAATAGCAAACCGTGTTTCCTGATCGTTGATCTTCAAGAAACGTGTCATATAGGGCGTTGGTGTACCTGCGTCAGAGTAAATCAGGGCTGGCTGTCCCGATTGACTCAATGCATCATTGAAGGAACGCACAACCCGTTCAGGACGCAAAGGCACACGCTCGTCATTCAAAGCTTCCTCAGCATGTTCCCAGAATATGCGCCTGCGAGCATTCAATTCCTCGATCCAGCCATCGTGCTTTTTCGGTTCAATCGTCAGCTCGATCTGCAGTAATTCTTCAAGAACCAGCAATGCATCGCCCTGAATGGAGAGCAAATTCTCATAGTTGTTGGCCATGATCTCGGGCGAAATATCGATCTGTGCAAGGCGCCGATTAAGTGAGATCTTGGGAAAGGTCCAGCCAATCGTCACGACAGAGCCGATGCGTGATCCGACAAACAGGGTAAAATCAGAATGTTCCAATGCCCAATTGGCATGGGGATGATAGCCATTGTCGCCGATCACCCCGATGGCCAGACGATGATCGTCATCAATCGCGCCCTGCCCCGTCATCGTCGTACACATGGGAATGTTGTATTTCTCGGCCAGCCTTGAAATCTGATCGCCCGCTCTGGCACGATTGACGCCGCCACCGGCAACGATCAAAGGTCGTTCCGCCTTTGCAATCAGTTCGAGCAGTTCATGTAGCTTCTGTTTTGGCGGCAGTGTCGGGAAAGCCGGGAAGGTTTTGCACTCTTCCTCAATGTGCAGTGAAATGCGCGCGGGATCGACCTCAGCGAGAAGCATGTCCTCGGGGATCTGGAGATGCACCGCACCCGGTTTACCGGAACAAGCGACGCGAAACGCGCGACGGATGATTTCCGGCAATTTCTCCGCTGACTTCACCTGAACGGACAGCTTGGTCACGGGCTCAAACAGTTTGGCGCAATCAAGCTCGGTGAGAACACCACGCCCTTCTCCCGGCAAAGGAATATCGATGGTCAAAAGGATAACAGGTATCGATGATCCATTCGATTCAGCGACAGGTGGCAGCGAATACATAGCACCCGCACCTGACGGACACTCGAAAACACCGGGCTTATTGGAAAAACGGCCATAGGCATCCGCCATATAACCGGCAGAGCGTTCATCCCGCGCCATAACATGGCGGATTTCACCTTCACGTTGCTGGAGCGCTTCATAAAAAGGCACGTTGGTATCGCCCGGCACCCCGAAGATTGTCTCCACGCCATAGCCAATCAACATTTGGACCAAAATATCCGCGCCGCGCATTCCACAACTCCTTCAGAAACTGACGGCCGAGAATAGACGCTATCATTTTCGGGCTGAACCATCGGATCGACGGCCGTAGCATATCAATGCCGACGAAACGCAGGTGTGGGGCGGCATGATCGCAAAAAGCGCACTAATTTTGATGCGACCGGACCTGAATCATGAAACTTATGAGTGTTTTAGACGCCGGCTGTCGTAGAACACAGCTTCTGTAGTGATTTGTCTGTTGGCTGATTTACGTTGCTTCTCAACTAGAACTAAACACGTTTTTGTGGCAAGCAAGAATCCAGAGGAGATAAAGTCCACCCAATAGTCCGGTCGTAAGACCAATCGGCATTTTGATGCCGAATGGCACATGCTGGCTTAACAAGTCAGCGCCGACCAGAAGGGTAGCCCCCATGAGCGCGCCCGATATCAGTGGGACATTCGAACTCGCTGTCAGACGCCGGGCCAGCTGTGGCGCTGCCAGAGCGACGAAGGCAATCGGTCCGGCGGATGCGGTAGCAACAGATGTCAGGGTGACCGCGACCAACACCATTGTCAGACGCGTACGCTCCGGCTGGATGCCGAGCTGGCATGCTGCATCATCGCCCATTTCCAGCAGATTGACAGATTTGGCGTAGTAAAGTGCCAACGGCATGGTTACCGCGAATCCGGCCATCGCCGGGACAGCATGTGCCCAGCTTCTTGTATTGAGTGACCCCGATAGCCAGAGTTGGGCCGACGCGGCCTGGTCCAGATCGCCCGCGACCAGAAGTACAGTGTTGATGCCCGAAAGGACGGCCCCCACACCGATTCCGACGAGGATGAGCCGATAGCCGCCTGTCCGGCGCCCTTTGACAGCCAACACAAACACAAGGACTGCCGCCGCCATTCCACTTGCAACGGCTGAAAGCGCTGTTTCAAGCGGACCGGCATTGAACAATATGATCTGTGCGATTGCACCCGTTGCAGCACCCGTCGTAAAGCCGATCACATCGGGTGATCCAAGGGCATTGCGCGAGATTGATTGGAAGATCGAGCCCGCCATGCCGAGTGAAGCCCCCACAAACAAGGCCGTGACAAGGCGAGGCAAACGTACGCGCTGGATTATGCGGTCGGCGGTCGCATTGTCGCTTCCACCAAGAAGACTCGAGACGACCTGGGAAGAGCTGAATGACATTGTACCTGTTGCGATATGGAAAACCGCAAGCAACAGGATGGCTGCAAGCAAGAGGCAGCAGATCATCAATGGGCGCGATTTCCAGCGAACAGAAACAGGACCTATTCGCAACATATTCATTGAACTGCTCATAGTTTCGTCAGCCGGAATTTGCGTACGACAAAGATGAAGAATGGCCCGCCGATCAACATGGAGACAATCCCGGCTGCAACTTCCGAAGGTGCTGCAATCAGCCTGCCGATAATGTCAGCGCCTAGCAGCAGGATGGACGCCAGCAAAGCGGAATATGGCAGTATCCAACGATAGTCCGGGCCAGTGATGGTCCGGGCCAAATGAGGAGCAACCAGTCCGACGAACGCGATGGGGCCAGCTCCAGCAGTGGCGGAACCTGCCAGAAGCATTACGGAAAGACAGGCCAAAAGCCAGGTTACATGCAGGTTGACGCCCAGCGCAGCACCAAAATCCCTGCCCAGCGCCATTGCATTCAGGTTACCGGCGATCGACATCGCCACTGCAAGCCCTGCGATGACTGCCGGAGCCAGAATGGCGACGACATCAAGGCCGCGCCCCTCAACTGAGCCTGCGGCCCAGTGACGAAACTGATCAAGGACAGCGAGCGGTGCATTGATGACAACAATGCCCGTGACCGATGCAAGCACAACCGACAATCCGGCTCCGGCCAGCACCAGTTGCACGGGATTGTTCGCTTTGCCGTGGGCGTCTCCGAGAATGAAGACGGCAATTCCTGCAAGACCAGCGCCCGCAAATCCGAACCAGACATATTGCGCCATTGTCGTCAGGTTAAAGGTCACGATCCCCAGAATGACAGCGACGGCTGCACCTGCATTGATCCCCAGCAGTCCCGGTTCGGCGAGCGGATTGCGCGTCACAGCCTGCATGATAGCGCCAGCGGTTCCAAGAGCCATCCCTGCAATGATTGCAACGATGGTGCGCGGGATACGCAGTTCGCGAATGACAAGATGTTCGTTGTTCGAAAAATCAGGCTGCCATAGCGCATGGATGGTCTCGCTAAGGGCGATTGACCGGGAGCCCAGAGCAAGGCTGCAAAGCGCCATTGCGATCAAAACGACGGCGGCAACAATAAGGCCCCGAACACGCCTCTTCTGCAATGGCATGACAAACTGCATCCCGTTTGACGTCATTTGCGAAAATTGGACGCGACAGCCTCGATCATCTGGAGACCGGAATAATAGTCGATACGGAAAGAAGATGGTCCGAGAGGATAGACGTTATGATCGCGGACCGCAGGAAGGTTCGCCAATACTGGATCTTCCAGCAATGCCTGGACGTCATTTTGTGAACCGCGCAAAAGGAAAATGCTCTTGCCTGTGATCGCTGCCGAAAGGTTCTCGTGGGAAATGAAATCGAAATCGGACCGGCGTGTGACATCCTTGGCTACCGTGTCGGGCAAGCCATCGACCTTGAAACCCAATGCTTGCAGAAGCTGTGACTGCGGGCTCGAAATTCTGCCGACCGAGTAACTGTTGCCAATATTGTAGCCGACGATTGTGACCGGTTCGCTGGGCGGCGTAATCGTTGCAGCCACTTCTGCAACCTTGGCGTCGAAACGAGCGATCGTCGCGCCGGTCCCATCTTCCAACCCCAACGCCGTGCCGAGCTCAGTAGCAATCTCCTGCCAGCTCTGGTTGGAATAATTGACGACCAGCGTTGGAATACCTTGCGCTTTCAATTCACTGTAATGTTGGACGACACTATCCGCTCCGGTCGCCGATGCGATCAGCAGATCCGGTTCAAACCCGATAATGGCTTCCATGTCGAATTCGAGATTGGGATATAGCACTTCAACGCCGCGCTCATCGGCGACTTCTGCCCATTGAAGGAAGAAGCCCTTGTTATCTGTCAGCGGGCTTGGGGTCGTGGCGGCCGTCGCAACCAGAGGAGCGCCCATGGCCAGCAGAATGCCGGTTATACTGGGCGTGGTCGATACGATGCGAACGGGTTTGGCTTTCAGTGTGATTTCGCCCGCTTCATGCTCTACGGTGCGTGGCCAGACCTGCTCGGCGGCCATAACTGTCCGATATGGAGAAAACAGTATGACCATGGTGGCGAGAAGCAAGAAAATCGGACGTGCGGCTTGCATGGCTATTCTCCACCGACGCAAATTGGAAATCTTCAGACGGAAAGCTTTCCGAACGAATGCGCTACCAGCCAGCGTTTCGAATAGGAAAACACTGCGCCGTTATCGAACGAGGAGCGAGCGGTCTGCTTCAGCTTCGAAAACTGGAGCTGATTACTCCATATTGCAGAATGCGTTCTACAATGCAATACGAACAGCCTCGTGATTTCTCAAGGGACCAGCCATGATGCAACGCCTGCATGCGGACGCCGTTACATTGCGCTACAACGATCAGATTGTCGTCGAGAACTTGTCAGTCATTATTCCCGATACGTCTTTCACCGTCATTGTCGGCCCCAATGCGTGCGGGAAGTCCACATTGCTGCGTGCCTTGTCACGATTGCTTGCACCGGCCAGTGGAAAAGTCGTGCTGGATGGCAGGAATATAAGCCAATTTCCGGCAAAGGAAGCTGCGCGCAGGCTCGGTCTTCTTCCGCAAACCTCGGTTGCTCCCGATGGCATCACCGTTGCCGATCTGGTGTCACGCGGTCGTTATCCGCATCAGTCCTTTCTGCGACAATGGTCGGTGAAAGACGAAGAAGCGGTAGCACTCGCCATGGAAGCCACCCGCATTTCCGACCTCGCCAACCGTTCAGTCGACGAACTTTCCGGCGGACAGCGTCAGCGCGTCTGGATTGCGCTTGTGCTGGCCCAGGAAACACCGATCCTTCTGCTCGATGAACCGACAACCTATCTCGATATCGCGCATCAGATCGAACTTCTGGAATTGCTGGCGGAACTTAACCGCGAGGGCCGGACTGTCGTTGCCGTACTACACGATCTCAATCATGCCTGCCGATATGCTTCACATCTGGTGGCCATGCGAAACGGGGCGATCATGGCGGAAGGCGCTCCATCCGAGATCGTTACAGAAAAGCTGATGGAAGATGTGTTCGGCCTTGCATCGGTAATCATTACCGATCCGGTTTCGGGAACGCCGCTCGTCGTCCCCCGAGCAACGCCCTCGCAATCTCCGTGACATTTCAATCGCTGGCGTCGCCACCCTCCCCGTCTACGATCCTTCCGCCAGTTGCCTGATTGACCAGTGACGCTTCATGAAAGAGCGCTCTCCGCTCGTCCTCGCTTCGCAATTGTCCAAGATCGGCCACCGTCGTCATGACGCAGACGATTTCCCGCTGCGCGTCGAAGACCGGGGCGGCTTGCCCTGTCACATTTGAAAGAAGATGGCTGGTCATTTCGGACCATCGTTCGTTGCGCACCTGTTCCAGCAGTGACTTTGCCGGCGGGCTGCCCCGAAAGTGAGCTGGCTGTACCTTACGCGCTGCATCGACCATAGCCTTGGGTAGAAAAGCCTGAAAAACCAGACCGCAAGCCGTATTATCGATGGGCAATGTGTCTCCCAGCGCCAGCGGATTGACCGAGAAATACGCACTTCGATACCAGCGCACGAGTGTCGGGCCACGATCTGTCCAGATAGCAACACCACCGCTGACGGCATGTCGTTGCGAAAGGGCCTTCATGTGTTGCGCCGCAATCTCCACAGCGTCCACACGTTTCAAGGCGCCTATGCCGATGCTCAGCGCAGTCGGCCCCAGATCGTAAAGACCGCTTGCAGCGTCCTGTTTTGCAAGGCCTTCCTTGACGAGGCTCTGCAGATAACGATGCGCTGTCGAGCCGCCCGTCTTTGCCCGCCGGGCGACTTCGCCCAACGCAAGTTCGGTTTCCGCATTGGCCAGAATCCGGAGAAAGCGCGCGGCAATGGAAACCGACTGTATTGTACCCGAGCGTTTTTCACTCGTGGTGTCGCTGTCATCGGACAGGTCGTTCTCGTTCAAATGCTTTGCCTCCTCCTCGGTAATAGCAAATCGATGTTTAGCGACAAGCCGTTGGAAAGTCATGCCCTCTGCGTTGTGAATGCGATGGGCAGACCTTGAGGGTTTTGAGCCGAATTGAATTGCCTCTCCCTCACTGTTGCGGGCATGCAACACATATCGGAGGCTTGATATTATACTGTATTGCGGTATGCATTCCTTATTGCGGAATGATGCCCTTATGCTTTAACAGAACATGACTAATATACTCATGTTTGGGGCGACTTATGAATATCCGTTTGAATCGTGGCTTGATGTCCAGCGCCAGTGCACTCACGCTGGCGGTGTTTGTGGTAACGCCTGCGCTTGCCCAGGAGGCTGCGAAAGCCAGCTCCGACGCGATCGTGCTTGATACTGTGGTCGTGACGGGGGAAAAAGTCGCGCGCGACATCAAGAACACGGCGTCATCGGTCACCGTCATTTCGGCCAAGGAAATCGACAAGGAAAAGACAGGCGATTCATCCGTGGCTGAAGTGATCGCGAACGTCCCAAACGTCATCTATACTGATAATGTCGGCGCTCCCATCATTCGCGGGCAGGATACGCAGGGCCCAAACACAGGGCAGAACGTGTTCTGGGGCGGCACCGTGCCGCGCGCCACGATCAATCTCGATGGGCATTATCTGAATTATAACGAATACTATTTCGGCGCGACTTCGGTGTGGGATCTCGACAGCATCGAAGTGTTCCGTGGCCCGCAGACGACATCTCAGGGTGCCAATGCAATTGCAGGTGCGATCATCGTGAACACCAAGGACCCGGTATTCACGCGCGAAGGTGCTTATCAGGTCGAGATCGGCAATTACAACACCAAGCGCACCTCAATCATGCTGAACAGCCCCATCTACAAGGATGAGCTGGCAGCGCGCCTTGCAATCGACTATTCGGGCCGTGATACCTTCATCGACTATATCAGCCCCAACTTCATTTCCGAGAAGACAAATCAGGATTTCGAGGCCCTGAATGCGCGGCTGAAACTGCTATGGGAACCGGCAGAGATTCCCGGCCTTACGGCAAAGCTGACCTATTCCCACAATCGATCCAACCGTCCAAGCCAGGAAGCAGCGTCCGCACCATTCGACGAGCTCGAACATCTAACCACGACCATGCCAAGCTGGAAGCAGGATACCAATACAGGCATCCTTGATGTTGGCTATGATTTTGGCAATGGCGTGAAATTCTACAACCAAGCACAATATTCGGCGTCGTCGGTGCATCGACATACCGGAATTGCGAATAACGGCAAGGCCGATATCAATCAGAAGAACATTTCCAATGAGTCTCGTATCACGTTTGGCGAGCAGGAAGACGTCATCAGCGGTGTCGCCGGTATTTTCTACGCCAACACCAAGTCGGACGAGTTCATGCTGCTTCAAGGCACGACGACATTTGACGATACGAAAGACAATCTGGGGCTTTTTGCCGAAGTAAGCTACCGGCTCGACGACCAGTGGACGTTGACCGGTGGGCTTCGTTACCAGCAGGATCGTGTACAGCGCATCGGAAAATCGGCGCTAGCGCCAACGCCACTCGATTACGACGAAACATTCTCCGCGCTCTTGCCAAAAGTATCGCTGGCATATGCTGTCACACCCGATCTGACGATCGGAGCACTGGTCAGCAAGGGTTACAACCCCGGCGGGGTTTCCCTCAATCTCAATTCAAGGCAGTGGAAGCCTTTTGAGGATGAGACGCTGTGGAACTACGAGTTGTTCACGCGCGCCAATCTGCTCGACGACAAGCTCACGCTGACAGGCAATCTGTTCTACATGGACTTCAAGAACGCCCAGTACAACATTCCTGTCGTCGTCTCTCCCGGTGTGGCGCAATCCTATACGATCAATGCCGAAAAGGCTCATGCCTATGGTCTTGAAATGGGGCTCGACTATCAGCTTTTGTCTAATCTGACGATCAAGACAAGTGCTGGTATTCTCCGCACCGAAATCGACGAAATTTCGAGCAATGTGAGCTATGAGGGCAACGAGTTCGCCAAATCTCCCGGTTATATGTTCAGCATCGGTGCGAGCTGGGATGCAACGGAAAAGCTCAATATCTCCGGACAGGTTCGCCACACTGACGGCTACTATTCCGACCTTGCCAATACACCGACCTATGTCGTGGACGCCTATACGATTGCCGATGCGCGTGTGAGCTATGATTTCCATGAATCACTGCAGCTTTACGGCTATGTGAAGAATATTTTCGACGAGCGCACCCCGACCTATCTGCAGCAGAACCGCGGCATTGGTGGCATCGAGGCAAGCATGACCATGCCGCGCACATTCGGCGTCGGCATCAAGGGCACGTTCTAAGTATTTAGTAAACCCGCCAATCCAGCCGGTCACATCCGTGGCCGGCACAGCCTTTTATATACATTAACGGGAGCCCGAAATGGGTGAGCAACGGAAACTTCACATTGGTATGTCGCTGGCACCGACCTGGCTGAGTGGCGACGGGTGGCGGCATCCGGACAGCAACATCGAGGGGACACTCGGATCAGATTTCTATATCGATATCGCCCGGCGAGCCGAGGCGGCGAAGCTTGATTTCGTATTCCGTCCCGATAGCCTTTTCATGAACCATCAGATCATGGAAACCACTCCGGGCTTCGGCAGCATGGATGCGACGCTCGTCATGGCAACGCTGGCGCGGGAGACTTCGCATATCGGTCTTCTGACCACGATATCGACAACTTTCATGCCGCCTTATGTCGTTGCCCGTCAGGTCCAGTCCCTGCACTGGCTCAGCAATGGCCGGGCCGGGTGGAATATTGTCACGGCACTCGATGGCAACGAGAATTTCGGTTTGACGGAAATGCCTTCATCCGACGAACGCTATGCAAAGGCAGCCGAATTTACCAGCGTCGTGCGTGACTTATGGAAGAGTTTTCCCGGATCGGCCTTGAAACGTGATCGTGAAAGCGGCCGCTTTGCAGATACGGCAGCCATAAATCCGATAGATCACGACGGTACCTATTACCGGGTTAAAGGTCCGCTCAATGTCCCTTCTGTTCAGGATGCTCCCATCCCGCTTATTCAGGCTGGCGCGTCACCGGCAGGGCGCGACTTCGCGGCATCCGTTGCCGACGCCGTCTTTTCCGCGACCCCGGATATGGAAGCGGCAATCGATCTTCGCCGCAATCTTCGTGACCGTGCGCAATTCCATGGCCGAAAGTCGGACGACGTTCGCCTGCTTCCCGGTCTCAGCCTCTATCTGGCATCAACGCGGAAAGAAGCGGAAGAACTTTTCGCCTACACGCATGCGCGAGGTGATCGCGCTCGCAAAATCGCATTCATCCGTGAGATGACCGGTCTCGACCTATCCGAATGGCCCGCAAATCGTCTCATTCGACCAGCCGACCTGCCACCCCCACCCGAAAAGGTCCGAAGCAAAACCCATGCGGGATTGCTTCGGCGTTTGCTGCAACGTGAGGAGCTTTCGCTTGATGAGCTCTTGCGCAGACCCGAGGTCATCAGCGCCGCACATTGGCAGGTGATCGGGACGGTTGAGGATGCAGCCAAAGAGATTCGCAAATGGTTTGAAGCAGGCGCAATCGACGGCTTCATAACCGCACCCGGTGGCTCAACCGGCTCCATGAGGCTCGCCCTTGACGAACTTATGCCGAGGCTCAGCGCAGAAGGGTTACTGCGTTCAGAATATTCAGGAAATACCTTCTTCGGACATCTCACGGAGTAAGGTGATTTTGGTACAAAAGGTGGATGGACTTTTAGAGGACAACTTCCAGCCGAGTTGTTTCCGATGTCTTAGACATTCAGCACCGCAGACTGAAGTCAGTCAAGATTATCGCCCCACTCGATAACCATTATATCCCTGCTCTTGAACGAGATATGAACCGCCAACTGGTCATCAATTTTGTGAATGGCCGGAATGGAGCCAGGAATGGACTATCAGCTTGCGGCTTCCAAGATGGCGATAGCGCACGTTCTGCCCTATTAAGAGCGACATGCGGTTTTTGGGCACCGGAGGGAGAAAACGGGCACACCAGCGCGAGCTTAGATTAGAAACGAAAACAACGCCTTATGAGATTCCAAGCATATTCTCGAGCTTTCTTCTGAGTACTAAGCGATCCGATTAATGTCAACATTTCGCCTGAAGAGCGACAACCTTCTTAGTGTTTAGTTGCCGGCTCTTGGTTGAGGGCGAACAGGCCGGCAAGCACGTCCTCTTCCGTCAAGTCGACCGCCAAACCGTATGCTGCAGCTACAACCTCATCCAGAGCCTCGTGTTCAAGGCCCCACCAAGTAGGATGTTCGTTACATAGGTTTGTCAGCGTCCGCTTTTTCAATATTTTCTGCTTCTTCGTCAACAGGAACGATCCGGCCTGGAAATCCAGGCACAACTTCTTGGGTTCAGCCCGCTTTCTCGTAGCTCGTTTAGCTGTTTTTCGACGTCTGCAATTTTGACGGCCCTGGAATCAATTGTCTCGGATGACGTACGAATACATACCTGTATTGACTGGTATGGTAGTATGGTATATCCGAAATTCGAGGAGTCAAAATCATGCGAAGCCCATTGTTGCAACCGAAACACGTCAGTGTGGTCGATCAGCTTTACGCAACGCTGCGGGCTGCCATCATTGATAATGCATTGTCGCCAGGCATCCGGATTTCCGAGGCCGATGTGGCTCAGCAATATGGGGTTAGCCGTCAGCCTGTGCGTGAAGCCTTCATCAAGCTTGCCAACGAAGGGCTGCTGGAGGTTCGGCCTCAGCGAGGCACCTTCGTCGCGAAAATTTCACTTCAGGCCGTAATGGATGCGCGCTTCGTGCGCGAAGCGGTTGAAGCGGACATCGTTAAGCTTCTGGCCCAATCTCCTGATCAGACGTTGGTTACCGAGTTGCGAGCCCAGCTCGTTTGTCAGGAAAAGCTCGTTGGCGGGTCTGCACGGGATTTCATGGAGGCGGATGAAATATTTCACCGCACTCTGGCCGAGGGAGCTGACAAGGGAAAAGCCTGGCGCGTCGTCGTCGAGATGAAGGCTCAGATGGACCGGGTACGGTTTCTTTCCAGCATGCATTTCCCGGTTGATCGCCTCATTGCACAACATCGCGCAGTGGTGGAAGCAATTGCGGGCGGCGATGCCCTCCAGGCCGAACAGTCGATGCGAGGACATCTGCGAGGAATTCTGAGTGATTTGCCTGTCATCGAACAGGAGCGGCCCGAATATTTTCTGTAGGGTTCACAGCAACAGCAAAGACATTATCCAGAGGAGGAAACAATGAAATTTCGGATTCTTACGCGTCTGGCAGCAACCTGTGCTGTTCTCGCTATTATGGGAGGAACATCGCTGGCACAGGAGGTAACACTCAAGCTCGGCCATCTGGCCAATGAAGAGAATATCTGGCACAAAGCGGCACTGAAATTCGCGGAAGAGGTCAAATCTCGTACCGAAGGGCGCGTTGCCGTCGAAGTCTATCCGAATGAATCGCTCGGTAAGGAAATCGACGTCATCAACGGCATGCAGCTTGGCACGGCCGATATGACCATCACCGGTGAAAGCCTGCAGAACTGGGCGCCAAAAGCAGCCCTGCTTGCTCTGCCATATGCATACAAATCGCTTGAACATATGGACAAGATTGCCTCCGGCGAAATCGGAAAGCAGATTGAGGCAGAGATCGTCGAAAAGGCGGGTATTCGCCCGCTGACCTATTTTGCACGCGGCCCGCGCAATCTTTCAGCCAATCGCGAGATAACACAGCCGGAAGAGCTGAAAGGCTTCAAGGTTCGCGTGCCGAATGTGCCGATCTTTGTCGCCGCATGGCAATCGCTTGGTGCGAACCCAACCCCGATGGCCTTCTCGGAGGTTTTCACCTCACTCCAGAACGGCACTATCGAAGGTCAGGAAAACCCGCTCGCGCTTTTCAAGTCTGGCGGCTTCTATGAAGTCCAGAAAGTCGTCAACAAGACGGAACACGTTCGCTCGTGGATCTATCTGGCCATATCGGAACGAAGCTGGGGCAAGCTTTCGGAGATCGATCAGGCTGCATTGCAGGAAGCCGCCAAGGCCACGCAGGCTTACGAACGCGAATTGTTCATCGCTGACGAAAAGGCACTCGTCACCGATCTCGAAGGCCGGGGCGTGAAGTTTGTCGACGTGGATCAGGCTGCCTTTGCCGACAAGGCGCGCGACGCTGTCATCAACTCTGTTCCGCAGGAAATCCGTCCCCTGGTCGAACAGGTTTTCAACGACTGAGATAATGGGGCTGCCGGACCCAATCCGGCAGCTGCCACGTCGAGGATACCATGACAAAACTATTCAAAGGATTGGAAGGCATCTGTCGCCTTCTGATACTGGCAGCATTTCTCTTATTGATGGGGGCGGTGCTATTGCAGGTCTATGCGCGCACGTTTTTGAGCAGCGCCCCAGTCTGGACCGAGGAACTGACCAGGTTCTGCCTGCTCTATATTGGTGCGCTCGGCGCGGGCCTCGCGCTGCGTAGTGGCGATATGGTCAATGTCGACCTTCTTTGCGAAAGCCTTCCCGGACGTATGCCGTGGCTTTTGCGACTGGTCAGCGCCGCATTGACGGTGGCTTTTGCGGCTATTCTTCTGCCCGCTGCGTGGGATTACACCATGATCGGCAGCCGTCAGACCGCCCCGTCGCTTGGCTGGCGCATGGATTTCATCCACGCAACACAGTTCATTCTTCTCGTCGCTCTGGGTCTCTGGGCACTGATGCGCATCATTGAAATGCTCTCGGGCCGTCATGATGGGCGCCCTATCCCCAATTCGGAGGAAAATTGATGGGCCTGACCCTTCTTCTTGGCTCGTTCGTGCTGGGCCTTGCCATCGGCTTGCCCGTAGCTGTGACATTGGGCCTTTCCTCGATGGCCTATCTTCTGTTCGCGGACATCCCCTTGGTTGTCATCCCGCAGAAAATGTATGCCGGGATGGACAGCTTTGTTCTGCTCTGCATTCCAGGGTTCATTCTGGCTGGTAACCTTATGAATTCCGGCGGCATTACCGAACGGATTATTCGCTTTGCAAATGCCCTTGTGGGCTGGATGCGCGGCGGGCTGGCACAGGCCAATATCGCAGCCTCGATGCTTTTCGGCGGTATTTCAGGAACCGCAGTCGCAGATGTAGCTTCCGTTGGCGGCATGATGATCCCCGGCATGAAGAAGGTTGGTTATCCGGCCGATTTCTCCGCTGCAGTCACAGCCGCCTCATCGACTGTCGGCCCGATGATCCCGCCAAGCGTGCCGATGATTATCGTCGGATCGCTCTCCGGCCTTTCGGTCGGCAAGTTATTTCTAGCCGGTGCGGTACCCGGCCTTCTGATGGGTTTTGCCATGATGGTGACGACCTATTTCATCGCCAAGAAGAAAAATTTCCCTCGCGAGGACTGGAAGGGCGCCCGAGAGTTGCTGTCGTCATTCACCGGAGCGATCTGGGCTATTGCAATGACCGCACTGATCGTGGGTGGCCTGCTGATCGGCATCACGACACCGACCGAAACGGCAGTGGTTGCATGCCTTTATGCGGCGGTGGTGGGGCTGTTCGTCTATAGAGAACTGCCAGTAAGTCGGATTCCGAAAATCATCATCGATAGTGCAATCAGTTCGGCAGGCATTCTCGTACTGGTGGGCACAGCCAATGTGTTCGGCTGGATTCTCGTCGCCGAACGTATTCCGCAGACATTGGCCAATGCGGTTCTCTCCATCACCGATAACAAGTTTCTCGTTATCCTGCTGATCAACATTCTGCTTCTGTTCGTCGGCATGTTCATGGAAACGATTGCAGCCCTGATCATTCTATTCGTACCATTGCAGGCTCTAGCCTTGGCAGTCGGTATCGACCCCATTCATTTTGCGTGTTTTGCGGTCCTGAACCTTATGATCGGCCTGACTACACCACCGGTCGGCGTTTGCCTGTTTGTCGCGTCCAATATTGCGCGTCTCCCACTCTCGCCGGTGATCAGGGCGATCATTCCCTATATCATCACCAATCTGATTGTCCTTTTGATGGTCAGCTACATGCCGCCTCTGGCGACCTGGCTGCCCAACACGCTGATGCCGTGAGGTGGAAATGACTGAGTTGTCGAACACGCGCGTGATCTGCCTTCACGCGCAGGACGATCTGAGGATCGAAAGTCGGCCTGTCGGAATACCAGGGCCAGGAGAAGTGCTGGTCGCGGTCGAAGCAGGCGGGATTTGTGGATCGGATCTGCATTACTGGTTGGAAGGCGGCATTGGTACTATCCGTGTTCGGGAACCGATCATCCTAGGTCACGAGGCCTCGGGACGCATCAAGGCTCTCGGCGAGGGAGTGACGGGGCTGGTGCCGGGTCAGCTCGTTGCTATGAACCCTTCGCAGCCTTGCGGCATCTGCAGTTTCTGTCAGCAGGGTCTGACGCGCCATTGCAGTGCGATGCGCTTCAAGGGATCGGCAATGTATCTCCCGCACCAACAAGGCATGTTCCGCGACAGGATAGTAATTGCGGCGGACCAGTGTTTCCCTGTCCCAAACGGCATTGATCCGGGAGCCGCAGCCTGCTCTGAACCACTGGCAGTTTGCCTTCATGCCGCCAATCGTGGGGAAGCGATTGCAGGCAGCTTAGTCGGTAAGGTCGTCATGGTGACGGGTGCAGGCCCGATCGGCGCCCTTTGCGTGGCGGTAGCGCGACAACGCGGCGCGTCGGAAATCATTGTGACTGATATTCAGGACGCCACTCTGGCTGTCGCCGCACGCATGGGCGCAGATCATACAGTCAATATTGCAACCGACCCGACAGGGCTCGCCCGCTGGCAGGAAGGCAAAGGCAAGGTCGATCTGGTATTTGAATGCTCTGCTGCAGCACCGGCCATCGGCGACGCAATTTCCTGCCTTCGACCGCTCGGCACCCTCGTACAAGTTGGCGTCGGCGGACCGACCGTCCTGCCTCTCAACGTCATGGTGGGTAAAGAAATCCAGTTTGTCGGCTCGCAGCGGTTCGATACAGAATTCGCCGAGGCCGTACGCCTTATCGGATCAAAAGCTATCGATCCTCGACCGATCATCACCGCAACCATTCCCCTGACAGAAGCCTTGTCTGCCTTTCAGGCGGCTACGGATCGTACGCGGTCCGTTAAGGTTCAGATTAGTTTCGCTGATGCGTCAGCCTAGTACTGAAAACAGAAAGACGAATAAATGAGACAGACCTGGCGCTGGTTTGGCCCCAAGGACCTCGTATCCATCGATGATATGCTACAAGCAGGTGTTGAAGGCGTTGTCACCGCCCTGCACCATGTGGCGACCGGATCCGTCTGGTCGCCCGCTGAAATCGAAAAACGGCAGGTCGAAATTGCCCGGATGAAGAACGGCGAACCTTCGGGACTGAAATGGGAAGTCGTGGAAAGCCTTCCGGTTTCAGAAGATATCAAACGCCAGACAAGTGACTGGAAAACTCATATCTCGAACTGGAAGACATCGATGCATAACCTGCGTGACGCAGGCATCGAGGTCATTTGCTACAATTTCATGCCCATCCTCGACTGGACACGCACCGACCTTGCCTATCGGCTGGCGAACGGGGCAACCTGCATGCGTTACGACGCCCTCGATTTCGCCGTCTTCGATCTGTTTCTGCTCGAACGCAAGGGCGCATCGGACAGTTACAAACCTGAACTCATCGAAGCTGCACGCAAGCGTTTTGCGGAGATGTCCGAGGAGCGGCGGCTTGAGCTTTCCGGCAACGTCGTCTTCGGTCTGCCTGGCGCTGCCGAACGCATGTCGATGGACGATGTGAAGGTTCATCTCGCCCATTACGACAATATTTCGCCAGAGCGCCTGCGAAACCACCTGATCGACTTTCTGGCAGAGGTGAGTCCGCTTGCGGAAGAGCTTGGCGTACGTCTGTGCTGCCATCCAGACGATCCGCCCTTCCCCCTTCTCGGACTGCCGCGCATCATGTCCACCGAAGCTGATTATAAAGCGGTCATGGATGCAGTAAACATTCCGGCGAACGGTATCACACTTTGCACTGGCTCACTGGGCGCGCGCGCCGATAATGACCTGCCAGGTATGATGAAACGCCTGGGTGACCGTGTGCATTTTCTGCATTTGCGCAATGTCGCACTTGAAGAACCCCACCTTGGCGGATCGTTCCATGAGGCCGCTCATCTTGAAGGCCATACGGATATGGTGGCTATGATTGCGGCCATCCTGTCAGAGGAGAACCGCCGCAAGGCCGAAGGTCGTGCCGACTGGCGCATTCCTATGCGCCCCGATCATGGTCAGGATATTCTCGATGATCTGAACCGACGCGCTCAGCCGGGTTATCCATCCATTGGGCGCCTCAAAGGCCTGGCCGAATTGCGCGGAATCATGACCGCCCTGTCCCATCCAAATGTCAGGATAGACAAGTGACACGGCTTTCAGCACTGGTGAACGATGCCGCAGCGGCCAGCTGGCCCGCTTATACTCCCGAAAATCACGAGGTCGGTATTGTTCATCTCGGCCTCGGCAATTTTGCCCGCGCGCACTTGTTATCCTATACCGATATCGTGTTGGCGCAAAAAGGTGGCGATTGGCGGGTGACGGGAGTGTCGCTGCGCGGAACCGCCGTTGCTGATAGTCTGAATCCACAGGACGGCCGCTATACCCTGATCACACGCGGTCCGGTCACAGAAGCACATGTGATTGGCGCACTGGACCGGGTGCTATCCGGCCCGACGGTTGGCAATGATGCCCTGGATGCGATGACCTTGCCCGGATGTCGCATCGTCAGTTTAACCGTAACGGAAAAAGGATATGGCATCACCAGTGACGGTAGGCTGGATCGTGAGCATCCGGCAATCGTCGCCGACCTCGCTAATCCAGACGCGCCCACCAGCGTGATCGGGCTTATTGTGGCAGCGCTATCTCGCCGTATGACCAGTGGATTGCCACCCTTCACGGTGCTCAGTTGCGATAATCTCTCTCACAATGGTCAGAAGTTGCGGGACGCAGTATTGGCATTCGCCGATCAAACGGGTGGAAGACTGCTTTCGCGCTGGATAGCAGAAAAAGTCGCCTTCCCGTCCACTATGGTGGATCGGATCACGCCGGCGTCAAATGCCCAGACCGCCAAGCTCGCCGTGGAGCTGACGGGGCGAGAAGATCACGCTGCCGTTGAAACCGAACCTTTCAGCCAATGGGTGATTGAGGACAAATTCTGTGCCGGACGACCGGAATGGGAATGTGCTGGCGCCCTCTTTGTCGACAATGTCGCCCCATATGAAAACATGAAACTGCGAATGCTGAACGGGGCACACTCGATGCTTGCCTATAGCGGGCAACTCTCAGGTAAAAGCTTTGTCCGAGACGTGATGGCCGACCCGGATCATGCTGTACTCGTCCGTCGTCACCTTGCTGCCGCTGCGGCAACTGTAGAAGGACTGTCCATCGATCTCGACGCCTATGCTGCGGCTCTTGTCGAGCGGTTCGCCAACCCGGCTATAGCCCATTCCACCGCACAGATTGCAATGGATGGGACACAGAAGCTTCCCCAACGCATCACAACCCCGGCCCTGGAAGCTCTGGCATCGGGCAAACCGTACGGACCCTTCGTATTTGCTCTCGCTGCGTGGCTCGCCTATCTGGCTCGAAAGGAGGACGACGGCCACCCGGTTCCATTGAATGACCCCAAAGCGACCGAGCTTCAGACCGGCTTGAAAGATATCAAGACGCCCGAGGAAATAATCCGTGCGGTTGCGTCTGTGTGTCCCGATATCCTTCCCAGTAAGCTAACAAATGGCGTATTCGGTTCAGCGCTGCGTGATACGCTTCACGCAATCCAGTCGGAAGGGATGCCAAAGGTCATCAAACGAAAAGCTGCAGAAGCTTCCTGAGCGTCGAAACAAGCAGAAAACTTTACTGTCATTGCTCTGAACACAAGAGCCTGAATCATAATGAACGTGACGATATCAGGCTCCAAGCGGCTAACCATGGCTTACTTTGTTTATAGTTCTCGGCGCATTTGGTAATTTTCCCTATCCTAAAATGAAATTCCGACAACGTTATTGCGATCTGATATAATAAGGAGTGCCTGACATTTTTCGGGCACATTTGTTGGTGAACAGCCGCGGTCTCTATCGCCACCATCCGGTGAAGCGTATGGGACGCCAACAAACAAAGGCTGGAGGCAACATGGCTCAATCAGCAGATGCCGTGCATAAAGCAGCGGCCGGACACATACCCGCATTTATAACCCCCCCAGGTCAAACCGATGTACTTTTGAACATCGTCATTATTTTTCTTATCTGCGTAGTATTCTTAACTGGTATTCTCTACCTGAGACTCCATGCTCTCCCCGAACACATCGCTCATCAGACGAACAAGATTCAGATTCAGCTTGTTGCTGTATTGGGCTTGATAGCGCTCTTCACCCACAATCAGCTCTTCTGGATTGCAGCTCTTTTGCTGGCAATGACCGATCTTCCAGACTTCCTGTCGCCGGTAACATCAATGGCAAGGTCTCTGCGTACCATTGCACGGCGAGGACTTCACCTGACGATCCCGCCATCCGCCCCAACGACAGGCGATGATGTTTCGTCACAGGCTGCATCACCGGCGCCGCAAAATGTTGCCGCTTCGACAACCGCGCCCGACAGCGGATTATCCCTCGATCAAAACAAAGAGGAGCAGAAATAATGTTCGAATTCCTGCTTTGTTCGATGATCACTATACTTCCAGATTATCTTTACCGTCGATTTGGCCAAGGAAAGCGAATTGGACACGAGATCACGATCTATTCCATGTGGTTTGAGCTCAGATGGGGGATCACGGCGTGTCTCATCCTCACAATTTCCCTGATTACGATGATATTCTATTACCATCCGTCTACATCTAACGTAACGGCTGCATTTCGAACCGTTACCATCCTTCCGGAAATAGGCGGACGTGTCGATGAGGTATATGTCTCGCGAAACCAGAAGGTGAAAGCCGGCGAGGCGCTCTTCAAGCTCGATGACAGCAAGCAAAAAGCCGCACTGGAAACAGCCCGGAAACGCATTGCAGAAATCGATGCGGAGATGGTTGTCGCCAAAAGCGATCTTGTCGCTGCCGACGCCCGTATCAAGCAAGGTGAGATAGCATTTGTTCAGGCACAGAACGATGTAAACACGCAGCTTGAACTGCAACGCCGCAACCCAAACATCGTCGCCCGCAAGGATATTGAACGTCTCCAGTCGATAGCCGATGGTAAAGGCAGCGAACTGGCAGCCGCAACCGCCAGCAAGCAGACGCTCGAAACCAAAATCACCTCATTACTTCCGGCGCAGAGGGCCAGCACCGAGGCCGCAGCTGCGCAGGCGGAAGTTGAACTTAATAAAACGATCGTGAAGGCGGGCGTTTCGGGAACCGTTCAACAGTTCACCCTGCGTGCAGGTGAAGTCGTCAATCCGTTGCTTCGCCCTGCTGGCATACTGGTGCCGGAAACAGCAGGCCGAACGGCTCTTATCGCAGGATTCGGACAGATTGAGGCACAAGTCATGAAGCCCGGCATGATTGCTGAAGCTACATGTATCGGAAAGCCGTTCATGATTATACCCATGGTAGTAACCGAGGTGCAAGACGTTATCGCTGGCGGACAGGTACGCGCCAGCGATCAGTTGGTCGACATCCAGCAATTGGCGAAACCAGGAACAATCACAGTCACTCTGGAGCCTCTCTACGAAGGACAGCTTGCAGGCATACCCCCGGGTAGCAGTTGTGTGGCCAATGCCTACACGAGCAATCACGAGGAACTGCAATCTGGTGAAGCGGGTACGCTGCGGTCGATATTCCTGCATGCCGTCGACGCAACCGCGCTCGTTCATGCCATGATCCTGCGAATACAAGCCGTGATGATGCCTGTGCAGACCCTTGTCCTTTCCGGGCACTAATTCTCATCACGTCGCCTATGAAACGGGGGGCAATAATGGCTCCCCGTTTTTCCCAGCTCACAGGAAAATCACGTCGCAGCAAAACGCTATTTCGCAGGTTCCTTGTGCAAAGCCGTCGCACATCAAGGTGAGTAGAACGAGTGAACTACAGGTAAAAGAAACCTAACTACACGACTTGATATGGATCGGTGTTTCCTCCGTCTTTCCAAGTTCAACACATTTTTGTTGCGAACAGAAAGTCCAGCCTCCAGTCGTCTTGCCGGAGGCAGCCAGAACAATTTCATGACGCGGAGGGATGGTTGGGTGATAGATATACCAACCGTCCTTAAGAACGGCATCGGCAGGTGGATCCATGCCTGCGCCAGAGCCTTTGATGCGAGCTTCTGACAATACCAAGCCCTGGGACGTAACATTCCAGAACTCCTGCCATGGCACTTTCTCAACGCTGTGCGTCCATGAGAGAACAAAGCTCGTGGCGGCGATTTTCAGTACGCCGCCAGCCGTCGCAATGCAGACCGCCATCAACCGGATGACGCGACGACGGACGGTCGCGATCTCCAGAAATGCCATGCAAGGAAAGCTGCACAGGCAGCAAAACCGAGTTCATCGCTATAGGGATAGGTTGCGAGCATCAGCGCGATAGCGACGAAAGCCCATATGCGTTCCCACATGTTCAACGGCGTTCGAAGATGGCCGATAGCAGCTGCGCCCCAAAGTAAAATACTGAGTAGTGCCTTGACGAACATATAGGCGAATGCAGGCCAGAACCCGAGCGTTTCCGAAAGAGGCCCCCCTTCCTGAAGCATGATGACCGGCTCGTACACCGCCATGAAAGGCACGGCAAAACCCGCAACCGCAATACGGATCGCCTGCATGCCGATCTTCATGCCGGACTCGCGCGCGATTGGCGCTGCCGCAAAAGCCGCAAGCGCAACAGGCGGTGTGAGATCAGCCATGATACCGAAATAGAAGACGAACATGTGCGATACCAGAAGCGGCACTTCCAGGTGAAGGAGTGCTGGGCCAGCGATCGAGGATGTGATGATGTAGTTTGGGATAGTCGGAATACCCATGCCAAGCACAAGACAGGCCAGCATGGTCAGCACCAGCGAAAAGAACAGCGAGTTTTCTCCAACGCTGACAATCACACGAGCGAATGTCGAACCGGCTCCGGTAAGCGCCAGAATGCCAATGATGATGCCAACCAGCGCGCAGGCAACGCCCACGGGCAGCGCATTCTTGGCACCTTCCCCGAGGCTCTGAAGACACAGACCGAGCGTTTCCCGACCACCGCGCACCAGAAAATTTATCATGACCAGCAGCACAACGAGGGCGATGATCAGCGTAATACCGCGCAGGGCATAGCCGAAAATGTTGAAGGTCGTGCCGAAAGCTGCTGCTGACATGACGCCAAGCGCGACCCAGAACAGCACACGCAAAGGCATCGACATCGAGCCGGAAACCGGCACGCCGAGAATGATGAGCGCGGTCAGACTGAGGCCGACAGTGCCTGCAAAAAGTGGCGTATAGCCGGAGAAAAGGAGCCACACCAATGCGACGAGCGGCAGCACCAGAAACCAGCGTTTTCTGATTGCTTCGAGAGCACTTGGCATTTCGCTTTTATTGAGGCCTTTCATCTTGAGGCGACGCGCCTCAAGGTCAACCATCACGAAGACAGTTATGAAGTAGAGAATAGCAGGCACGATTGCCGCTTTGACGATCTCAACATAAGGCAGACCCAGCGTTTCAGCCATGATGAAAGCAACCGCCCCCATGACCGGGGGCATGATCTGGCCACCCATAGACGCAACGGCTTCGACACCACCCGCGAATGCCGGGCGGAAACCGGAGCGCTTCATGAGCGGAATGGTGAAAGCGCCTGTGGTCACAACATTGGCGACACCGGAACCGTTGATCGTTCCCATCAAGGCCGACGAAATCACCGAAACTTTTGCAGGACCGCCACGCGACGCGCCAACCGTTCCCATGGCAATGTCATTGAAGAGTTGGATCATGCCCGCGCGTTCGAGAAATGCGCCGAACAGGATGAAAAGAAAAATATAGCTCGATGAGACATAAATCGGCGTGCCGTAAATTCCTTCTGTTCCCAGAAAGAGAACTTCGACCACCTGCTCGAAATCATATCCGCGATGGTTGAACGGGTGCGGGAGATATTGTCCGAACAAGCCGTAAGCCAGAAAGATCGCGCAGATGAGAGGTAAGGTCCAACCCATCATCTTTTTTCCAGCCCAGAAGACGAGAGCGACCACGAGAATGCCGATTATGATATCCGGCGTGTTGGGTTCGCCAGCCCGGATCACCAGATCTTCGTAGAAAACCCAATGATAAAGACTCAGCACGAAGGCGACGATCGCCGCCAGCCAGAAGGCCGCTCGCTTTGCAGCGACTGTGCTCGCATTGGCGTAAAGGCCGAAGAGAAGCAGAAGCAGAAATCCGACATGGACGGAGCGGACTACCTGACTTGGCAGTGGTGAATAAGCGGAAGTCCAAAGCTGGAAAACCGAAAAAGCCACGGCGATGGCAAACAGGACTTTTGCGCCTGTGCCTGTGCCCCAGGCGGGAATATGCTCGGCCGATTCTACGGCGCTGTTCTCGCTCTGCGTCATGAACGAACCTTCATCAGATTGTGCATTTAAAATGAACAGTTAAGGGAGCGATCCGATTAACAAGGATCGGACACCGTCTGTCAGAAAAAGGAAGGAACCCGGGAATGTCACCCGGGTACCAACCGCCGCGCAGGATCGCTGCCAGCCTATTCGATGCCTTTTTCCTTGTAGTAACGCAGAGCACCGGGATGAACCGGAACAGGTGACACGATGGTGCTTTTATCGAGCTTGATTGCCTTTGCGGAAGAATGGGCGGCAGTTAGCTGGTCGAGATTCTCGAATAGCCCCTTGGTCATCTGGTAGACCAGTTCTTCATCCATATCGGGGCGAACAATCAGATAGTTGATCACAGAAGCTGTCACGACATCCTTGTCCTGCCCGCTATAGGTATTCGCCGGGATCGTGTTGACCTGATACGGCGCGCCGATTTTCTCGATAACGTCTGCCGGAACCTCAACCACATTGATGTCCACGGAATTGGCAAGATCGCGCAGCGAGGCGACGCCAAGTCCGGAAGATTGCAAGGTTGCATCCAATTGGCGGTTCTTCATCAGCTCGACGGATTCCGCGAAGGGCAGATATTCGATCTTGCCGAGATCATCATAGGAAAGTCCGGCAGCCCCCAGAATGGTGCGCGCATTGAGTTCGGTTCCCGATTTCGGTGCACCGACGGACAAACGCTTTCCTTTGAGATCAGCCAATGTCTTGATGCCGGATTCCTTGGAGGCGACGATCTGCACATAATTCGGATAGATTGCCGCAAGCGTGCTCAGATTGGTGAGCTTCTTTTTAAAACCGGCTGCTTCATTGCCTTCATAGGCATCGCGCAGAGAATCGCCCAGCGTGAACGCCACTTCACCCCGACCGCTGTTGATGAGATTGATATTCTCAATGGATGCTTTCGTCGCCTGAACCGAGGGACGCACATCAGGAATGCTCGAATAGATTTTTTCCATAGCGACGCCGAGCGGGTAGTAGACGCCACTGGTGCCACCGGTCAGAATATTTACAAACTCCTCGGCTTTCGCTTGCGCAGCACCGAACACAAGCCCCAATGCGGTAGCCAGAGAAACAGTCGTTTTCCGATTAAAGATTTGCATATTTCCTCCTCACTCCAATAGATTTTGCCATGGTGCAGACACCACGACTAAGCGGGAAGTTTTTGCAGATTACTTCCCCCACTGCATTTCATAAGGTCCTCCCACGGAACTGCGAAGACGCTAACGCATTCTGGGGAGAATCCAAAATGTTTTTGACCGTTATTGCCCAGTGAGTTTAATTCACCATGTTTGCTTTGAAGACGACGAGGTTCTGCCACCGTTATGCAGAGCGCACGGCAAAGCCGTGTTTCAACCAAGATCAAAGCCTACTCGTCCGGGGCTAGCAGTTAACTCGCCAGTGAGAGGTCTGTTACTGGTTCAAACCAGGATAGAAGCTGTGCGCTTTCAGGTCTTACCATTTGAGTAAAACGCGCCCGCCAATCATGCCCAAAAAACCCATGATTGCGATGCCGAGCGTATACCAGATTGCAATAAACGGCATCCCGGATTCCGGACAGTGTAGTGAATAGATGAGAACTCCTACGGCGCCAGCAACGATACCGGCGACAAGACCGGTCAGAGCAGGATCGGCCGGAGCAAGTCGCCGCATGGCAGTAAGCAGAAACCCGAGCATGGGAAGAGCTATGAGAACAATCAACCATGGACAGACCAACGCCGTCCGCCCCCATATCAACACCTCTGCTTGTCCGGGCTCGGCGTTCAGCAGCTGGATTGATGCAGCGCCTGCAAGACAAGCCAGAAGTATGGCCAGCGGCAACCAGTGCAATCCCGTGCGAACGGGCCGCGACAAGGTGAATAATGCGGGGATCAGTATCAATAAAAGCAGGACTGCGTAGCCGAATTTCATCCAATAGGCTGTCGTCGTCATCGCCAACAACAAATCGTGACGCACGCCAAGGAAAACCAGCATAATCGCAAGCCCGCCTACAATGCCTCCCGTCGCATAGCGCAAGAAAAGCTGGCGCATTGCGTGAGGGCCAACCGGTTTGACATCTGCTGTCAGCTTGTCGATCAGATCATCGGTCATGCCCTTTGCCTCCAAATCTTTGCGCTATTGTTGCAAGACCGCGGTGGATGGCGACTTTGACCGCGCTCTGGCTCAAGCCGGTGTCACGTGCGGCTTCATCTATGGATTGTCCCTCGATTTTTACTTTGCGGATCAAACCTGCCGTGCGTTCGGAAACACCGCTCAACATCCGGTCCACATCCATGCGCGCATCGGCGGCTTCAGCATCATCGGACACAGGAACATCTTCTTCCAGAGGTGTAGCAGTCTCACGCCCGTGACGGCGTAGATGATCGACAAGCTTGTGATGTGCAATTCCATTCACCCAGGGTAGAAACGCCATGCCTCGATCATAGGTTATGCGTCGGGTATGGATCGCCAGCAAAGTCTCCTGAATAAGGTCCTCCGCTTGCGATTTATCGCCGAAAAGACGCCGTAGAAAATAAGGTTTCAGTCGGCGCGACAGATCCTCAAGCAAGGTCCGATAGGCTGCCTTGTCTCCGTCGAGCGCCAGTATCATCAGTTTTTTCAACCTCTCTTCGTTCGAATAGGTCAGGTTACAACTCCCAATCACCGGCATATTCGTGAAAGAAGCGGAAAAGGTTACATCTTCCAATGAGGTGATCACATCGCCGTGATCGGTGTAACCATTTGCCTCTGCCTGTCGAAACTCCTCCCGTTACGCGCCGCTGGCGCCCAGATGAACAGGAGTATCGTCATGACCATCAAACAGAACATCATCGTCCTTCCGGCGCTCGCCCTGCTTGCCGCTATATCTTTCACGCCGGTTTCTTTCGCGCAAGACGCGATGAAAACCGACACCATGAAGTCTGACACTATGAAGAAGGATTCCATGGGCAAGCATGACGCCATGAAAGGCGATGCCATGCATAGCGACACAAAAAAGAAAATGAAGAAACATGACGACAAAGCGATGAAGAACGATGCCATGAAACAGGACACGATGCAGTCCGACTCCATGAAGAAGCCACAGTAATTGTTCTGGCCCGCCAGTCTTCCCTCACGACTGGCGGGCAAATTACCGGAGCGCAACATCATGAAACAGCTCGTCTATCGCCAGCGTCTGCTGACGCGCCTCACACACTGGATTTGGGCTGCCAGCCTCTTCTTTCTGCTGCTGTCCGGGCTGCAGATATTCAATGCGCACCCCACGCTCTATCTCGGCAACGAATCCGGTTTCGACTATGATAATGCCATTCTGGCAATTTATGCCGTCGATGGCGAAAGCGGCCCTGAAGGTCGTGTCGATATCTTGGGCAAAAGCTTCCAGACAACCGGTTTTCTCGGCGTATCGGGAGCGACAAGCGCCCCCGACTATCAGGCATTTCCCCCAGCGTTGACCATTCCGTCCTATCGCGATCTGGCAACCGGACGTGTGGTTCACTTCTTCTTTGCCTGGGTTCTGGTGGGCACGCTCATGCTATGGTTGGTCGGCAGTGTTTTGAACGGGCATCTGAAGAACGAGTTACTGCCATCTGCATTGGATATAAAGAGTCTGCCCGGCGATATTCTTAACCATCTCAAGTTTCGCTTCCAGCATGGGAAAACATACAATCCTATGCAGAAACTGACCTATTGCATGGTGTTTTTCGGGCTTTTCCCGATGGTTATAATTACGGGGCTGGCCATGTCTCCCGGCATGGATGCCGTACTGCCGCTGACGGAATGGCTCGGCGGACGCCAGACAGCCCGCACTCTTCATTTTGTAGCCGTTTTCCTGCTTTGCGCATTCGTCGTCATTCATATCGTGATGGTGCTTGCGGCAGGTCCGTTCAACGAAATGCGATCGATGATTTCTGGTTGGTATCGCGCCGATCTTCCGAAAAAAGACGAGGACAGGCACCCATGAGCAAGCTGAATCTTTCCAGACGAAAGTTCCTAACTTTTTCCGGAGCCGCAGCCTCTTCCATTATGTTGAGCGGTTGTGATGCTTTCGATTTTGTCGGCAACAACGAAAGCGCTACGCGGCAAGTCCTCGAAAAGGCGAACGATCTGACCTACCTCATTCAACGGCAACTGCAGGGACATAATGCACTTGCAAGGGAGTATGGGGAAAGCGAGCTGCGTCAGGGTCAAAAACCGAATGGTGAAACCAATCCTGCGACGGAAGAATATGAAGCACTTCGCGCAGCCGATTTCTCAGACTATGTTTTGCAGGTAACAGGTCTCGTGGAAAAACCGACAAGTTTTTCGCTGGAGCAACTGCGCAACATGCCAGGGCGCACCCAGATCACCCGCCACGACTGCGTGGAAGGCTGGAGTACAATCGCCAAATGGACAGGCGTCCCCTTGAGCCAGATTCTCGATGTGACACGCCCCACGCCATCCGCGCGCTTTGTCGTCTTCCACTGCTTCGATAGGGTAGACGGCGCGAAAGGAGCAGCGTCATTTTACGGCAGCATAGATCTCATCGACGCCCGTCATCCGCAGACTATTTTGGCATATGGTCTCAATGATCGTGTCCTGCCGGTAGAAAACGGAGCTCCGCTTCGTCTGCGCGTAGAGAGACAACTCGGATACAAGATGAGCAAATACATCAAGTCGATTGAGCTTGTCTCAAGCTTTGCGGCCATTCAGGGTGGGAAAGGTGGTTACTGGGAGGACTATGGCTATGACTGGTATGGTGGAATATGAGCCTTTGAAATGCCCGGCTCCGGTGCTGGTTAAACGCTGATATTCCGAGTGGAATAAGCACTTTCCGCACTGGAACAAAGCGACCACTATTTATTTTGGATCTTCGTGACCGGATTATCAGCCCCCAAAGCACGCTTCACCGCTGCACGCGCCGACGCCAGATCCGGCATGACCCAGTTCGGCTCGCTACCAAGAAACTTATCGAGAAATGCTATCGCATAACCCGGCATTTCCGAGACGTTTTCCTTGTAAGACCACCATGTCCGCAGCTCATCAGCACACTGATCGATATCCGGAACAGTACCGAATTCCTGCTCCTGCACAGCAGCAATCGCGCAGATACAGTAGTTTGTGTAGAGAAAACCTTCTGGCCAGAAGCTGACGATTTCGTAAAGACGCGCGGCATCGTCTGCAGCGTGCTTTGGCGGCGAAACGACCTTCGCAGGCGACAAACGGATCAGCTCTCGCAACACAAGACCTGCGGCAAAGGTGATGAAATCTTTGCGGTCCACTTTGGCAAAACGCTTGTTCTGATCAACGAGCTCTACCCAGTTCAGGAAGGCTTCTGTGAGCTTCTTTTCATCAATCTCATATTCGACGCCATAAAGCTCATGCAGCAGACTGGCATGCTTGCGGAACGTCGCCCTGAACCAACGCAGCTGGCGCAACCGATGACGCAAATCAGGCATCGATGCCATTTGTTCTCTGAGTAGCAAATCCATGTTGCGAGCGGCCTCCCGTTTACAAACGACATTATGCGAAACCGATTGCAATGTCAGTCGTCATTCGTCTTCATTCGTTGACAAAATTATACATATTGACATTCAAGAAGACAAATGTTCTCTATTTGCTGAAGGACGAACTCGGAAAATATCCTATTTGTCCTTCGTGGGAGGAGAACAAAATGGCTATCTGGCAATGGGCTTTGCTGGCGCTCGCCTTGCTTTGGGGCTTTCAGTCTCTGGGCGTCTGGTTTCAGATGCGTCACTATTCCGATGTGATGAAAGGCATCACCTCGAAATATTCTGACGGCTTTGTCGGCGCGGGTCATGTGCGAGGTCGCTTTGGCAGAGGCGTCATTGTTTTGCTCGTCGTAGACCGCAATTTGGTGGTGCGCCGCTTCCTGCAAATGAGCGGTCGGACGGTTTTTGCAAAATTCAGCCGCCGCGAAGGCTTTGAGGGAATGCGCCTCAGCGAGTTGCAGGACAATCCTACAATTGGAGAAGGAACGCCTGAAGTGGTGGCTGCTACCAAGCAGGCGATAGAGCAGATCAGTCGCATAAGAGATCAATCCGATGGGATCGAACTCGAAGGTCTGAAGGCAGTGGGAGCATAGGAGTTGCTTGCCTGAAACAAGCAATCGAGGAGGAGCAATGTCGATAGTGACGATGTTGGCACAACATGCTGACGTAACAATGCAATCTATACATATGGCCGGCAGCATGATTTCCGATGCGGCCCTGCATGGCAAACATGCCGCAGAGCACGCGGGAAATGATCTTCTGCAGCTTGCACAAGCAACAACCACCGCGCCAGCCGATGCCGGCAGCGGCGGAATTACCGTTGATCAGTTCAAGGAACGCCTTCAGAACGTCCAGCAGGAAGAACAGCTGGGCTGGCTTGCTTCAATCGGCAAGCATTTCATTGGCGTCTTCCAGAAGGGCGGCGAAGTTTTTGCCGGGTTTGTAACGGGTATTATCCCGACGCTCGTCGTGCTGATGACCGCCTTCTATGCCGTAACCGAACTGGTCGGTGAAAAGCGCGTCCATGGCATTGCCCGCAGCGCCGGACGTATCGCGCTCACTCGCTATACCGTTCTGCCGGTTCTTTCGGTGTTCTTCCTGACCAACCCGATGGCCTACACATTCGGTTCGTTTCTGGACGAGAAATACAAGCCCGCCTTCTATGACGCGGCTGTTTCTTACGTTCATCCGCCACTGGGTCTCTTCCCGCACATCAATCCGGGCGAATACTTTGTCTGGGGCGGCGTGCTCGTTGCACTTCTCGAACTTGAGAAGAAGGGCGCAGTTCCAACGGGTTATCACATCAACGTCGCCATCTGGTACGCCATCGTTGGTCTCGTCGTGATCCTCCTTAAAGGCATGCTCACAGAACGCATCACCGCCATCATGGCGCGGCGTCAAGGCATTGAGCTTTAAGCGGGAATTGGGGAGGACGACATGGTAAAGACCTATAAGGCAGTTAAAATTTCCCGCGGCTCAAATGGCTGGGGCGGTCCGCTTGTCATTCAGCCGACAGAGCAACGCAACAAGGTGGTTTCGGTCACTGGCGGCGGCATTCATCCGCTTGCACGCCGGATCGCTGAACTGACCGGAGCAGAGGCCGTTGATGGCTTCCGCTCACCACCAATTGAAAGCGAAATGGCAGTCGTGGTTGTCGATTGCGGCGGCACTGCCCGCTGCGGCGTCTATCCGCGCAAGCGCATTCCAACGGTAAACATCACACCGGTTGGACAATCCGGGCCACTGGCGCAGTTCATCACCGAGGACATTTACGTGTCAGGTGTGAAGCCGGAAGACATCGTTTCTGCTGATGGCTCGGCCGCCGCTGCCTCTGCAGTTGCCGCAGTTGAAGAAGAGCCTGCACCGGTAGAACAGCCGAGCGAAGGCGGCTTGGTCGGACTGATCAGCAGTATCGGTCGTGTCATGGGCCGTGTGGTTGGTATCTTCTTCCAGGCGGGTCGCCGCACAATCGATCAGGTTATCCGTAACGTTTTGCCATTCATGGCATTCGTGACCATGCTGATCGGTCTGATCCTCTATACAGGCATTGGCGATATTCTTGCCCAGCCGCTTGGACCCCTAGCCAATAATATTGTCGGCTTGCTCGTGCTTTCCGCCATCTGCGGCTTGCCGTTCCTGTCGCCGATTCTCGGACCAGGTGCAGTTATCGCGCAGGTCGTCGGCGTGGCGATCATAGGACCGCAGATCGCCAACGGCACCATCGCTCCGGCTATGGCCCTGCCTGCGCTCTTTGCCTACAACACGCAGGTCGGTTGTGACTTCGTGCCGGTTGGTCTGGCGCTCGGGGAAGCGAAACCCAAGACAATCGAAATTGGTGTTCCGGCAGTTCTGATCAGCCGTCAGATCATGGGGCCACTTTCGGTCCTAATCGCATGGGTTGTCAGCCTCGCAGTACTTTAAGACGTTCAGCCTGTCGCAGCAAAAGCGGCGGCAGGCAATCTCCCAAACATATGCAATAGCGATGCTCTTCGTCGATTTTCCCGAGTATCGAAGACCATACCAAGAAAGGACCGCCTCTATGTCGATACATCTGAAAACGCGGATCACCGCAATCGGCCCGGAAGTTGCGGATCTCGCTGAAGGCGGCGTTCTCATTCTTTTTGCGGATGGATCGCCACCCGAACTCGCTGAAGTTTCCGTAATGCATGTTGTGGAAGAAGGCCCTGAAGCGGCCGCCCCTGCTGTCGGAGCCCGCATCACCATCGGCTCACTCAACGCAGAAATCACTGCTGTCGGTGATAGCGCCTGGCAAAAAGTACGCGAAATCGGCCACGTCGTTATTTCGTTTACGGGCGCACAATCGACAGATCGTCCAGGCGAAATTTGCGCTACTGAAATCGTCGGCGAAGAGCTTGTCGCTGCTCTCAAAGAAGGGCAGATTATCACCATCGGCGGCTGAATCTGACCATCATTGGATTTAGAATTGCGTGTTAAAACAGATAATTGAAACAAGTTTCGACATTCAGGATGTTGGAATGTTTCAGATGTCGCTTTGAGGCTTATATAAATGGAACGCTCGACTATCGTCCGGGTGCATGAAGGGCTGCATGCGCGCCCCGCAACCCGCTTCGTTAAACTGGCCAAAGGTTTTGAAAGTGACATCGAAATCGCCAAGGCCGGAAAAAGCGTAAGTGCCAAAAGCTCCGTCAAGCTGATGCTGCTTGGTGTGAAAGAGCTTGATGAAGTGACCGTTCGTGCCGATGGTGCCGATGCCATTGAAGCCATCGAAGCGCTGATCGGCTATCTGGAAAACCCGCAGGCTGGCCTTGAAGAGGCTGCTGCACCCGCTGCTACCCCTCAAGCAGAAACCGCGCCGCCAGCCGCTACTCAGCCTGCGATTACGATAAAGCTGCCCACGGGTCAGATAAAAGGTATTGGTGCGAGCGAAGGCATCTCATTGGGCACTGCGTTTCCGTTTTTTCCTGAAGAAATCAAGCCGTTGGGCCGGAAGCTTGCTGCATCTGAAATAGACACCGAGATTGCCCATTTTAAGTCGGCTATCGCGACGGTACAGCAACGCATGGATGCTTCGCTCTCCAGCGGCAACCTCGCTGACGCTGACAGAGGCATCATTGCGGCATTAAAGGATATTGCTGCGGATGATAGCCTGACCGACGAAGCACTTGGGCTCATTCGAGATGGTTTAGATGCCATTTCGGCGATGCTTGCTGCAGCTTCCACGGTTGCCGGGCAGTTTGCGGCACTCGACGATCACTATCTTAATGCACGTGCAGATGATGTGCATGCCGTCAGTCGCCAGATCTGTCTTGCACTTCTCGGCAAGGAAGATATCAATCTGGAAGGCTTGCCGGAAGGATCGGTGCTTATTGCCGAAGACATCGGCGCCTGGGATCTGGCACGTGCACCGCTCAAGAAAATCAAAGGTGTTGTCTGCGGACATGGCGGCGCCACATCGCATGTTGCGATCATCGCCCGCACGCATG
The DNA here is from genome assembly GCF_025908475.1 of Brucella sp. MAB-22. Taxonomy (NCBI): domain Bacteria; kingdom Pseudomonadati; phylum Pseudomonadota; class Alphaproteobacteria; order Hyphomicrobiales; family Brucellaceae; genus Brucella; species Brucella sp. MAB-22. Next base: position 1,253,563 of record NZ_CP109781.1, on the reverse strand, counting down.
GCATTCCGGCTGTTCTTGGCCTGGGAAGTGCAATCCATGAGCTCGAGAATGCAAAGACCGTAGCAGTGGATGGAACGTTCGGCATCGTTCACTCCGATCCAGACCTGGCTATCCGCAACGAAATCGAAGCGCGTATTTCCAAAGCAATGCAGGAAAAGCAGGCGCTTGATGCTTACCGCTCGATAATTCCTCGACGCGCAGATGGAAATATTATCGAAGTTGCCGCCAATATGGGCGCACTTGAGGAGATCGACGTCGCGCTCGAAGCCGGCGCCATGGGGGTTGGTCTTTTCCGCACTGAGCTTCTCTTTATGAAGCATATTCATCTGCCGTCCGAAGATATGCAGACCGAAACCTATTCGGCGCTTCTCAAAGCATTTGCACCACATCCGGTTATTGTCCGCACCCTCGATATCGGTGGCGATAAGCCCATTGCAGGCATCGAGTTTCCCGAGGAAGAGAACCCTTTCCTTGGCTGGCGCGGCATTCGCATGTGTCTGGATCGTTTGGATGTGTTCAAGCCGCAGTTGCGCGCCTTGTTGCGCGCAGCGGTCAACGGCAACCTCAAGGTGATGCTGCCGATGGTCTCGGATGTCGAAGAAATTCGCGTAACCAAACGACTGATCGCAGAATGCATCAGCGAACTTAAAAGCGAAGGTAAAACTTTCGCCGAGTTCGACCTTGGCGTGATGATTGAGACACCGGCGGCGGTTTTTGCGGCCCGCGAGCTTGCAAAAGAAGCGGCTTTCTTCTCCATCGGCACCAATGATCTCACGCAATATGTGATGGCCGCAGATCGGCTCAATCCAACCGTTACGAAGCTCAACGACGTAAGCCACCCGGCCGTCATGGCGGCAATCGAGATGACCGCAAAGGCGGGTACCGAAGCAGGCATCATGGTGGGCATGTGTGGAGAAGCCGCAGGTAAGCCGGAACTTATCGGAGAGTTTATGCGCATGGGGCTGACCGAGTTCAGCATGAGCCCCGCTTCAATCCCCCGTGCAAAAAAGCTGATCGCAGATATGTTTGGAAACTAAGCCTCATCTGCGATGCATCCATAAAACAAAGCCCGGATCATCGTATCCGGGCTTTGTTTTATGGCAGGTGTGCAATCAAGGTCTGGAACAGATTTTCGAGCTGTGGATGATCTCGATCTTCAGCGGCCTGCATCAGACGCTTATGTCTTGCGTCCAAAGCCAGAATGGCACTCTCAAGTGGATCAATTCCTTCCAGGTCGCCAGCTTTGGCTGTCGCCAGCCCACATGCCAGGCCAACAGCAGCGAAACACATCGTTTCGAATTTACGCAAAGCCTGCGGATCACAATGACCATCCAGTGAGATAAAACGAACCGGCTTTTCCGCAAGAAGCTCGAAAAACATGGCCGTGATGGCCTTGGCCGTTTCGGCTACTTTTTTGTCGCCCGCCTCGGCGGCAACCGCGCTCTTCAAGAGAGCTCCATGTTCGCGCATCACGTTTGCATGCACCGTGACAAACACAGCTTCCTGAATCAGCACATTCTGCAACTGATGGCGGCGGAGCACTTCCTTCGTGAGATAGTACATATCCTTGCGGAACGCGCGCACGCCCTCGGCTCCGGCGCCAAAATAGACCGACAAGCTTCTCACATGCGGCGCACTGTTATGAACATTCGGGTTCGATGAAATCAGCGAAATGGAGATTGTTTCAGCCGTCGTCAGTGCCTTGTCCATCATGCTCGCGGCATGTCCCAGCAGCAGTTCCGGTGACACGATTTCACCCGGACGCGAAGAGGCCTGTTCGCCCTGCAAACTTTCATGACGATTGCGGCGAATCATATATCGAACCTCACGCAGCCGGTCTTTCAGATTGACTGCAATTTCTTCCGAAAGAATGCGTAGCATGTTCATTTTCCTTAACCGAAGCGCCACCGGAACAGCCTGGACAGAGCACATGAATTATTGTTTGCCTTCACGTGGAAAAGCAATAGGTTCGCTTTAAGAGTATCACTTCTATAAAGCAGTATTGCGCCAATAATTTGAGGGATCATTTTGAAAAAAGCTGGCAAGAAGACGCAAAAGAATCCGGAGACAGCTGACCTCATCATTGGATCGGAAGGCGTTGCCGCCGAAAACCGCACGAGCCGGTTGAGAACGCGTGCCGCGTGGATGTATTACGTCGAACAAATGACCCAGAACGACATCGCAGAAGCGCTTGGCGTCGGCCGTGTCACAATCGTGCGCCTTCTTGCTGATGCCCGTGCTCGCAATGAAGTAAAAATTACCATCGAAGGCAAGCTGGCAAGCTTGACCGCATTGGAAGTGGAGCTTGAAAAGACCTTTGGTCTGGAACGCGCGATTGTCGCGCCGCTCTCTTCATCCGACATTGATCCTATTCCACCGATCAGTGCTGCCACTGGCGCCTATCTGTCGGAAAAGGTGCAGCACGGCATGACGATTGGCGTCGGCTGGGGGCGTACTCTTTCCAGCACTCTGCAGCATATCGGTGCCCGCCCACTCAACGATTTGAAAGTCATCTCGCTGCTCGGCGGCATCGTGCAGCCACGCCGTTCCAATCCGCCGGAATTTGCCTGGCAGTTTGCGCAGATTTTTCAGGGTGAAGGCTATCTGATCCCTGCCCCTGCTCTGGTTGATAGCAAAGAGACACGGATCGCTCTTATCGAACGTTGCGGATTGAATACTGTGCTGGATATGGCCGAAGAATTGGACATGGTTCTGCTCAGCGTTGGCGACATTCAAACCGCCAGCAGCACGTCTTATCGTGTCGGCCTGATTGACGAGGAACAGAAGCTCTCGCTCATCGCGAATGGCGCTGTTGGCGACGTACTTTTCCACTTCTATGACAAGAACGGGAAGATCGTTGATGATCCCGTGCATGATCGCGTCATGTCGGCCAAAATTGAAAGTCTTCAGAAGACGCCGCAACGTATTCTTACATCAGGCGGCAAAGAGAAGATTGCCGCTCTGCTTGGTGCAATCGAACTTCTGAAACCCACCGTTCTCATCACCGATGAAGAAAGTGCGGCACAGATGCTCAAGGACAAGGCGCAGTCCGAGTAACAACAAAAAAGCACATCGTCACAAACGATGTGCTTTTTTCGGTTACCGCATCAATTGGCGGCGGCAGCGCATTCTTTCAGGATTTGCAGCACCGCAGCCCGCTCTTCGATTTGTGGCATATGTCCACAACCTGCAAAAATGTGGACGCCAACTTTCCCCGGCAAACCATGAGCCTGGGCAACGGGAATAACCCGATCTTCGGCACCGAAGATGAGCCGCACCGGCATTGCAAGCGAGGCAATGCTTGAGCGAACCTCAAAAGTCTGTGTGCCATCCGCAAAAAACCGATGACCAATCGCTTCCTGCGTGTCGCGCAGTTCTGCATCAGCCGCTTGTGCAACCGTTGCATTGATGAATGGCTTCGTCAGATGGCTCTCATCGGCAACGAGCAGCTTCAACCAGGGAACGATGCTGGCTTCGCTTTTCGCGCCGATAAGACCTTTTATGAAAGCGCCATTGACCCGCGGTCCCAAGCCCCCCGAAGAAATAAGCAACAGGGAACGCACATCGACAACACCACGCGCAGCGGTGACTGTGGCGACGGCTCCGCCAAGCGAGTGACCAACCAGCAGGCACGACGTCACGCCGAAAGCAGAAAGCGTCGCTTCGACTGCCGTAGCAATATCATCGATGCTTTCAGGAACAACACGTGGCGAATTACCGTGTCCCGGAAGATCAAGCGCCAGTATCGGGTGGCCAAGCGATGCCCCGGCAAACAAGCCACGCCATGAGTTGAGGTCCGCAGCAAAGCCGTGGATCAGAACAATCGGCAACCGATCGGCCTCGCCCTCACGCAACCAGACTGCATTGAGCTGACCGGGCGCGGATGGTTCAGCATTTTTAATCGCAGGCGATTTAGCCGATACTGTATGCTTCGCAATGCCGGTATTGCCTTCAACGTCCTTCTTCTGCACGCGGCCCTTCGGCCCTGAGCCCTGAATGGTGGCGAGATCAATGCCTGCTTCACGGGCGAGCCGACGGGCAAGCGGTGTTGCCCGCACATCATCAGCTGAGCCGGCTACATCGTCTCGGGCGGGCTTAGGCTCAACTTGTTGCTGAATGGCCGGCTCGATGATCGTTTCAACGGAAGCTGCGACTGGTTTCTCTTCGACAACAGGTGCCGAAGCTCCAACTCGCTTTTCACCTTCGTCGTAAATCCAAGCGACAGTCTGACCAACCGGAACAACAGCGCCTTCTGCGGCGCTGATATCTGCGATGATGCCCGTTGCTGGCGCATCGACTTCCATCGCCGCCTTATCAGTCTCAATTTCAAAGAGAAGCTGGCCTTTCGTGACAGTGTCGCCATCCTTGGCGTACCAACGCGAAATCTGCCCCGTCTCCATATCCATATCGACCTTGGGGAGAATGACTTCCACAGCCATAGTCAGCGCACTCCCTTGGACAGATCACGCGCGCTTTTCAGGATATCAGGCACCTGTGGAACAGTCGCACGTTCAAGATCAGGATTATAAGGAATTGGAGTCTCTGCCCCGCCAAGACGCACGATTGGCGCATCAAGATAGTCAAAGGCATCACTTTCTGCGACGATTGCGGAGATTTCAGCACCGATACCAAGCGTCTTCACCGCTTCATAAACGCAGAGAAGCTTGGACGTCTTCTTGACGCTTTTAATGATGGTTTCGCGATCAATCGGGCGCACGGTGCGCAGATCGATCACTTCAACATCAATGCCTTCTTTGGCAAGTTCAGCAGCCGCATCAAGCGCCTTGTGCACCATGATTGCGGTTGCGACGATGGTCAGATCGCGACCCTCGCGAACCACTTCCGCCTTGCCGATTGGCACGGTGTAGAAGCCTTCAGGAACCGGACCTTTGGTCTTGTAAAGCAGCTTATGCTCGAAAATCATAACCGGATCAGGATCTTCAACGGCTGCAAGCAACATGCCCTTGGCATCATAAGGTGTCGAGGGCTGCAAAACCTTGAGACCCGGAACATGACCAAGCCAAGCCTCTAAGCTCTGGCTGTGCTGCGCTGCGGCACCCGTTCCAGAGCCTGCAGGAAAGCGCATGACCAGTGGCACAGAAACCGCCCCGCCAAGCATATAGCGGATTTTGGCAGCCTGATTGACGATCTGCTCCATGGCAAGTGCTGCGAAGTCGGAGAACTGGAATTCAAAGATCGGACGCATGCCGGTCAGTGCTGCGCCGACCGCTACACCTGCGCCGCCCAGTTCTGAAATCGGGGTGTCCATGACACGGTCCTCGCCAAAGCGATGCACCAGATCCCCTGTCACCTGAAATGCGCCACCATAGACGCCAATGTCTTCACCCATCAGAAAAACGCGGTCGTCGCGTTCCATGGCAATTGCCATAGCTTCCTGAATAGCTTGCGAGTAACTCAACTCACGGATTGCTGTGTCCATGTTCAAATATCATCCGTGTAAACGTCGCGGGTCAGGTTGGTAAGATCAGGCGCCGGGCTGTTCTTGGCGAATTCAATCGCGTCGGCGATTTCCTTTTCCACCTCAGCACGAATTGCCTCGATCTCAGCGTCATTGATGAAGCCATAGGCTTTCAAATCGGCCTCGAAATGCGCGATGGGATCGCGATCATTCTGCCAATGCTCAATTTCTTCCTTGGTGCGATAGCGGTTGCGATCGCTCTTGGAATGACCACGAATGCGGTAGGTCTTGTTTTCAATGAGCGTCGGTCCATCGCCGCGCCGCGCGCGTTCAGTGGCTTCATTCACAGCTTCCGCCACTTCCGACAGATTGTTGCCGTCCACGATCACGCCCGGCATGTTATAGGCCGAGGCGCGGTCAGCAACATTGGCAACTGCCGTCGAGCGCCTAGTGGAGGTGGACATGCCGTAGCCATTGTTTTCGCAGATGAAAACAACCGGAAGCTTCCAGACCGCGGCCATATTGAGTGCTTCGTGAAAAGCACCCTCATTGTTCGCACCATCGCCAAAGAACGACACGACCACCTTGCCGTTTTTCTGCTTCTTGGCGGAAAGAGCTGCACCTACCGCAATCGGGATACCCCCGCCGACAATACCGTTCGCACCGAGATTTCCCTTGGAAACATCTGCGATATGCATCGAGCCGCCACGGCCTTTGCAATAGCCGGTTTCCTTGCCGAAAAACTCAGCAAACATGCGCTTCACGTCTGCACCCTTGGCGATGCAGTGGCCATGACCACGATGGGTCGAGGTGATCATGTCGTCATCGTTAAGTGGCAGGCACGAGCCCATCGCGCTTGCTTCCTGCCCGATGGACAGATGCATCGTTCCGTGAATAAGGCCACGCGTGTAGCTTTCTTCCGCGCCCTCTTCAAAGCGGCGGATGAGATACATTTTACGCAGTGCTTCTTTCAGCTGTTCCGGCGAATAAGTGCGGAAAGCATAAGGCAAATTGTGACGGTCGCCCGTATCCTGCGGTTCGACTTTTTTGGCTTGAACCATGATGTTTTGTCCTCACGCTCCGTAAACGAGCTTGTCTTGACGCGCGCGCAGTTCGGCAATCTTGGAACCGGGTGCCACAGCCGCATTATCGTAAGTGATGAGCTCGCCCTTCTTGATCGGCTTGGTCACGCTGCCGCCCTGCAGAAGCCCGCAAGGGATCGCGTGCGCATTGCGCGCTTCGCCCGAAGTCATGATCCACGCGCGGTAGCAATATTCGCCGATGGCATCGAGCTTTTCGCCCGGCTGCATGTCCTTCTTTGCAACGGCTGCCACTTCGGCGACCGGCTTTGAAAGCGGAACCATGTCCGGCTTGCCATAGAGCACAACGCGGGCGCAGGTGAGCGGCACTTCGAGAGACGTCAGGTGATATGGGCGATGGAACGTGAAATATGGCCCCTTGCCCATTTTCAGATCTTCCATGCGCTCGGAAATACGCGGATGCGACATGTCGGCGACAACAAATACGCCCGGCGCAACACCCTTGCCGATGGAATAATCGACCACACCGACCTTCGACAGCACGCCGCCATCATTTTCAGGGATCAGCGTCTTATTGAGCTGGTCGAGCGTTGCAGCAGGGCCGTGCATACCAGCTTTATCGGGGACGAGACCTGTGGCATTGGCAATAGCCGCCATTTCAACCATGGTTTTTGAACCGTCAACGAATTCCACCAACATGCGTACATTCATGTTACGGCGCGTGGCTTCTTCCATATATTCGTCTGGAATGGCGTCGATATTGAGCGGATTGTTCTTGCCCTTGCCCGCAGCCACAATCGGATGGCCCATCGCGGTCACAAACTCGATCAGCTCCATGCAGGATGACGGCTCATCGCCTGCGCCCAGTGAATAGGTAACGCCAAGGCGTTCGGCTTCGGCTTTCAGATATGCACCGATGGTGACGTCCGCTTCGACATTCATCATGACAAGATGCTTGCCATGCTCCATAGCGCGCAGGCCGATTTCGGCCCCCACAGCTGGAACACCGGTTGCATCGATCACGACATCGATAAGATCATTTTCGAGGATCAGATTGGCATTGTCGGTTACAGCAACCTTGTGCGCTTCCATAGCAGCAGTCAGGTCGGAAGCTGTCGAGACCTCGCGGCCATGGCCTTCTTCCTGAAAAGCAATATCCACAGCCTTGAGAGCATTGGGAACGCGCAGTTCAGAAATAGCGCCAACCTCGATGCCCGGCATATGTGCAACGCGCGTGACGATATCGGTGCCCATTTCGCCGGAGCCAATCAGTCCGATGCGAATTGGTCGCCCACTATCCGCCCGCGCCTGCATGTCACGCGCCAAACCTGTCAACGCCACATTGGTTGCCATCGTTTCCTCCTGAACGTCCCTGCAAAATTCTCGCAGTCTCCTCTGATGCATTATCGATTAATGAACATTTGTTTCTAAGTCAATACCAGTGTTCATTTCTCGCAGCGTTTACACCTCCCGAAGTGCCATCTTGTTATTCAACTTTAGTTTGCTATAGAATACAAATGTTCTGCCGTTTCGCCCAATTCACATTTTGAAACGTCGATACGTGCGAGCTAATAATGATGTTCTGTTAGTTCGGTGCACTTTGGGACGTGCTCCGAGGGGGAGGAGAGATAAATGGACGCATTTCTGAGCGGACTTAAAACGGCAGTCGATACGCTTGGGGCGACAGTCCTGTTGCCTATCGTGATTTTCATTATCGCAGTGGTACTTGGGGCGAAGGTCGGCAAAGCCTTCCGTGCAGCCATAACAATTGGCGTCGCTTTCATCGGTATCAACCTGGTCCTTGGCCTTATGTTCACCTCCATCGGTGAAGTGGCTCAGGCAATCGTGACCAATACAGGCATCAAACGCGACATCGTTGATGTCGGTTGGCCTTCCGCTGCAGCCATTGCCTTTGGTTCATCCGTGGGCTTGTGGGTTATTCCAGTAGGTATTCTGGTCAACATCGTCCTCCTGCTGATGCGCTGGACGCGCACGCTCAATGTGGACGTATGGAATTTCTGGCACTTTGCTTTCGTGGGCTCGCTGGTTGTCGCTGCAACCGATAACCTCGCTTACGGCATCATCATTGCAGCCCTGGTTGCAGCACTGTCTCTGCTGTTTGCAGACTGGTCCGCACGCGCTGTTCAGCAGTTCTATGGCGTACCCGGTGTGTCCGTGCCGCATCTGGCCTCGGCGCAGATCCTGCCAATTGCCATCGTGCTCAACTGGATCATGGATCGCATCCCCGGCATCAACAAGATCAACATCAACACCGAAACCATCGAACGTCGCTTTGGGGTTTTCGGTGAGCCGGTCGTGATGGGGCTGATCATAGGTCTCGTTCTTGGTACTATCGCATTTTATAATGCAGGCGACTTCGGCACGATCCTCGCCAAGGTTCTCGGCACCGGCATGACGCTTGCAGCAGTCATGCTGCTTCTGCCGCGCATGGTGAAAATCCTGATGGAAGGCCTGCTGCCGGTTTCTGACGCTGCACAGGAATTTGTGCGCAAGCGCACAGGCGACCGCGAACTTCTCGTTGGTCTCGACTCGGCAATCCTGATCGGACACCCGGCTGCGATTTCGTCGTCACTCATTCTGGTACCGATTGCGATCATTCTGTCGGTCATCCTGCCGGGCAACCGCGTAATCCTGTTCGCCGATCTTGCCGTCATTCCGTTTATCGTCGCCATGACGGCACCGCTTCTGAAAGGAAACGTGTTCCGTATGGTCGTTGTCGGAACCATCACACTGGCCATCGGCTTCTATGTCGCCAATGCGCTCGCACCATTGTTCACCAGCGCTGCTGTTTCATCGGGCTTCAAGCTGCCTGAGAACGCCTTGCAGATTACTTCGGTGGTTGATGGATTCCTGTGGGTGCCTTACGTCATCATCTCCGCCATCCAGTGGCTCGGTGCTATTGGTATCGCGGTAATCGCCGTCGTTATTGCAGCACTTTTCATGCTCTATCGTCGCAATACGCAGGCATGGGAACGCGCTGCGGGTGCTGAGGACGAACCTGCAGACGAAATTGCTGCCTGAGGGCGACAATGATCGCTGCATGAAATACAAGTCGCACGTCGAGATCGGCGTGCGACCTTCTTTGAATGGAGAATGGAATGGCTGCTGGTCTGATTGAGTTTCTCGACCCACAAGCGATCGAGCTTCAGAGCGAAGCAAAAACCAACGAAGAGATTATCCGGATATTGGCGGGCAAGCTCGAGAAGCTGGGCTATGTAAAGCCAAGCTACGCCGATGCCGTCGTCCGCCGCGAACTGTCCATGCCTACCGGATTACCGCTTGAGCGCGATGATAACGTCGCAGTCCCCCACACCGATCCTGAACATGTGATCAAGGCTGGCATTGCATTCGCGACGCTGAAATCGCCCATCCAGTTCGCCAATATGGAAGACCCGGAAGAAGCTGTCCCGGTTGGATATGTGTTTCTGCTTGCCATCAATGACAAGGATAAACAGATTGAGACCTTACAGCAGATCATGGCAACCATTCAGGATGCTGATGCACTCGACAGGCTGAAGGCCGCACGCACGCTTGGGGACGTTCAAACTGCCTTGCAATAAAGGCTAGAGCATTTCCAGCAAAAGTGCGAAGCGGTTTTGCGTCGGGTAATGCAAAAAAACAAAGAAATAGAGCATTTCCAATGATTCAAGAATAACAGGAAATGCTCTAGCGCTCTGAACACACAAGCACCAATTGGAGGAAACCATGGCTAAAATGAAAACAATTCTCTTCGCTTGCGGTACAGGTGTAGCGACATCTACGGCAGTGAATGCAACCGTCACCGAAGAAATGAAAAAGCGTGGGCTTACCTTCAACGCTCAGCAGGCAAAAGCAACTGAAGTTGCTTCTCTGGCCGACAATGTGGATTTCATCGTTTCCACTACGCCTATTTCGGCTTCTGTGACCAAGCCCGTCATAAAGGGCCTCCCCTTCCTGACCGGCATTGGCAAGGATCAGGTTCTCGATCAGATCGAAGCCGAGCTGCGCAAATAAGCGCGGACCGTGAAACCTGACCGTTCACGCGATCTAACGGGTTTAATGCGGGTTATCTTCTGAAATCCGATAATCCCTAAGTTTCGCAACAGCGCAGCGGTCGGCGCCAACCCCTCCCGTTGCGAGTTCTCTCCCGCACTGACTTGAACCAAAGCCCTATCGCAGATCAACCAGATCGCCCACAATCGCCGCAGCCTCGTTCTGCAGGACATCTGTCGCGCTCTTGCGGTTTTTCTCAATCGCCAGATCAGCACTCAAGCTTCGCTCATTCGACTGCAGACCGTCATCCATCCCGGTATCAATACCGTCGTTGACCTTCCCGCGTGCCTTGATCCGCTTTTCCTGAGCAGCCATCTCGTTGCGACGTTCAGTTTCGTTGAGGGATATGGATTTTTTCTCGCGCTGCTCTTTCAGCGTTGCAACGTCTTGCAAAAAGTCCTGAAACTCCGGGGATTTCTGCACGCGCTCATCATGCAGGTTCTGCAGCCGGGGCAACAGCGTCTTTATATTGTCCGATGACTTGTACTTCGCAGCCTTCACCTGCGACCACGGCAACGCATTGTCGAAGCTTGATTCACCGACAAGCTTGAGATCGAAAAGCCCCGGTAGACTAATATCGGGTGTTACACCACGCAATTGGGTCGTACCACCGTCAACTCGGAAGAACTGCGCAACTGTAAATTTAAGCTCGCCATATTCCGGTTTGGGATTATTGGCCACTTCGTCGAGATTGACCACGGTCTGCACCGTTCCCTTGCCGAAACTTGGTTCGCCGATAACCACACCACGACCATAATCCTGTATCGCCGCAGCAAAAATCTCGGAAGCCGAAGCTGAACCGCGATTGATGAGTACGCCCAGCGGGCCCTTCCAGGCAGGTGCCGAAAGAGTATCGCTTTCCACCTTGACTTCGCCGCTTGCATTGCGCTGCTGAACGACCGGTCCTTTTCCAACAAACAATCCTGTCAGATCGATCGCTTCGCTGAGCGAACCACCGCCGTTGTTGCGCAGGTCGACCAGCACACCGTCAACCTTGTCTTGCTTCAACTCAGCAATGAGCTTGGCAACATCGCGGCTGGCACTCCTGTAATTCTTGTCGCCCTTGCGCCGCGCTTCAATGTCTTCGTAAAACGCAGGCAGAGTGATCACTCCAATCTTGCGGGAGGCGTCTCCGTCTTTCACCGAAAGGACCTTCTTCTGGGCGGCCTGCTTGTCGAGACTGATCTTGTCGCGGACTAGAGAGATGACATGGTGCTTGCCGTCGGGGCCAGCATCAACGGGCAGGATATCGAGCCGCACAACCGAACCCTTGTCACCACGGATCATCTGCACGACCTCATCGAGACGCATGCCGATCACTTCCTTGATAGGACCTTCCTTGCCCTGTCCAACGCCAACAATACGGTCGCCCACGGCAAGCTTGCCCGATGACTGTGCCGGACCACCCGCAACCAGTTCACGGATCGTCGTATAGTCGTCTCTTTCCTGGAGCACCGCGCCGATACCGACCAGAGACAGCTTCATTGAAATATCGAATTCGGCTGAAGCCTTGGCACCGAAGTAATCGGTATGCGGATCGACCGACGTCGTATAGGCAGCCATGAATGATTGGAAAGCGTCGCTGCTGTTGTATTTAAACGTGCGCTCGATGGAGTTTTCATAGCGCTTGTCGAGGGTTTTGCGAATCGTCGCATCATCCTTGCCGGCAAGCTTCAAACGCAGCCAGTCGTTCTTGACGCGTTTGCGCCACAGATCATTGCTCTCCTCACTTGATCGCGGCCAGGGCTCCTTGTCGCGCACGATGGAGAAATCTTCCTGCTTGCTGAAATCAAACCCCTGCTTGAGCAGGCTGCGCGCAAAGGTCATGCGCTCGATGATGCGCATCTGGTAGGTGTTGAAGATGGAAAACGGAACAGTCAAATCCTGACGTTCGATGGCATCATCGATTTCCTTGCTGCCGGTCAGGAACTTGTCGACATCCGCCTGCAGAAAGATGAGCCGATCCGGGTCCAGCGAGTCGATAAACCGGTTCATGATCCGGACCGACAGCGCATCATCCAGAGGAATGGGCCGATAATGAAAACGCGTGAGAAACTCTGCCGTTAGATTGGCGGCTTGCATTTGCTCCGGCGACGGCTTCAAAATGGCCGGAGAACTGACTTCAAGAGCATGCGCTGACGAAATGCCTGCCAAAAAGAGCCAGACCAAGCCAATTTTAATGCGTTTCAAGCTGTGTTCCATTCTCGACATTGAGCGCTTAGTTCCAACCCTTGTTCAGCAATTATGTTTTTTTGGCAACCGTCTGTATGAATTATTCAGTCGAGCGGCACTTGGTACTGGCCCATAAGAGATAGACATTGGCTACCGGAGGGGCTTCTTCATGATCAATGGCCCATCTGAGGCGGGTGCCGTATATCGCATTACCACCCGGATCGTCCGCGACTTAACCGGAGTTCTGTTCGCGCACTCATTCAGCGCCTGCTGCGCGCTGATTGCGAATTCTCGGCCCGCTCGTCTAACTGGTTGATACTCGACAGTCACGATGCGCACCAACTCGCCCTCAGCATTATATGTAACCTCGAAAGTTGCGGACGCTCGTTGATAGTCAATATTCTCGGGCAACTTCCAGCACTCGGAAGCCATATCGGCAACCAATTGCGCGTCGTTTGCAGCAGCGGGAAAGGCTGCAAACAGCATCAGGATAGTTCCGACGAAGCCAGTTCTGTGCATGTTTCTCCGTCGCGATTTCACGGGTTACGATTCCACCCTTATACGTAGTCGTTGAATCGCGAAGCTACCAGTCTGTGGAGGTTTGTCGTTGTAAAACTTGTATGACCATCAAGCCGGATTTTCCCCGCTTTTTCCCGTTCATCATCAGTTCATACGCCAGATTTCAGGATGCGAGCTTGAAAGGAGTACGCAGAATGAACCTAGTTAAAGGACTGATCGCCGGTGTTCTCGGTGTCGGGATGCTGATCGGAGCAGGTGCTGCCAATGCCGCGCCGACACTGAACGTCGCAAAACCAGACGTGAGTTCGAATGTCGAACAAGTCCGGGATCATCGGGGGCATCATTCACGGAAACATTGGAAGAAACGGCATCACTACAAGCGAAACAACTGGCGCTCGCATCACCGCCATTATCGTGGGCCACGCTGGCATTCGCATCGCCATTACAGGCACAACGCCTGGCGCAATCATCACAGACACCACTATTATAGTGGGCCACGCGTGAGGCGGGGTCACTATTAGTAAAAGGGGCGCGTAACCGCGCCCCTTTTGTCATTCTCGCTGAAAATGATCGGGGTTGAACCACCCTCAGCCCCGATTGTTCATTCTTACTTTGCTTCGATAGCCTGCAGACCGGCAAGTGCGCATTCCGCATCGGTTGCACCCGATGGTGCGCCGCCAACGCCAATTCCGCCAACCAATGCATCCCCGATCTTGATCGGCAACCCACCCGCCTGAATAACGAAGCGAGAATCCATGTCCCGCATGCCATTATTTGCTGGCTTCGACGCGATAAACTCTGCGACTTCACCGGAATCACGGCCCAGAGCAGCCGACGTGAACGCTTTTCCTTCCGCGCTGTTGCCGGTATGCGGACCGGAAAGATCGGCCTTCAGCAGAACCTTGGTCGATCCGTCTCGCGCCACAACTGCAACGCTCACATTATTGCCCTTGGCGACACAGGCATCCAGTGCAGCCTGTGCAGCTTTGGTTGCCAGATCAAGCGGCAGATAGGGCGTGGTGGGAAGAGTCTGAGCGAAAGCAGTAGCCGGGGCCATCGACAAAACGATAATTGCAAGTTTACGGATCATGGTCGTTCCTCAGTTGTGATGAGGAACATTTAGTTCCCGTCAGCAAGCAGTGAAATCCGTAACATTTACGAACTTATCGGTAGTTCTACGGATGTGACTGTCCTTCAAGCCACAAGCGTGTCATTTCCGCTTGCGAAGTCGTGCCCAGTTTTGCTCCTATGGCCGCACGGTGGCTATCTATCGTGCGTGGCGACAATTCAAGACCATCGGCAATTTGCCGGGTAGTGAAGCCCTGTGCAATACGATCAAGCACCTCACGCTCACGCGCCGTCAGCGCGTCCAGCAGTGCCAGCGTTTCGGCTCTCAGAGCCTGGCTCCCCAGCTTGCGTTCAAGCAGTTGCTGAGCCTTCTGGATTGCATCGATCAAATCCTGCTCATCGACCGGCTTGGAAAGATAATCCACCGCGCCATTTCTAAAGGCTCGACGACAGGCTTCGATATCGCCGTGGCCCGAGATGATGATCACCGGCCAGTCAACTTCCTGCCCGGCCAGAAGCTCCTGAAGCTTCAGGCCCGTCATGACAGGCATGCGAATATCGAAAATCATGCATCCGGGTTTCAGTCGCGGCAGCTGCGCCAGAAAAGCGGAAGGATCAGCAAACCCCCTGACCTCGATGTCTATGGTCGACAGAAGAAGGCTGAGCGACTTTCGTACCGCTTCATCATCATCGACAAGATAGACCGGCTGAACCATCGTCTTAACTTCCTGTGCCATCGGCGATTGGGAGTACAACGCGAAACAACGCACCTTGCTCCTGAGGAATATAGGAAATTTCACCACCAAAGCGTTCAACCAGCCGCTGGCTGAGTGCCAGGCCGAGACCGGTTCCTTCAGGGCGATTTGTCGTAAAAGGGGTAAAAAGACGCGGCAACAACTCTGGCGCAACACCGGGGCCGTTATCGGCAACTTCCAAAATAGCGAGCGATCCATCAGCTTTCAGGGATGCGTTGACCCGTCGATCACCATCACTATCATGAAAGGATTCAATTGCATTGCGGAGAAGATTGAACATCACCTGTTCCATTTCCACCGGGTCAAACGCAGCCAACAAAGGTGTCTCGGGTATCGAGAGTTCAACTTTGACGCCTTGTCGTACAGCCTCCGAGGCGAGCAGTGTCTGCACGTTCTGCAGTGAAAGGCGCAGATCAGCATGTTTCGTCTGCCGGCGCTGCGGACGAGACCAATTGCGTAGCCGATCCAGAATGGCGGATGCCCGACGCGCCTGATCCACCATATCGTCCAGCGCTCCGGCCAGTGCCGTCATATTGTTGCGGCTCAACAAGCGGCGCCCCGCCTGAGCCCCCGCCAGAAGTGCCGTCAAGGGCTGCGTCAACTCATGTGCCATGCCGCTTGCCATTTCGCCCATCGTGTTGACGCGTGAGGCGTGTGCCAATCGGGCTTCGAGGCTACTCAGTTCTGCGCGACGTTCCGCATGGCGCGTGCGTTGTGTCTGGCGAACGATGACCAATCCACCAAAGAACAGCAGGTTCGTAAGAACGAGGATCGGAATAAGCTGGTCAAACGGCAAAAGATCAGTCCAGCCCATGGCAAGGGCTGTCTGGAAGAGAAGCGGTTGCGTTGCACTGCCCAGTTTCTTGGAAAAATGCGCTTCACCAAATGTGCCCGCGCTACTGAACAAAACCTTCCCATCTGGCATGAGGATACGCAGCGCAACGCCATCCCGGCTCCAGAATGCATCGTCAGAACTGATGAGACTGCCCGCATTGATCGAGAGTGTCAGACCGTCGTGCGGGTTGTCCGTATTCGGGCTGCGTTTTACGATCATGTAATGCCCGGGTCGCGCAGCAGGTGCCAGAAGCTCGGGGACGCCTCGCGATGAACGGGCAGCCACACGTATGGCATCAGCCAGTTCCGGTTCCAGCTTTCTTGTGCCGGTCACGGGCTCAGCCGAGTTCATCGGCACCAGTTGAATTTCATCGATGCGCGGATAGAAACGAGTGATCGTTGCCGCCACTTCGAGGAAAACGTCATCCTGCGAAACATCAGCCGTTCGCGCTTTGGATTGGGCGATCGTTGAAAGCGCCGTCAGATGGGCATCGTGTTGGTCGGCCCGTTGGGAAGCCTCACGATGTAACGTAAAGCTGGCAGCTTGAAGTTCGGACAACAGCGCCGCTCGTTGATAAACAGCAAGGCTGCCTATCGCCAGAAGGTTGAACAGCAGACACAAGAGAAATGGAAGCAAGGCAGATCGGATGCTTCCATTGTAGAGGTTCATAAATTGCATCCCGGTATCAGGCTGTGTTCTGGTCTTTATGGCATCTCTGCTATCTATATATACCCGTATTTATCTCCCCGTCCAAACCGCACCATGCACGATACATGCCTGGGCTGTTGAACGGCAGGCTGACATTGCCTTTGCGATCCACCGCAACAAGACCGCCAGAGCCACCGATTTCACCCAGCTCGCGGACAACCGCGCCAGCCGCCTCATTGAGCGATTGCCCTGCCCAGCGCATCCGTGCATCCACTTCGTGACCCACCGCCCAGCGAATGAAATATTCTCCGTGACCTGTGGCGGAAAGCGCTACCGTCTCGTCATCCGCCCAGGTTCCAGCACCGATGACCGGGCTGTCACCAACGCGTCCCGGTGTCTTGGCGGTCATGCCGCCCGTGGATGTGGCTGCCGCCAGATGACCGAAACGATCCAGTGCAACTGCTCCGACAGTGCCATGTTTGCGGGCAGGATCGCCATCGTCGGCGGCACCACTGCGACGACGTGCCATTTCGTCGTGCAAGGCCTTGCGACGCTGTTCCGTCGAGAACCATTCCGGCGCCATCATTTCCAGACCGGCAGCTTCGCAAAACCGCTTTGCCCCTTCGCCTGCGAAAAATACGTGTTCGGTCTGCTCCATGACTGCACGTGCCGCCAGAACAGGATTGCGTGGCCCGCAAATTCCGGAGATGGCACCGCATGCGCGGCGGCGGAACGGCAAAAGGATTATGTGCAGGCAGCCCTTTCCGTACCGATGAGTGGCTGGCACGTCGTGACACGGCATATCCTGCCCAACTCCCTGCCACCGCTCATCGTCGTGGCAACTGTGCAAGTTGCTTCAGCCATTTCGCTGGAAGCCACGCTTTCATTTCTTGGTGTCGGCCTGCCGCCAACAGAGCCCTCCCTTGGGATGTTGATTGCCAATGGCTTCCAGTATCTTCTGTCGGGCCGCTACTGGATTTCCATCTATCCGGGCGTTGCGCTGATCGTTCTGATCATGGCCATCAATCTCATGGGCGATCAGATCAGAGACATACTCAATCCGAGGCTGCGCAAATGACAGCTCTGCTACAAGTCGACAATCTCTCCACTTATTTTGAAACTGACCGCGGTACGGTGAAATCCGTCGATGGCATCTCATTTGAAATCGCGAAAGGCGAAATACTTGGCCTTGTCGGAGAATCCGGTTCAGGAAAATCGATCACCGGTTTCTCTCTGATTGGCCTGATCGATAAGCCCGGCAGAATTCAACCCGGAAGTTCAATTCGATTTGAAGGCCGGGAGCTGGTCGGATTGCCGGAAAACCAATTGCGCAGCATTCGTGGTCGGGAAGTCTCTATGGTCTTTCAGGACCCCATGATGACCCTAAACCCGGTCCTCAAGGTCATCGACCAGATCGCAATGGCTATCCGCGCTCACGAAAAGGCTTCGGATGCCGAAGTTCGCCGCAGAGCGATCGAAGCTTTGGCGCGGGTGCGCATTGTCGAGCCGGAAAAGAAGGTCGACCAGTATCCACATCAGTTTTCAGGTGGCATGCGCCAACGCGTGGCGATTGCTATTGCGCTGCTTCACAAGCCCAAACTGGTAATCGCGGACGAACCCACAACGGCGCTCGATGTGTCGGTTCAAGCGGAAATCCTCAAAGAAGTGAAAGCGCTCGTCTCAGAACTGGGCATTTCGATGATCTGGATCAGCCATGATCTCGCGACTGTTGCTTCAATCTCACAGAGAATAGCCGTCATGCGGCTTGGCAAGATTGTCGAGATGGGGAGCGTTGCCGAAGTACTCGGTTCTCCCAAGCACTCCTACACTCAAGGCCTGCTTGATGCCCTGCCGTCACGAAAACAGCCAGGGGAGCTTCTAACCTCAAGCGCCACCGAGAACGCTGGCGAATATTCAATTATAGAGACGCAGAAGAATAAATCTCTCGCCCCAAGCACGAACTTCGTCAGCGCCGATGACGTTACGATGGTCTTCCAAAAGCCGGTAGGCTCGCTTGGCCGTTTTGCCCAACGGCTCGGCCTCGCCAAACCAGCTCATGCCGTCCATGCCGTTCAGTCCGCAACTCTTACGATTGCACGCGGCGAAGTGCTGGGGCTGGTCGGCGAGTCCGGCTCGGGGAAATCAACGCTTGGCCGCATCATCTGCGGCATTTCCACGCCAACTTCGGGTAATGTTCTGGTTGACGCTCGCAAGGTGCGGGAAAAAGACCGCAAGATCGGCACGTCCGTTCAAATGATCTTTCAGGACCCCTTTGCATCGCTTGATCCACGCCGCACAATATTTCAGTCCGTCGCGGAAGGGCCGATCGCACACGGGCTTTGCACCAAGAAAGACGCGCGCGAATATGTCAATCGCTGGCTGAAATCAGTGGCATTCGATCCGGCGCTGGCAGACCGTTATCCTCACCAGTTCTCCGGCGGACAGCGACAGCGCATTGCTATTGCGCGAGCACTGGCAATGCAACCGGAGCTCATCGTTTGCGACGAGCCAGTGGCTTCGCTCGACGTCTCCATTCAGGCACAGGTTATCAATCTCCTGTTGCAACTGAGGAAAAGCCTTGATCTGACATTGCTTTTTATCAGCCATGACCTGTCTGTCGTTCGCCATCTGTGCGACCGCGTTGTTGTCATGCATCACGGCAAGATTGTCGAAGAAGGTACCGTTTCTCAAATATTCACTCAGCCAAAACAGCCATATACGCGCATGCTGCTTGACGCGGTGCCCAAGCTGGCCTGGTGAAAGGGCCTATCGAACAGGGTCAAAAGGCTTCACTCACCCCGTCTCAGAGTATAGGGCAGAATAAACAGATACAGCCCGGTTGCGAGTAATATAAACAGCGGTAGAAGCGGAGAATAGACGATCCACACCGGAGGCTGCCCGAACGCCATAGTGACGAAATTCGCAATCACGGTAAGCGTGAATATGATCGACAACCAGCGGTGAATTTGGCGTATGGATTTATTCAAGACCATATGTGCTTCTCCTTGTGGAGTTCGCCAACCACATTGGCTGAACTCCAGCTCCTTCCGGCTCATTATGTTTTGCGGCACTCTCTCCAGGAGCGGGTTCAGTCCAAATCAGCGGCGACGGCATCGAGCTTTTCAAGGAAATTTCGCCATCCATGATGTGCACCGTGAAAGGCCTGTTTCTGACCTGGCATAAAGCCCGACTGTTCCATCCGCAAATGTGTCCCGGTGGCGGTCGGTATCAAAGTCAAGGTCACGATACTTCTGAGATTGTATGCTTCGTCCTCATGGGTGTGGTTCCAGGTGTAGGATAGCCGCCTGTTCGGCTCGACCACCAGAACCTCACAATCCAGCACCCCGCCCCACTCACCTTTGAGCTTGAAACAATGGCCTACGGTCGGAGCGAAATCATTATTCATCAGCCATTCCGCGATGAGGTGAGGCTCCGTCAATGCGCGCCAGAGCTTTTCAGGCCGATGAGGCATTTCACGCTCAACAATTACCGTTCGCACATCATCTGATATCTCGGTCATTGATCCATCCTCTTCAACAGGTCTTCAAGGGCATCGAACTTCTGCTCCCAGAAACCGTTCAACTCTTTCGCCCAATCGATCAGTGGAATTAGTGCCGTGTATTCGGCCCTGTAGTGGCTTTGGCGCCCCTCGTGACGATCACTGACGAGGCCTGCCCTCTTGAGAGCAGCAAGATGCTTTGAGACGACCGGCTGGGACACATTCGTTCCTGCGGTCAAAACCGTAACCGTCTTCTCGCCCTCTCGGCAAAGTCGTTCAAATATCGACCGTCGGGTCGGATCGGATAAAGCTTTGAAAACTTCGTCTCGCATAGTCATCGCTCAATTCATACCCAATTGGCTATGCGTTGATACATAGCCGAATGGCTATATATCAGTCAAGTGCCTTTCGACGAACTGTCCGTAACGACGTGACAAACTGGCTGACCTGAGAGCCGTCCGATGCAAATAAAAGAAGGATGGACAGGCGGAACATGCCGCCTCCGTTATCAGAACTGCTTCTTGAAATTGACCAGAAAACCGTGTTCACGGTCCCCGTCTGCAGCTATCAGACCACGATATTCAAGCGGTGCTGCGTATCTCTTTGTCGCCAATATCGCTATCATCACGACCACAGCCGAAGCTGCCCCGACAGTCAGTTCTCTGGCAAGATGATAACCCATGCTAGCGCTGACGCCGGTGGTCGTGAACCTGACGTGCTTGCCATCATCATGCTCACCCACATTGATCGCACCACACCGGTCCGCAGAGTAAGACGATTGCACCGGAACCAATCACTTTGCCAGAATTCATCGTGACCTTTACCAAGACGTCAAATGAGCGGTTGGGCATCATGCGCTCATACACCTGTTCCAGTCTTTCGCCGCTTCAAAAGTGGGAGTGTTGCAGGATGACTACAAACCGACAAACATGACTCTTTTAATCATGTAATTTCTTGCCAGCACCAATACATGAATATATCACTCATGATTGTCAAAATCATGTTGGGAATATTCTATATGCGCTCCGATTGCATGCCTCTTCGCCGTACAATTCTGGCTGGTACATCCCTGATTGCTCTTGCCGCCACGGCAATAGCACAGGACCAGACCACTGCCTCTCCAACGGAGAATGGTGCAATCGTTCTCGACAAGATTGTAATCGACGGCGGCAGCGGCGGCGTGATCGATGCGGACGGTTATGTGGCGCGCAGCAGCGCGACCGGCGCCAAGATCGACACGCCATTTGTGCAGACCCCGCAGTCCATTTCGTCCGTCACCCAACAGCAGCTTGAAGATCGTAATCCGCAGACCTTGCTCGACGCCATTGCCTATACGCCCAGTGCACGCGTTGGCGGCTTTGGCTTCGATCCGCGGTTCGACTCCTTCACCGTGCGTGGCTTCGACGTCACGTATACCGGTGTCTTTCGTGACAATCTGCGCCAGCCCGGAGCAAGCTCGGCACTGTTCAAGACTGAACCCTATGGCCTGGAAGGCGTTTCCATTCTGCGCGGCCCATCGTCAGCCCTTTACGGCGCTTCCGGTGCCGGTGGTCTGTTCAACCTGATCAGCAAGCGCCCGACCGAAACCCCGCTTCACGAAGTACAAGTCCAGTACGGTACCAATAATCGTTATCAGACCCAGTTCGACCTCTCAGGCCCGGTCAAGGAAGGCGACCCACTTTACTACCGCCTGACAGGGCTTTGGCGCAACGCCGATACCGAACAGCCCTCGGTTCCCGACGACCGCATTTACATTGCACCGGCATTTACGTGGAAGCCAGACGAAGACACGCGCCTGACAATCCTCAGCGAGTTCTCCCGCATCAAAACCGGCGGCACCGCCGCTTATTATTACGATGCCGTAACGGGCAAGGTATCCGACATTTTTGCAGGCAACACTGCCTTCAATGACTCAGTACAAACGCAGGGGCGTGTCGGTTATGAATTTGAAACCCGCCTCAACGACACTTTCGTGTTCCGCCAGAATGCCCGCCTTGCATCGACCAAGATCGGAGCCGACTGGGCCTTTGCCTATCAGGCCAATGAAATCGATCCGTTACTGCTCGACAGCAGCGCAGGCACTTTTGAGGAGCGGCTGACCAGTTTCACCATCGATAATCAACTGGAAGCAAGCTTCGATACCGGCAATTTCGAGCACACGCTTTTGGCCGGCGTAGACCTGACAAAGCTGCAATGGAAGGGATTAAACGGGTATGGCTATACACCACCGCTGGATACCAGGCATCCGTCCATGGGGCGCCCTGTAGCGCCAATCGATTTCCAGACAAAAGACGTTCAGGACCAGCTCATGGCTGGCATCTATCTGCAGGATCAGATCCGCTATGATGCCTGGACCATAACCCTCGGCGGTCGTCAGGACTGGGTCAGCACCGACACCAAGAACACCGATCTGGCAACCAGCACGTCCAGCGATTTTGATCAGAGCGACAAGGCCTTCACATGGCGCGCCGGGCTAACTTACGAAACACCTTGGGGCATCACGCCATATGCCAGCTATTCGACAGCCTTTTCGCCCAATGCCGGTGTAAACCGGGCAACAGGCAATCCGTTCGAGCCAACGGAAAGCGAACAGCAGGAAGTCGGGATCAAGTATCAGCTGCCCAACAGCAACACCCTGATAACGGCCGCCCTGTTCAACATCAATCAGGACAACGGTCTCTATTACGAAGTGGTCGAATTGGATGCTGGCCCGGCCAACATTCAGGTACAGCGCGGGAAACTGCGTTCGCGCGGTCTGGAACTGGAAGCCAGCACCAGTCTCGACAACGGCCTCTCCCTCATTGCGTCCTATAGCTACATGCAGACCAGCATCAAGGACGGCCCGGACGGAACAGTGGGCAATGAAATCTCATCTGTACCGACCCACATGGCGTCAGCCTGGGCTCACTATAAATTGCCTGAGAACAGCTTCCTTTACGGGCTGGGTGTCGGCGCAGGTGTCCGTTTTGTCGGCTCAAGTTACGGCAATGACGAAAACACTATGAAAAACAGTTCGCGCGCCTTTGTCGATGCAGCAATTGATTTCGATTTTGGCGCGATCAAGAAGGACTATGAAGGCGTCAAACTGCAGGTCAACGCCACCAACCTGTTCGACACCAGCAAGCCGGTCTGCTCCGCAGGTTTCTGTTATCGTGATCAGGGCCGCACTGTTGTCGGCAGCCTGAAATATTCATGGTAAGCACCGATACCCGAAATGAAGCACTGCAAGCTCTCAGGCCCCAAGGCCTGAGAGCACTGTTCCATGGTGACAATGCATGGTGTGCCGATAGTATGATGCTGTCCTGCGAAATGACTGACAGCATGCCTCTGTCGGAATTTCTGTACGGCCCTCTCCTGACGAAAACCCTGCATCAATGCGCAGCCGCCTATCCTGATGCCGACCTGCGGGCGGTTTCTTCGTTCTGGTCGCTCTATTATTTTTCGCTTCTGGTCATTCCCTATATCTGCGCCCGACAAAGTGGAGTGACCCTTCCGGTCGAGCTCGAGAATATGACCATTGCCATCAATGATCAGGGCTTGCCACGTTCCTTTGGCTTGCCCCACGAAGGGCAAGCTTGTGACGCGCCGGATGTAATGACGGTTATCAGCCATGTCGCAAAAAGCCATCTGAACACTGTCGTTCAAGTCCTGAAAGACCGCACCGGCATCTCACCGAAGCTCGCCTGGAATAATGCAGCAGTCTATATCGACTACGCCGTCAACAGCGCAGCTGAAAACCATTGTCGTGATGGCTGGCCATGTCGCCCGCTTTTTGAAACGCAGATTTTTGACGATGGAACGCGCAACCCGTTTTTTGGGTGTCTGCGTCAAGAAACAGATCATGGCGCCAATTTGTGCCGGCGCAAGATTTGCTGCCTGCGCTATAAACTGCCGGGCGTTGCCGGATGCGGTGAATTATGCGCGCTCCCCGAACTTAGAAAGCAATGAAATGATCCGTCTTGTTGTGTGTCTGACTGTAATCTGGCTGGCCCTCGGTAAAAGCGCTGTTGCAGAGGTAACCTATCCCATTCACGTCAAGGATGCGCTTGACCGGGAAGTCACCATTACCGCCCAACCAAAATCCATATTGCTTGGCAGCGGATTCAATCTGATAGCGTTGTCGCTCGTCCATCCAGATCCCGTCAGTGTGCTGGCCGGTTGGGCCGGTGACCTCAAGGGGGACAATCCGGAAATCTATGCCGGCTTCAAACAGCGCTTCCCGGAAATTGAAAAGCTGCCGATCATTGGCGACGGCATTACAGTTTCGGTCGAGAAAATCGTTTCTGTAAAAGCCGATCTGGTCATTCTTTCAGACTGGCAGATGCGCAATGATGAAGGCGTGCAGGCGATCGCCTATCTCGAGAAAATGGGCATACCGGTGCTCGTGGTCGACTTCGGCAATCATGCACTCGAAAATACTTCGAAAAACATGCGCCTGCTGGGCAAGGTACTCAACCGCGAAGAGCAGGCTAACGCCTTTGCCGACTTCTATGACGAGCGCATTGCCCGCATTCGTGATCGGGTGGCGAAGAGCGATGCCGGACCGACTGTATTGCTGGAAGCCTTTCCCAATGCCGATCAATGCTGCTACGCTTACGGGCGAACCAGTATGGGCGAGTTCATCACATTGACCGGCAGTCGAAATATTGCTGCAGATGGACCAGCACAGGGAGGGGTGATCAGCAGCGAGTTTATCGTTGCCGCCGACCCGCAAGTTTACATCGCCACCTCATCCCCAGGCGGGAAGTATAGCGGTTTTTCGGTCGGGCCGGGTGTAAGCGAACAGGAAGCGCGCGACACACTTTCAAATGCCCTGAAAAATCCTTTCCGCGCTGGTTTGAAGGCGGTGAACGACAAGCGCGTGCATGGATTGTGGAACTTTTTCAATGCCGTTCCCTTGAATGTTCTGGCAGCAGAAGCCTTCGCCGTCTGGCTGCGACCGGAACTGTTCGCGGATATCAGCCCCGAAGCGACACTGACGGAAATTAACCAGCGTTTCGCGGCTGTCCCGTTTGAAGGTTCATACTGGATCAGCCTGAAACCCTGACCCCGCATTTTTCTGGCGTATACTGCTATCGCAGGCCGCCAGAAGTCTGAGTGTGGGCGTCCGCAGCCAGACCCGGCCAGTAATAACCATTGCTGGTCAGACGCGGGCCGAAAATGGCCTGCCCGACCCGTACCACGGTTGCCCCCTCCTCGATTGCAACCTCGAAATCGCCAGACATGCCCATGGAAAGTCCGTTCATATGCGGATGCACATCAACAACACGATCCCGCAGACCACGAAGCAGACGAAAGCAGGCGCGCACGCGCGCTGTGTCGGAGCTGAAAATTGCGAGCGTCATCAGCCCACGTGGTTTGAGGCGGGGAAACTCTGAGAGACGCGCCACGAACGACATGAGATCGTCCGGATGCAGCCCATATTTGCTTTCCTCGTCCGAAGTATTGACCTGAACGTAAACATCAAGATCACGATCTTCCGCGTCCAGTCTGCGATTCAGTTCTTCCGCCAGGCGGAAACTATCCAGCGCATGGAATTCCCATGCAAGACGAACAAGATATTTGACCTTGTTTGTCTGCAGATGGCCGACAATGCTCCAGCGGATCGGCAAATCGTTCAGGGCCGTTTGTTTGTCGCGCGCTTCCTGAAGTTTATTTTCTCCGAAATCGAGAATTCCAGCCGCATAAGCGTGCCGCAGGATGCGAGCCGGGACTGTTTTTGTGATCGGGAGAAGGCGCACATCGTTCGGGTCGCGTCCGCTGCGATGACAAGCCGCGGCGATCCGCGCGCGAACCTCTTTGAGATTGCTCGCGAAAACAGAAGTCGGATCAGCACCGAAACGCGCTATCTCGTCTTTGATTGCCTGCCCCTCAACCAGCTGCGGCTCGACAGATAGTTGCATCGCCAATCTCCCTTCAAGCGCCGATACAAATGCTTACCGCTGCCCGGATACGACATGGCAACCATCCCGCCAGCTTGTATCACAGAGGTGGTCTGGTTCTCCCATCCACTTCCAGCACAAAGATCAGACCAATTTCCAAGTCATGCGGTCATGACGATCATTCAACTGCTGACCACTCGAGCACCTATGGCTTCATGATCGTGCGAAAGGTCGTCGCCAGCTTTTTAACTGCGGTCTCGATTTCTGTCGGCGTATAGGCTGCAAACCCCATCAGAAAACCGGCCTTTCCATCACCGGCCGCGTAAAGCCCGGACAGGCCGAGGAGTTCGATACCGACACGCTGGGCTGCAGCGATGGCATTGCGCTCCGATAAATCACCGGTGAGCAGACAAGACATCTGTAACCCTCCGGCAGGCACATGCGGCTCGACGAAATCCACCAGATATCGCTCGATCAGTCTGGCCAGTACATCGCGCCGTTCAGCATAGATGCCGCGCATGGCCCGGACATGCGCGCCGAAATGTCCACCTTCCATAAACCGGGCAAGCGTCAACTGCGCCATCGGTGCGGAATGCCCATCAAGCAGAGTGCGCGCAACGGTCATCGGTTTGACCAGTTGCGGCGGCAATACCATGTAGCCGATACGCAGGCCCGGAAAGAGTGATTTGGTGAAAGTGCCGATATAGATTGTCCGCTCATGCCGGTCGAGGCCTTGTACGCAGGCGGTCGGTTTGCCAGCGTAATGAAACTCGCTGTCATAATCGTCTTCGATAATCCATGTCTGCTGGCGGGCGGCCCATTCGATCAGCGCCAGACGACGATCCAGCGACAGGGTTGCGCCGGTTGGAAACTGGTGCGAGGGTGTGAGAAACACGGCCTTGGCCTTGAGCGTTTCGCCAACCATCCGCTCGATCACAATGCCTTGGTCGTCCACATTGACTGGAATGGATTCAAGGCCTGCAGCATCGAACGCCTTGCGTGCACCGTAATAAGCCGGGTCTTCAATGAAGATGCGGTCACCGGGGTCGAACAGCATGTTGGCACATAAAGTCAGCGCCTGTTGCGAGCTGGTGAGGATCAGCACCCTGTCAGGTGTCGCGCGTCCTCCGCGTTCCAGGTTCATGTACTCGGCAACAGCGCGTCGCAATGGCTCTGTCCCCTGCGGATGACCATGCAGTAGCACTTGCGTGCCGGTTTCCTTCAAAACCTGCCGTTCCAGACGTTCCCAAAGCTGAAGCGGAAAATTTCGGGTTTCCGGAACACCGTGAGCGAAAGGTCGTGGCGCCAGCAGCTCGCGCACACCACCGCTTCGGAACATGGCTGCTCCGCGTTTGCTCAGATTGGGCGCCTGATTGCGCAATAGCGCTTCGCGCTGGGAAACGCTGTGTCCGGGTGTGAATTCCGTTATCTGCGCCACGAAACTTCCACTGCCCACCCGGCGGTCGATAAAGCCCTCTGCATGCAGCTGCGCATAAGCCGCTTCGATCGTGTCTCGGGAGACACCCAGCGATTTGGCGAGGCTGCGCGAAGCCGGAAGCGGCTTTCCCGGCCCCAGCGCACCATCGATGATCAATTGCCGGATCGACCGCTGAATACGTGCATGGAGCGGCATTGCCGCATGGGCGGGGTGGCCAATCCAAGCCTTGACGGATTCAAGTTGCGAATGCCTGAACAAATGGACTGGTCCTTTTGTCAAAAATGGATGGGCATATCAGGCCATTAAACAGCTAACTGTCAATCAATCTTTTCAGCCCGACTTGCAGGCCATGTGCCCAATTTCCAGAAGGTTTTTGAGGATGATACCATCCCGTGCTTCAACGTCATCGATCCGCTTGAGCGACCTTGCCCATCCCATCGTGGCGGGCCTAATCTCCGTCATTGTCAATTATGGCGGCACATTCATTCTTGTTTTTCAGGCCGCAAAGGTTGCGGGATTGAGCCCGGAACTGACTGCCTCCTGGGTCTGGTCGGTTTCGATTGGCGTCGGGCTTACCGGCCTTTATCTCAGCTGGCGCTACCGCGAGCCGATCATCACCGCCTGGTCGACGCCAGCGGCTGCCTTTCTTGTAACGGCACTTGCCACCACATCCTACGCCGAGGCAATCGGCGCTTTCATGATTTCGGCTCTCGCATTCGTCATCCTCGGTGTGTCGGGCTATTTCGAGAAAGTCATCCGGCTGATACCGCCAAGCATAGCTTCAGGGCTTCTGGCCGGCATTTTGTTGCAATTCGGAATAGGGGCCTTCGGCGGCACCACCACCGACCCGTTGCTGGCTGGACTGCTGATTGTTGCCTATGTGGTTTTGAAACGGCTGTCCGCTCGCTACGCCGTAGTCGGCATTCTCGTGCTCGGACTGGCCTTCCTGCTTCTGCAAAACAGGGTCGACCTGTCTGGACTGCGACTGGAGTTTGCAACTCCAGTCTTCACCATGCCTGCATTCTCTCTCAATGCCCTGCTGTCCGTCGCGCTGCCATTGTTCCTCATCACACTGACGGGACAGTATATGCCGGGGATGCTGGTTCTGCGTAATGACGGTTTCAAGACCAGCGCCAATCCAATCGTTACCGCAACAGGTCTCGGCTCGCTCATCATGGCGCCATTCGGATCGCATGCCTTCAACATTGCGGCAATCACGGCAGCAATCGCGACCGGGCCTGAAGCACACGAAAATCCATCCAAGCGCTGGATCGCCGGTATTGCAGCGGGCGTGTTCTACATTCTCGTCGGCATATTCGGTGTGACGCTCGCAGCTGTCTTCATGGCTTTTCCCGCAAGCTTTATCACAACGCTCGCAGGTCTGGCCCTGTTGGGCACGATAGGCAGCAGCCTGGCTGGAGCCATGTCAGACCACACGCATCGCGAGGCAGCATTGATTACCTTTCTCGCATCCGCCGCAAACATCAATCTCTTCGGCATCGGCGGTGCTTTCTGGGGACTGATAATCGGACTGGTTGCCTATATCGTTCTCAACGGTCGTCTGCCGCGTCGTGAACGGACCGAATTGAGCGTGAGCGAAGGAGTTGCAAAATGACTGCTAAAAGCACTGGAATGACCACTTCCATCATTTCAATCCAGAGCCAGGTTGTGCACGGGCATGTCGGCAACAGCGCTGCAGTTCTGCCCATGCAGGCCCATGGGTTGAATGTCGCTGCAGTCCCCACGACCTTGCTGTCCAACAATCCGCATTTCGAAACCATGCGCGGGCGGGTTCTCGAATCCGAACTGGTCGGCGATCTTCTGCGCGGCGTCGAAGAGCGCGGATTGATTGAAACAAGCCACTATATTGTTTCCGGCTATCTCGGCTCTCAGGCAAACGGGGATGTGGTCGCCGCTTTCGTCGAACGCGCCCGCCAGATCAATCCCGACATAAAATACATTTGCGATCCGGTCATGGGCGATATGAACCTCGGGATCTTCGTTGCCGATCAGGTGGTGGAATGTATCGTTGAACGGCTTGTTCCGCTAGCCGATCTGTTGACACCCAACCAGTTCGAATTGGGTCTTATCGCACAGACAGATGTAACCTCCTGGGCTGCATTTGAAACCGCGGCGGGGCGTGTGCAGGCACTTCACGGCGCGCAGCTGGTTGTGACCAGTTGCGAACTTGCCGACACTCCTGAAGGCTTGCTGGAAAACATCGTCTTCGACCACGAGACCCGCACGCGACTGATATCGCCGCGCCTGCCGATCGTACCTGTCGGGACTGGTGACCTTTTCACCGGCCTTCTGACCGCCAAGCTTACGCGGGGGAATACATTGATCGAGGCAGCCCGCAGCGCCGCTGCAACTGTGCTTGAAGTACTCAGGCGTACCATGGAGGCGGGTGAGCGTGACATGCAGCTTGCCAGTGTCATCGATGCGCTCATTCCGAGCGAGAATGCTCAAGAATGAAATTCCAGACGATGCTTGTCAGATGAAATAATAGCTCAGCGCGATGAATCTGCCGGCTGTTCAACTGTTGCCCCGTAGTGCAATCGGGATTTGCCGTGCAGTGTATCCCGATAAAGGAAACGGAAGAAGAAGGCGTCGCCCGTTCCGCGCAGAAGTCTGGCAAATATCGCGACCAGAACAATGGAGAAAATCAATCGACCGAACAGGACGACATAGATATCCGCGCCAAGAGCCACCACGATCAGCGTATCTTCGATCAGGCTGTGGCACAGCCCCATGAAACTCGACGCGAGAAAGACGTCCCGAGGTTGAATGTGTCCGCGCTGTGATTCACGGATGATGAGACCTCCACCATAGGACAGTCCCAGCACCAGCCCGACCACGGTCAATGGAGCGGCATTTTTCGATATGCCGAGCAAGCGCAACAAGGGTGAAAGAAGCAGGTTGAGGAAGCGTGTCACATCCAGCGCGTCCATTGTTCTCAGCACGGCCACCAGACCGAGCAGGACGATAAATATCCAGACCAGCGTGGAGGCCGTATCGGCGACGAAGCTGCTCCAGCTTGAATCGTAATGGCCCGGCACCCAGCTCGGTGCAGCCGGTTCTGCCAGCCAGCCGGTATGACTGGAAATCAGGTTGATCCCCCATGCGAAAACAAGTCCGCCAACAAGCCGTATCAGCGTCGAGACTATCAGGCGCGGGCCGGCCTTTTGTACGATACGCTGTTCGATGGGAAGAGCATGAGCGAAGAGGAAAAGCGAACCGAGGATCGTCACCTGAGCTGTGGTGAGCGTGTCGACCGGCAAGACGGCGAACATCACCACTGCCCCGCTCCACACGCCAACCAGCAGGTTCATAGCCCAAACAAAACCGGCTTCAGGCGGCAGCCCCACGAACTGCATGACGGGAGCGAAGGCAGGAGAAATGGCTTTGATCAAGCCCATCTCGATTGCCAGCTGCGTCAGCACCATCACCGGCAGCATGATCTTGACGAGCGTCCAGTAGACGCCGATCGCCTCGCGCAGGATAACCATGCCAAATGCCGCCAGTCGCTTTGCCAATCCAGTGGCCATCCCGTCCCCTCCGCTTTTGTCCGGAGCGTGCGACGGATCAGGGTCGATGCTTTCGGCTTTGCGAGCAGAAAATCAGCCCACGCACGCCGATGCAAGCCATATTGCTTATGCTTCACGCGATTTATCGGGATTAGCGAAAGTCCGCGACGATGCCGGTTGCGATAATCAGCAGAACCGTTGCGGCAATGACGGTGTAGACGTAATCACGCGCGCGCAGAAAAAGATACATCGTCAGCGCGACCCGGATGATCGGCAGGAGAATGAATACCGCAATGCCAGCTTTCACGATGTCATAGCCGTTCAGTGCAAGCGACGTCGGTTCAATAGAAGTCATAACGACTCCGACCGCGATCAAGGCAGAAGCGAACCATGTGCCATACCAAAGAAGCGCTGCAATGATTTTGTCCCGTCGTCCGGCGTCTGCGGTAACTTTCATTTTAAGCCTCCAGAGATCTCTATACCGAAAGCGCTCAGAAGCATCTGGACCGCGAGAACAAGGAGAACCACGACAAAGAAGATGCGCAGTTTTTCCGCCGGAAGGCTCATCAGCAGGCGGGCGCCGACCAGCGCACCGATGACCGAACCAAGCGCAATCGGTCCCGTGATCCCGATATCGATGTCACCGCGAACAAAATACGCGCTTGCGCTTGCAGCAGCCGTCACGCCGATCATGAAATTGGAGGTGGCGGACGAGACCTTGATAGGAAGTTTCAAGGCGGTGTCCATCGCCGGGATTTTCAAAACACCCGAGCCTATCCCCAGAAGGGCCGAGACCAGTCCCGCCCCATACATAAGCGCCATGCCCAGCGGAACATGGCCGACGCGATAGTGCACCTCCTGCCCGGATATGTGATCGGGAAAGCTGGAATTCAGTCGCAGGCTTGTTGCGAGGCTCTTCGCATCCGGCATCGCTGCGCCGATTTCGTCGCGCCGCCGTACCAGCATCTGCTTTGCAGAAAGCACCAGAATGGCTGCGAACAAACCATATAGAACCGAAGTCGAAACGATTCCGATCAGAAACACGCCGGTCAGCGCGCCAAGCGTGGTTGCCGTCTCAAGAACGACCGCAAGCCGGACATTGGTCAGCCGTCGCTTCAAAAGCGGAGCCGCGCTGCCGCAAGAACAGGCGATAACCGAAACAATACTCGCCCCGATAGCGACATGAATATCCACGCCGAAAAACAGCGTAAGCGCTGGCACGATGAAGATGCCGCTTGCCATGCCCAGCACGCCACCGAGCGCGCTTGCCCCGAAAGCCGCTATGAACAGCCATAAAGCCAACATTTCACCCCCGGCTATTTTTGGCCGCGCGGTCGCCGGGCCAGGCGAGTGACAAAGCTGATGAGATCACCGCGATAGTGAAGCTTTTCGTAGTCGATTGCCCGATGCCCCTCGGTGTAGGACGTGCGCTCGATCAGGAAGACAGCGCTGCCCGGCTCGACTGCGAGGGCCTCCGCAACATCCGGCGAAGCAGTGACAGCCTCCAGCCGATACTCCGCCTCGACAAGCGGCAGATCATATTTGTCTTCCAGCAGTGTGAAGATCGGCTCGACGTCCAGATCGTGCGTGACGATCTTCTCACCGATTTCACGCGGCAGATATGTTTCATCCAGAGACATGGCGACGCCATCGGCAAGCCGAACGCGCCGGATCCGCATCACCAGAGCTCCGGACGGCAGAGCGAGCTGGCGCGCAGCGTCTGCATCGACTGGCACTATCTCCGTGTCAAGCAATCGTGCCGTCGGGGCGCGACCGAGCGCCTGCATGTCTTCGACGAAACCGGTCAGCTCCGTCAATTCCTGCGTGACCTTGGGCTGGGCAACGAAGGTTCCCTTGCCGCGACGAATTTCGACAAGGCCACGCGCGACCAGATTCTCAATGGCCTTGCGAACGGTCGTCCGGCTGACTCCGAAACGTTCGATCAGGCGATCTTCTGGAGGAAGCTGACTGCCAGCAGGCAGAGCACCGGCTGAAATATCGTCCGCCAGCGATGTTTCCACCTTGGCATAGAGCGGAGCATGATCTTCTGCGATTTTCATCAGGAGATAGTGACATCATGATGTCATGATGTCAATGAAACTCATCGGCTGAGTGAACCTTTTCATTAGTTGTTTGTTAACCATGCTGGAGGACATCGCCATGCAGTTGATTTTTTGGATTGAGTTAACAGCGATCCTGGCCGTCAGCGCTGTTGTCTTCGGCATTACCTGGATCGAGATCCACAGAAAATGACGCGCTTGTTATTTGCCGATCAGATTTGGCTGTGGTCAGGCGTCATTTTTTCAACGGTCGTAGGCCTGTATCTGCTGTGGAGATTGCCCCATTGATTTCAGTGGGCGCTCCCTGTTACCGCGCAGTATGCTTCAGATAATCCCTTTCAGACGCAGAAGCCCGAAGGCGGCAATAGTACTCGCATCTTTGATATCGCCACGAAGGATCATCTCGACGGCTTCCCCGATAGGAAAGCGGCGGCAGATAAGCCCCTGCTCTTCGGCATCGAGGTTGGGCTTTCCCATTTTCAGTCCTGTAGCGAGAAAGATATGGCACTTGTTAGCCGCAAAGCCGTAGGCTTCGTAAGTCTCTCCGAGATAGACCATTTCCTCAGCGGTCAGCCCGGTTTCCTCTCGCAGTTCTCCGCGAGCCAAAGTGAGCGGATCGACGTTCTCCTGCTCCTGCCAGGCCCCTTGCGGCAGTTCCCAGAAGCGGCGCCCGACGGGATAGCGGAACTGTTCCACTAAATAGACGCCGTCTTCGTCATCCATTGCGAAAATCATTGCGGCATCGTTTTTCTCGACAACGCCATAAATGCTTTCGCTGCCGTCCGGATAAACAATGCGGTCCTCGCGAACCTTCATCCAACGATTTTCGTAGACCCGTCTGGATCCCAGCGTTTTTATTTCCGACATCCAGCCTCCGGTCGAAACCTGCCGCTCTCTTTTACAGGCTAGCGCTAAGGCTTTCCCATCGCAACAGACGGTTGAGTTGACGTGCAAACTGCGCCAAGGTGTCGGCCATGATTGATTGGCCACTCATATTTGCCAGCCTGCTAGCTATCGGCGTGGCAGTGTTTCTGATCTACTGTTTTGCAGTGATGATTTTTGCCAAGCCAGACGGCAAGCCCGTCGAGCCGACGACAATCGACACGGTCGATATGCTCCCCTTCATGAATCATGACGCTGATTGATATCCCGGTCTCAAATGCCAGCTGCCCGCGCATCCCGGAATCTGTCCGAGCGCAGCACTACCGCGCGAATTTTCCTTGTTCACTGGATGTTTTGGCATTGAATGCCTCGTTTTCAACGGGGCGACAGTGCTAAAAATACTCTTAGCAAGAAATAGAATTATTCTTAAAAACAATGCCCGAAACACAACATCACAAGAATGTAATTTAGTACATTTTATAACATCATTATATCATAAACAGACTCCACGATCAGCTCTATATCTTGCCATTGGAGATGCAGACCATGATCCACTCGACATCGAATACAGTCGCCTCAGGCGCACCGGAAGCCGGTGTTCGTGCGTTTGGCAATTCCGGCAGGCTTCAGGAATTGCTTGCCAAAGTCGAAGATGCCAAGCGCAAGGCCAACAACAGCTTGCGACGCGCCCAGTCCGCGCCTGAGCCACATGTAACGACGAATTCCATTTTCGTGTCTCTCTACGAAGAACATCTGCGAGACCGGGAATTGTTGTTTTCATCATTGCGGCAGCTTGATGATATGCGCAAAAATGCGAGTATCTGAGGCGACGCATCCATGAACATGCTTTGCCGTGAAAGAATGACCCAGAATTACGATCAGCCTGAATACGCCGTGCCTTCTGCCGATCTGTCCCGTATGGCTTTGACCGAGGAACTCGTTTCGCTGAGCCTTCGGCTTGAGGTTGATCGCGGTCCTGATCCGAGCCGGGCACCGATCACCGACAATGAGGTCGATGAACTGGCGGAACAGCTCTTTCACGAAGCAGGAGACAGCCCGCTCTGGGTTTTCGCCTATGGCTCCCTGATCTGGAAGCCGGATTTCGAGGCGGTGGACTCGCGCGCCGGAACGGCGAGCGGCTGGCACCGTTCATTCTGCCTTCGGCTGACCCGCTGGCGCGCAACGATGGCCCAGCCGGGCCTTATGCTGGCGCTGCGACCGGGCGGCAGCTGCAAGGGTATTGCTTTCCGGCTGTCCGATGAGGACCGCCTTGGACAATTGCGTCGAATGATCCGGCGCGAAATCAGTTCGATTGACGATGCCTATTCCATCCGCTGGGTTTCGATCGACACCGAGGATGGACCAATACGTGCGCTCGTTTTCTGGGCCGGACCGCGTGGAGACAGGCTTTCGGACAACATGCCCCTGACCTCCGTGGCACAATTGCTTGCGCGCGCCTGCGGGCATATGGGCTCCTGCGCCGAATATCTCTATCTCACCGTCAAGCATCTGGAAGAAAAAGGCATCCGCGACCGCAATCTCTGGGAGTTGCAGCGTCTGGTCGCCGAAGAGATCATCAGCATCTATTGCGGGGATATGCCCACGCAGAGCCTGAAACCAGCCTGAACGGAAAGCTGCGCGCTAGTCCTGATAGGCCAGACTATCACTGAAATTGCCGCTGAAATTGCGCCCGGCTTCACGGGCGATATTGGCTACAAGCGTGATCAGGCGCGTCGCTGCGCTTTCGAGATAAATAGCGCTATAGCTCGTCGCCGGGAAAACGGCATTGGTATTCAGCACCTGCAACTCACCTGTCCGAAGCTCTTTCTGGATCACCACCGGCGGAATGACAGAAATACCGACACCAGCCGAAATCATGTTGATCGTCGTGGTGAGCGAATTGGAATAATGAACGGTCGCGTCTTTCAGGCGCTCTTCCGTGAAATAATTGATGATCTGCTGATAATTATAGGAACCGCTCTCATAGGAAATGAGATTGCAGCCAAGCAGGTCATCGCGTGACAGCATGTCTTCAGCCCCGCCCGGAAACTGATTGCTGCGCGATATCCAGAACATGCCGAAAGTGCATATGTCGACGATGCGCAGGTTGGGCGTAGGCTCGGGCTTGATGGCGAAAACGATGTCGAGTTCCCGCTGCTCCAGCTTCTGCACGATCCCTTTCGATGAGGAGGTCGTGATCGAGATGCGTATCTGCGGGTAGCGCTGGCGGACGATATCGAGAATGCCCGGCAATATGGTCATGGCGAGGCTCGGAACGATGCCAATTTTCAGCGTGCCTTCAAGCCCGTTTTGCGGACTCAGACTTTCCACCAGATCATGATAACGGCGTACGACATCGCGCGCGCCCTCGACAAAGGCTTCGCCTTCCGCCGTCAGATTGACGTCGCGGGCATCGCGGTCGAAGAGCCGGAACCCCAGTTCCTGCTCCATCGCGCCGATACGATTGGATATCGCCGCCGGGGTCATATTGAGGCGAGCCGCCGTCGCCCGGAAATTACGCAGTTCCGACAACCAGATCACCGTTTCCAGAAAACGGATATTCATGGACGGGCATGTCCCTTCCCATTTCAATCACCCGCGCGCCTGCGTTTCTTGAAGTCCCTTATCGCGCTGCGGGCAATCAGATTCGTCCTTTCCTTCTAAGACACTTGCGGGATGAAAATAAGCAAATAGTCATATTCCATCCCACAAATGATCAGGGCCGGCCGAAACCGGCCCGTATCGGATCAGCTTCCCGCGTGGGCGAGAATTTTCTTGGTGGCGCCAGACACGTCACCGAGCTTGAGGCCGGTTTTCACCGAAGCCTCACGCACCTTTCCCTTGTCCTGTATATCGAGCGCGCGCGAGGCAACCGCGTTCACTTCGTCCCGCGGCAGGACCAGAACCCCACTCTCATCGGCCAGAATGGCATCACCGGGATTGACGACCACACCGCCGCAGGAAACCGGAATGTTGATGCCACCGCCCAGATCATAGAGCCGGGTGGTGATGGGCGAGATACCCCTCGCCCACATCGGAAAATCGGAATCCTCGATTTCCGTCAGGTCCGTGCACGGGCCATCCACGATGCCAGCAACCGCACCCGAGGCCTTCGCAGCGATGGTCACACCGCCGCCCCAGCACGCATAGCGGTCGTCGCCCATCCGATCCACCACCAGAATATCGCCGGGGCGAAGCATTCCGGTTACGTGGTGAAGCAGGGTGGAATCCGGGCCCGGTATGGCGATGGTGACGGCGGTACCGACCACACGGCGCTTCGGGAGGAGCGGCTGGATGGAACGGTGCATGAAACCGAAGAAGCGCCAGTGTCCGACAGTGGCTGTCTCGACCCCCGACAGAAGCTGGAGGTCACCGGCAGCAACCTGCTCCGGCATGGGATTGATCGTATACATATGGGGCCTCCTATGCGCAGGCTTGCAACTGCTTGCCGATACGGCGATGGCTGACCATGGGGATGAGTGAACGCACACGTTCGATCTGCGCGCGCTCGATGCGCGCCGTCACGAACCCGACACCGTCTGACGCGCGCGCCACAACGTGGCCCCACGGATCGCAGACGAGCGAGTGACCATAGGTATGACGCCGTTCGCCATTCGAAACCGTGCTGCCGGTCTGGCCGCAGGCGGCAAAATAGGTCTGAGTTTCGATGGCACGGGCACGCGCCAGCACCTCCCAGTGGTCCTTGCCGGTTTGCAGCGTGAATGCGGCGGGAAGCACGATGACATCGGCACCGGCCTTTTCCAGCTCCAGATAAAGTTCGGCAAAGCGGATATCGTAGCAGATCGCACAGCCGACCTTGAACCCGTCCAGGTCATAGACGACAACATTCTCGCCCGGCTTGACGGTTGCGGATTCCTTATAGGCCGTCCCGTCCGGCCCGACGATGTCGAACATATGGATCTTGCGATAATGCGCAATCTCCTTGCCTTCGCGATTGAAGACGAAGGTGGAATTGTAGATGCGCTTTTCGTTTGGAACCTTTTCCATCAAGGTTCCGGCATGGACGAAGACCTTGTGCTCGCGAGCAAAGTCCTGCGCCATCTTGTAGGCAGGGCCACCGGGAACGCTCTCGGCTGCCGCAAGTTTTTCTTCCGGAGTACCACCGTAATATTCGAAATACTCGGGCAGCACGATCAGGTCCGGAGAATCCGTGCGCACGGCATCTTCCATCAATCCCCGCGTAATACGCAGGTTTTCTGCCTTGTCGGTCTGCGGGCTCGTTTGGATCAGGCTAATCTTCATTTCTTCCTCCAGCGAATGAGTGGGTATTCAGTTCAGTCAGGCAACCAGGGCTTCGCTTTTCAACATGTTCACAGTCGAAACCATGCCCTGGCGAAGCGTCATGTTCTGGGTGGCGACGACCAGCATCGCGGCGCCCTCTTCCTGTGCGAAGCGCCGTTCGGCTTCAGTCCAGGCGGGCATGATCCATGGCTTCCCGGCAGCGCGTGCAGCCGCCGCACAGCGGCGCAGATCGGCCTTGTCGTCATCATTGAAAGCGTATGCTCCCCGACCGCGTGCAAGCGCCAGATCCGAAGGGCCGGGAAACAAGCCGTCGACCGTATCGAGCGCGATAATCTTCTCGACGTCGGCTAGACTTTCCGCCGTCTCGACCATGGCGAAGCATTTGGTGCGCTTGTTCTCTTTTTCGAAGGCATCGGTCGCCGGGCGGGCATAGCCGAAAATGCGGCCACCCGTATAAGAACGCGTGCCGACCAGCGGATATTTTGCAGCCTTCGTAACCTGATGCGCATGTTCTACACCGAGGATATGCGGAACGATGACGCCATCCGATCCGAAGTCCAGCGCCTGCTGAATGGCTTCTGGCGTCGGTGCCAGCACCTTCGTCAGGGTGGAGAGACCCTGCGCCTTGGTGAAAGCCAGAAACTGGTCCAGCGTCGACAGGTCGAAAGTTCCGTGCTCGAGTTCCAGAACGAAGGATGAGAAGCCGCAGGTCCGGGCAATTTCGAGATAGCTGAAATGCGGTTGCGACATCCAGAGGGCGATATTTTCCATGCTTGCAGTCACTTTCAGTTGGGAGGTTATTTGCCGATTGTGCGTGACAATCCGAGTGTGCGTTCGATGACGAAGATGATGAGCAGCGTGGCCGCAATCAGCACGACCGAGATGGAAGCGGTCATCGGGTCGGTGCGGCTTTCGACATAGTTGAAGATTTCCACCGGCAGCGTCGTCATGCGCGGTCCGGTGATGAAGAGCGAGATCACCACCTCATCGAAGGACAGAAGGAAGGACAGTGCGGCACTTGCCACCAGACCCGGCATCATCAACGGCAGGGTGATGCGACGAAACACGGTGAACGGTGACGCACCCAGCATCGTGGCTGCCTCTTCAACCGATGGCGGCAGTGTCGAGAACGCCGTTATCATGATGCGGATGACGTAAGGGGTCGTCACGATCAGATGGGCGATCACCAGACCGGTGAACGTGCCGAGCAGTTCCAGCCGCACAAAGACCAGCAGAATGGCAAGACCAAGCACGATGGAAGGCAGAAGCAGCGGCGCGGTAAAGAGGTTCAGCACCGCTTCGCGTCCACGGAACTGATAACGGCGGATGGCATAGGCGGCCGGGATACCTGCCAGAAGCGACAGGACAGTGACGACCGATGCAATGCCGAGGCTGATCCAGAACGCCTGAATGAGC
Source organism: Brucella sp. MAB-22 (assembly GCF_025908475.1). Taxonomy (NCBI): domain Bacteria; kingdom Pseudomonadati; phylum Pseudomonadota; class Alphaproteobacteria; order Hyphomicrobiales; family Brucellaceae; genus Brucella; species Brucella sp. MAB-22. The sequence goes on along the minus strand of NZ_CP109781.1, from coordinate 1,214,087 downwards.
GTTTCATGATGCAGCATTTCCGCATACCACCGCACACCCCAGCTCTGCGGCGGAAAGGTGAGATAGTTGTCGTTGCTGAACGATAGCGGCACGACGACCAGAATTGGGGCCAGCAGGAACAGATAGAGCAGGCCGACCAGTAGGCGGAATGGCAATGAAGTTGAACCAATCATCTCGTTTCTCCTTTGCCAATCAGTCGATGCGACGTGCGATGCGGGAATAGACCATCAAAGCGAGACCGAAAATGATCAGGACAATGACGGAGGTTGCGGCGGCTCGCGGCCATTCAAGCTGGATCACAGCCTGGTCGTAGATTTCCGTCGCCAGCAGGAACACGCGCCCGCCACCAAGCAATTTCGGTGTGATGAAGGAGCTGATTGCCAGCACGAAGCAAAGCAGGCAGCCAAGTGCGATGCCCGGCAAGGTGAGTGGCAGGATGATCCGGCGAAACCGCGTGAAGGCATTGGCGCCGAGGGATGCCGCAGCCTCCTCAAGCGAGGCATTCAGGCGCCCGAAACCGGCAATCAACGACAGCGCCATATAGGGGATCAGGATTTCCACCATCCCGATGAATACGCCGAGCGTATTGTTGACGAGCCTGATGGGGGAGGAAATGATGCCGAGGTTCATCAAGGCTCCATTGACAAGTCCCTGATCGCCGAGAAGCACCATCCAGCCATAGGTGCGCACCACGCTGCTGACGAGCAGCGGCGAGACCGTCACCACGAAAAGGAAGTTGCGCCAGACCGGCGAAACACGGTGCAGGAAAAGCGCAATCGGATAGGCACAGATAAGCGTTGCCAGCGTGATGAACGCGCTCAGCCAGAGCGAGTTGAACACCAGACCCCAATTGAAACTGTCGGTGAAGAAATTGATATAATTCTCGAACGTATAGCGGTCTGTCAGGACACCGCCGCTCTCGCTCTGCAGGAAGGATATCTGCGCCAGGTGGGCAACCGGCGCAATGAAGGCAATGAGATTGATCAAGGCCATCGGCAGAAGAAGCGCAACGGCGACGAGGCTGTAGCGTCTGCGCCTTGATGGCTTTGCCGGGATGATGTCGGTCGATGTGATCGCTGTCATGACATCAGCTCCCGAAAACCAGCATGTCTTCCGGCTTCCATTCGCACAGCAGCCGGTCGCCGGTATGGAATGCATGTCCTGCACTGGCGGTTGGCACTTCTACTTTCAGGCAGGCGCCCTCAATCTCGATGTCATATTGAACGATGTCACCGATATAGGTCGTGCGCTCGACCACGCCGTGGGCGCTGTTGGTTACGACACTGACAAGATTGCGATCGCGGTTGGGTGTGAGATTGATGCGATGCGGACGAATGGCGATTTGCCCTGACCCGCGTGACTTTCCATGCGTGTTGCAGCGATAGGTGCCGCTGCCCAGACGGCAGACATTTTCGTCAACGATCTCGCAATTGTGGACATTGGCGCGTCCGACAAATTTGGCCACAAACAGGGAGGATGGCTTCTCATAGATTTCTTCCGGCGAGCCGAGCTGTGCCAGCTTGCCGCTATCCATCACGCCGACGACGTCGCACATTGTCAGTGCTTCGACCTGATCATGCGTGACGAAAACCGTCGTGATGTCGAGGCGCTTCTGAATCTCGCGGATTTCGATCCGCATGTCGTCGCGCAACTTCGCATCCAGATTGGACAGGGGCTCATCCAGCAGAAGAATGCGCGGACGGATGACCAGCGCACGCGCCAGCGCCACGCGCTGCTGCTGACCACCGGACATCTCCTTGGGCTTGCGCGAACCGTAGCCGGGAAGCCGCACCATTTCGAGTGCTTCCTCAACGCGCTTCTTTGCTTCGGCCTTGCCGACCTTACGCATATCGAGACCGAAAGCGACATTTTCGGCCACGGTCATGTGTGGGAACAGGGCGTAGTTCTGGAAAACCAGACCGATATCGCGCTGATGGGGCGGCCTGTGCGAAATATCGTTGCCATCAATCAGGATGTTGCCGTCCGAGGTCGAGGCGAGACCTGCAATCATGCGCAAAGTCGTCGTCTTGCCGCAACCGGATGGACCGAGGAGGCCAAGCAGTTTTCCGCGCGGCAGATCGAGATGAAGATCGTCCACTGCCCGGTAGTTGTTACCGTAAAGCTTGGTGAGGGCCTTCAACTGTAGAAATGAGCTTTCTGCTACCATATCGAAACCTGTGAGGGGTCGTTGCCGCCCCGGAGAAACGGGGCGGAAGCGTGAATTTCAGGGTGAGGTAGAGTTTTAACGACCAGCCGGAATGATCTGGCGACGCCAGGGATTGAGCAGCTTGTCGCGCATATCGCCAATGGTCATCCAGTTGACCGGAATGAGCTTTTCGCGTTGAGCCGCATCCATGTACGGAATGCGCTTCTTCGTTTCGTCGTTCACGTCCGCTTTCATGTTCGATGGCGCATAGAACATGATCTCGGCGAACCGGGCCTGCGTCTCGGGGCTTATCGCATAGTCGATGAATGTCTTGGTTGCATCCATATTTTTGCCGTTGGCAATCGCACTGATGACATTCACTTGCGCAGCCGTGCCTTCCTTCGGGCCGACCGACTGAAGCTTTCCGCCGGTCTGGTCGAAGTAGAACTGGGCGCGGGCATTATAGCCGATGGACAAGGTTGCGGTGCCGTTTGCAACCAGCGTATAGGCATCGGGCTTCGGTTCCCACGTCTGCACGGCAGGCGCCAGCTCCACCAGCTTGTCGACGCCCGGCTTCACAGTCTTCGTATAGTCGTCTTCACCAGCGAGACGGTTCGCGATGATCGTAAGCAGGATGGCTTGAATATCGCCGCCGCCCTGTGCCGGGATGATAACCTTGCCGCTTTGCTGCTTGTCCCAGAGCGCTTCCCAGCTATCCGGTGCACCTTGCGCAAATGCATCGTTGTTATAAAGAAGCGAAAGCGTGTCATATGTGATCGGAATTGCAGCGCCTGCGAGTTCCTTGCCGAGGTCGGCGACATCCGCATAATTTTTGAGCGATGCCGGATCGAGCTTCTCGACCAGCCCTTCCTCATCGGCGATCTTGGCGACCGAAAGGTCATAGATGACCGCATCCGTCTGGGGAGAGGACTTCTGGGCGCGCATGTTGCCGAGCGATGTCGCTGCATTCTGCACACCGTAATAGGTGACCTTGATGTCGGGATGTTCCTTCTGGAACGGCTCGATGACGGCCTTGACATAATTGTCCTGGAATGCGCCGCGATAACCCATCACCGTGATTTCAGCAGCATTGGCTGCGAAAACAGTCATTGCCGAAACACTCAACGCTAAACTTGCCAGAAAAGCCGATTTTCTGTTGATCGAACGTGCCATCAGTCACTCCCCTTTTGTTTGAAGGTAAGGTGAAGAATGGTGGCCGGAGCGTCCAACGACTTATTCTGTCCGCCTGTTCGATTTTGCTTTATGCCTTTGAATTTCAGGGGGTTCTGGGCTTGAGTGACAGGTGGCAAGATTGGGATGACGCACCCGGTATTTCAGGCGTGATGAAATTCTAATCTGTTGCCTGTTTTTTGAGCAGACATTCTCCGCTTTCCGTTGTGCAAATCTTGCCCGCTTTATCGCTTGCGCCTGTACCACCGTAGAAATGCGTCAAATTTGAAACTGGCACGGTCCTTGCTTCTATTAAATCGAACACCGAGCCGCGCGACACCGCATGACTTGTGGTGATCGATCAACCGAGGATGACAGAGAGACTAGCGATGACCAAGTACAAGCTCGAATACATTTGGCTCGATGGATGCACCCCTGCTGCCGGACTGCGCGGCAAGACGCAGATCAAGGAATTCGATGCTTTTCCGACACTTGAGCAACTGCCGCTCTGGGGTTTCGACGGCTCGTCGACGATGCAGGCCGAAGGCCGCAGCTCCGATTGCGTCTTGAAGCCGGTCGCGATCTATCCTGATCCCGCACGCAAGAACGGCGTTCTCGTGATGTGTGAAGTCATGATGCCGGATGGCATCACGCCGCATCCATCCAACAGCCGTGCAACCGTCCTCGAAGACGATGATGCATGGTTCGGTTTCGAGCAGGAATACTTCTTCTACAAGGATGGCCGTCCGCTCGGCTTCCCGGAACAGGGCTTTCCTGCCCCGCAGGGCCCATATTACACCGGCGTCGGCTACAAGAATGTCGGCTCCATCGCCCGCAAGATCGTTGAGGAACATCTCGATCTCTGCCTCGATGCCGGTATCAATCACGAAGGCATCAATGCTGAAGTGGCCAAGGGCCAGTGGGAATTCCAGATTTTCGGCAAGGGCTCCAAGAACGCCGCCGACCAGATCTGGATGGCCCGTTATCTCCTGCTTCGCCTCTGCGAACAGTATGAAATCGATATCGAATTCCATTGCAAGCCGCTCGGCGATACCGATTGGAACGGCTCGGGCATGCACTGCAACTTCTCGACCAAGTATATGCGTGAAGTGGGCGGCAAGGACTATTTCGAAGCGCTCATGGCTCAGTTCGACAAGAACCTGCAGGACCATATCGACGTTTACGGCCCGGACAACCACATGCGCCTGACCGGCAAGCATGAAACCGCACCATGGAACAAGTTCTCCTACGGCGTTGCCGACCGTGGCGCTTCGATCCGCGTTCCACACGCATTCGTCAGGGATGGATATCGCGGCTATCTGGAAGATCGCCGCCCGAACTCGCAGGGCTGCCCATACCAGATCGCTTCGCAGGTTCTGAAGACGATTTCTGAAGTCCCGACCTCGGAAGACGAAGCACTGGCTGCTTAATTTCTAGCCAAACGGCCTGCTTGAGGATTTCAGCAGGCCGTTTTGCTTCATTCTCGCGAAACTGCAGACAACAAAAAAGGCCGGGGCGAAAACGCACCGACCTTCCTGATCATCGCTTTCCTACCAGTGCCAGTACATCCGTGGTCAAAAGCATCAAGCGATGAAGGCTATTGCGAGCGACAGACGCGTTCCAGCGCTCTTAAGCAATGCCTATGACAGCCATATAGGTGCACATCTTGTTCAAAACAAGGTCGTGCAACAATTTCTATAAATTAGTTTGACGCTTTAACCTGACGTCGCGCCAGCAGATACACGACGACAATTCCGGCACCGATCGCATAGGCCAGAACATCCAGCCAATCCGGCGTCGCTCCGAGAATAATACGCAGGGCCGGGTTTCCGATCACGATATCGAACTGCTTTGCAAGATACTGACCGTATTCCACCGCCACGCCGGTCAGAAACGCGATCAAGGCCAGCAGCAGGCGGTTTCCGTCAATAAAAGTTCTGAGCACCGCATAGACAAAGATGACGGCGATCACATCCCCGATGAAGCTTCTGATCCAGCCCAATCCTGCCCCCATTGTCGCGAGCAGAGCAAGTAGCGCCAGAAGCATCAGCGTGAAACACAATGCCGATCGCGAAAATTTAAACTGCACGGGATTTTCCTGCCAGGATATAGATCAAAGCCTAATCCAGCTTTTTCCCGTTCCACGCAAGACCGACGCACCGGAATATTAGTGGACTACTTGTTACTGCGATGGCACAAAGCGCCATCGCAGTCCCTTTTCATCGCTGTTCCTATAAAGCCTCACGCCACGTTCAGAACGCTTTCAGGCGCAAAAGCTTCATAACCAAGCGCTTCCGCAACCGGTTTGTTGGTGATGCGCCCTTTGTGAACGTTCAGGCCATTGCGCAGGTGCTTGTCCTCGGCAATTGCCCTCAAACCACGGTCAGCAAGCGCCAGACCGTAATGAAGGGTGGCATTGTTGAGGGCGTGCGCCGAGGTCACCGGAACAGCACCCGGCATATTGGCCACGCAGTAATGGACGATCCCGTCCACTTCGTAAGTGGGATCGGAATGTGTCGTTGCATGGGATGTCTCGAAACAGCCGCCCTGATCGATAGCTACATCGACGATAACCGCCCCCTTCTTCATGCCCGAGAGCATTTCGTGGGTGACGAGTTTCGGCGCTGCAGCACCGGGGATCAGCACGGCGCCGATGACGAGATCGGCAGAGAAGACTTCATCTTCAAGCGCTTGAATACTGGAATAGCGTGTATGAACGCGACCGCTAAATATATCGTCGAGCTGGCGCAGACGCGGCAGCGAGCGATCCAGAATGGACACGTCGGCGCCAAGCCCCACTGCCATTCTGGCCGCATGAAGCCCGACGACGCCACCGCCGATGATCGTGACTTTTGCCGGCAGCACGCCGGGCACGCCACCCAGCAGAATACCGAGGCCGCCATTGGCTTTCTGGAGCGCCGTCGCACCGGCCTGTATCGACAGACGGCCCGCCACTTCCGACATCGGGGCGAGCAGCGGCAATCCACCGCGATCATCCGTTACGGTTTCATAGGCAATTGCCGTCACGCCGGAGGCGAGCAGGCCCTTGGTCTGTTCCGGGTCGGGGGCGAGATGGAGATAAGTGTAGAGAAGCTGGCCTTCGCGAAGCTGTGCCCATTCGGAGGGCTGTGGCTCCTTGACCTTCACGATCATGTCGCACTTCTCAAAAATGTCTTTTGCAGAAGCGGCAATTTTCGCACCAGCGGCGATGTAGCTGGCATCATCGGCACCGATACCGGCACCTGCCTTTGTTTCAATCCAGACTTCGTGGCCATGGGCCACATATTCACGAACCGCGGCGGGGGTCAGTCCGACACGATATTCATGGTTCTTGATTTCCTTCGGGCAGCCGACACGCATAAGCGTTCCTCTCATTTTTTGCCCACTTGCCGTGGGTCGTTGTCGATCCGAAAATGAGAACATCTGCGGCTTGCAATGTCCTTGCAAAGAAGATTTGCCTGCGCAGGTTTTTTAGTGAATTATTGTGCAGATGATCCTCTTTTTCGAAGGTTCTTCGAATGAGCAATCTTGATCCTATCGATCTTGCAATTCTCAGGACATTGCAGGCCAATGCGCGCATCACCAATGCAGAACTTGCGGAGAAGGTTGGATTGTCGCCTTCAGCCTGTTCGCGTCGCCTCGACATTCTGGAAAAAAGCGATGTAATCGCCGGTTATCATGCCCGCCTGTCCCAGAAGGCGCTCGAATACCGGATGATTGCAATTGTCCATATCTCACTCTCCGGACAGTTCGCCAAGACGCTGGCCGAATTCGAGGCTGCAGTGAAGCGTTGTCCCAACGTACTTGTCTGTTATCTGATGTCGGGGGAATATGATTATATTCTGCGCGTTGCGGCGCGTGATCTTGAGGATTACGAGCGCATCCATCGCGACTGGCTCTCGGCTCTTCCGCATGTCGTGAAGATCAATTCCAGTTTTGCGCTGCGTGAGGTGATCGACCGGCCGAATGTCGGTCTCTGACTTTTTATTTTGACACGCATCGTACCCGAAAACCGTTTCACACTTTTCAGGATGCGCTCTAGATTAAAGCTTTCGAGTCCCTGATCGTTGGATCCATGTTGCAGTTCACCAGAAGAGTTTTGCAAGAGGCCGGTTGGGGCTTGCCAGCCTCAGTGGTCCTGCATCTGGTGCTGGCAACTCTGTTTCTGGTCCGCCTTCCGGCACTCCCTTCGCCGGCTTCGGAACAAAGCGTCAATGTGGAGCTGGTTCAACCACCACCCCCTGAAAAGAAGCCTCAGCAACAGGCACCAAAGACGCCGGAACAAGCCGCACCTCCACCGCAGCCACAGGCATTCGAATCTGCCTCGGCGAAGCAAGACGTGAAGTCACCGCCAGAACAGGACCTGCCGCCCGCAGCGCCTGAAGAAATACAGAAGCCGGACGAACCCTCCGAGACTGCAGCCACAACGGATGCTGACAAGGCGGAAGAAAAACCTTCTGTGACGGAGGGCCAGCCTTCCGAACAGCTTCTTCAAGCGGAGAAACCATCTGAATCCGGTCAGGCCGCCGCGGAAAAAACTCAAACAGCACCGAAGCAAAAAGCCGATACTCCCAAACCGGCGACGCCTGCCAAGAAACTGACGCGAGCGCGTGAAATCTATTCGAAGGACGCCATGTCCGATCCCCGTGTGAAACAGGCGCTGGGAAAGCTCGCGCCAAAGGACCGGATCATCCAGATTTGCGGCATCGAAGCGCTTGAACAGGTGCGCCGCCATAAAGCCGGTGCTTTTCCGGATATGCTTGCGCGTGAAGGCGGCTCCGTTTCGACAACCGGCCTGACCGTCAGCGACGGCGCCTTTCGCAGCCAGCGCAAGTGGTATGCTATCGACTTCACATGCAAGGTCGATGCGGAAACGATGGTGATTGGCTCTTTCAGCTACAATATCGGCAGGGCAATTCCGGAAAGAGAATGGGCCAGACGACAGCTTCCAAGGGATTGATAGCAGCCATGAAAATGTCGTCCCGCCGGTGTATCACCATTCGTCAATGCAAACTGAACAGCATAACTGAAATTCAAGGAGACTGGCATGACTGTGCATTTCGCCCCGCAACTGACTGTGTGTGGAATTCAGGAACTGCCCGATCAGCGGACGCGCAAAGTCACCCATGTTCTTTCGCTGGTTGATCCGGACCTTCCGGAACTGGATGCGTTTCAGACTTTCGAGCAGCACCATCGTGTAACGCTGCGTTTTCACGACATCATCAACGCAGCCGACAACCACACAATGCCAACGCCCGACCATGTGAATGCGATCCTGCAGTTCGGCTCGGAATTCCAGAAGACACAGAACCCGCAAGCGCCGAGCCACCTGCTGGTCCATTGCCATATGGGCGTGTCGCGCTCGACGGCGGCAATGGTTTCGCTTATGGCACAGGCCAATCCGGACGAGACGGCAGAAAGCCTTTTCACCCGCCTTGTCGCCATTCGCCCCCAGGCATGGCCGAACTCCCAGATGATCGGCTTTGCCGACGAGCAGCTTGGACGCAGAGGCGAACTGACCGCCGCATTGCGCAGACATTATGGACGCCAGATTGAACGCACCCCCCAGTTTACCGAATTGATGGAGAGGCTGGGACGTCATGCCGAGCTTCAGATGGCGCTGCGGGACTAGAGCCCCGCACCATCCATATTGTTCAGTTTGAACCTTCATCCCCGGCAAGCTTCGTAACCTTGCCGGGCGGCGTCAGCGGTTCCGGAACAGGAACGCCGGTGAGCAGCCGATCGGCCCCCGAATAGATATCGCCCTGCACCTGTGCCGTCAGCCGTTCAGCATCGCGCATGCGAATATCGCGTAGCGTATCCTCTGCGAGACTCTCATCCAGACCAAGCTCACAAAGCGCTTCCTTTCCGAAAAGTAGTGCAGATTCGAACGTTTCGCGCAGTTCAAAATCCACACCTGCTTTCAACAACTCGATGGAATGCGTGCGGTCGTAGGAACGCACCATGATCTTTGCTGCCGGGAAATGAGACTTGACCAGTTCCACGATGCGATTGGCCGTCTTTCGGTCATCCACGCAGATCATGATGACTTCCGCTTCGTCTGCACCTGAATGATGCAGGATATCGAGACGTGATCCATCGCCATAAAATATCTTGAAACCGAACCGCCCGGCTTCACGGATACGGTTGGGATCGGCTTCGATAATCGAAACATCCGATCTCTGGGCAAGAAGCAATTGCGCCGCGATTTGTCCAAAACGCCCGAAACCGATCATCAACACCCGACCTTTGAGATTATGAGCGGTTTCAACGCCTTCGAGAGAAGGCGCTTCCTCGCGCAAAAGTCGGGAACCCAGAAGCAGCACGAACGGTGTCACGGCCATCGATAGAATGATGACAGTCGAAAACAGCGCATTGTCGCGTGCTGAAAGCAACCCGTTACCGAATGCCGACGTGTAGAGCACGAAGGCGAATTCTCCGCCCTGCGCGAAGAGCAACGTCCGTTCGAGCGCCGAACGATGGCTGGAGCCGAAAATTCGGGCGACGGCATAGATGCCGATTGCCTTGGTAATCACATAGGCAATGAGGAAGATGAGGACCGTGGGCCAGTCCGAAGCAACCACGCCGAGATCAAGCGACATGCCGACAGCCAGAAAGAACAGCCCCATCAGGAGCCCCTTGAACGGCTCGATGTCACTTTCGATCTGGTGCCGGTAACTGGAACCAGACAGCATGACCCCGGCCAGGAAAGCGCCCATCGCCATGGAAAGGCCGCTCGCTTCCATCAGCAGGGCAGCCCCGAGCACGACGATCAGTGCGCCAGCCGTCAAAACCTCGCGCGCCCTCGCACGCGCCAGCAAGGAGAAGAACGGATCCAGCAGCCAGCGCCCGACAGCAATCAGCAGCAAAATGGCGCCAATGGCCGTCACAATGCCCAGGATTCCGCCGGACTCATGCTGGGAAGGCGAAAGGAAAGCAACGAGCGCCAGCAGCGGAACGATCATCAAATCTTCGAGCAGGAGAATGGAAACGGCCTTCTGTCCGTCGGGCGTGGCTATTTCGCCTCGCTCCTGCAGCATCGACATGATGACAGCTGTGGAAGACAGCACGAAGCCAGCCCCCGCGATCAAGGCCGTTATCGGAGACAGGCCCAGAAGAACCCCTGCCCCTGTCAGAAGGGCGATACAGCCCAGAACCTGTGCAAGACCGAGACCGAATATCTGCTGCCGCATCGTCCAGAGCTTGCCAGGGCGCATTTCAAGTCCGATGACGAACAGGAACATGACGACGCCAAGTTCGGAAAAATGCAGGATCGTTGCGGGGTCAGTGAAGAAGCCGAAGACCGAAGGCCCCACCAGGGCACCGGCGGCGAAATATCCCAGCACAGAACCGAGACCCAGTTTCCGAAACAACGGCACCGCCACGACACCGGCGGCAAGCAGAACCACCGCAGGCCCGAGTGTCTGTCCAAGTCCTTCAGTCGCCATATGGTCTCCGTGTCAGGATCCGTTTGTTATGTTTCACTAATATACCAAGTCAATAAAAACTGAACAATTAACGCATCTCCGTCAACCGGATTCAAATTCCATCCGCGATGTGGCAGCCGAACTGATTATGGCTTACATTCCATGTGGTTAGATAGAACGGAGCAAGAATGAACCTGATCGCCCATGTGGAAATACCGGTAGCTGATCTTGAAAGGGCTATGCGATTCTACTCCGCAGTGTTCGGAGTGACTTTTGGTGACGTCGTTACGATACACGGAAACAGAATGGCCTATTTCCCTTTTGAAGAAGGCAAGGATGGCGCGAGTGCCGCGCTTGCCGAAGGCGACGTCTATATTCCAACCGTGCATGGCGCGATTATCTATTTCAATGTCGACGATGTGGACACCGTCATCACCAAGGCCGCGCAAGAGGGCAGCGAAATGCTGTTCCCGAAAACGCCGGTTGGAAACGGCTTTGTCGCGGAGATCAGGGACAGCGAAGGCAACCGGATTGCGATCCAGACTACCTGATATCTAAACCGGCTTTGCAAGCAGGCCGGTTGCAAGCGCTCGAAAGGCATCAATCGCCTTCGAAAGAACCCCTTTCGGATCTTCACTGGCGGCAATCCAGAGCGCCGCATTCAATGCTGCCCCGTTGAGCAACCGTGCGGCGGCTTCCGGGTCGACCGGTTTCAGCACGCCTTGCTCTATCAAAAGAGCAATCTTTTGCCGGGACGCCTGCAGACAACTGTTCTGGCTCGGCCATTGTGATGGATCGCCGAGAAACGCCGGTCCATCAAGCAGCACGATGCGCTGGACATCAGGATCGAGTGCCGCCTCGATATAGGCAACCCCTTCCGCCAAAAGCCCCTCCCACAGATTATCCGCCCGCGCAGCAATCTCTTGAGCACGTTCGGCCATTTCGCCATCCATCTGGCTGACCACAGCCGCCAGCAGCCCGCGCTTATCTCCAAAATTATGGTAGAGCGCACCACGTGTCAGCCCGACTTCCGCAGTCAGTTCATCCATAGAGGCGGCGGCATAACCCTTTTCCGCAAAAGCCTTCCGGGCTGCCGCTATCAGCTTCACCCGGTTTTCTTCCATCGCCTTGATGCGCAGGTTCATGGCCATCGTCACACCTTTTTTGATATACGCACCGTATATTAATTGACATACGGATCGTATATGAATATTTAGTATACGTGACGTATATCAAATATCCCGGTTGTTTGTGAAGCCGCAGATACAAAAATCTTCCGATAACGCAGGCCCCAGCATCAAAAAGGAAAACGAAAATGACCAGAAGAGAAACAATTTTTCCCGCCGACCGCAGTGCCCTTTATGACAAGCATCGTTATTCCGCCGCTATCCGCTCGGGCGACCTGCTGTTTGTCTCCGGTCAGGTTGGAAGCCGCAGCGACGGCACGCCCGAACCCGACTTCGCAAAGCAGGTTCAACTCGCGTTCGATAATCTTGAAGCGACACTGAAGGCAGCCGGTGCCACTTTCGATGACATTGTTGATATAACCTCTTTTCATACCGATCCTGAAAACCAGTTCGAGGCCGTCCTGCAGGTCAAGGACCGAATTTTCAGCGCCCCACCTTTCCCCAATTGGACTGCTATCGGCGTCAACTGGCTCGCCGGTTTCGACTTTGAAATCAAAGTCATCGCTCGCTTACCGCAATAGAGACAGGCCATAAGTCGGAGCGGCTAATCCCGTTCCGGCAACTGTCATTCGCATTCCGCAATATAATTTGATTTGCAATTCAAACTATATTGCGTCTCAATGAACTCATGATTTCAGACGCTCCCCGCTCTCAATTCGGTATTCGCTTTTCACTGCTGGCGCGGCGCTGGCGACGTGCGCTCGACATCCGCCTTGCCCAAGCCGGGCTGACTGATGCGACCTGGGTTCCCCTTGTCCACCTTCACCAGACCGGCGGTGGACTGACGCAGAAGGAACTGGCTGCCCTCGTCGGCATAGATGGGTCCAGTCTCGTACGCCTCCTCGACATTCTATGTCGGCAAGGCCTGGCGGAGCGCCGCGTCGATGAAAGGGATAGTCGTGCAAGGCTGGTTCATCTGACGGCGCAAGGGGAAAAGCGGGTTGCCGAAATTCGTCAGGAGCTGGCAAAGGGCGAGCAAGAAATGCTCGCCGATCTGTCAGACAATGACATTGCAATCATGCTTCGCAGCTTTGACAGCATTGAGCACCGACTGACGCTGATGCAATCCGATCGCGAGCAGGACCGAGAATAATGAAAGCGGACCGATCTCTTTCAGGACGGCGCCACGCCGCCTATAACCTTTTGAAGCCTCAGCAGTTTCGAGAAAGCATCGCCATTGCTGGCCAGCCATCGCTCCGAAACTCATCGCTTGCCGGGCTTCAGGCTGCCGCCACGGTTGCCATCGCGCTTCCGCTGGTCAGCCTGTCCTCATGGTCGCATCTGATCGGCTTTGCCTCGCTTGGCTCGCTCGTCGCATTGTTCGGCCGGTTTGCTCCGGAGGCAAAACGCGAATGGATCGTCCTCCTGTGCGCGATCTGCCAGACACTTGCGGTGTTTTTCATGTCGCTCGCCACATGGGTTGGCTTGCCCTTGCCCGGCCAGCTTTTGCTGCTGGCACTTTCTGCGGGCATATTCTCTTTCATAACCGTTACCGGCAAATTCGGACCACCCGGCGCGCTCATATTCATCTTCGCAGCCGGTGCCTCCATGATGCCGGTCGCGTCGCTGCACGTTGTGTTTGAGCGTACCGCCGCGACAGCAATCGTCTCGGCTCTCGCTTGCCTGATCTGTGCCCTGACCGAGAAGTTTCGTCATCAGGCATCGCCGGAAAAGCCATTTCCGTCCGAGCCGTCACGCCCGATCGCTCACCGGCTTATTGCCGCCGGTCGGATTTCGCTTGGTGCCGCAATTGCCGCGCTGACCGCTTATGCTCTCGGCGCCATCCACCCAGCCTGGGCAGCCATGGGCGCTGTCGCCGTGATGCAGGGCGCGCATCTGCACATCAGCATGAACCGGGCCTTGCAACGCATGGCAGGCACGCTTCTGGGCGCCTTGATTACATGGCTGGTGCTTGCGCAAGGCCCCAGTCTCTGGTGCGTCATTGCAATCCTGGCCGGACTGCAATTCACCACCGAGGTCATTATTGGCAGCAATTATGCGCTGGGGCAGATTCTGGTAACTCCGATGGCGCTTTTGATGACCTATCTGGCAATGCCCGGAGTGTCCCACAATGGTATGATTTCCGAACGTATCCTCGATACGTTTCTGGGCGCAGCTCTGGCGGTTGTCTTCGCAATCATTTGTTCCAATCGCGACGACCGTATTTTTCTCGCCCAACATAGGGCGAGAAAATAACGCACCAAAAGAAAAAGGCGCCTTACGGCGCCTTTCTGCTAGCTTACCAATCGGCCCAGCCATATCAATATGCAGGCACCGATAAAGCCCGCGATCAGATAGCCCAGCCAGCCGCCGAACGAAACACCGAGAAATCCGAAAATAAAACTCGCTACGGCTGCGCCGATGATACCGAGAATGACATTCATGAATATCCCGGTATTGCTGTTCATGAAATTGGAGGCAATCCAGCCGGCCAGGCCGCCTATGATGATCGCCGCAATCCAGCCAATTCCTGCGCTTCCCATCGGGAACCCTCCTGATTACAATCCGGCGGGAACTTTACCGCCATTATCCTTGAGTTTCTGGATAACCTGCTTGTGCAGCCAGACATTCATGGTCGCGGAATCGCCTGTGTCGCCGGTATAGCCCAGCTCCTTGGCGAGTTGCTTGCGGTGCTCCAGACTGCTGTCGAGGCCAAGGGCCTTCATCAGATCGACGATCGAAGTCTTCCAGTTGAGCTTCTGGCCGCTTTTGGCAACGGCAGCGTCCAGAATGGCGCCTACGTCGACAGCGCCCGCGGCAGCGGATGCAGATGGCGCCGGAGCGGCGGCAGTAGAGGAAGCGGTCGGTGTCGGAGCAGGCTGTGCAGCCGTTTCCGCCTCAGGAGTTGCCGCTTGTGCCTCGCCCCAAATGGCGTTCTTGATCTTATCGAAAATCCCCATAATGAACTCCAATCGTTGAAAACCGATATGCCCCCAAACTCCCGATTTGTGACGACCGGAAACCTGGACACAGCAAATCATCCGGTGATTCCCAGACAAACGCTCGAACTAAATGAATCTGAAGCCATTTTGTTCCCGATAAAGATGCAGTTGAAAGTTTCTTCCACGTATAGGCCGGTATTCGAGTGAGCTCGAGCGGCATAAATCCGGGCACCAAGACAGGCTCAGCGATCTGCACCGGACATATCGCCAGCACGAAACAGTCCGCTGACAACGCGCGTGCCAGGCATGTTTATGATGCAACGGGATTTCATGTGACGGGTATCAATATGAATAAGTCCCTCACTTAGTGGGCATTGGGAGCCAGGCTTCCGGACACACTCGATTTTTCATACGATGACTGATAGCTGAGGTTGTTACGCCGAGCTCGATTGCAGCCATTTTCATGCTTTTGCGGCGTACGATTGTCACGAATATGTTGAGATCAGCCAGCGCGGAGCGATCGAGGTTCACGATTGTCTTCCTTTGATAACGAGGCTGTTTGATAGCTTAAGCAGATCAGTTTGTCGTTATGGTTGGGACGGGGAGGTTTTGCAGCTGCCTAGGCTGCTTTGGTCAAAAAAAAGCCCGCGTTGCGGCGGGTTTTGATTTGGTTTTTGGCTGGTGCCTGGTTGCGTTGTCGGGGGATTGTTTCGCTGGATCAGTACCTTTTGCTGCCCACCCTTGGGGTTATGAGCGCGCTGCGGTGCGTGCGTATAGAACTCGCTTCCGCGCATCGATTTTAGGTCGAACGGTCTTCTGCGAGAAGAAGGAGCCAGCTCGCAAAGATACGAACATCGGATATGATCGAGAGATTTATGTATTTTCGTGGGAATTTGGTTGCGGGGGCAGGATTTGAACCTGCGGCCTTCAGGTTATGAGCCTGACGAGCTACCGGGCTGCTCCACCCCGCGCTATGGGTGTTTATTTTGAACCGGTTGGGTAGTTTTTGCGCATCGCGCTTACGAAAGCTGTTTTGTATGTTTTGAGAAGATGGAATGTTATTTGTGTGCTTGGCAGACCTGGCAGCGACCTACTCTCCCGTGTCTTAAGACAAAGTACCATTGGCGCTGGAGCGTTTCACGGCCGAGTTCGGAATGGGATCGGGTGCAGCCGCTCCGCCATAACCACCAGGTCGGCGAAGAACACAAATATGAGAAGCTGGTTGTCTTTCGTGCAGATAAATCAGCGATAAACGCTGATAAACAATAAGCACACGACTGTGTGCCGGCGCCTTTGCGCCGCCCTCTTAGGACGCCATTCACGAAGTGAATAAGGCGTGAGGGGCAAAGTTTTCATCAAGCTACGCTTGATGGATATTGTAAATGGGAGTGATCAAGTCGATCGAGCTATTAGTACCGGTAAGCTACATGCGTTGCCGCACTTCCACACCCGGCCTATCAACGTGGTAGTCTTCCACGGCTCTGATAGGGAATACTCGTTTTTAGGTGGGTTTCCCGCTTAGATGCCTTCAGCGGTTATCCCGTCCGTATATAGCTACCCTGCTATGCCGTTGGCACGACAACAGGTCCACCAGAGATACGTCCATCCCGGTCCTCTCGTACTAGGGACAGATCCTATCAATATTCCTACACCCACGGCAGATAGGGACCGAACTGTCTCACGACGTTCTGAACCCAACTCACGTACCGCTTTAAATGGCGAACAGCCATACCCTTGGGACCTGCTCCAGCCCCAGGATGCGATGAGTCGACATCGAGGTGCCAAACAACCCCGTCGATATGGACTCTTGGGGGTCATCAGCCTGTTATCCCCGGCGTACCTTTTATCCGTTGAGCGATGGCCCTTCCACGCGGGACCACCGGATCACTATGACCGACTTTCGTCTCTGCTCGACTTGTCAGTCTTGCAGTCAGGCAGGCTTATGCCATTGCACTCGACGAACGATTTCCGACCGTTCTGAGCCTACCATCGCGCGCCTCCGTTACTCTTTAGGAGGCGACCGCCCCAGTCAAACTACCCACCATACACGGTCCTGGACCCGGATAACGGGCCGCAGTTAGACATCCATATAGGCAAGGGTGGTATTTCAAGGATGACTCCACAATGGCTGGCGCCACTGCTTCAAAGTCTACCACCTATCCTACACATGCCGACACGAATGCCAGTGTAAAGCTATAGTAAAGGTGCACGGGGTCTTTCCGTCTAACCGCAGGAACCCCGCATCTTCACGGGGAATTCAATTTCACTGAGTCTGCGTTGGAGACAGCGGGGAAGTCGTTACGCCATTCGTGCAGGTCGGAACTTACCCGACAAGGAATTTCGCTACCTTAGGACCGTTATAGTTACGGCCGCCGTTTACTGGGGCTTCAATTCAATGCTTGCACATCTCCTCTTAACCTTCCAGCACCGGGCAGGCGTCAGACCCTATACGTCGTCTTGCGACTTCGCAGAGCCCTGTGTTTTTGGTAAACAGTCGCTACCCCCTGGTCTGTGCCACCCCCACCTAGTTGCCTAAATGGAGGTCACGCTTCTTCCGAAGTTACGCGTGCATTTTGCCGAGTTCCTTCAACGCAGTTCTCTCAAGCGCCTTGGTATTCTCTACCAGTCCACCAGTGTCGGTTTAGGGTACGGTCTATATGCAGGAGCTATTTCCTGGAACCGCTTCGCTGCACATTCAATCCAATAAGAATGTACAACACACGCGATCCGTCACTACCTGCAGGCCCACGAATATTAACGTGGTTCCCATCGACTACGCCTTTCGGCCTCGCCTTAGGGGCCGGCTAACCCTGCTCAGATTAACTTTAAGCAGGAACCCTTGGACTTTCGGCGAGGGAGTCTCTCACTCCCTTTATCGTTACTCATGTCAGCATTCTCACTTCCGATACCTCCAGGATGTCTCACGACTGTCCCTTCACAGGCTTACGGAACGCTCCGCTACCACGCACAAATGTGCATCCACAGCTTCGGTGTATGGCTTTAGCCCCGGTACATTTTCGGCGCAAAGACCCTTATTTAGACCAGTGAGCTGTTACGCTTTCTTTAAATGATGGCTGCTTCTAAGCCAACATCCTGGTTGTTTTGGGATCCTCACATCCTTTCCCACTTAGCCATAACTTAGGGACCTTAGATGGTGGTCAGGGTTGTTGCCCTCTCCACGACGGACGTTAGCACCCGCCGTGTGTCTGCCCAGTAGTACTCCCCGGTATTCGGAGTTTGATTAGGATCAGTAAGACGGTGAGTCCCCATAGCCCATTCAGTGCTCTACCCCCGGGGGTATTCGCTGGACGCTCTACCTAAATAGATTTCGCGGAGAACCAGCTATCTCCAAGTTTGATTGGCCTTTCACCCCTAGCCACAAGTCATCCCGATC
This sequence comes from Brucella sp. MAB-22, assembly GCF_025908475.1. Taxonomy (NCBI): domain Bacteria; kingdom Pseudomonadati; phylum Pseudomonadota; class Alphaproteobacteria; order Hyphomicrobiales; family Brucellaceae; genus Brucella; species Brucella sp. MAB-22. The sequence goes on along the minus strand of NZ_CP109781.1, from coordinate 1,195,881 downwards.
TATTGCAACAGATATGGGTTCGGTCCTCCAGTACGTGTTACCGTACCTTCAACCTGCTCATGGCTAGATCACTTGGTTTCGGGTCTAATGCATCGAACTGAACGCCCTGTTCAGACTCGCTTTCGCTGCGCCTACACCTACCGGCTTAAGCTTGCTCGATACACTAAGTCGCTGACCCATTATACAAAAGGTACGCTGTCACCCAGGACGAACCTTGGGCTCCAACTGTTTGTAGGCATCCGGTTTCAGGTACTGTTTCACTCCCCTCGTCGGGGTGCTTTTCACCTTTCCCTCACGGTACTGGTTCGCTATCGGTCATGCACGAGTACTTAGGCTTGGATCGTGGTCGACCCATGTTCAGACAGGATTTCACGTGTCCCGCCCTACTCAAGGACAACAGGTGTTCTACGTGTACGGGGCTATCACCCACTTCGGCAAACCTTTCCAGGTTCTTCCACTTTATTCCCTATTGCCACTGGCCTGGTCCGCGTTCGCTCGCCACTACTAGCGGAGTCTCGTTTGATGTCCTTTCCTCTGGGTACTTAGATGTTTCAGTTCCCCAGGTTCGCTTCTAACACCCTATGTATTCAGGTGTAGATACCTTATTACGATAACTAGAAAGTTGAACTGTTCTTGCTCACGCTGTCGCAGCTTGCGCTGCTTCGCTCCGCAGGGGCGGTTCATTCGAACCGACGACCTAGCGGTCTGTATGGGCTCTCACCCATGCAGTTTCACTCCAACAATTCAAATTTTCTAGCTATCTAAGGTGGGTTGCCCCATTCGGAAATCGTCGGATCAAAGGGTATTCGCACCTCCCCGACGCTTATCGCAGCGTATCACGTCCTTCATCGCCTGTGCATGCCAAGGCATCCACCAAATGC